>JAGCPY010000003.1 GCA_017965425.1 Bacteroidaceae bacterium | reverse complement strand
TCTTTCTTTTTCTTCTTTCTCTTGGAAAGTGAAGGGTGGAGGGAAGAGGAAGTTTTCTGTTTCTTGTTTTTCGTTCTCTTTCATGTTGCTTGTGGTGTTTGTGTGGTGTTTGGTTGTGACTGTTCATTGCGTTTGCCGCGTGAGGTCGGAACGGTTGACTTCGGGGTATGTTTTCCAGTTTCCGGCCCGGCGGTGGAGGTAGAGGGTGACGGGGTTGGTGAGGGGGAGTGTGCATGGCAGGTCGAGTTCTGTGGGCAGCGGGTGCAGCGGGTCCATTTGTGTGAGCGGTATGGCTGTTTCGAGTCTGATGCGCGAGAAGTCGTCCTCGTCGTTGGCGGGTCTGAGTGTGATGTCGAGAGTGAGAGTGGGTTTCGAGAACTCGATGTTTGAGCTGACCCAGAGTTCGAGCGCGCCGACGCGGAAGGGCTGGCTGTTGATGTGCCATGTGGCGCCGTGCATGAGTGCCCTGCAAAAGCGTGCGCGCTCGGTTTCCTGCAGCCGTTGGCAGTCTGCGGCGAGCTGCTGGTGGGTTTGTGTGGCCTGCGCGAGGGTGTGCAGGGTGTCGAGGAGTGGTTGTTGTTTGTTGGTTCCCATGTGCTTGTGAATGTTTTTGCAGTTCGTTTTTTGTTGTATGACGGGTCAGAAAAGGTGCACCGCTGAGAGGTTCGTCGTCCTCTCAGCGGTGCAAAGGTAGGTGATATGTGGTGATGTTGCAAGGGCCCGCGCACGCATTATCAGGCGTTCGTCACGGGCGGCATGTTTTTCGTCATGATTTTCGGAAAGCGGAGATGAAGCGTCGTGCAACGTTGTTGCGTCTGACGGCTTCTGTGGCTCCCTTGCCACGTTGGTCGCCGAAGGTCCATTGTGTCAGTGGTCCTGTGGTGTAGCGGAGATAGCGGCTGAGGGTTCCTTCTGTGGGCAGGTTCTTCAGGCCCAGAAAAGTCAGGTAGTCGAGAAAGCCCTGGACGGAGTTGTGGTGGGGCATGTCGTCGAGGTCGTTCATGGTGCGCATGATCCATGCGTAGTCGTAGCCGTAGTGGAGTACTTTTTCTTTCTTGAGCACGTTGATGGCGCGCAGCACACGGCGGTCAAGGGGAGAGAGTGTGGAGTGGTCTTCTTCGGGGTCGTCATCGGGCAGCGGGTTCTGCGGGATGAGCGTGTAGGTTCTCGGGGCGGGAGGCGGCATGTCCTCGGGATCTTCGTCGTCGGCGCCGATGGTCTGTCCACGGCTGACGGCCTTGAGGATTTCTGCCACGTCGGTGTTTGACGTTGCGACGATGAAGGTGGAATAGTTGTTGATGGTATTGCCCGATTGGTTGTAGATGTCCTTCGCCTGCTGTTTCCTGACAGCGTGAAGATGCTGGTTGTTTGAATTTTTCGTTGTCATAATACTGATTGTTTTTAGAATAGTTTGTGATAAAAAGTTCATACTCTCGTTAGTTGTTGGTGGTTTCTTCCTTTTCGTTTCTGATGATCGTTGGGTAAGTTTTTTTACGGGAAAGGAATGAAAAAGGTGGGTGAAATGCTTTTCGGGTTCAAAGGTAGCGTGTTTCCGCGAGCCCACCAAAGTTTCTAAAATTTTGTTTGAAAGTTTTTACAATTCTTCACATTCGACGCCCCTCGACACCACAAGCCCTGCAGGCTGAAACAGCATGGAAAAGGGAGATGCGGGGAAGGTTTACAGAAAAGTGGCCGAAAAAACACAAATCGTCGGACTTGTTGATTATCAGTGCATTAAAAATGCGAAAACAGAAATTTGAGCCCTGGCAGATGAAAAAGCTTGCACAGTATCGGAGAAAGCCGTACCTTTGCACCGTCGAAAGAGAGAAAGACCGGTCAAACACAACACAAACAACTCGGACGACAACGAGATCTTTTACACATTACAACCAAAACCTAAACACACACAAGAAGATGAAACAGACAATCAAGTACAGCACCACCATGCGCAAGAACAAGATGGTGCCCGAAGACCCTGCCAAGGCTTACGCCAGCTTGCAGTTTAACCCCACCGTGAACCTCGACACCTTGGCCGAACACATGCGCCAGCACGGCACCACGTTCAGCAAAGGCACCATCGTCGGCGTGATCACCGACATGAGCGGATGCATCCGCGAGAGCCTCTGCGAAGGCTCGAAGGTGGAAATCGGAGACCTCGGCACCTTCTATCCCAGCATCATCCAGCAGGGCGCCACAGACCTCGGCTCGTTCAACGCCGACAACATCACCAAACTGAAGGCCAACTTCCTCCTCGGCAGTGCCCTCCAGAACCTGAAGAAAGACGCCACCTTCGAGAAGACCACCAAGCGCAAAAGCCAGGAGGCGGCCCTCAACGCCGAAATCGCCGGCAAGGACGTGGCTGAGGAACTGA
This sequence comes from Bacteroidaceae bacterium, assembly GCA_017965425.1. GTDB lineage: Bacteria > Bacteroidota > Bacteroidia > Bacteroidales > Bacteroidaceae > Physcousia. The sequence continues at coordinate 97,788 of JAGCPY010000003.1, read as the reverse complement.
CCGACGAGGAAGAGAATCCCGACAACGGCGACTAAGCAACGGAACATTCACCATCCTAAACAAACAGACACAAGATGAAAGACAAGACACGACGCACGCTGAAAACGCTGGGTGACATCATCATCACCATCATCACAGCCCTCTTGACCGCTCTCACCACAGCCTCCTGCCGCGGATAGGCAGACAGGACTCGTCAGGTAATCTTTGTTGAAACGTTGAAGTCCATGCCCCTAACAGGGAAGACTTCAACGTTTCTTCTTTTTCATTTTCACGCGGGAAAGCCAGACGACCTGACAAAGAAAGTGCTCATGGGCATGGAAAGGACAAAATGCCACTATTCCTAAATTTTTCCGCCTCTGATTGCACACATTTCAGAGGAAAGTATTACCTTTGCGCCCGAAAACTTCAAACATTTAATCATAAACCTTTTCACACAATCATGTCCACAGTAAAATTCTACCACCAAGAGAACCAAGTGCCTCTTGAGATGCACAAAGTGCGTGTCGTACAAAAGCTCACCCTTCTGCCCGTTGAGGAACGCCTGCGTGCCATTCAGGAAGCCGGCAACAACACCTTCCTGCTCCAGAACAAGGACATCTACCTCGACATGATCACCGACTCAGGCGTGAACGCCATGTCCGACAAGCAGGTCGCCGCCATGCACGTGGCCGACGACAGCTATGCTGGCTCCGAGACCTGGAACCGCGCAAAAGCTGCCGTGAAAGAGGTATTCGGCGTCGATAACGTGCTGCCCGCCCACCAGGGACGTGCCTGCGAGAACATTCTGTCCGAGACATTCGTCAAGCCAGGAATGGTCACACTGATGAACTTCCACTTCACCACCGCCAAGGCACACATCACACGCGTCGGAGGCGAAGTCGTCGAGCTCGTACACAAGAAGGGACTGAAGCCTCAGACCGACGACCCCTTCAAAGGCGACTTCGACCTCAAGACACTCAAGAAAGCCATCGACGAATATACACCCGAGAAGGTGGCCTTCGTGCGTGTCGAGTCCGGCACGAACCTGATCGGAGGACAGCCCGTTAGCCTGGAGAACATGTTGGCCGTCACAGACATCTGCCACGACAAAGGCGTCGTCAGCGTTCTCGATGCCTCGCTCTTGCAGGACAACGTCTATTTCATGAAAACGCGCGAACCTCGCTGCAAGTACATGGAGACGAAGGAAATCTATCGTCTGCTGGCCAGCCGCTTCGACATCATCTATTTCTCTGCCCGCAAGCTCGGCTTCTCACGCGGTGGTTTCATCCTCAGCAGCGATCCCAAGTGGACAAACATGATGATGGAATTCGTGCCGCTCTATGAGGGTTTCCTCACCTACGGCGGTATGGAAGTGCGTTCCATCGAAGCTGCCGCACAAGGTCTGCTGGAATCCTTGGACATGGAGTACATCAGCCAAGGTCCTGAGTTCATTGCCTATATGGCCAAGGAACTGGATGCATACGGCGTGCCCGTGATCCTGCCTCCCGGCGGTCTGGGTGTTCACCTCAACTGCTCAGAATTTGTTCCTCAGATGCCACACGATCAGTACCCCGCTGCCGCCGTCGGCGCTGCCGTGTATATCGCCGGTGGTATTCGCGGCATGGAACGTGGTACTGTCAGTGAGCAGCGTGAGCCAGACGGCACCGAACGCTACGCCGAACTGGAACTGCAGCGTCTGGCCGTTCCCCGTCGCGTCTTCACGCTCTCACAAATCAAGTACTGTGCAGACCGCGTGAAGTGGGTGTGGGACAATCGCGAACTCATCGGCGGTCTGGAATGGATCAGCGAACCAAAGGTGCTCCGCTTCTTCTTCGGTCGCATGAAGGAAATCGGCTACTGGCAGGAAGAGCTTGTCAAGAAGTTCCGCGCCGACTTCGGCGATTCCCTCTAATAAAACGTCTTCAACATGCGCATCCCGCTCCTTGCCCGCATCGTCGCGGCCATCGCGCTGGGCATCATACTCGGACGGCTGCTGCCTGAACAGGCAGTGGCCGTCTTCACCACGTTCAACGCTGTCTTCGCCGTCTTTCTGAAGTTCCTCATCCCGCTGATTATTGTGGGATTGGTGACGCCTGCCATTGCGGACATCGGGAAGTCTGCGGGACGATTACTTCTTATTACGGTCTGCATCGCCTACGGTAGTACGGTGCTCTCCGGTTTCTTTTCATACGCCGTGTCCTCCAATGTCTTTCCAAGCCTCATCACATCCGGTGGTGCCCTTGCAGCCGTGGAAGAAGGCAGCCAGACGGTAGCACCCTACTTCACACTTGCCATTCCTCCGTTGCTCGATGTCATGAGCGCCCTCGTCCTCGCCTTTATAGCCGGGCTGGGCATGGCCTATATCGGGCTGCCACGTCTTAAAGGCGTGGCCGACGACTTCAAACAGCTTGTGGAGAAGACCATTGGCGTGGCCGTCATTCCCCTCTTGCCGCTCTACATCTTCGGTATTTTCTTAGAGATGACCCGCACGGGACAAGCCTGGCACATCATCAAGACCTTTGCCGCCATCATCGGTGTCATCTTCGCCATGCACATCCTCCTGTTGGTGGTGCAATATCTGTTGGCAGGCATCATCGTGCGTCGAAATCCCCTGCGGCTGCTTTATACCATGCTACCCGCCTACTTTACCGCTCTCGGCACCTCGTCCAGCGCTGCCACCATCCCCGTTACACGCCGACAGGTCATGCGGATGGGCGTCTCGGAAGATGTGGCAGGCTTCGCCATCCCCCTCTGCGCCACCATCCACATGAGCGGTTCATGCATGAAGATCACCGCCTGTGCCGTCGCCCTCATGCTCATGCAAGGATTACCCTTCACCACGACTATGTTCATCGGCTTCGTCCTCATGCTCGGCGTGATGATGGTAGCTTCGCCCGGCGTGCCAGGTGGTGCCATCATGGCCTCCCTCGGCGTCCTCTCCACGATGCTCGGCTTCGGCGAACAGGACTGCGCCTTGATGATAGCCCTCTACATCGCCATGGACAGCTTTGGCACCGCCTGCAACGTCACAGGCGACGGCGCAATCGCCCTGGTGGTCGATCGAATCAACAGCAAAGCCGCTTAACTCACCTTAGTGGGTGAAGGTGTACAACTCCGTATTTCCCTGTAAAATCAGGAGTACAACTCCGTATTTTGCGACAAAAGCACAGCTTCAGTCGGGAATCTCCAAAGGTTTTCGGCCTACCCTTGCGATATCTTTATGAGACGGATAACTTATGTTGCAATCATCATTTTTGGAAAAAAATCCATATATCTTTGGCTCTTTCAGCAAACGTCGCTATCTTTGCCCACATTAACCAGTAATTCAAAGGAAAAGATGAAAAAGATAATCCTGGGAATCCTCTTGTTGATTCCACTTATGTCCAAGGCAAACACATTCGAAGTGAATGGGATTTATTATGAATTCCACGTTGGAGGTGTCGCAGTTACGGATGATGGCGGATCTTTCAATTATTCTGGAAATATAACAATTCCTAACTCCGTTATCTACGATGGTCGCAGCTATGATGTCATCGCCATCGGCGAAGATGCGTTTGCATTTTGCAATGAACTGACATCCGTAGTGATTGGTGACAATGTGAAAAGTATCTATAACGGCGCTTTCTATAATTGCCCAAAGCTTACTTCTGTTGTCTTAAGTGAAAAGGTGGAATATATGGAATCCAATTTTGTAGGCTGTCCAAAGCTCACCGAGCCGATATATAATTCAAAGCTTTTTGCCTTCTTGCCCCGTTCATACGAAGGTTCATACACAGTGCCTGAGGGGATCCGAACGATTGGAGGTGGGGCTTTTACCTCCTGTTCTCAATTAACGGACGTCCATCTGCCAAACAGTATTGAAACCATCTGTGGAGGGGCTTTCTCCGGGTGCAGCCAGCTTTCTTCTATCAACTTACCAGAGAATCTCAAGACCATCGAAGGTGGGACTTTTGCTTCTTGCCGTCAACTTGCTTCGATTGATTTGCCAGAGGGTCTTGAGGTCATCGGACCAGGAGCTTTTGAGTCTTGTTCATCCTTAGAGTCAGTTCATTTGCCAAGTTCCTTAACGAAGATTGGTGATGCTTTTGGTTTCTGTGATAAATTGAATGAGATACATATTAACAGCCTGAGTCAATGGTTCAAAGCTCTTCAAGGGATTGACAATGAGCATTGGTTTTTTAATCCACAAATGACACTTTACATGAATGGAAAGCCTGTTGTGGATGTCATTATCCCAGAAGATATTACTGGCAGCATAAGCGGTTATACATTTGCAGGCTACGAAAAGCTTGAGACGATTGTTCTTCATGAGAATGTTACAACCTTTTGGGGAAGGAATGTCAATGGTTGCAAAAACCTGAAAAGGATCATTTGCAAGGGAACCGCTGCACCTTATTTGTATTTAGATAGTAATGAGTATGATGACCCTCCATATATATATGATGTACACTGCGATGTCATCATCCCGTCCGGTTCTCAGTCATCATACATATCGCATGGCTGGACTCAATATTCAGGGCTGAATCTCGTTGAGTGTGAACATAGCGGAACTTGCGGCACAGATTTGTCTTGGGGATACAAAGACGGCTCATTGCTCATCTGGGGAAAGGGAGCCATGAACGACTACTACAAGATGGGAAATCAAACGAATATCCCATGGAATGTATGTGGCCTTACTTCCATCCAAGAAGCCAAGATCGTGGACGGAGTTACAAGCATCGGCAGTGCCGCATTCAACGGTTGTACTAACTTAAGAACTGTTCATCTACCCCAAAGTCTTACGTCCATCGCAAAATCAGCCTTTGCATTAAGTGGACTAACTTCTGTCGTCATTTCTGAAGGCGTAACGGCTATAAGCGACGCCACGTTCAATAGTTGCAGTAACCTAACCTCTGTGACCATTCCAGAGAGCGTGACCTCTATCGGTTATGGCGCTTTCTATGGTTGCAACAAATTAACATCCATCACGCTTCCTGATAAAGTGACTCAGATAGACAGTCACGCTTTTGGGGATTGTTACCGTTTGAAAGACTTCTGGTGTGAAGCGACGAACGTTCCTTCCGCCGAGGAAGATATATTTGGAGGGTGCAATCTCAGCGACGCCACTCTTCACGTTCCTGCCTCTGCCATTGCAGATTACAGGAACACCGAGCCATGGAGCGGATTCGGAAGTATAGTAACCATTGAAGATGTGTGTGCCAAACCAACCATTACGTTCAAAGGCGGCAAGGTGTGGTTCAACTGTGAAACAGAAGATGTGGAATTCGTGTCCAGGGTCAGTTTGGGCGGACCACAGGATGAACAAGTGGGCAATGGTATCAGCCTCGGTGCGACCTTCACGGTCAGCGTCTTTGCACGTCGCGAGGGTTATCTGGATTCAGAGACGGCCACAAAGACAATTGCCGTATCCTCCTTGGGCGACCTCAACGGCGACGGACAAGTCACAATCGCTGACGTCACATCGCTTGTTAATGTGATTCTGGGAAAATAAGGTCGTTGCGACGCATACTCATCTGAATACCCGCCCCTGTGCAATCGGCACCTATGGGCGGGTTTTCTTTGAGGATTTCTATGTGGACGGCATCTGCTGCGGGAAAACGAGAAAGGAGTGCACGGCAGATGCGGCAGGCCACATGTTCAAGCAACTTGGAAGGTATCGACATCTCTGCCTTCACCACCTCGAACACCTCAGCGTAGGAAATAGTACCCGTGAGCTCGTCGGTGTTCATAGCCTGACTGAAGTCGGTGTCGATGGCAAGGTTCAACATAAAATAAGCCCCTACGGCCTGCTCTTGCGGGAGCACGCCATGATGGGCAAAGAGCCGAAGGTTACGCAGTAGAACTTGCATCGGGAAACCGCTATCTTTTATACTTTTTTATAGGAATGAAAGGCCGGAAAGGTGTACACTTTCCAACGGGAACGTGTACACCTTCCGGAATGATTATCTTTACCCTCTACCCGCAACGGCTGGCGCCGCAGTTGGTGCAGATCAGGCAACCTTCCTGATAGACGAGGGTCTCTTGTCCGCAGTTGGGACAGGTCTGGCCTTTGGCGATTGTGCCGTCCTGGATGTACTTCTTCAGGGCACGCTCGACACCGGCTTTCCAGGTGTTGATGGTCTCGCTTTGGAAAGAGAGCTGACCGACAAGGCGAATGACGTGATCGAGTGGCATCCGATAGCGAAGCACGCCTGAGAGCAGCTTGGCATAGTTCCAGTACTCGGGGTTGAACTTTTCACTCAAGCCCTCGACCGTGGTCTTGTAACCGCGTTTGTTCTCAAACTGGAAGTCGTAGCGCTTTGTGCCGTCGGCGTTCATCTGCTTGATGATGCGCCCTTTGGTGACGCTCTTGGGCAGCATGATGCCTTCCTCGTCGTCCTGCAAGCCCGTGAAAATCTCGTAGGGGCGTCCGTCGAGCAAGCCCACGAAGGCCACCCATTTCTCCTTATTGTTCTGGAAGCGAACGACGTCACATTCAAGCACTTCCGGGCGTTTCTCCACGACTTCGGGCGGGCGACATTCGGGCACGGCGTGCTCATGTCCGTCCTCCAGAGCGGGCGTGTCTGGATGTTCCTCCTCGTCGGTGTTCTTCTTCTCCTTCTTCTTGCTGACGCTGATCATCACCCCGCTACGCGAGCCATCGCGGTAAATAGTACACCCTTTGCAGCCGCTGCGCCATGCTTCCATGTAGAGGTCGTTCACGAGCTGCTCATCGACGCTGTTCGGCAGGTTCACGGTCACGCTGATGCTGTGGTCCACCCATTTCTGTATGGCACCCTGCATCCTCACCTTCATCAGCCAATCGACGTCGTTGGCCGTGGCTTTGTAATAGGGCGACTGTTCAACGAGTTCGTCGATTTCCTCCTGCGTGTAGCGCCGGTCGGTATCGAGTCCACACACCTGCATCCACTTGAGGAACTTGTGGTGATAGACGATGTATTCCTCGAAGGCGTCGCCCGTTTCGTCCACGAAATCCACGTGCACTTCCGGGTCGTTGGGGTTCACCTTGCGACGGCGTTTATAGACAGGCAGGAAGACCGGTTCTATGCCGCTGGTGGTCTGTGTCATCAAGGAAGTGGTGCCGGTGGGTGCGATGGTGAGGCAGGCCACGTTCCGACGTCCATACTTCACCATGTCTTCGTAGAGCTGCGGGTCGGCATCCTTGATGCGCTGGATGAACGGATTCTTCTCCTCGCGCTGGCTGTTGTACATCTCGAAAGCGCCACGCTCCCGTGCCATCTGCACACTGCTGGCATAGGCCGAGAGGCAGACCGTCTTCTGCACTTCGACGGCGAAGTCGGTGGCCTCCTGTGTGCCATAGCGCAGTCCCAGAGCCGCCAGCATGTCGCCTTCGGCAGTGATGCCCACGCCCGTGCGTCGGCCCATCGAGCTCTTGCGCAAGATCTTCTTCCACAGGTTGCGTTCGCTGAACTTCACTTCTTCGCTCTGCGGATCTGACTCGATTTTCTGCAAGATGAGTTCGATCTTTTCCAGCTCCAGGTCGATGATGTCGTCCATGATGCGCTGGGCTTTACGCACGTGCTCACGGAACAAGTCGAAGTCGAAGCTGGCTTTCGCCGTGAAGGGATCGCGGACATAGCTGTAGAGGTTGACGGCCAGCAGTCGGCAGCTATCGTAAGGACAGAGAGGTATTTCTCCGCAGGGGTTCGTCGATACGGTGCGGAAGCCCAGGTCGGCATAGCAGTCGGGCACGCTCTCACGCAGTATTGTATCCCAGAACAGCACGCCCGGCTCGGCACTCTGCCAGGCATTGTGCACGATCTTCTTCCACAAAGCCGAAGCATCAATCTCTTTCGAGACAATAGGTTCAGGGCTGTCGATGGGGAACTGTTGCACATAAGGTTTCCCTTCAGAGGCAGCCTGCATGAAGGCATCGTCGATTTTCACGCTGACGTTGGCGCCAGTCACCTTGCCCTCGGTCATCTTCGCGTCGATGAACGCTTCGGCGTCCGGATGCTTGATACTGACAGAGAGCATCAGCGCCCCGCGTCTGCCATCCTGCGCCACCTCGCGTGTGCTGTTGCTGTAGCGCTCCATGAAAGGTACGAGACCTGTTGACGTCAGCGCCGAGTTCTTCACGGGCGACCCTGCCGGGCGCAAGTGCGAGAGGTCGTGTCCCACGCCGCCGCGACGCTTCATCAGTTGCACCTGTTCCTCGTCGATGCGGATGATGGCGCCGTAGCTGTCGCTGTCGCCGTCCAAGCCCACCACAAAGCAGTTCGACAAGGAAGCCACCTGGAAGTGGTTGCCGATGCCCGTCATGGGCGAGCCCGCCGGAATGATGTAGCGGAAATGGTCCAGCAAATCAAACACTTCCTGAGACGACATCGGGTTGGCATACTTGCGCTCGATGCGCGCCACCTCCATCGCGATGCGCCAATGCATGTCGGCAGGACTCTTTTCATAAATATTCCCAAAGGAATCTTTCATGGCGTACTTGTTCACCCATACGCGGGCGGCCAGTTCGTCGCCTTCAAAATAGGCAAGTGAGGCTGCAAAAGCCTCATCGTAGGTATAAGTCTGTTCCACAATATGATATGGTAAAAGTGAATGTTTCTTTTTACGTCCCCGACGCAGAATGTTCCGTTTCGGACCACTCTTTGCGCTGCAAAGTTACAGAACTTTTCCGTTTCGTACAACTTATGTACAATTATTTTTCAAAGAATTTTCTCTTTTGAACCACTGAACGCATTCACCTCTTTCGCCGAACGTGTTCACCTTCCACCGTGAACGTGCACACCTTCCACCGTGAACGTGCACACCTTCCGCACTGAAAATAAAGACCTTCCCAGCCTCGAGGGCACACAGAACGGGGCACATGACCGCGAAAGTGAATCATGTGCTCCGTTCCAGATGGGTTCTGTGGTCAGGCCTCAATGGCCTTTGCCGAGTAGCTTGCGTCCTTTGCTGACGATGATGCCACGGTCGTTCGCCGTCGCGGGCATCCCATCCAAGCGGTAGGCCAAGGCAGAAGACCGCCGCTCATCCACCTCACGGATGGCGGTGAGGCGCTCGAAGGATGCCACGCTCTCATAGAAGCCGATATGGCGGATGACGGATGCGCTTTTCGTGCTGGTGAGGCCGAAAATGGTCTGCCCCTGACAGATTGAGAAGCGATCGCCGGAATTATTGGCGTCGAGCCCGCTCTTGGTCATGTCCCACGCGATGATGATGTCGCCGTCGGAAGCCTTCTTTGTAGATGTGGGCGCCACCTGCGACCCGTGGTTGACGCCATTCAGCCACCAGAGATAGCTGGCACCTGTGGTGCGTGAGAGGTCGCTGCCTTTGACGATGAGGAATTTCTGTGCACCATCCAGCTCATAGTCACGTCCCTGCCAGTCCAGTGACAAAGCGACGTTGTTGTTTCCCGTGGCACTGACGGTCAGCGTGTTTGCCTCGTCGTCGTAGCTGATATTGTCCTGCGAGACGCGGTTCGGGTCGCCTGTGCGCCAGTCGCGTGCACGAAAGGTGTAGCTGTGATTGTCATAGTCCTTGACCAGGCGCACATAGTAGAGTCCGGGGATGGGCGTGGTGGCCGAAGCCGTCAGCCGGAAAGTGATCTCTCGCTTGGGCGTGCCGTCGGCCTTGCGCATCATTTCCTCCGGGATGGGCAGTTCGAGGTGATAGAATCCCCTGGCGTCCTGCCCCTTCACGCTGGCCGCCACGGTGATGTCCGCGATGCGCTTGCCGTCGATGGTGACATATCCCATGCGCCCTTTGTCTGCCGTGGTCAGTCGCAACATGATGGCCAGTCCCTCGGTCAGGCCGTCGGGATTGGAGAGCACGTATTGAATGTAGCCGTTCGCCTGTGCATCTCGGTAGGTCTCGCCGTTGAAGCTTCCCGTGCCTGAGTCGCTGCTGTACTTGTATCGGTGTCCCGCTTCACTCTGTTGCTCGCCTGTGGCCACGAAGTCCAGTGTTCGCGCAGCCAGGGCCGCGGCTTCGGCGTCGGCACGTCCCATGTCGCTCTGTTCATAGTCTTCCTTGGTGGCGGCATACCAATAGCATTGATAACGAGCGTGGTGGATGGCGTAGAAGGGTTCAAGCGTGAGTGTCGTCCACGCGCCTTTCGACTGTTCGCTCTGGGCGTCGATGGCGAACCGCAGATGATTGAGATCCAGCGGTTTCACGCGTTGCAGCACGTCCTTCGGGTCGCCAATGAGAAGCGCGGCGCTGCTGAGGTCTCTGACGGTGGCCCGGCTGCCCGGTGCGTGATCCATGCGTCCCTCGCCCGCATATTCGTTCTGGAGCTGTTCGTAGGCGAGCCCCGTCTCCCGGGCTTCTTCCTTGGAGGAGGCGGTGGTCTTGGCAGCCAGCAAGACGGGACCGAACTTGAAGCTGACGTAGTCCTTGTTGCCGGGACAAGCCTCGGTGCGCAGGGTCATTGGCAGCCACACGGTGATGCGGTCGCCCACCTGCCATTGGCGGTCGATGGCGACGTAGGAGGCCACGCCCTCGCGCACGTCGGTCTGCACGCGGGTGTTGTTCACGAAGACCTGGAACTCCTTGCCCGCCCATGCCGGATGACGCACATATAATATATATGTACCCGCGCGCGTGATGGTCAGCTCGGTGACGGCCGTCTGCGGGGTAGGAAGGTTACTTTGCTGGGGCTCGATGAAAGGGAAGTTGGTCTGCTGACGGATGCCGAAGACCTCGTTGTCCAGCTCACTGGGCACGAAGAGGTTCACGTAGAGGGCGGCGGAGCCTTCGTGCGTGTAGGCGAAATGGGCATACTTCGCGTGGTTCTCCATGCCCGTGCCGACGCAACACCACATGCCCTTGTTGACCGTCGAGTAAATGCGGTAGCCCTGTGGGCGCAAGGTGGTGAAATAGACATATCCGCCCGTGGCAGGGTCACGGGTTGAGAGAATATGGTTGAGCGTGGCGGCCTCATAGAAGTCGGCGTAGCACGCGTCGTGGGTGTCGTCAAAGAGCAGTTCCGAGAGCTTCAGCATGTTGTTGGTGTTGCAGCTTTCCGGGCCGTCCACGTCGTTGATATATCGTTGTCCGTTGGCGGGGTCGAAGAAGTGCTCGGATGTGGAGTTTCCTCCGATGCACACCGTCCTGTGGGCCGTCACGTCTTCCCAGAAGTGGAGGGCGGCACGGTGATAGGCCGAGAGGTCGTCTTTGGCTCCGCTCTTGACATATTGCTTCCAGACGCGTTCGAAGCCTATGAACTTGGGCACCTGTGTGTTGGCGTGCTGGTTGTCGAGAAAATGAGGGTTATAGTTGTCGGCTTCCATGCCGTTGATCTCGTATTGATGGCTGAATCGGCGTGCCCCTTTGAGGAAGCGCTCGTCACCAAAGAGGCAGAAGGCGTCGGCCAGCACCTCGTTCATGCCGCCGTGTTCCCATCCCAGGACGGTCTGCATGTCGGCTTCGGAAAGGTTGGAGACGACGTTGACAGCCCATTCAGCCAGCCCACGGAAGCAGTCGCGGGCCGTCTCGCTGCCGGCATAGACCCAGGCATCGCGCAACCCGGCCAGCACCTTGTGCTGACAGTAGAAAGGCACCCAGCCGCCATACTTGCGGAACTCGGTGAGATTGCCTGCGTAGAGTCCCGTCCACACCTGGTTGATGGGTTGTCCGCCGATGAAGCCGCGCAAGCCTTGCGTGTCCGCCTCGTAGGCCTTCTGGCAATCCTTGAGCACGGCAAGGCAGTAGTTCAGACGCTCCAGGAGCTGGGTGCGCAGCGTCTCATCGCGCGTGGCGGCATAGGTCATCGCCAAGGCCGAGAGATAGTGACCTCCGACGTGTCCCTCGAGGCTCCAGTCAGAGAGTCCCCAGTTCGGGAACGTGGGATGGGCTTCGCCCCACCCGGCATACTGACTGCCGGCACGGGTGAGCAGGCCCGCCTGTCGCAGGAAAGGAGTGAGCAGGCGCTGGGCATCGTATTGCAGCAACAGGCGTGCGTTGCCTTCCAGGGCCTCGCTGTAGGCACTCTCGAGGAGGGTCACTTCCGAGAGGTCGAAGTGTTGGGGATAAAGCTGGTGCTGTGGCCGAGCGACCGCTGGCAAGGCTGCCAGCAGCAAGAGAAGGAGTCTTTTCATGATGAGCAAGTCATTGTGTATGAGTCTTTCCGCATCCGTGGCTGTTAGTGCTGACGGTTTTCTTCTTCCTTGAAGGCAGCCACGCCAGCCCCGTCCATGACAACGAGTGTGGGGTCATAGCCTTCTGGCGTGGCCAGCATGACGGCTCCGGTGGCCGACTGCCATTGATAGCCTTTCTGTGTGACGTCGTAGGGTTCGCCATAGCGTACGGTGAGCGAATCGACGAGCACGTCGAGTGGCACCCGTTTCATCTGTGCCATCAAGCGATAGACGGTCTTGGAGTGGCGCGTGAAGCTGACCATGAATTGCGTCGGATGGCCGCAGATGTTGCCCTTGAACACGAAGTTGCGGACGTTATTGTCGCGACGTTCAAGCTTGTAGCCGCGCTTCTGCAACATCTCGGAAAACTCATAGATGTCGCCCTTGACCTCGACGCCTTCAAAGAGGATATGTGCCGTCTGTTCAGTCGCTTCCTGCGACCAAAGGGGGAGGCAAAGCCCCATGCAGAGGAGAATGCCAATGAGTCTTTTCATCGTCTTTTTGGTTTGAATTTGCAAGTATTCTGCTGCAAAATTAGAATTATTCCCGCACGCAGCCAAAAGTTTCAACATATTTTTATATCTTTGCCCGCGCAAACGCATCAATTTCTTCACAGACAAATGAACACCATCCTCTCCCGCCGCACCATCCGCCAGTACAGCGGCCGCGACATAGAACCCGCCTTGCTGGAGCGCCTGCTGCGTCAAGCCGCCCGCACCCAGACAATGGGCAACCTGCAACTCTACAGTGTCGTCGTGACGCGCGACGCGCAGCGCAAAGCCGCCCTGTCGCCAGCCCATTTCAACCAGCCGATGGTCGTGCAGGCCCCGGTCGTGCTGACCATCTGCGCCGACTTCCGTCGCACGACGTCGTGGGCGCTTTGCCGCAAGGCCGACCCGGGCTACGACAACTTCCTGAGCTTCCTGAACGCCGCCACAGATGCCCTGCTCTTCACGCAGACCTTCTGCAACCTTGCCGAAGAAGAGGGATTGGGGCTCTGCTACCTCGGCACGACCCTCTACCAGCCACAGCCCATCATCGACGCCCTCCAGCTCCCGCGACTCGTCTTCCCCGTAGCCACGCTGACCGTCGGATGGCCTGCCGAAGAGCCCCCGTTGAGCGACCGACTGCCCCTCGAAGCCTTCGTCCACGACGAGACCTACAAAGACCCGTCGCCTGCCGACATCGACCGTTTCTACGCCGAGAAAGAGGCCCTCGAGGCCAATCGTGAATTCGTGCGCATCAACAAGAAAGAAACCCTCGCCCAGATCTTCACCGACATCCGCTACACGCGCAAGGACAACGAAGCCCTCTCCACCACCCTCCTCGACGCCCTCCGGCACCAAGGCTTCCTCTCCTGACCACACATGACCGACGGAACGTATAGACCTTCCCACAGGAACGTATAGACCTTCCCGACGGAACGTATAGACGTGACAGCACCTGCATCCAAACAACACCTAAACCCTATACAACTATGAAAAAAATCTTCCTTATCCTCGCCTGTCTCGCAGGCATAACGACGGGCGCAATGGCCCTTTCCACTGACGTCATCTTAGTGCACCATCAAGGCACGGTGACAACACACACAGGCACCAACCTCTACGCCCTCATCAACAGCGACAACGTGGAGAACGGCGACACACTGTTCCTCTGCGAAGGCACCTTTACCTGCTACGGCCCCATCATAAAGATGGTGACCATCCGGGGAACTGGAGAGAAGACCATCATCAAACCCTCCAGCAATACAAGCACCTACAACCCAAACGGCATTCTGCAACTGCAAAGCAAATACGACACAGGATATAACTCGATGGACTTCAAGGCTCCCTTCCTGGAATCCCTGACCATTGACGGCAGCCTGAACTTTAGTCCCAACTACAGCGACATCCGGAACCTCACGATACGTGCGTGCAAGTTCAAAAGCCTGTCCGTCAACTGGGACTACTACAGCCTCGTGAACTTCCAGATCGACCGCTGCCAAATCACGGAAGAACTAAAGCTGGGACGGCAGATCAGCAGCCTCATCGTGAACAACAGCAAGATCGAGACCCTCTCCGCCGAAAACAATTCGTCCGCCAACATCAACCTGGTCAACTGCAACATCCACAGCATCGGCTCGCCATATTTCAGGGGCGGACTCATCAACTGCATCGTGGACACCCTGGCCGAAAACGCCAATGCCAACCCGGCTTTTAGCCAGTGCGTCCTCATCAACACGCTCGTCAACGCCAGCAACCTCAACATCGACCAAGAAAGCACCACCGTGGAACACTGCTACGTGGAAACCTTGGACGGGGAACTGCTGGACGGCGAGACCCAGGAATGCACACTGTCCACCGAGGAACTGCTGTCCCGTGGCTACGTGGGCAACGACGGCACCGTCGTGGGCATCTACGGCAGCACCACGGCTTTCACGCTGCGACCTGGCGTGCCCTCTGTGGCTTCGAGCACCGTCACCCTTGACCCCGACAAGCGACTGCTGAACGTGAAGATGACCCTCACCGCCAAATAAACCACTGCCATGAAAAGCCTAAGAATCACCTTGCTCTCCTTCCTGCTGCTGTCCATCATGCCCTTCCAGGCTCAGGACATCAGGAGCTATGAGTACTGGCTTGACTCGGACGACGGCTCGCGCACGGTAGTGGCAACGGCAGAGAAAAACATCTCCTTCACCCTGCCACTGGAGGACCTTTCCACAGGCATCCATTTCCTGAACTTCCGCGCCACGAACTCGGAGGGACAGGTGGGCAACATCAGCCGACACCTCTTCTACCTCCCGCCCGCACGGGAAGCCGACCCCGTCCTGACGGCCTATGAGTACTGGTTCGACTGCGACACCGAACACACCTGCACGGCATCTGCGGCAGGCACGGCCATCGTCAGCATCGACATCACCCGCCTCGAAACAGGCATCCACTTCCTGAACCTTCGGGCGCTGGGCGACAGACAGGTGGGCAACGTCAGCCGTCACCTCTTCTATCTCCCGCCCACACGGGAAGCCGACCCCGTCCTGACGGCCTACGAGTATTGGTTCGACAGCGACACCGAACACACTTACACGGCATCTGCGGCAGGCACGGCCCTCGCCAGCATCGACATCACCCGCCTCGAAACAGGCATCCACTTCCTGAACCTTCGGGCGCTGGGCGACAGACAGGTGGGCAACGTCAGCCGACACCTCTTCTACCTCCCGCGATGGAACGTGACAGCGTTGGAAATCGCCCAATATGAATACTGGATCGACAACGACACCGTCAACAAGGCCGTCGTCGCCGAGAGGGGAACGGCCGTGGAGCTGAACCTCTCCACGGTCCCGCTCACCGAAGGACGCCACACCCTGAGTCTGCACGCCCAGAACACCCAAGGCGAATGGGGTCCCACGTACGTTGTGGAACTGACGCCGGACAACTGGAACAACGGTGTCCTCGACATCGGTGACTGGCGCATCCTTCAAGAGACCTATGCTCGCATGGACGGCGACCATTGGCCACGGCACTGGACCTTCGGCGACTCGCCCGTAGAGACGCCTCCGCTGGAGGGTGTCACCGTGGGCCACGGAGGGCACGCGGTCACGCTGAACCTGCACGGCGCAGGCATCAGGGCCGAACTGCCTGACGTCATCGGCGACCTGCCTGCCCTCCAGGAGCTGGACCTCACGGACAACGCCATAGGGGGCAACCTCGGCGTACTGGCTACCATACCCACCCTCACCGCTGTCCGTGCCACGGGCAACCGCCTGACAGACGTCTCGCCCATGTTGCCCTCGACGCTGACGACACTGGAGATCGGTGCCCAACAGATTGACCGTGTCTATGCTTTCAGCCTTCTGATGGACACCACCAGCGCACTGATTGAACGCGTTCCCACCATCGCCCTCTACCGCCACAAAGAGCAGCGCTATGAGCCGGAGCTGCAACTGCTGCTCACAGGCGACACCGTCCACAGTTGGTACGCCCAGCTCTTCACGACCGACGAAGCGTCGCTTCTGACCCCACGATGGGACTCTTCCGCGCGCGCCTATCACAACGTCTTCCGTGGACAGGCAGGCGACACGCTCACCGCCGTCACGGCCTCGCTCTTCACTGGCAGGCAGGCCCACACGCTGCGCGTTCGCATGGACTTCCCCGACGGTGATGCCAACATGGATGCCACATTCAACGTCCTCGACATACAGGCAGCCGCCAACTACGGCCTGGGAAAATGGTCCGATGAGGAAGTCTTCAACTTCACCGCCGCCGACCAACATGCGGATGACGACATGACTGTTCAGGACGTCGTCAGGCTGGTGGGCCTGTTGCTGGAACAGCCATTAGAAACGACGCAAGGAAACCGCGCCGCACACTCGGAGGGCATACGCCCAGCTCCCGCCCGCAGAGAGAAGGGCACAGAGGCGGTTGTCATCTATGTGCGTGACGGACGACTCATCCTCCGCACGGCACAGCCCGTGGCAGCCTTCGACATCGTAGTGGATGGTGCTTCGGCAGCGACCGTGACAGAGGCCACGCGCCAGGCAGGCATCGCCACCGCCTTGCGCTCGACCGGGGAGGGCGTACGCATCATTGGCTATGCGCCTTCAGGAGACAGCTTGCCCGCCGGGGAACATGTCATCGCCACGCTCACGGGCACGACGGCTTCCGTCAAAACGGCCCTGCTGGCAGATGCACGCGCGCACGCCTTAACAGCCACACTGAACAACCCGCAGCTGCCCACATCCGTGGTAGTTCCCAAAGGGGAAGGAAGCCGAGGGAACGACACCACGCTCTACGACCTCAGCGGGAGACCCGCACAAGGTGCCCGCACAAAGCCCGGAGTCTATGTACGACACAGGCAGAAGGTGGTCATCAAGTAACCCGCTCATATAGCATCTATCAACAAGACTTACAACTATGATGATTCGAAGAACAATATACGCTGTGCTCCTCATCGGCTGGCTGATGGCCGGAGCGCAAGCCCAGGTGGTCAACGAGCTGTCCGTTCCGGAACTGACGGTCAGCGAGGGCAGTACCGTTACATTGCCCGTCAGCCTGCGAAACACCAGCACCGACATCGTGGGCGTGCAGTTCGACTTGACGGTGCCTGCGTCGATGAAGGTGGATGCCGATGCCGCACGTCTGACGGAACGCACACGGGGTTACACGGTGACGGCCAATGCGCGGGGTGAAGGCCACTACACCTTCATGCTGTTCTCCCTTTCGCAGACCCCCATCCGGGGCACGGACGGCGAGCTGTTGCAGATTCCCGTGACCCTGCCATCGGTGCTGGAAGCCGACTCGACATACGCCCTGCAGCTCTCGCGCGTCATCCTGTCCACGCCGAGGGGTGACAACGTAGTCACCGGCACGCACGACGGGACGATGCGCCCGAAGCCCACGCCAGATTTCGAAGTGAAGGCGGTCGAAGTGACGCCCTCACGCCTGATGCCCGGCGACACCATCGACATCCGATGGACGGTGCGGAACGTCGGGACAGCCCCTGCTACGGGCAGTTGGAGCGAGCGCATTGCTTTCGTCGGAACGGACGGCAGCGAGAGCCACTTGATTACCACTTTGCCGGATGCTTCTGCACTGGCTGTGGGCGATGTTGTACTGCGACAGGTCAGCGTGGCCGTTCCTGCGGCGTTGGGCATTGACGGCCAGGTGGCCGTGCGTGTGACGCTCATCCCCGATACCGATGCCGGTGAGGGACGTGCCCTGCAAGCAAACAACACGGCGACGACAGAAGGATATGGCCTGCACGTCGGACGCCGTCTCTGGATAGCGTTCCCGACGGAGAGCATGGACGAAAGCGCGTCGGGCGTGGTGCAGGGACAACTGACCCGCAGCGGACAGCGCGCGGAAGCCGAGACCTTCACCCTGAGGCTGAAAGGTGATGACCGCCTGGTTGCCCCCGATGCCGTCACGATCCCTGCCGGACAGTCGAGCACACGGGTCTATTTGACCCTGAAGGACAATGACAGCTTGGACGAGGACTCTCTGTTCTTGCTGACCGCCGAGGGAGATTCCTACGAACCCGCCACTGCCACCCTTTGTGTGCGTGACGACGAGCTCCCCCACCTGAACCTGCATGTTTCCACGGACGAAGTCACTGAAGGCACGAGCTTCACCCTGACCGTTGGTGCCGAGCGTGCCGTAGAGACGGCCCTGCTGGTGTCACTGTCCACAGAGCTTCCCGCCCGCTTTTCCCTTCCCGCCAGTGTCATCATCCCTGCGGGAGAACGGACGGCCACGGTCAACGTTACAGCCACGGACAACGATGAGGTGGAACTGGCGACAGGCGTGGCATTCCAAGCCTCTGCACCGGGATTCATCAGCGGAACAGCCATCGTCGTGCTTACCGACAACGACATGCCTTCCCTCTCCCTCGATCTCTCGCCTGAGCAAGTGAGCGAAGCGGCTGGCCCTGCGACCGTTGTGGGCACCATCCGCCGAAGCGATCATCTGGACAAGCGCGTGACCGTGCGTCTCACAGAGGATTCCGAGGGAAGCATCTACCTGAGCACGAATATGTTGGTGATGGAAGCTGGCATTGCCGAAGCGCAGTTCTGCATCGGCACGGTAGATAACAATCATGTAGATGGCGTGCGCACCATCCACGTGACAGCAGCCGTCTATGCCTCTTCCTGCAACTGTTCAGCCCAAGGCGAAAGCCGGGGAGCGGTCACAGCCGACTTGCTTCTGCTGGACGACGACGGCCCGGCTCTGAAGTTGTCAGCCAATGCCTCGGCATGGCTCGAAGGCTCGACGAACGGACGTATCACCGTCAGCCATAATATCAAGGATGCCAAGGATGTGACCGTGCGCCTGAGCAGCAATGCTGACGAGCGAGTGACCTACAACCCGGTCGTCACCATTCCCGCAGGAGAAAGCTCCGTCAGTGTGCCCGTGAGCGTGAAAACCAATAGCACCGAGGGCGACGATCGCCTGGTCACTTTCACGGCCCAGGCAGAGGGTGCCACCTTGGGCACCTGTTGGGTGCAACTGACCGACCACACGCTGCCCGATGTCATTGTAAGCCAGATTTCCGTTTCGCCTGCACAGGCCCTGGCAGGTGATACGGTGATGGTGACAGTCACGCTTACTAATATCGGCACCAGCCCCTTGCCGCCACAGACACAGGTAAGTATCTATCTTAGCGGAGCCGACGGACGCAAACTGACTTACACCCAAGAGCCCATCGCCGTCGGTGAAAGCCTCCGCCTCACCACCGCCGTTCAGTTGCCAGCCATGACGGGCACCTACGCCTTCTCGGCTACGGCCAACGAGAACCGCGCCAACGCCGAACTGCTCTATGCCAACAACGCCTCCGGACGCACGAGCGTGACCATTCGACCCAGCTTCGCCGCCACCGTGGCCACCGACAAGCAAACATACATGCCTGGTGACACCGTCCTCATCAGCGGACAAGCCACGGGGCGCGTCGGCCAGGGAACGGTCGTGGAGGTCTATGTCATCAACGACGGTCTGCGACAGGTCTTGCCCGCCGTGGCCGATGCCAACGGACGCTTCACGGCGCGTTTTGCCCCCTACGCCCGCCAGCTGGGCAGTTTCTCTGTCGGTGCCTGTTTCCCAGGCGAGAATCTGGCTACCGAGATGGCATCCTTCGACGTGCAGGGCATCAAGCTCGGCAGTTTCTACCAAACCATACAGCTGAACGAGGAGGAGACTTTCAACGGCAGCTTCACCCTATCCAATCCAAGCCGCCTGCCCGTTACGGGTTTGAAAGCGGTCATCGACGGACAGACAGAGAATGCCTCTCTCGTGGCCGACATTCCCGCCATCGTCAATGCAAGAAGCCAAGTGACCATCCCCTTCCGCCTCACGGCCAAACATCCTTCGACCGGCACCGACTACGAACAGGCCGACATCCGGCTGACGACCGCTGAGGGACTGACGCAGACCTTCCACATCTACTATTATGTACGCACCCTGCGCGGCAAGCTCACAGCGGGTATCGACCATATCAATACCACCATGATCAAGGGACAGACGCGCGACTATAGCCTCACCATTGCCAATGCCGGGCAGGGCGAGACGGGACGCATCTCTGTCACTACGGGCGCTACCCACTGGCTCTCCACAGCCACGCCGTCGGTCATGCCTTCGCTCAAGAGCGGCGAATCAACCACCATCGTCCTGCGCATGACACCTACCGATGAAATGCAACTCAACAATCCCATCAAGGGACAGCTCGTCATCAGCTGCGAGAACGGCACGGGACTGACTTTGCCCATGAGCGTGGAGCCTGTATCCGAGGCCACGGGCACCCTGACCGTGGATGTCTGCGACATGGCCACCTACCACAGTGAGGCCCATCCTCACGTCGGGAATGCCCACGTGACCGTACAACATCCCACGACCAAGGCTGTCATCCAATCTGCCGCCACCGGAACCGACGGACGCTGCTCGTTCACGCTCCCCGAAGGCTACTACTTCGTCGCCGTCACCCATCCCGACCACGAGTCTTGGAGCGGCAACCTTCTCGTCAATCCAGGGAAGGATACCTTCCGTACCGTGAACATCGTGTCCAGCGGTATCTCGATAGATATGCAGTACACGCCCACCGAGATACCCGACGTCTATGGCATCACCACCACCATGACCTTTGCCGAGAATGTTCTGGAGCCGGTCGTCGTGACCGACGTGCCTGCACGCATTGCCGCCGACGAGTTGCAGCCAGGACAGTCACTGGTTTTCCTGGCCACGCTGTCCAACAAGGGCCTCATCGCCGCCCAACAGGCGCAGTTCATCCTGCCAACGGGTATCAACGATCTACGCATTGAGCCGCTGGGAACGACAACCTACGATGTGCTGGAAGCCGGTCAGAGCGTGACCATCCCCGTGAAAGTCACCCGCAAGACCAACGTAGAAGCCCCAATGAAAAAACCGCGCCGCCTGCCCCATTTCGAGGAACAGTGCTATTTCACGCCCGTCACCACCTGGCAGTACATCTGCGGCGAGGACAACATACCGCGCTTCTACCAGAAAACCGTACAGGTGAAGAACTGCGGGATAGCTCTCGTAGGGTTGAACCTGCCGCACGTGGAGCCTACCATCATTGGCGATTTCACCGACAGCATCCACATCGAGCGCCCGCCCTTTATTGTCCCCGACCCCCGACCCACACCGCCGAATCCCTCTCCAGTGTTGCCGCCGTTGCCGCCTTCGCCTCCCGGTCCCGACCCGACCACGTGGTTCGAGATCCCCGAATGGCTGACCGAGGCCATCAACGCCACCCTGTGCAACCCCTGTGTGAAGAAGTACCTCAATGACATCAATGAATGCATGGTGCAGACGGCGCTGGGCGGTAACGGTGTCATCAGCCACGCCATCGACTGCGCTCACGATGTGGGCGACTGCCACCAGGACGACACCGAGGGCTTCCTCGGCTTCGCGAGGTGTGCCAGTGCCTATGCCGAATGCGGTGCCACCGCCTGCGAGGCAATAGCACGAGCCGGACAAGTGCTCGGATTTGTATCAGGCAACCTCGGCCTCGTCGGCAGCAGCACAGAACTCCATACTGCCTGCGACAACGCCCACACCCTTCTCGATGCCCTGAACTGCGTCCTCAAGCTGGTGGAGCCATGTGAGTCCGAGAACGACGACAACCGCCGCGAAGCCGACGACATCATAGGCACCCACCGCGAGACCGCCAAGGACGTGGCCGAAGAGCTGCAAGCCGCCAAGGACAAGCTCACCGAAATCTTCGGCGACGATGACTGGCACAAAGTGCCCTTCGACGACTGGAAGAACATCCTCGACAGCCTGCGCTTCAGCGGATGCCCCTATCCCCTGCCACCCGCCTCGGATTTCGAACCGATTGATCCTGAAGAGGTGCGACATTGGAAGCCCGAACAGCTTACGTGGCCGCAGTTCGAGCACTTCATCGAACGCGTCAACAACACCAACCGCAATGCATTAGGGCTGCCCGTCGAAGGGGACAACCGCGTGCATCCCGATGTGATTGCCCGCTATTCCTACATCATTCACGAGATAGAGGAAAAGGCGGTCAAGGAGGGTTATACCTCCACGTCCGACAAGTTCAAGGAGAAGACAAAGGACGTTCTGGAACGACTCACCGAGGCCGAAAGATCTGTCTGTGCCAGCATCACCCTACAACTCTCGCAGACCATGACCATGACGCGGCAGGCCGTGCGCGGCACGCTCACCGTCAAGAACGGCCACAAGAGCCTCCCGATGACCGACATCCGCCTCAACCTCAGCGTCCTCAATGCCGAGGGTAACCTTGCAGGGAGCGATCTCGTGCAGATAGAAGCTGAGTCGCTCGACGGCTTCGACGGACAAGCTGACCTCAATACAGCCTGGACACTTGCCCCACAGAAGCAGGGCGTAGCCACTGTGCTCTTCATCCCCACCAAGCAGGCCGCACCCGTCACAGAAACGCCCTACACGTTTGCAGGGAGTCTGGCCTACAACGATCCCTTCTCAGGCACCAAGCTCACACGTGAACTCGCCAGCTTCACCATCGGCGTGAAACCCTCACCAGTGCTTGCACTCGACTACTTCCTACAGCGCGACGTCATCGGAGACGACCCATTGACCGCCGACACCGTCGAGGCTTCGCTGCCGGCTGAGTTCGCCATCCTTATACGCAACCGGGGATATGGCGATGCCACCAACCTTGCCCTCGCCACACGGCAGCCGCAAGTCACCGTCAACCGCAAGGGACTCGTCAACGACTTACGCATTACAGGCGCCACCCTCAACGGGGAAGAGCGTAACCTGCTGCTCGACAACACCGTGGCCACCGACTTCGGAAACATTCCGGCACACACCACAGCATACGCACAGTGGTGGATGCAGAGCAGTTACCTCGGACACTTCACCAAGTACGACGTCAGCGTGAACCACGTCACCAGCCGGGGCAACGAGAACCTCTCGCTCGTAGAGAGGGCCACCATCCATGAGCTTATCCACGGCTTCGACCTCGTCAGCCCCGACGGTTCGCGCCGCCGCGCCTTCCTCGTCAACGATCTGCCCGACAACGACGACCTGCCCGACGCCATCTTCCTCACAGACGGAACCGAGACCGAGGTCGCCCTTGCCAGGGAAACCTCCCTCTTCCACACCGACGGCACCTCATGGCAGCTCGACGTCGTGCCCGCCAACGCTGGATGGAACTACGGAAGCCTTACCGACCCGACTGCCGGGCACCTGCGTCTCACCGAAGTCATCCGGCAGAGCGACGGCACAGCTCTTCAGGCCGACCATTTCTGGCAAACCGACGTCACCCTGCGCGACGGGAAAGATCCGCTCCGCGAGGCACGCATCCACTTCGCCGACAGCATGGCGGCCACGGGTGAGCGCTACCTCCTGCGCTTCGAAGCGCCAGACGAATCGCCGACAAGCGCCGACGTCACCATCCCGGAGGGACAGACGATGGTCACCTTCTGCCATGCCTATGACCTGGACTTCAGCGACGCCACCGACGACTGCCGTGCCTATGTCGTCAGCCGCGTGGAGGGCGATGTCGCCATCTGTGAAGAGGTCTTTGCCGCACGGGGCGGAACCGGACTGCTCTTCCACGGCGTGCCAGGCACCTACACTTTCCCCGTTCGTGTCAATTTCCATGCGCCTGCCAACCTACTCGTAGGCATCCTTGCGCCCACGCCTGTTGCGCCCATGACCGATGACGGACGTGTCAACCTCACGCTGCAAGCAGACCTCTTCCAGCCCATCGCCGACCGTGTCCTGCCCGCAGGCTGTGCCTACCTCTCGCTGCCGCTGCCCGCGACGGTGCAGCAACTGCGCGTGCAGCTTGGCGTTCCCGACGACGTGCAGACCATCCTCCTGCCCCTCCGCGAAGAATGGTTCAACATTGCAGGCCAGCGTGTCAGCCAGCCGCGCCAGAAGGGTGTCTATGTCACTCGCAACCGCAAGCGGGTCATCAGGTAACGGCCACACCTTCGGGGCAGAACGTCCACACCCTACAAGCAAAAGGTGCACACCTTCCACGTGGAAAGTGTGCACCTTCTCTCTTTGTGCAAGATGCGGCATCGTCGCATCGTCAGCCCCTTCTCGCTGCCTTCTCAGCTCATCATCTGCTCCAGCTCTTTGACGCGCTCGCCGAAGGCCGGGTCGCTGGCCATGCGCTGTGTGACGCTCTGGCACGAGTGGACCACCGTTGCGTGGTTGCGCCGACCGATGGCCATGCCGATGCGCGTGGTCGAGAGCGTGGTCAGCTTTTGCGTCAGGTACATCGCCACTTGGCGAGCCTGCACGACAGAAGCCTTGCGCGAACTCGACAGGACTTCCTGCGGATCGATCTGGAAGTACTCGCACGTGCGTTCGAGGATAAGCTCTGCCGTCAGCTGCGGGCGCTCCTTCCGGGCTTGTCCGACGGTGCGCAGGATGACCTGCTCTGCCAGCTGGAGGTCGATGTCGCGTGCCCACACGACGGAATAGGCCAACAAGGCGTTGAGCACGCCTTCGAGGTCACGCACGCTGGTATCGACAGTGCGGGCGATGTAGGCGACCACCTCCTCGGGAATCTGCAGGCCGTCGTGGCGGATCTTGCTGCGCAGGATGTCGCGGCGCATTTCCTCGCCGGGGCGTTCCAACTCAGCCAACAGGCCCCACTTGAAGCGCGTCAGCAGCCGCTCCTCCATGCCCTGCAAGGCCACGGGCGGACGGTCGCTGGTCAGGATGAGCTGGCGCTGGTTCTGATGCAAATGGTTGAAGATATGGAAGAATGCCAGCTGGGTCTTTTGCAGCGTGGCGAACTCCTGCACGTCGTCGATGATCAGGACGTCGATGCTTTGATAGAAGGCGATGAAGTCGTTGACCTTGTTCTGGCGGACGGCATCGGTGTACTGCACTTGGAACAAGTGGGCCGACACATAGAGGACGCGCTTGCCGGGGTGCAGCTCTTTCAGTCGCGTGCCGATGGCATTGACGAGGTGGGTCTTGCCGCAACCCGACGGGCCATAGACAAAAAGCGGGTTGAAAGTCACCTGTTGGGGGTTCTGGGCGATGGCCAATCCGACGGTGCGCGGGAGTTTGTTCTGGGCGCCTTCCACGAAGTTATCGAACGTGTAGCGGGGATTCAGCTGCGAGTCCAAAGCCTGAAGCAGCTGAGGGCTCTTGTTCCCGTCCTCGGTCTTCGCGGCTTGACCCGTGGCGGTGCTGCGGTCGGTGGCCTCGACGGTTTCGGTCTGATGGTGGGTGGCATCGATGGTGACCGTCCAGCGCAGACGTACGCCCTCTCCGTAGGCACGCATGAGCACCGCGCGCAGAAGTTTAAGGAAATGCTCCTCGACGTATTCGACGATGAAGGGGCTGGGCACACACAAGGTCAGCTCGCCGAGTGCCTCGTCGAACTGAGAGAAGCTGATGGGGGCAAACCAAGTGCTAAACTGTTGCGGCGTGACGTTATTACGTATCAGCTGCAGACAAAGACCCCATCTGTCTTGGATGTGCATTTCCTGGGTTTCCATTCTTTTTGGTAAGCGAATCGCCAAGGGGCGAATTGCGGTGCAAAGGTAGAGCAAAATTTTGAAACGGCAAAATGACCCCTTCCACAAAAGCACGGGAAACAGGGCTATAATTTACACGTTTTCAAGAGGGTGTAAGCAGAGGGGATAAATAATGCTTTCTAATCTCTTGCAAAATAGTAACTCATTGTTTGACAAAGAAATGGCCAAACCATCGTCGATGGCTCCGCCATTTTTTCTTCTGCTGCTAAAGTTCCTTATTTTAGCCGTTTACAACGGGCGTCGTCGGTCTGTCCCCTGAAAGCTCTTTATTTAGAAAATTTCTTTTTATCGCAAAAACTTTCAGGCGGTCACTTTTGTTTCCTCCCGAAGACAGATACGTTGATGTAGCGTCGAGGATTGGCCTTGATGTCCTCCAGGAGTGCACCTGCGTCATAGACAGTGCGATTGATGTTCCCATAGAGGGCTGTGTCGTTGAGCAGCAGGCCCACATTGTTGTCCGTAGAGTTCAGTTGCTTGGTCATCTGCTCGACGCCGGCCACGGCTCCGTCCACCTTGGACAGCGTGCCCTGGAGGTCTAGGCGGCGCAGGCTGTCGGTGAGCGCCACGACATTCTGTCCAGCCGTGGTGAAGGTCTGGGTCATCTGCGGCACGTCCTTCTCCAAGAGGCGGTTGAGGTCGCGTGAGCTCTGGTCGAGGTTGGCGGTCAGGGCATTGGCGTTCTGGAGGATGGCGCGGATGTTGGGGTCGGCAGCCAAGGTGTTGAGCGTGGTCAGGAGCGTGTCCACCTTGGCCAAGGTCTGCTCCAGCTTGGGCACGACGGAGGCGGCCTTGGCCATCAGACCGTTGTTGGCTTCGCTGGGGATGGTGTCGCCCGGAGCAAGACGCTCGGAGGGGTTGTGGCCCATGAGCAGGTTCAGTGTGCAGCCGCCCAACATGGCTTCGTCCAAGACGGCCACCGTGCCCACGGGCACGCGCATCCCGTGTTCCACGGAAATCTCGACGACGACGCCGCTGCCCGGATGTTCGTAGTCGTAAAAGAGTGACGACACAATGCCCACGTTGTAACCGTCTGCATAGACAGGGCTGCTCTTCGCCAGGGCTTTGGCGTTCTTGAATTTAATGTAATAAGTATCCTGCACAGAGAAAAGGCTGACGCCCTGCAGGAACTTGATGGTGAAGAAAAGGAGCACGAGGGCCACGATGCCCGTCAATCCGATCTTCACTTCGCGAGAAATTGTCATTATCGTCTTACTTATTGGTTTCCTTATATTTGCGAATGGCCTTGTAGATGGCCGTCGAAAGCTCATTGACGCCTCGGCTGCTGGTGAGGTAGGTCTCCTCGGAAGCCGTGGTGATGTAGCCCAGTTCAATCAGGCACGAGGGCATGGACGTGGCCCTGAGCACGAGGAACCCGGCCTGGTGCACGCCTTTGTCGGGACGGCCTGCCGAGCGCAGTTGCTGCTGCACGAGTGTGGCCATTCGGATGCTGCGCTCCATATTCTTGTCCTGCATGAACTCGAAGATAATGTAGCTCTCGGCACTCTTGGGGTCGAAACCCTCATAACGACTCTGGTAGTCCTTCTCCAGCATGATGGCCTCGTTCTCACGCTTAGCGACGTCCAGGTTATCGGCTGCGCGGTGCATTCCCAGCGTGTAGGTCTCGCTGCCGGTATAGACTTTCTTGTTCGGGAGCGCATTGGTGTGTATGCTCACGAAGAGGTCTGCCTTGGCACGGTTGGCGATGTTGGCGCGCTCGTCCAGTTCCACGAAGGTGTCGGTCTTGCGCGTATAGACGACTTTCACGTCCTTCAGGTTCTGCTCGACCAGCTTTCCCACGGCCAACGTGACCGCCAGGTTAATGTCCTTCTCACGCCCTTTGCCGCGCCCCAGCGCACCTGGGTCCTTGCCGCCATGACCCGCATCAAGCACCAGTGTGAACGTGGAAGAAGCTTCCGCTGCACTTCCACCCGAAGCCCTCAACACAGCAGGCAAAAGAAATGCGCCGCAAAGTGCACAAACGGCTACAATTATACTCCTATTCATGCTTACTCTCGTTTTCTTGGCCGCAAAGATAGTACAAAACCGAGGCAGACACAAAAATAAACGCTTCTTTTTTTTGCGTGCACGTCATTTTAAGCTATCTTTGCCACGGAAAAGAACAAAAAACCTTGTGCTATGACCGGGCAATATATCAAACGAATAGAAATTGAATCGCTCTGGCGGGGGACACGGCATATCGTCTGGGACCTGCTGCCGGGAGTTAATGTCCTCAGCGGCATCAACGGCGTCGGCAAGAGCACCATCCTCCGTAAGGTGTTGCGGCGACTCACGCAGGGCAAGGAAGAACTCTCCAGAGATTATTCCGGAATGGGCGTCCACCTGACCTTCGAGCCGGAAGAGGCAGACTGCGTGCGGTTTGACTCCATCCGGGGCATCGACAGACCACTGCTCAGTGCCGACATCATGAGCAAGGTCACGGAAGCACGCCTGACCACAGAGCTCGACTGGCAGCTCTACCAGTTGCAGCGACGCTACCTCGACTATCAGGTGAACCAGTCGAACCGCATCGTAGCACTTTTCACGGCGGCCGACCCCGAGGCACAGCAGAAAGCGGCGGCCATTGCTGCAGAAAAGAGTCACTTCCAGGATCTCGTGGACCAGCTCTTCGAGCCCACAGGCAAGAAGATCGACCGCAAGGCCAATGAACTCTACTTCTTCCACCTGGAAGAGCGCATCACGCCCTATCTGCTCTCCAGCGGAGAAAAGCAAATGCTCATCATCCTCCTCACCGTACTCGTCGAGAACCGCCAGCACACCGTCCTGCTCATGGACGAACCCGAAGTCAGCCTCCACATCGAATGGCAGCAGCGACTGCTGGAGCTGATCCTCGACCTCAACCCAAACGCGCAAATCATCCTCACCACCCATTCTCCCGCTGTCATCATGAACGGATGGATGGATCGAGTGACCGATGTCGAAGACATCATTGTCCCCTAAGTCATCCGACCCTTTTCAACCTCTCACACATGTCCAAGCGCCTGACACAGAACCTCAATTCGGCCTACATCGAAGCGGCCAACCGTCTCCGGCCCTCCAACGCACGCCGGCGCATCGTCGCCTACGTCGAGAGCTACGACGACGTGGCCTTCTGGAGGGCCATCCTCGATGAATTCGAGACACCCGAGTTGTACTTCGAGGTCAAACTGCCAGGGCGCAACAACCTCATGAAAGGCAAGCGGCAGGCGCTCATGAACATCCTCTCTGCCAGCCAACTGGGCCAAGCCATGATTGCCTGTGTGGATGCCGACTACGACTACCTCCTGCAAGACCTCACAGAAGAAAGCCGTCTGCTCAATCATTCACCCTACATCGTCCACACGGTTGTCTATGCCATCGAGAACTTCCAGTGCTTCGCACCCAGCCTGCACAGGGCTGTCGTCACAGCAACACTCAACGACCGCCCCGTGCTTGACTATGAAGCCTTCCTCGGCCAATACAGCCAAATCATCTGGCCACTCTTTCTCTGGAATATCTGGTGCTATCGGCACGAAAGCTACAAACATTTCACGATGATGGACTTCTGCGGGTTCGTGCAACTGAGAAACGTCAGCCCCTCGCAGCCTGAACAAGCCCTGGCCCAGCTGCGCAGGCGCGTCAATCAGAAGATGGCGTGGATGCAGCATCATTTTCCCGAAGCAAAGAAATCCTATGGACATCTGAAAGAGGAGATGAAAACGCTGGGCGTCACCCCGGAGACCACCTACCTCTATATTCAAGGCCACACGCTGTTCGAGAACGTCGTCATGCCCCTGCTCGAACCCATCTGCGCACAACTTCGCAAAGAGCGCGAACGAGAAATCAAAAGACTGGCGGTCCACGCAAAACAGCGGCAGTGCGAGCTATCGGCATACCAACACGCCGTCATGCCCATCGACACCGTCCTCAAGAAGAACACCGATTTCAAGAACTCAAAACCCTTCCAGCTCATCCGCGAAGCCATCCAGCGCATCATAGAAAGACAAGCTTCCGTTCAGGCGAATCCGCCGGCGGGCACGCAACCTGCCCCGGAAGCCTCCACTCCTATCACAAACGACCCATCACAACAAACCTCATGATGAAACGTGCAATTCCTTTCGTTCTGTTTATCTTAACTGTTCTGACCGCTTCTGCACAGACGGCCTACGATTTCACACGCCTTCAGCGCGAACGCCTCGACCGTGGCGTCGTCGCCCTGCGCATCTCGCCCGATTCCGTGCTCATCTCCTGGCGCTATCTCGAAACCGACCCGCTCGACGTGGCTTTCGACATCCTGCGCGACGGACATATCATCGGCCACCGCAATGCCAACGAACCCACCTACTTCGTCGAAGCCTATGCCGAGAACGCCCCTGCCAACTACTCCGTGTGGCCAGTCGGTGACAGCAAGTCGCATCCCTTCCACTTTCGCAAGAACCAGACGAAAGCGCAGTTGCAGACAGGCAAGTGGACGCTTCCCGCCAATGCTCCCATCGGCTACATCGACATCCCCCTCACCCCGCCCGAAGACAACAGCTCCGCCGCCGCCACCTATTCCGCCAACGACGCCACCGCTGCCGACCTCGACGGAGACGGACAACTGGAGATTGTCCTGAAGTGGGACCCCTCCAACTCCCGCGACAACA
This sequence comes from Bacteroidaceae bacterium, assembly GCA_017965425.1. Classification (GTDB taxonomy): domain Bacteria; phylum Bacteroidota; class Bacteroidia; order Bacteroidales; family Bacteroidaceae; genus Physcousia. Next base: position 67,579 of record JAGCPY010000003.1, on the reverse strand, counting down.
GCCAGAGCGGACTCACCTCCCCCACCATCTTTGAAGCCCTCCGCCTCGACGGCACCAGCCTCTGGCGCATCAACCTCGGACAGAATATCCGCAGCGGTGCACACTACACCCCCTTCATCGTTGCCGACCTCGACGGCGACGGGTGTGCCGAACTCCTCGTGCGAACCAGCGACGGCACCATCGACGGCACAGGACAAGTCCTCGGCGACCCACAAGCAGACCATCGACGTCAACCCGACGCCACACCCTACCAAGCCAACAACAATCCAGGCGAGCAATTCCGGGGACCCGGATGGCCTAACAACATGGACCGCAAGGCCAGACGCGGCGGCTTCATCTACAAAGGTCCCGAATGGGTCACCTGCTTCGACGGCAAGACAGGCAAAGCCATCAGCACCGTTGACTACATCCCCGAACGCGGCGAACTCAAAACCTGGGGCGACAACTATGCCAACCGCAGCGACCGTTTCCTTGCCGCTTGCGGCTACCTCGACGGGCAGCACCTGAGCGCGCTCTTTTGCCGTGGCTACTACACGCGCACAGTCATCGCCGCCTACGATTTCAACGGCAAGGAGCTCTCCGCACGCTGGGTCTTCGACACCAACACCCCTGAATGGGCCAGCTATGCCGGACAGGGCAACCACAATCTGCGCGTGGGCGATGTGGATGGCGACGGTTGCGACGAGATCACCTACGGGTCTATGGCCGTAGATCATGACGGTCGGGGGCTCTACAATACAGGTTTCGGCCACGGAGACGCCCTCCACCTGACCGCCTTCTTCCCGAACGACGACCAGCTTCAAGTCTGGGACTGCCACGAGAACAAACGTGACGGCAGCGACTTCCGCGACGCCCGCACGGGACGTGTGCTCTTCCAGATTCTTTCGGCCAAAGATGTGGGCCGATGCATGGCCGCCGACATCGACCCCGCGAATCCAGGTCTGGAGATGTGGTCGTCGGCCTCCGGCGGCATCTGCAATACGCGCGGCGAAGTCATCGACTCGACAGCCCGCATTCCCATTAACTTCGGCATCTGGTGGGACGGCGACCTGCTTCGTGAGTTCCTGGACCATGAAGCGGTCAGTAAATACCAGAGAAGCTCGTCTCCAAGCCCCCAGGAGGAAGAGCGTGACGGTGGCACCCCCTTCGACTTTTCCAACTCACGCGCGCACGTGAACCTTATTAAATTGGAGGGTTGCGCCTTCAACAACGGCACGAAGTCGAACCCTGCGCTCTGTGCCGACATGATAGGTGACTGGCGTGAGGAAATCCTCGCCCGCACCAGCGACAACCGCCATCTGCGTCTTTACGTTTCGCCCCTGCCAACCCCGTACCGCTTCCACACGTTCCTGGCCGACCCCGTCTATCGCCACAGCGTCGTGATGCAGAACGTAGGCTACAACCAGCCCACGAACGTCGGCTTCTACTTCGGCGCCGAGCTCGAAGGCAGCGGACGTCTGTTCCGGGGCTGGCAGTTCACCAAGAAATAACCAACAAACATACAATATGAAACACCATCTCCTGTTCGCTGCCCTCGTCGCAGCAATGACCGTGCCCCTCGGCGCGCAAGAGAATGCGCCCGCCACCTTCCGCGTGAAAAGCCCCGACGGACTGACCTACGCTGACATCACCGTTGCCAACGGACGCGCCACATACACAGCCGGTTACCGCGTGCCAAAAGGAAAGAAGGACACCACGGACATCCAGATGCTCGAACCGTCGCCCCTCGGCATCGTCACCGACGTGGCCGACTTCTCGCAGAAACTGAAGCTCGAAAAGGCAGAGCCATCGCACCAAGCCATCGGCAACAGCTATAACCTGCGGCAGGGCAAGCGCAGCCACATCGACTACACCGAGAACATGCTCGTCCTCACCTTCTCGCAACCCGATGCGGCGAAAAGCGGTGTGCAGATGCGCATCATATTCCGTGTGTCCAACGACAACATCGCCTTCAACTACAATTTTGTGCAGACGGGCGAGACGTCTGCCCTTGTCGTCCAGAGCGAAGCCACCGGGTTCCGTTTCCCGAAAGGCACCACGGCCTTCATCTGTCCGCAAAGTGACCCGATGATTGGATGGAAACGCAGCAAACCGTCATACGAGGAGGAGTACATCTGGGACGAACCCATCACCACCCGCAGTCGCTACGGACAGGGTTGGACGTTCCCTTGCCTGTTCCATGAAGGCGACAAAGGCTGGGTGCTTGTCAGCGAGACCGGTGTCACGAGCGAGTACTGCGCCTGTCACCTGGCCGATGCCACCGAAGACGGACTCTTCCAGATTGCCTTCCCCATGCAAGGCGAGAACAACGGCTTCGGCTCCACCGGCGCACAGATTGGCCTGGCACAGGGAGGCAAGACAGCCCACCGAGGCAACATGTTCGGGCGCACGCCCTATCGCACTATCACGATGGGCCGAACGCTCAAGCCCATCGTCGAAACCACCATTGCCTGGGACGTCGTCCCACAGCTCTACGAGCCCAGCAAGGAATACCAGGGCTCGCGCAACACTTGGTCTTGGATCATCTGGCAAGACCCCAGCATCAACTATGATGACCAGGTGAAGTTCATCGACCTTGCAGCTTCCCTCGGATGGGAAGGATGTCTCATCGACGGCGGCTGGCTCCAGAACATCGGGCGCGAACGCATGGAGAAGCTCTTCGCCTATGCCAAGAAGAAGGGTGTCAATCCGTGGGTGTGGTACAATTCAAACGGCGGCTGGAACGACGCCCCGCAATGTGCCCGGCAGTCCATGCACAATCCCATCGTCCGCAAACACGAGATGCGCTGGTTGCAAAGACATGGCGTGGCAGGCATCAAAGTTGACTTCTTCGCCGGCGACAAGCAGGAGACCATGCGCCTTTACGAAGGCATCCTCTCCGATGCCAACGACTTCGGCATCCAAGTCATCTTCCACGGTTGCACCCTGCCGCGTGGATGGGAACGCATGTACCCCAACTATTGCAGCTCCGAAGCCGTGCTGGCCAGCGAGAACCTGGTCTTCAGCCAAGGCTTCTGCGAGATGGAGGCCCGGCACGCCTGCCTCCATCCCTTCGTCCGCAACACGGTCGCCTCGATGGAATACGGTGGCACGGTCCTGCAAAAACGACTGAACAAAGGCAATGACGGGGGCAGCACGCGACGCACGTCGGATGTCTTTGAGCTGGCCACGGCTGTTGCCTTCCAGAGCTGCGGGCAGAACTTCGCCCTCACGCCCCGTGACCTCGAAGAGCAACCGGCGTTCGAGATCGAATTCATGCGTCAGGTGCCTACCACGTGGGACGACACGCGCTTCATCGAAGGCTTTCCCGGCAAGTACATCGTCCTTGCCCGCCGCCACGCCGACCGCTGGTACATCGTAGCCATGAACGCTGAGGAGAAAGCCAAACAACTGAACATCGACCTCAAAAGCGCCCTCGGCGATGCCGCATTGGGGGCGACGTTCACCTATCTTCACGACGGCAAGGACGGGAAAAGCCCTCAGCAATCGACCCTCAAGACCGACAAAAAAGGATGCGCACTGCTGACCATACAGCCGCAGTGCGCAGGAATACTGATATCTGCTGTCCCCTAAATCAGCGGGATTCCCGCTGCACGGCATTCGGCCCGCATCGTGTCGGGCCAAATGCTTGACTGAGTCTCGCCGATGTGTGCCTTGTGGAGCAGGATCATACAGAGACGGCTCTGACCCAATCCGCCGCCGATGCTCAGCGGCAGTTCGCCCTTGAGCAGTCGCTGGTGGAAGAAGAGCTGTTTGCGCTCTTCCTTGCCTTGCAGGGCCAGCTGGCGCTCCAGCGCATCCTTGTCCACGCGGATGCCCATCGATGAAAGCTCGATGGAGCGGTTCAACAGCGGATACCACACGAGCAGGTCGCCGTTCAGGCCACAGAAGCCGTCCTCGTTGGGCGTTGACCAGTCATCGTAGTCGGGAGCGCGCATGTCGTGTTCGTGTCCGTCGCCAAGCTTGCCGCCGATGCCGATAATGAACACCGCGCCGTAGGCCTTGCAGATGGCATCCTCACGCTGTTTCGGCGTCAGGTCGGGATATTGACGGCGCAGCTCCTCCGAGTGGATGAAATGCACCTCCTCCGGCAAGAATGGCTTCAGCTGAGGATACATCTCGCTGAGGTAATATTCGGTGCGCAGGATGCAACCGTAAATGCGGTTGACCGTCCGACGCAGGTACTTCAGCGTGCGGTCCTCACGCGTCATCGTCCGTTCCCAATCCCATTGGTCCACATAGATGCTGTGAATATTGTCCAGCTCTTCGTCCGCGCGCACGGCATTCATATCGGTGATGACGCCGAAGCCGGGTTGGACATGGTACTCGGCCAAAGTGTTGCGCTTCCACTTGGCCAGAGAATGCACGATCTCCGCGGGCGCGTCGCCCATGTCTTTTATTGGGAAGGTGACGGCACGCTCCACACCGTTGAGGTCATCGTTCAAGCCGAGACCCTTCAGCACGAACAAGGGTGCCGTGACGCGGCGCAAGCGCAGTTCGCTACTGAGTGAACTGAGGAAGAAGTCCTTTATTTTCTTGATGGCAAGCTCGGTCTGCTGAAGGTCGAGCGCAGGTTGATAGCCCTCGGGCTTAAGAAGTTTGCTCATAGATTAGCGCGTTTATTGTCTTTTTGCGGCGCAAAGGTACGCCTTTTCTTTCACATTGACAAAAAAAGTGCGATTTTTATTGTCATAATCACAAGAACCCGCAGCCGTCCACGTTCCCACCGACAGCCCTTCCCTACAGAACGTAAACACCTTCCCGTCGGAACGTAAACACCTTCCGCCCCGAACGTCTGCACCTTCCGCACATCGCGTCTGCACCTTATTTCGCCTCTCTTCTGGCCTTCACGCAGTTTTTTTCGCCGAAAAACTTGGCCGCGTCCACGGAAAAGCGTACCTTTGTGCCCGCTAAAGGCTCCGTAGCTTAGCTGTATAGAGCGTCGGATTCCGGTTCCGAAGGTCGCGGGTTAGAATCCCGCCGGAGTCACCAGGCAGAAGAAAAGGTTGAACGGTCGAAATGTTGAAACAGGCTTTCCAGTTCAACCTTTCAGTGTTTTCAACACCTTAACCCTTTCACGTTTCAACCTTTCCACGTCCCACATGCAACGGCTCTTCACCCTCCTCTGCACCTTCTTATTCATGGGTGCAACGCAAGCACAGTCTTGGACCGCCGACAACGGCAACGGCACCTTCACCAACCCCCTCTTCTACGATGAGTTTTCCGACCCCGACGTCTTACGTGTGGGCGACGACTATTACCTCGCCGGAACCACCATGCACGCCGTACCGGGCTTGGTCATACTCCATTCCCGCGACCTGGTCAACTGGGAGAACGTCAGCTACTGCTTCGACCGCTTCGACTTCCAAGATGACCGCTTCGCCCTCCGCAACCATCAGGAAATCTACGGCCAAGGCATCTGGGCACCCTGCATTCGCCACCACAACGGCACGTTCTATGTCTTCTCCAATGTCAACGGGAAGGGGCTGCAATGCTACACGGCCAAGGACATCCGAGGCCCTTGGCAACACCATAACATGCAGGGCAACATCTACGACCTGGGCGTACACTTCGACGACGACGGCAAAATATATGCCATCCACGGCTACGGCACAGTCAAGTGCACAGAGCTGAAGCCCGACATGAGCGGGCCCGTCGAAGGCACCGAACGCGTCATCATCCCCGAAGGCAACGGCGTGGGCGAGGGACACCACATGTACAAAATCAACGGCATGTACTACCTCATCTCCACCGACTACATGCCCAACGGACGCACGCTCTGCTCACGCTCGAAGAGCATCTGGGGACCCTACGAGACACGCGTCATCACCGCCGACGAGACCTACGGCTACCACGCCGCCTCGCTGACACAGGTGCCCCGAGGCACCAAATACCGCATTGGCGAGGACGGCACCAAATTCGGCCTCGGTCCGCTCGACAAGGACGCCACCGCCTGCTCCAATGCCCATCAGGGCGGCATCGTACAGGCCAAGAACGGCTCGTGGTGGGCGCTGTTCATGCAGGACTTCCACAGCATTGGCCGCACCGTCTGCCTGATGCCCATGACATGGGTGGACGGCTGGCCTATGGTGGGCTTGCCCGGCAACCTTGGCCGTGCACCGAGGACGTGGTACAAACCAGACGCGACCCCGCAAGGGGAAAGCGCCCACGCTCCCTACCTGCGCTCCGAGACCTTCGACGCCAAACAGCTGGGCCGCGTATGGCAATGGAACCACAACCCCGACGACAAGCTCTGGAGCCTCAAGGGCGGTCGCCTGCGCCTGCAAGCACAGCCCGCCGAGCAGCTGATGTGGGCTCGCAACACCCTCACCCAGCGCGTCATCGGACCCCAGTCCGTCGCCACCGTCGAGCTCTACGTCAAGGGAATGAAAGACGGCGACGTGGCCGGTCTGGGCAACATCAACGTCCCCTGCTCGTGGATCGGCATCGTCAAGGAAGGCAACGCCTTCACCCTCCGCTGCTTCGAACAGCTGACCAACGACACCATCACCGTGCCCGTCGGTTTACCCGACGGGAAAATCTACCTCCGTTGCATTGGCGACTACGACCACGACCAAGCACAATATGCCTACAGCACCAACGGAACCACCTTCCAGACGCTGGGCCGCATGATGCCCCTCTCCTACCAGCTCATCAGCTTCCAAGGCTCGCGACACGCCCTCTTTGCGTTCAACGTCAAGGGGAAGAACGGCGGCTATGCCGAGTTCGACAACTTCTCCGTCGAGGAGCCTATGGCCGACCGCAGCCACAACATCCCCTACGGCAAGACCATCCGCCTCATCAACAAGGCCACAGGACGACCCGCCATCGCACTGCCCCATGGACTCCTGCATGACAGCCATCCCGCCGATCGCAGCAAACTTACACAGTTCCGCATCATCGACCGCAACTCGGGACGCGTGGTACTGCAATGCGTCGATGGCCGCTACGTCAAGACCTACGGCGACGGACTGCCAGGCGACGTCCGCTTCACCACCGACCCGCAGGAAGCCGAGGTCTTCCTCTGGCAAGATTATCTCGAACACGACTTCATGCTCCTCTCCTTACGCAACCACCGCTACATCGGCAAGTCGCCCACGACGGGAAGCCCCTACAGCATGGACTTTGCCGGACCCGACCCTGCACGCCGCAACGGCTCCGTGATGCAATGGGAAGAGGTGGAACCCTGAAACTGAAAAACTAAAAACCGATACATCAAAGCCCCCCTGCCATGACACTCAATGACATCGCGCTGCATCGACGCAGCATCCGCCGCTACAACGGGCAGCCTGTGACCCAGGATGAACTCCTCACGCTCATCCGCTTTGCACAAGAAGCGCCTTCGTGGAAGAACCAACAGACATCGCGCTATCACGTCGTCACACGGCCCGACACCCTTGCCGCCACACGCGCCTGCCTCGGAGGCAGCAACCCACAGAAGACGGAAGGCGTGGGCGCCATCATCGTAACTTCCTTCAAGCACGACATCGTCGGCCACACCCACGGACAACCCGACAACGAGGCAGGCAACGGATGGGGATGGTATGACCTCGGACTCCAAAACGCCTATCTCTTGCTCAAGGCAGCTGAACTCGACATCGACACCCTCGTCATCGGCATCCGCCATGCCGACCAGCTCCGGCATCTGCTCGCCATTCCCGACGACGAGACCATCGGCGCCGTCATCGCCGTCGGCCACCGCATCGAAGACGCCCAGCGTCCACCCCGCAAGGAGCTGGCCGAAATCGCCACCTTCCACTAACAGCATTCCTGAAAGGCATCAAAAAAGGGAGCACATGACACACGCTAAGTGCATCATGTGCTCCCTGTCTTTTGATGTGCGGCACGTCCCTTGACGGCGACCGCCGCCACGTCTGGTCAGCCCAGGAGTTTCTGGCTCAGTTTCTCCAGCATGTCGCGCGTCATGCTGGCCAGGCCGAAGTTCGGATGCCAGCCCCACTCTTCACGTGCAGCAGTATCGTCGAGGCTGTCGGGCCAGCTTTCGGCAATCGACTGTTTCAGCGGATCCACCTGATAGTCCATTTCAAATTCAGGAACACGCTTGCGGATTTCTGCGTAGATTTTCTCGGGCGGGAAGCTCATGGCCGTCACGTTAAAACCGTTGCGGTGGATGAGCTTGTCGGGATTGGCTTCCATCAAATCCATGGCGGCGCGCAGTCCGTCGGGCATGTACATCATGTCCATGCGCGTTCCCTTGGCGATGGGGCAGTGGAACTTCTCGCCCCTGACCGCAGCGTAGAAGATGTCAACAGCATAGTCCGTCGTGCCTCCACCCGGAGGTGTCACGTAACTGATGAGACCCGGGAAACGTACGGAGCGCGTGTCCACGCCGTATTTAGTGTAGTAGTAATCGGACAGAAGTTCGGTCGCCACCTTAGAGACGCCATAGATGGTTTTTGGACGCTGAATGGTGTCCTGCGGCGTCAGTTCGTGCGGTGTGCTGGGTCCGAAACTGCCGATGCTTGAAGGCGTGAAGACGGCACATTTGTTCTCGCGGGCCACCTCAAGCACATTCCAGAGGCCGTCAATGCCTATCTTCCACGCCAGACGTGGTTTCTGTTCGGCCACCACGCTCAGCAATGCAGCCAGATTGTAAATAGTATCTATCTGATGTTCGCGCACGATGGATGCCAGCTGTTCGCCGTTCGTCACGTCGGCGATTGCCGAGGGACCGCTTTCGGCCAGTTCGCCTTTGGGCTCAGCACCAGGGATGTAACCTGCAACGACATGATCGCCGCCATAGCACGCACGCAGAGCGGTAGTGAGTTCCGAGCCGATCTGGCCCGTTGAACCAATAACCAGGATGTTCTTCATTTGGAAAATAATGTGTTAATACTTGATGACTGGATTAGGTTAGTTAAGAGGTTTTCACCTCTATGTGGGTGCAAAGATAGGGAAAAGTTTATTCCCTGAGACGTTCATCGCCAACTTTTTTACTTAAAAGGTGCAAAAACTTTCATTTTCCCCTCTACTTTGTGCGCTCGAGCGGCAAAAAGCATTACCTTTGTACCCGAAATGAATCTTTAAACCTTATACACTCACCTCAAAACCAAGATCCATGTACGGAAAAATGAAAGAACACCTCCAGCAGACGCTGAAGGAAATCCGCGAGGCCGGCCTCTACAAAGAGGAACGCCTCATCCAGAGTCCGCAGGCCGCCGCCATTCAGGTGGCAGGCAAGGAAGTTCTTAACTTCTGCGCCAACAACTATCTCGGACTCAGCAACCATCCCCGCCTCATCGAAGGCGCAAAGAAAATGATGGACCGCCGAGGCTATGGCATGTCCAGCGTTCGCTTCATCTGTGGCACACAGGACGTCCACAAGGAACTGGAGGAAGCCATTAGCCGTTTCTTCAAGACCGAAGACACCATCCTCTATGCCGCCTGCTTCGATGCCAACGGAGGTGTGTTCGAGCCGCTGCTCACCGAAGACGATGCTATCATCTCCGACGCCCTCAACCACGCCAGCATCATTGACGGAGTGCGGCTCTGTAAAGCCAAACGCTACCGCTACGCCAATGCCGACATGGAAGACCTGGAGCGCCAGCTGCAGGCAGCACAAGAGCAACGCTTCCGCATCGTCGTCACCGACGGCGTCTTCTCCATGGACGGCAACGTCGCACCCATGGACAAGATCTGTGACCTGGCCGAGAAATACGATGCCCTCGTCATGGTCGATGAGAGTCACAGTGCAGGCGTGGTCGGCCCAACAGGTCGTGGCGTCAGCGAATTCTTCCAGACCTACGGCCGCGTGGATATTTACACCGGCACCCTCGGCAAAGCCTTCGGCGGTGCCATGGGAGGATTCACCACTGGCCGCAAGGAAATCATCGACCTGCTGCGCCAGCGTTCTCGCCCCTATCTGTTCTCAAACAGCCTCGCTCCCGGCATCGTCGGTGCCGCCCTCGAGGTCTTCAAGATGCTCGACGAGAGCAATGACCTACACGACCGTCTCGTGGAGAACGTCAACTACTTCCGCGACAAGATGATGGCCAGCGGATTCGACATCAAGCCCACACAAAGTGCCATCTGCGCCGTCATGCTTTACGATGCTCCCCTCAGCCAGCGCTTCGCCGCCCGCTTGCAGGAAGAAGGCATCTATGTCACCGGCTTCTACTACCCCGTCGTGCCCAAGGGACAAGCCCGCATCCGTGTTCAGATTTCCGCCGGACACGAACGCGCACACCTCGACAAGTGCATCGCTGCCTTCATCAAGGTCGGCAAGGAACTCGGCGTGCTGAAATAAGTCGGCCCAAACACGTACACATCGTCACCAAGACGGGTCAATACGTGAACCGCTGAAGGAACGTCGGCGAAGGCTGGAAGGTCAATACCTTCAACCCTTCGCCGACGTTCCTTACTTGTGTGACGTAAAGACGCGAAGCCGATTACCCATAACGGTGATTCCGTATATCATTGCTGGTATTCCCGATGACCAACAATGTCAAACAGCAGCATGGCCAGGGAGCCAGCCCGTTAGTGGTTGATTTGAACGCCGTTCTTTTTGAATGACAGTTTCCCGCAGCAAGCTCAGTCAACGTAGTAGATGCGGCGGACACGGGGCGAGACGGAGGTGAGGATCTCGTAGGGGATGGTGCCGATGACGTCGGAGAGCAAGGTGGGTGGCAGCTCGGGGCCGAAGATGACGGCGGTGTCGCCTTCGCGGCAGGGGATGTCCGTGACGTCAATCATGCAGACATCCATACAGATGTTGCCGATGTAGGGAGCCCGCTGGCCATTGACGAGACAATAGGCATGTCCGTTGCCGAGATGGCGGTCGAGTCCGTCGGCATAGCCGATGGGCAGGGCGGCAATGCGACTGTCGCGTGTGAGGCGACCGCGGCGCGAGTAGCCTACGGTGTCGGAGGCGGGCACGTCATGAATCTGCAAGATGGTGGTCTTGAGGGTGGAGATGACAGAGAGAGCGGTTCCGCCACAGGGATCCACTCCGTAGAGTCCCAATCCCAGCCGCACCATGTCGCAATGTCTTTCCGGGAAGTGCACGATGCCAGCCGAGTTGCAGATGTGTCTGAGGATGTGGTGGGGGAAAGCGGCTTGCAACAGGTCGGCAGCGGCTGTGAAGCGTTGCCATTGGAGAAGCGAGAACTGGTCGAATTCATCGCTGTCTGAACCCACGAAGTGCGAGAAGACGGAACGTGCGATGAGCGCCTTCTGAGCCGAGAGGCGGCGGATGAGCTCGCCGACTTCAGGCAAGGCACCGTTGTCGTTTGGCCGTCCGCAGGCATCGAATCCGAGGCGGTGCATTCCCGTATCGAGCTTCACGTGGATGGGGAAGGCCGTGATGCCCTCGCGTTCAGCGGCGTGGATGAGCGCGTCCAAAAGTCGGAAGCTATAGACTTCTGGTTCGAGCTGGTACTCGAAAAGCGTGCGGAAGGACGACATCTCGGGATTCATGACCATGATGTTGGCGGTGATGCCAGCACGTCTGAGCTCCACGCCTTCATCGGCCACGGCCACGGCCAGATAATCTACACGGTGATCCTGCAACGTCTTGGCAATTTCCACGGCACCGGCGCCGTAGGCCGATGCCTTGACCATGCAAATCATCTTCGTCTCTGGACGCATGAAGGAGCGGTAGTAGTTGAGGTTCTGGACGACGGCAGAGAGGTTCACCTCCAGCACCGTCTCGTGGACTTTCTGGATGAGGGCGTCGGCGATGCGGTCGAAACGCGCCATGCGGGCGCCCTTAATGAGAATGACGCGGTCGCTGAGTTGGGCAAAGGCAGAAGAGGCGAGGAAGGCATCGACGGTGGGAAAACAAGAAGAGGACGTGGTCTCCACGTTGGCCATTCCTGCACTGACCTCTTGCCCGATGCCGATGAACTCGTCCACGCCATACTGGCTGACGAGGGTGGCCACCTGTGCGTAGAGCTCGGTCAGCGTGAGTCCCGTCTGCTTGATGTCTGAGAGGATGAGCGTGCGGCGACGTCCTTGCGTGTCGGGTCGGCGGCGCATGAAATCGAGGGCAATCTCCAGAGAACCGAGGTCGCTGTTGCAGGTGTCGGTGATGAGGGTGCAGCCGTTGCGGCCTTCTTTTACTTCCAGGCGCATGGCCACGGGTTCCAGTCGGGCGATGCGCTCCTGTATGATGTCGTCTGAGAGACCCAGGTAGCGGCAGACAGCGACACACGACTGGATGTTCTCCTCCAAGCCTTCGCCAGCTTTCCAACCGATGCGTTGCCCCTTGAAGCCACTGGCTTCGATGCACTCGCAAGTCAGTTCGTCGTCTGCATTAAATATAAGAACGCGCGCGTGTCTGAAGAGTCTCAGCTTTTCCATACACTTTTCGCGTCTGTTGCCAAAATTCTCGTCGTGTGCGGAACCGAGGTGAGTGAGCACGCCGATGGTGGGTTGGATGATGGCCTCCAGAGCATCCATCTCTCCCGGCTCGCTGATGCCGGCCTCGAAGATGCCGACCTGTGTCTGCCCCGTGAGTCGCCAAACCGAGAGAGGAACGCCAATCTGTGAGTTCCAAGACCTCGGTGAACGGGTGATGTTGAAGTCGGGCGAGAGCAACTGGTAGAGCCATTCCTTGACGATGGTCTTTCCGTTGCTGCCAGTGATGCCAATGACGGGGATGTCGAACTCTTCGCGATGCCGCTCGGCCAGGCGCTGAAGAGCCTTCATGGGCGAAGGCACCAGGAGATAGTTGGCATCGGGCTGGGGATGTTCGGGCAGTTGGCTGACGACAAAGGCGCGGACGCCACGGCGGTAGAGTTCAGGGATATAGCGGTGTCCGTCGTTCTTTTGGGTGCGGATGGCGAAGAAGAGGGTCGTCTCGGGGAAAACAAGGGAACGGCTGTCGGTCAGCAGCCAGTCTATGAGGGTGTTGACGGTGCCCGTGCGATGAGCACCGATGAGGGTGGTGATGGTTTCGATGGAATAAGTCATGGAAGGGTGATGGATGAAGGAAGCTGAGGCGGTGCCTCAGCTTACGGAAAGATTAGGGTTCGATATTGTATTTTGCAAGGAGCAGGTTCAGTTGCTCCTGTGTTTTCTCACGGAAACGGATGCTGGCCGGCGAGTCTGGGTCTTCGGGCCGATGCTGGAGTGCGCGTCGGATGGGTTCGTAATCCATCAGGTAGCGGTGGGTCTCGGAGTCGAGCCATCGTTCGACGAAGCGTTCCCAGATGTAGTCAATCGCTTGCTCGGAAGGATGCAACATGTCGGGGGCGTAGAATCTATAGTCGCGCAGCTCGTCGAGTTGAATCTCGTAGGCGGGGAAATAGCAGACCTGTTCGGGACGCTTGCGGATGACCTCGTCCACGGCCAGCAAGAGGACGGCTTTGCTGAGGCGGCTCTCGTGGAAGCCATACTTGGCATAGCGGTAGGGCGAAACCGTGAGAATGATTTGCGCTTTTGGGAAGAGGCGGCACACGCTGTCCAGCGCCTCCACAGCCTCGGCCACGGAGAGCTCTTTCTCCACAAATTCGGCCTGGGGTTGCTTATGACAGTTGCCGACCACCAACGTTGCTTCGCCCTTCAACCCCTTGATGTCGGCGGGGTTAGGTCTGGCGTAGTAGCGGTTGGTGCCCAAGGTGAGGACCAGGGTGTCGGGGTTCCATTCGAAGAGTCGGCCTCTTGCCGAGAGCACTCCCGCCTGGCAGGCTTCGAGGGAAGAGGCGTTCTTCGAACTGTCAGTGAGCCAGCAATGCCAGCGATGGTCGTTGTCCTCGAAGTAGAGATGCTCTTGCATGGGGTTCTGCATCATCACTTGCAGGATGCTGAGCGGGTTATAGAGGACACCGAAGGGATTGACCAGTGCGGGAAGTCCGCTTTGACGCATCCGCGTACCGATGTATGCGGCAAAGCAGGAACCGATGAATGCTACGCGGCTGCGTATGCCGATGAGCCGGTTAGGCTGTGTAATTTCGATGGTTGTTTGCAGTTTCATGGGGCAAAGTTACACAATTCTTACACGCGAAGGTACACGGGAGAGGCGAAAAATCATCATTTCATGGCTTCTTTGCATAAAAACCCGCCTTCTTTGAGACGTTGCGTTCTATTTTTCCTTATCTTTGCCCCGAAATTTATTGTCATGAGCGAAACCAAGCACACAGACTATCCTCTACTGAAACAAATCAATCTGCCGGAGGACTTGCGCAAACTGCCCATCGAGCAACTGCCCGAAGTTTGCCGCGAGTTGCGACAGGACATCATTGACGAGGTGGCTGGCAATCCCGGGCACTTCGCTTCGAGCCTCGGCGTCGTGGAGCTGACCGTGGCCTTGCATTATGTTTACAATACGCCCTACGACCGCATCCTCTGGGACGTAGGGCATCAAGCCTACGGCCACAAGATCCTCACGGGTCGCCGCGAAGCTTTTTCCACCAACCGCCACTTCCACGGCATCAAGCCCTTCCCCTCGCCCGAGGAAAGCGAGTATGACGCGTTCACCTCCGGCCACGCGTCCAACAGCATCTCGGCTGCCCTGGGCATGGCACTGGCCGCGAAAGCAAAGAAGGAAACGCGGAGGCATGTTGTGGCCGTCATCGGCGACGGTTCGATGAGCGGCGGACTGGCTTACGAAGGACTCAACAACGCCGCCAACACGCCCAACGACGTGCTCATCATCCTGAACGACAATAATATGTCAATCGACCGAAGCGTTGGCGGCATGAAACACTTGCTGCACCGCTTGCAGACGAGTTCGACATACAATCGCCTCCGCGACCGCACAGCCCGGAAGATGTTCTCTTTGGGATGGCTCACCGAGGGACGCAAGCAGGTCATCCTGCGCTTTAACAATTCCGTCAAGAGCCTTATCAACCGCCAGCAGAACATCTTCGAGGGAATGAATATCCGCTACTTCGGCCCCACCGATGGTCATGACGTCATCGAGCTGGTGCGTACACTACGGACCATCAAGGACATGCGCGGCCCCAAACTGCTGCACATCCACACCATCAAGGGAAAAGGCTTCGAACCAGCCGAGAACGGCGGTGCCATCTGGCACGCACCTGGGAAGTTCGACCCACAGACAGGGGAGATTCAGCACACCGACGAAACCGGCCTTGCCCCCAAGTTCCAGGATGTCTTCGGACATACGTTGCTTGAGCTGGCACGCGAAAACGAACGCATCGTGGGCGTCACGCCTGCCATGCCTACGGGCTGTTCGATGAACATTATGATGCAGGCGTTACCCCACCGCGCCTATGACGTTGGCATCGCAGAGGGACACGCCGTGACCTTCTCGGCTGGCATGGCCAAGGACGGCCTGTTGCCCTTCTGCAACATCTATTCAAGCTTTGCGCAGCGCGCCTATGACAATCTCATCCACGACGTCTGCATCTCACGCCTCCACATCATCCTGTGCCTGGATCGTGCCGGACTCGTCGGCGAGGACGGCCCCACGCATCATGGAGCTTTCGACCTGGCCTACCTGCGCCCCATTCCCAACCTGACCATTGCCTCCCCCATGGACGAGCACGAGCTGCGCCACCTGATGTACACGGCCCAGTTGCGCGACACGGGTCCCTTCGTCATCCGCTACCCACGCGGACGAGGTTCCCAAGTGAACTGGCGTTGCCCGATGCAGGAGATTCCGATTGGACGCGGACGCCGCCTCAAGGACGGGAGCGACGTGGCCCTGCTGTCCATTGGCCCCCTCGGCACCGCTGCCGCAGAGGCCATCCGGCAAGCCGAAGCCGAGCATCCCGGACTCTCCATCGCCCACTACGACATGCGTTTCCTCAAGCCCCTTGACGAGCGGCTGCTGACAGAAGTGGCCGCCAAGTTCCGCCGCATCGTCACCCTCGAAGACGGCGTCCGCACGGGCGGCCTCGGAAGTGCGGTGCTGGAGTGGATGGCCGACCACGGTGCCACGCCACGCGTCATCCGCCTCGGCCTGCCAGATCAGTTCGTGGAACACGGTTCGCTCAAAGAACTCCACCATCTCTGTGGCATCGACGTGGAAGGCATCAAGAAAGCACTCTGCTAACCTGAATACCTTTGACACTCATGAGACGCCAGCGTCCCGTGAGCCGTAAAAGCCCCAAACACTCACCCTCAAGACATGAAAATCATCATCGCCGGCGCCGGCGCCGTAGGCAGCCACTTGGCAGGACTCCTCTCAAAAGAGAACCACGACATCGTGCTCATCGACCCCGATGGCGACAAGCTGGCGCGAGCCACCGACGGTCTGGACCTGATGACCCTCTGCGTTTCGCCCACCAGCATCAGCGGCCTCAAGGAGGCTGGAACTCCGCAGGCCGACCTCTTCATCGCCGTCACACCTTCCGAGACAAAGAACATGACGTGTTGTATGCTGGCCCATAGCCTTGGCGCCCGCAAGACCGTCGCCCGCATCGACAATGCAGAATACCTGCAGGAGCGCAACCGTGAATTTTTCACCTCGATGGGCATCGAGTCGCTGATCTATCCTGAAGTCCTTGCCGCCCAGGAGATTGTCGAGGGCGTGCGCCGCTCGTGGGCCCGCCTGTGGTGGGATGTGCACAATGGCGCCCTGACGATTCTCGGCATCAAGCTCCGCGAAGAAGCCACCGCCCTCTTCGGTCAACAGCTGAAGGACCTGTGTCCACCCGCTTCGCCCTACCACATCGTGGCCATCAAGCGCGACGACGACACCATCATCCCCGGCGGTTTTGACGAACTGAAGCTCAACGACATCGCCTACTTCATGACCACCAAGAAGTTCGTGCCGACCATTCGGAAGCTGGTGGGCAAGGACGGCTACCCCGACGTGCGCAAGCTCATCATCATGGGCGGCGGACGTATTGCCGTGCAGACCTGCCACCTCTTACCCGACTACATGGAAGCCAAGGTCATCGAGCAGGATCCTGTGCGCTGTCAGCAGCTGACGGACATCCTGGACAACGACGATGTGCTCATCATCAATGGCGACGGCAGGGACACGCAGCTCTTGCAGGAAGAGGGCATCCGCCAGACGCAAGCCTTCTGCGCCCTCACCGCAGAGACCGAGACCAACATACTGGCGTGCCTGGCTGCCAAGCGCATGGGCATCCGAAAGACCGTCGCCTTGGTGGAGAACATGGAATATATTACGATGGCCGAGAAGCTGGACATCGGCACCATCATCAACAAGAAGGCCATCGCCGCCAGCCACATCTACCAGATGATGCTCGACGCCGACGTCACCAGCGTGAAGAGCCTCACCATCGCCGACGCCGACGTGGCCGAGTTCGTGGCCGTGGAAGGCTCACCCGTCACGAAGGCACCCGTGATGAAGCTCGGACTGCCAAAGGGCATCACCATCGGCGGCATAGTTCGCGACGGTGTCGGCCAGCTCGTGAACGGCCACACACAAATCTTGCCCGGCGACCTTGTAGTCGTCTTCTCGCGAACGGCCTTGTTCAAACAGCTCGACCACTTCTTCAAGAAGCCGCAAGGCGGACTCTTCAGCATGTTCCACTAAGAAAGAAACGCCTCTTTCTTTTATACCTTTTCTTAACTCTTTTGATTCCTTATCGATGAAACGTAAACACTTTTCACGCGCAAACGCGCCGGTCACCTTCCGTCGGTTTTGCCGCAAAGGCTATGCCGTCTTCGCGAGCCTGCACCGGGAAGTGCGCATTGGCGTCCTCACTGTTGGAATGATGGCCAGCATGATCATCCCCAAGGTAGAGGCCATGCAGCCGACCGTCAACCGCAGCATTGACGACGAGGACGACGAGACCGAACTTTCCGAAGTGACCGTCTCGGGAACCATGTCGCCGCTCACGGCGCTGCAATCGGCACGCATCGTGGGCATCATCTCCCGCCAGCAAATCGAGGCATCGGCGGCGCAAAGCGTCACTGACCTCCTGAAAACAGCCGTCGGCGTGGACGTCCGACAACGTGGCGGCTTTGGTATTCAATCGGACATCAGCATCAATGGCGGCACGTTCGACCAGATCATCATCCTCCTGAACGGCGTCAACATCTCTTCCCCACACACCGGACACCTTGCCGCCGACTTCCCTGTCGGCCTTGCAGACATCGAGCGCATCGAAATCCTCGAAGGCGCAGCCTCGCGCGTTTACGGAGCCTCGGCTTTCGGAGGAGCCATCAATATCGTGACAAGAAACAGACAAAGCACGAGCAGCCCTTCGGAAGACCCTCCCCCCGCCCTCTCTTTTAGGGAGGGAGCAAATTCCAAAATCCCTTCAAGGCTTTTGTCTGTTGAAGGCGGAGCGCAAGGAGGCAGCTACGCCACCTTCGGGGCAGACATACGCCTTTCAACCAGTCTGGCACACACCGCCCGTTCCTTGACGGAGAGGGCGGGGGGAGGGTCTTCCGAGGTGTTTTCGTCTTCACTGTCTGCCTCCTACCTCCGTTCCGACGGTGCCACGGCGAACAGCGACTTCCGGAAAGGGCAAGTCTTCCTGTACGGCGAGTACGACGCCACGGACTTCCGCCTCGACCTGCAAGCAGGTTACAGCGAAAAGGCCTACGGCGCCAACACTTTCTATTCCGCCGCCTACCCGAATCAGTGGGAGCACAACCGTCGGTTCATTCTCAGCGCAGGGGCAGAGACCAAGGGACGCGTGCGTGTGCGTCCGGAGATTTACTGGAACCGCCTCCTCGACAATTTCCAGCTCATCCGCCACACCGCCACAGGCGAGAACTTCCACCAGAGCGACGTCCACGGAGCCCGCGTCAGCGCCAGCCTCGCCTGGGCTGCAGGCCGCACTGCCATCGGCACCGAAGTGAGGGAGGAGAACATACACAGCTCAAGCCTCGGACGGGCAACCCTGCAACCCCGAGACGGATACATGGGAGGCACCTACACCAAAGCCGACTCGCGCACCAACCTCAGTTTCAACGCCGAGCACACGCTCACCCTGACACACTGGACAGTGAGCGCTGGCCTGCTGGCCAACAGAAACTCGCGCTTCGACCACCACTTCCGACTCTATCCAGGCATTGACATCGCCTACACGCCCAACGCCCATTGGCGGCTCTTTGCCAGCTACAACAAAGGCTTTCGTCTGCCCACCTTCACCGACCTCTATTACAAATCGCCCACCCACGAAGGCAACCAGGGGATGCAAGCCGAAGAGAGTCACAGCGTGCAGCTTGGGACAACCCTCCACTGCGCCCGACGGCTCAGCTCGATGCCGGAACCGAGCTCTGCCCTCTCGCTCACCCTCAAAGCCTTCTACCATCGCGGGAACAACATGATAGACTGGGTCATGTACAGCGCCGACGACGTCTTCCACAGCGCCAACTTCAATCTCGACAACATGGGCTTTCAGGCCCAGGCCCATTTCCAGATTTCGCCTGTCTGCCCCCGCGCTTTGACCTCGCACAAGCCATCGCCAATCGCCCTCGACCTCGCCTACGCCTTCATCCACCAACAGCGCCACGACGAAGTCGTCATCTATAAGTCGAACTACGCGATGGAGTATTTACGCCACAAGCTCGTGGCCACCCTCTCCCACCCCATCGTCAGCCGCCTCTCCGCCGCATGGACGCTGCGCTGGCAGGACCGCATGGGCGCCTACCTCCTCTACGAGAACGCGCAATCCACTGGACGTCTGGTCCCCTACGACCCCTACGCCACCCTCGACCTGAAACTCCGCTGGACGGCACGCCGCTACGAACTGTGGGCCGAAGCCACCAACCTTTTCAACAAGCGCTACTTCGACCTCGGCAACATCCCCCAGCCCGGCATCTTCGTCCTCGCAGGTGTGCGCGTCCGCCTCTGAACGTCCGTACGTTCCTGACAGAAGGTGTACACGTTCCAGGCCGAAAGTGTACACCTTCCGAGCCGAAGGTGTACACGCGATGCCACCCTGCAAAACGCCAGAAGCCCTGCAAGCGTGAACTTGCAGGGCTTCTGGTTTTGTCTTTCAGCAAAAAACTGTCTCAAAAAAGAGGGGAAACGAAGGAACGAGTGAATTATCCCATATAAATCGATGGCATTTCACGAAGGAATCCGTAACTTTGCGTCCAAATTCAAACCCATAACAACATCAACACGATGAAAACAAACACATTTACCTCTCGCTCCGCGCACCTTCACCGCGCAACGGCCGTATGCATCTTGTTCTTTGCGGCCCTCTTGGCGAACGCACAGACAAATATGGCCGGACGCATCTACAAGCATGACAACATCCTCGCCGACGAACTGAACGAGCAGCTGAAGGAAGTTGACAAAAAGATAAAAGATGCACGCCAGGAAGCCATCAGCAAGGCAGAAAAGAAGAAAGGCCGCAAGCTGAACGAGAAGGAACTAAAAGAGCTGGACAAGCATCTGGAAGAAGCTGTCCAGATGGCGCAAGCCATGAAGACGGGCATGAAGACAGCCGTGATCGTGGAATTCAAAGACGAAAAGAACCTGGTGATGCAAGCGGACATGAAGATCAGCGAAGACGCTCTGAAAGCCGCCGGCGTCAGTTGGCTCAAGCGCAAAGCCATAAAAGCGGCCTTGGCCATAGCGCCCAAATCGCAAAAGAGCACCTATGTCGTCCAAGGCAACCGCATCATCATGGACGATGGTGAAGAGAAAGACACCATGACGCTCTCGAACGACGGCAGGTTCCTCAGCGGGAAACTGGACGAAAAGCAAAAGTTCAAACTGACAAGGGTCAAGTAAGAACCGCCCGGACCGAATCCACGACGGCAACGGCAGCAACGCCTGGAGATGCAAGCCGACAGCGCGCAGGGGAGCAACGGGCTGACGCGAACACCAACACCGTCAAACAGCTGAGGCCAAAGAAAAAAACGAGCGACAGCCTTACAAAGGAATCTGATAATGATAGGACAATCCGACCGTTGGCCAATAGCCGTCGGTCAGACACACTTGTGCGAAGAGGTGACGCCACAGCAGGACGTCAGCTCCCACGCTGGAGTATGCCCCGTCCCACTCAAGGATGAAGCGCAAGGGACGGAAGAATCTGGGGCGCAACGTGATACCGCCTGCCAGCCCCTCGCGGTTGCGGTTGGCGGCATAGGGATAATGGCGATACGTCAGATGCAGGCCCAACAGTCCCCAATCTGTCTCCACGTGCTTGGAAGCGGCGATATAGTAAGACTCGAAGTAGTTGTTGTATTCCTGCGCGTCCGCCTCGCGGAAGAGCGAGAAGTCGCCCACATCGTCGATGCCCACCGCCACCGACGGCCACCAACGGCCCTCCTTCAAGGGACGAACCTTCAGGCTGACGTGCCGGTCCTCGTTGCAGTATCGAAGCGGACGGGAGGGGTCTCTGTTCGGGTGCATCTTCAGCAGCACACCTGAATAGGAAATCTCCAGCCAACGGAACACCGTCAGTCCAGCCGTATAGCCGAAACTATTGTACGGCTCTCGGGTGCCGTGCAGCGTCTCGGGCAGAAAACGACGGTGCAGGAACCATCCACCAACGCGGAAAGCTCCTGCACTGTCCATTTCTGCCGACGGAACCTGCAACAAACCCGTCGTACCCGTATATTCCTGAGCGCTGACTGAGACTGCCCAACAACACAGCAACGCCACCCACCAGACTCTCATCGTCTTGAAATTAGCTTCCACAACTTCTTGCACCACCAGCGGAACATGTAGGGAACATGCCACAACGCCTCCGCCGGCGCATAGTGGTAGAAGCGGCGAGCCTGAAGGGTGATTCTGCGCAAATGCTGCACACCATGAAGAACGCCCCGCTCCTGGCTGTAGCTCTTATTGTGTCCGAAATTGCCCATCTCCAGCATGTTCTGAAACAATGACGGAGCGCGGCGGCAGTCGTCATCGGTCACTTTCAAGACGAACGACGGCACTTGCAAATACAGGGTCAGGATGGCCCCCAACCCTGTGTAAGCCCGCGTCAGTCCGATGCCCTCCAAGTGCTTCTGCAGCAGCGTCGGAGCAAAGCCGTTCAGTTTCTTATCGTGAGGCCATCCCACACAACTCGTCAACAGGATGGCCCAGTCACAGAACTGCCGCAACCCGATGCCGTCTGATATCAAGTGGTGGAAGATGTGGACAAAAACGTAGAGAATATTATAGGTGGGCGACAGCGTGGGAACGTCCTGCCCCTTGATGGTCAAGGAATAGGGGTTCGACCAAATTTCGGGCATCACCACCTCGTCCCAATAGCGCTGGTGGGACGGATAGGTGAAGACGGTCAGCTTTTTGTGCAACTCATACACGACGCCTTCATATTGGAACTGCACGTCCTTCTCGGTCGTCGAATCGTCGAGAGTCACGCCCCACTTCTGGCAAAAGAATGCCGCAGCACGCGACCAGTCGTCGGGGTGGCAGATGAAATCGATGTCGCCGCTCTGGCGAAGACCACCGTCGGGATAGAGTGCGGAAAGCGTCTGGCCCTTGAAGACGAGGAAGCGGATGCCCTGACCCTCTAACAGCTGACAGAGCTGAACGACAGCATCATCCATCTGCTCGTTACGCTGGCGGATATTCCTCGTCAAGGTGTACACTTCCAGCGCATCCTGCCGCTCCAGCTTCACGCCAGAGGCCATGAGTGCTTGTGCCACCAGTCCTGCCACCGCCTGCTGCTTGGCAAGCTGCATGACAGGGAGGTACTGGGCGTGCGTCCACACCTGTCCACGTAAATCAAAAGGCGCTCCCCATAAAGAGGAGCGCAAGAGAGATAATAGATGTTCTACGGGTTTGGTCATCACTTTTCGTTCCCCGGCAAAGAGGCCAGGTATTCTTCGTGCAGATGATAGTACTTCTTCATGAACAACAGATAGGCGGCAGCAACTATCAATCCGACGATGAGGCAATACACGTAATTGTTCACCGACAGGAAAATCATCCCGAAGGACACCACAAGTTGCAGGCTCATATAGATGGAAGACACCACCAGGTGTGGCATCTTCAGCTCATTGGTCATCAGTTGGAAGGCGTGCTTTCTGTGCGCTACGCCCAAATTCTCATGCAACAGGATGCGATGGCAAATCGTCAGGACGGAATCCACACCATAGAGCAACAGGAAGGCAATGTAGCTGACATCCTGCGTGGCCACCATCAGGCGTGCCAGCGCAAAGACGATGATGAACGCCACGCCAATGCTGCCCACGTCGCCCGCAAAACATTTGGCCTTCGTCCGGAAGTTGAAGAAGCAGAGGACGAGGGCAGACAACGTGGCAACAAGCAGGAACGAGGGCTCTATGAAAGGAGCCGACAGCCCCAGACGTTCAAGGCCACAAGTGTCCAAGTACAACAACGGCAGCAGTACCGCCAAGGAATAGCCGCCCGTGATGCCGTTGATGCCGTCCATAAAGTTATAGGCATTGAGAATGCCTACGCAGACGATAAGAGCCGCCACTTCCCACCACCAATCCAGCCCCATTGGAGCCAAATCGACGAATGCCAATATCATGGAGGCAAACTGAACGACCAGTCGCCATGAATCGGGCAGGCTGTGGACGTCATCCACGAAGCTGACCACTGCTATGAGCGCCATACCCGCCAGGAACCACGGATAGTGAAAGCCAAAGAAAGCAGCCCACAACCAGACGCCAAGCAGAAAGACAATTCCGCCTCCACGCAGCACAATATGGGAGTGGGAGCTTCGCTCATTCGGCCTGTCCACGATATGAAGACGCAGGGCAAGCCTCATGTAGATCAGCTCCAGGACAAACAATAATGCAAAGATTGCCAAATAGGTAATCATACGCATTTAGAAGATTTTATCTGACAATATTTTCAAGAATAGTTGCGATGATGCGCTTGACATCGTCGTCGGTCACCATCGGACCACTGGGCAGGCACAGGCCACACTTGAAGAGTTCCTCGCTCACGCCGTTCACGTAAGCAGGCGCGTTCTTGTACACAGGTTGCAAGTGCATCGGTTTCCAAAGCGGACGACTCTCTATGTCTGCTGCATCCAACGCAAGGCGCATAGCTTCCACATTCACATGAGGTTCACAGTCGGTATGGATACTGCCGCCACCGTGAACGACGCCTGCCGCACCACCGATGGCACCCTGCACGGCTTCCTTGTAAGCATTCTCCTCGCCCTTTACCTTCAGCTTGGGATCAAGCGTGATGGTATTCAGCCAGAAGTTGCTTTCCATTTCCGGTAGCTCGTCATGGAAAGTGATACCCTCCACATCGCGGAAAGCATCGCGGTACATGTCACGGATGTGACGGTGATGAGCCAAATGGTCTGCCACGACCGTCATCTGACCACGACCAATTCCCGCGCAGATGTTCGACATGCGATAGTTGTATCCGATTGCTTCATGCTGATAGTAAGGATAAGCCTCGCGTGCCTGTGTGGCATACCACATGATGCGGTTACGCATCTCCTCATTGGGGCAAATCAAGGCTCCGCCTCCAGAGGTCGTGATAAGCTTGTTGCCATTGAACGAAAGGATGCCAAAGACTCCTCTTGTTCCGACAATTTCACCCTTGTATTTCGAACCGAAGCCCTCGGCGGCATCCTCAATCACGGGAATGTCATACTTTTCAGCCACAGCCATCAACTCGTCTATCTTAGCGGGCATTCCATAGAGGTAAACGGTCATGATGGCCTTGGGCTTCTTACCTGTCTTGTTGATGCGATCTTGAATAGCCTTGTCCAACAATTCGGGATCCATATTCCACGTGTCGCGCTCCGAATCCACGAAGACTGGCGTAGCACCTACATAAGTAATCGGGTGGCTTGATGCACAGAACGTAAAGCTCTGCACCATCACCTCGTCACCAGGACCCACACCACTCGCGATCAACGACAGATGCACCGCCGCCGTACCGGAACTAAGCGCCACAACTCTTTTGTTGTGACCAACATACATTTCCAATTCCTTTTCAAAGGCATTCACGTTCGGTCCCAAGGGCACCACCCAATTGGTATCGAAGGCTTCTTTGATGTACTTCTGTTCCCAGCCCTCTTCACTCATGTGGGCCAGACATAAATAGATACGTTTAGACATTATCGTTTAGGAATATCTTTATAACTGTCGGGCATTTTTTTCATGCCAACGGTTAATTATTTTCATTTTCGGCTGCAAAGGTAACACTTTTCCTCCGAACTGTCTCACCTTTTTTCACTTTTTTGCAAAATCGTCCAATAAACACATGTTCACAGAAAGCCTTTTTTCTGAAAACCTTTTATCTGGAAAATAAGCCGCCTGGCCTCAAACACATTTTCCATACTAATTATTTCCTGTGAAAGGCTCCATTGTCGCCTGTCCTTCTTCAGAAATATCTGCACGTTTCAAAACCTTCAAAACTGTAATCCAAATGACCTGAAGATCTGTCCATAAGGTACAATGATCGACATACCATACGTCCAGCTTGAACTTTTCCGTCCAAGAAATAGCGTTGCGTCCATGACACTGGGCCCAACCACTAATACCTGGACGCACTTCGTGCCGCCGCATTTGTTCTGGACTATACAGCGGAAGGTACTTCACCAGCAAAGGACGGGGGCCAATGAGTGCCATATCACCCTTCAACACATTGATGAGCTGCGGCAACTCGTCGATACTCAACGAACGAACCAATTGCCCGACTTTCGTCAGACGTTCAGCGTCTGGCAACAACTCGCCATCCGCCCCCCGTTCATCCGTCATCGTCTTAAACTTAATAACACGGAAGACCTTGGCATCCTTACCAGGGCGCTCCTGAAAAAAGAAAGCACCCGCCCCCTTGTTCGCGAAATGCAACCACACAGTCACCACCAACAGGATGGGACTGATGCATATCAACGCAATGAGCGCAATCCAAAAATCCAGAAAGCGCTTGAAAAAAAGCTTATACATTTAATATCGTTTATAGTAATTTCCCTATAATTCTATTCACCCCATCTCTTGTTACTGCATAGCAGCTATGCATTTCACGAAATCATGAGAGAGTGGTGACATCTCCAAGACTTCAGACTCAGAGACTTCGGCAATACTATTGTAATCGGCTTTAAGACGAAGTTGAATAATTCGCGCAAAGAAACGTCCATATTTCTTGTCTATCAGTCCTCTCAATATGAAATGTCTGCCAAGTTCTGTCAGAGTGCCATCATGACTCTTTGCTGACACACCATTTTTGATGAAAGCTGCTTGAATGATATGATAACAAGCATAATAATAGCGATTGGAAGCGAGATTCCACCTGCCTTGTTCTACCATATCGTCAGCCTCTTGAAGGAAACGGTATGCCTTCTCCTTCTGGAGTTTTACTAACAATTCAATATCCATATCTAAAGGAGACTAACCGCATCACGACGGACATTATCGTAGAATGGGGTAATGCTATTTGCCTCCCATTCCTGATTTGTATATACAATAGGATTAATCCTCTCACCTAACATCCAGCCTAATTCCACAAAAGGATAGCTCACCTGATCGTAGTCTGATTGGTTCAATCGTTCCTTTGGTAATATAATCAAAATATCCCAGTCTGAATCACTTCGCTCATCACCACGTGCACGTGAACCAAAAAGATAGATGGTGGCTCCTTTGGGAACGACAGCCTTTGCTGTTCGCTTTATGCTTTCCAACGTTCCTTTTTTTCTCATACCCGACAGTTTTTTCAGAGTTTCGCCTTGCAAAGGTAGTGATTGGAATCTTAATATCCAAGAATTTTACCGAAATTCTGCTCTTTTTTCGAGTGAAAAGGTGCCATATCCTATTCACCGGCTCCACAACCATCATCTTTTTCCTTCAACACCATCACTCTCCATTTCAGCCTTTGATGCATCGCCATAAAGAGTGACGAAACCGGCAATTTTCACTCAATTATCAGTTCAGCTTCAATTAGGGTGGTAAGCAGCCGGACAATATGAGTTAAAGATTGACGATTAGATTGACGTAGCTTCTTGAAGTATCAAGCGCCGAGCGGACGTCTTTTATCACTATTAAATTGATGCAGAACCCTCTTTTTGTTCAAAAATAGCCTCGTTTTTACCTGAAAAAGGCAGAAAGGTGGCAAAAAAGGGCATAAAAAGTGTTAAAAGAGGGGCATTTAAACGGAAATATGGGCATTTAGGAGCATAAAAAGACCCGAAAAGCGGCATTTATTCGGTATTTATTCCAAGCTTATCCGTTAGTTATCAAGCAGAAAGGAGAAAACAGTGTAGGAGAGCTCACAAAACTCTCACGCGCGTGCGAGAGCGTATGACATAGGAGCAAAAGCCAAGACCTATATCCCTGTTCCCTCGAGCCTATATCCCTATCAGCCAACACGTATATCCCTATCTCGCAACACGCATATACGTTCGCCCCCTGCAAATGACTGATTCCAGAAGATTGACGTGCCGATTGACAGGGATTGAAGTCTAAACCATACTCTTTCCTATGTTTATATTAGACGCCCGCTCGGCGCTTGCGACGCCTGACACTTCAAGAACCTACGTCAATCTATTCGTCAATCTTTCAATCATATTGCTTGGCTACTTACCGATAGAATTGACGCAGAGCCCAAGTTTCACAAGCACAGCTTCCTTAACTATTTAACCCCTTAACTTCTTCCACTTCCATTACAGGAGAAGTTGAATTATTTATCTATCTCTGGCTTATGTCCGTGATTAATTATTTGATAGTGGTCATTAAGTTCTATGCCTACACGAACTATCTTTGCAGGATTTCCAGCCACAAGACAATGATCAGGAACATCTTTTGTTACAACAGATCCTGCGCCAACAAAACAATGATTCCCAATTTTTAGACCAGGTAGAATGATTGCTCTGCCCCCAATGGAAGTGTTATGTCCAATATAGGTATCAGATTGCTCCTTACCACGAAAATAGTCATGCCCCAAGACCATTGCCTCTATTGAAATACGGGTGTTATCACCTATATGTACAGATTTTGGATAAGCCCTCTCCATCGTGGCGGATTTTGAGACAGATACATTTTTACCGATATCCATACCTTTCAAGTATTTCAAATATCCATAGGTATAGAAACCTCTTACAAATCTACTAATGTGTTGACGTAGTGTCCTTTTCATACGAAGAAACTATTTAGATGATTATTAATGTTTTATTATCATTTGCAATTAGTGCGAAGTATATCAAGCTATCGTGAAGCCTCCGTCTATGACGAGGTTGGAACCTGTCGTATACGTACTGGTGTCTGAGAGTAGATAGATAATATAGTAAGCGATCTCTTCCGGTTCAGCATAGCGTTTCATGGGGTAGAGTTCCATATTGGCTTTTACCTGCTCGGCAGAGATGTTGTTGCGATTTTGGATAAGAGGAGTATTGACTCGGGCAGGTGACACACAGTTGACACGTATGCCACGAGCGGCCATCTCCAGCGCTTGCGAACGAACGGATCCAAGAATGGCTCCCTTTGTAGCAGAGTACATGGAATTCCCAATATGACCTGTGACGGTTCCGTCAATGGAAGCCATGTAAACGATGGAAGCTCCCTTGTTTATCTTTTTCTTCTTGACGAGCGTCTGTGTGAGCAGTACAGGAGCGAAAAAGTTGATAGCCATGATACGCTTCAGTTCGTCCTCCCCACAAAACTTGAAAGGAAGGGTCAATCCGATGCCCGCACAGTTGACCAACCCGTCCAAGGGTTCTATACTGGCGGCCAGTTTTTCCAAGTTTTCTGTCTGTGTGAGATCGGCTGCGAACATGCTATGGTCGCCAGAAGCCAACATTCCCAACGTTTCTTGCATTCGCTCTTCATTAAGATCCACAAGGACAAGGGTTGCTCCCATTTCGGATGCTTTAATGGCTGTACACCGTCCGATGCCTGATGCAGCGCCGGTGACTAATATTCTCTTGCCTTCAAGGCTAAATGGATTCTTCATTGTATTCTATGAGTGATAAGTGTTTTAAGTTATCCAATGTAAGTAACACACTACCCCATGACAGTCCTACGCCAAAAGCTGTGCCAACAACAGTTTTCCCACGTAGCATGTCTGCCGTACCAAAGGTCGTATTGATGGTGAGAGGAATGGTTGCACAGCTGGTATTGCCATAGTCTTTCATCGAGTATGGAACTTTCTCTGCGGGGATGCCCAACTTTTTGCGTATTTTCTCATTCATGAACATATTGGCTTGATGGAAGATGTAATAGTCGGGATCGTCAACTTGATGCTGCGAAAGAGCTAAGACATCGTTAACCACTTCTGGAGCACGTTTTAAGCCGAAAGAAAAAACATTCATGCCATTCATCACGGAGTCAAGCGGACGTCGGACGACTCCTTCTTCTATCTCTTTTTCCTCCAACGAACTGGTAGAAAACGGATGACGACATCCTCCATCACGGATAATGATGGAATCAAATTTTGAACCATCAACAAAGAGAGAGAAAAACATCTCAGGTGCTCCCTGTTGGTATTCCAATGCTGTTGCCGTACCAGCATCTCCAAAGAGCGGCCAAGCTGTCTTGTCCTTGCGTGACTTGAACTTGGAAGGCGTGTCTCCTACCAGCAGCAACACTTTTTTCATCGTTCCTGCAGCCAACATAGAGGAGGCGACGCTCATACCGTATACCCATCCTGAGCAACCATAAGAGATGTCAAAGGTACAACAACTCACGGGCAAGCCCAACCGATGCTGGAGGATACATGAGGTAGCAGGCATCAGATAATCCTGCGACTGACTAACAAAAATGAGGCCGTCGATATCTTCGCGTGCCCATCCTATTTCCTCAAGGAGTTTTTCTGCAGCCTTGAAACAAAGATCACTTGCTGTAACGTTAGGGGGAGCGATACGACGTCTTTCAATACCCGTGGAAGCGATGACTTTTTCTGCCTCCCCTTCCTTGAAGAAAGGCTGGCTGATGTTCTCCTCAATAGCAGATGGCACGCACGTCGTGATACCAACGGTTGCCACATTTCGAATGATTTGATGTGCCATATTTTATTCTATAGGTAATTCTTTATAAAGGATTTTTCCTGTATCTGAGCGTGGGATCTGGTTGATATGCCTAACGCTGAATACAGAGCGCAAGATTTTTGTTCTATTGACAAGGAAGTCAATAATCATGTCAGCATTAAATTCATCGTCTGTCGTATATACAATGAGTTGGGAATCATTGCCCACACAAACGCACTCCTTAAGGTATGCCTTTAACAGTGTCTCTATGTAGTCCAGACTAACGCGGTTTCCGAACAGCTTGAGGAATCTCTTTTTCCGCCCTGCGATGTAATAGAATCCGTCATCATCCCTGTAGGCCAAATCGCCAGTATGTAAAATCCCATGGTTCTCATCCTGCTTGTAGAGGTCTTCTGGATTTTCTGCATATCCAAGACTCACGTTGTCTCCTTCGTAAACCAACTCGCCTACGACGTTCGGAACATCTATGATGCTACCATCATCGTCCTGCAAATAGAAGTGTCCGCCAGGAATGCCTTTGCCGATGCTGCCTAATTTGGAGAGAGACTGTTCTGGTGGCAAATAGCTCATACGCGCCGTGGCCTCAGTCTGTCCGTACATGAGATAGAAGGTAACACCTTTCTCACGCCCATTCTCAATAAAAAACTGTAATAATTCGTTGTTCAGCTTTCCTCCTGCCTGAGTCAGCGTTTTTAGGGTGGGACACTTCATCGACCAAAATCTCAGTTTCTTCAGGATCTCGAAGGTGTATGGTATACCGGAGAAAGAGGTGAATCCCTGTTCATTAGCAAACACCCAAAACTCTCGTTGGACGTAAGAGTCTGATGTCATGAGTAACGTGGCACCTACCAGCAGATGTGAATTGATGATCGATAATCCGAACGAATAGTACATAGGTAGTCCCGTGATAGGCCGTTCGTCTGCTGTAATGTGCAAATACTCGACAATAGATTGGGCATTACTCAATAAATTTTTCTTCGAAAGACGTACCAACTTAGGTGAACCTGTACTTCCCGATGTGGTCAACAGCACGGACAATTCATCTGGCAGAGGCTTGTTCTGCACCTCGCCAGTGGATATCAGCGCATAACTTCCCAACCTGTAAACGACCTTGCCATCTTTATCTTCCCTGATTCCATTTACAGGTCTCCAAATATATGGAGGACGATAAGTACGGCACAACGTGTCAAATGCAGATTCCTCAATGTGAGCATCCAACATCAGGGCTACATTGCCATGATTAACCATAGCCACGTAGCCGACAAGCGACTCGTAGTTGTTCTCGCACAAGCAAAAAACAAGTGCATGAGCCTGCAAGTGACCATTTAGCTCTTGTGTATCTTGAGCTAATTCACCATATGTATGATGGGTGCCATCAGGATGGACGGAAACAATGTGGTCCGCGAAAGATTGGAGATTAAACATATCAGAAGTTTAGTCCGAAACGTTCGTGTAACAAGTCCTTACCCTGATCATAGGACTTAAAGGCGAAAATGTCATCTGCTTCAAAATTGATGTCCAGTTCCTCTTCCAAAGCCGAGATCAGTGCAAGGTGTGCCATGGAGTTCCATTCTGGGTATACCTTATACTCCAATTGGGACAACTGCTCTTCCGACAAACCAAAAGTTTTTCGGAAGACAGCATTGTAAGTATTCAATGTATTACTCATACTTACGCAAATATAAGGTTGTACAAATCCTCCACCGTCTGGGCGTTGTTGACGACATCGCTGTTGATGCTCACGCCGCACTCCTCATCAGCCATAGCAATAACTGAGAGGGCGGTCAGCGACGACCAGTCATCCAATTCCTTAAAACGGGTCTGAGGGGTAAATGCTTCTCTTTCCGTGTCCTCAAATTGTTCTGCAAGGACATCCATAAATTCATTAAGTGTCATAGTTACTTATTAAAAGGGTTTATCAAATTTTGAACTGTTTGGCAGGATTGCCAATATAAGTAGAATTATCTTTTGGTTTACGCATGATGACGCTGCCCGGTGATACCGTCACGCCCGTGCCAATCTTCACGCCGGGAATAACAATAGCCCCCACGCCAAAACGATTCTGGTTTCCAATAACAGTACCACCGCTGATACGACATGCGGTCATAAAAGTATTGAAGTCGCCAACCACCGCATCATGTCCGAAAGAAGTGCGGTTGTTAATTACGTTGAAATTACCTAACCGAACATTGCAACTGATGGATGCAAAACTGCTCAGGATATTTCCCTGTCCCATTTGGTAATTCTCTGGATCGAGGATGCTTGCCTCTGGCGCGATAATGTTGGGAAAAGAAATAAGCGGGTTCGTGAGTCTGTCTTTAACAGATTTCAGCATATTGGGGAAACCAATGGCCAGAATGGCAGCCACTGGTGTAGTGACCTGATTGAGATCATCCACGGTTCCAAGGATATCGCCATACTCATTGCGACTACCACGAGGCTTCGTCCGAGTATCGTCATCATAGAATCCCAACAACTCCCAAGTAGGACTTTGTCGGTTGATACGTTTAAGCAGGGAGGCCACCTCGCGACCGAAACCGCCTGCACCAACTATAACAATAGGGGATACCATA
Source organism: Bacteroidaceae bacterium (assembly GCA_017965425.1). Lineage (GTDB taxonomy): Bacteria > Bacteroidota > Bacteroidia > Bacteroidales > Bacteroidaceae > Physcousia. The sequence continues at coordinate 35,265 of JAGCPY010000003.1, read as the reverse complement.
TCCATATATCAGAAAAGGAAAAACATGAAAGATTATATTCAACCAGATTATATTATATTCTCATATAGTATTCTAACCAATGTCCGATGGAAAGGATAATGGTCAATAAGTGATGTATTGACACCATTACATAGAATGACAAAACCGTATTTCTTTTTGGGATTGAAAAACATGGATGTATTGATGCCATATCCTGCACCTCTATGACCGATTAACTCTTCACCGTCAATGATATCATAATAGTGGATTAAAGCCAAACCATAATTACTCTCTGTAGAACGGACTTTCCACATTTGCCGTTCACTTTTTTTCTTTACTATCCGATGTCCTCTAAGCTTCCCTTTGTTCATGTGCATCATCATGTACTCTGCCAACTCTGCAGCATTCAATTTTAGACCGCCACATGGTGATAGCAAAGGTGTAGTTTCACCCAAAACGTATGAGGACAATTCTTTAGATAGAGGAGCATAAGCAGACGCATTTCGCTGGTAACCTTGCTTCGGCGTACTATACTGATAGGCTTGAGCAAAATGACGTTTACCCATCTGAGACATATCATAGAAGCCATGCAAACCAAGAGGGTGCAAGATGTTTGCAATGATGTATTCGTCGAAGCGCATTTGCGTCACCTTCTCTATGACCGCACCCAAAAGATTATAGTTGACATTACTGTAATAATATGCGCTACCTGGGCGCTCCTGATTATAACATTGGCCATAAGACATATTACGTTCTGGTCGCAGCATATCAAAATCACTCAAATAGCCCTGAGAATCATTGATACTGGAACGGTGGCAAAGGAGCATTTCTATGGTTATGGGAATATCTGGGAAGCGAGGATTGCGGTTCACCCACGGCAAATATCGTCGTATGTCATCGTCCAAAGCCAAGCGTTTCTGCTCCACCAGTTGCATAATGGCCGTGGAAATAAAGGATTTGGAAATAGAAAAGAGGCGGAACACGTCATCATCCTGAAGTGGTATCATTTTCTCCTTGTCGCGAACACCCCAAGAATGATGATAAAAAATTCTATTGGATTTCACCACAGCCACACTGAGACCGACTGCTTCATAGCGAGTCATCAATGCCGTCACAGCTGAGTCTAAACGTCCTGAATAGTCCAAGGCCGGTATGACGGGATGACCGCATACCGTAACAAACCATAGGAAGATGACAAGAGCCATCCTATTCCATACGTCAGGCATCCAACAACTGGGGCATAAAATCTTCATAATAGACACGATTCCGGGTGGCTGTATCAGCATTATGTTGCATCTGTTCGGGTGTCAACGGACGAAGGTCATCCATACCTTTCAAATCATTCTCCACAGAATAAATGTGGTAACCCATCCGACGATAGTAAGACAATACAGGATTGCATTCACGGAGGAAAACCTTGGCACCCAATTTCAGCAGAAGTGATATATTCCCCGTAGCCTCCTGGCGTCGATGACCGAAGATTGCGATGCCCACCTTAGATAAAGAATGAAGATAGTCATCGAAGCTAACATAGTCCAACAATGGGACAAACTGCTTACCAAAGAGACGTTGTCCCATCTTTATAACGTCTTTGCGTATGTATGTGCTGCCATAAGATAGGGGAAATTCCTTGCGTAGGACATTGTCACGGTCTATTTGCGCTAGAAGTCGCATCAAGGTGTCGTGATTGGCCGTCTTGGATGCAGAATGGTTGACACGAATCGTGGTTGCATCTTTATTGAAATCCACAGGGTCTGTACCATGTTCCTCTTCACGATAGCGCGCCTTATATTGGAACTGCCGAAATTTGATTTCTGAGGGGAAATAACGTTGGAATAATTCGTAGTCTTCACGTAGCCAAAAGCAGAAATAATCAATATAAGGCAATGCCTCGACGAGATGATCATAGTAGATTTTTTCGCCCATCAGTTTGCGCAGATAATAGTTATAGCGGGTGGGTGAAATCCAATTCTTTCGGGAAAAAATACTATCATTATCATTAGGCTTCCACCATCCCTTCTCGCCTAAAGCATAGTATAGCTCGTAGCCGTGGAAAATCCAGAAAATACGACGACTATGACCCGCACTAAGTAAGGGCAAAGCCTTGCTGTAATGGGGATGTAATCCATGCATCATAATCGTATCCACTTGATGTTCCTGACAGATGCGCTCCAGCAACGTCGGATCTGGACGGGATGAATCCAGCCAAACGGCATTCTTCATATCTTGCATCTGCCCCTTGATTGTTTTTCGTCGGAGCATACAGAACGTGTTACGGCCTGGATAGAAATGCTCAAAGACGGCACTCGTATTATCAATGAAATTACCGTCGAAACAAAGATGGAGAATATTTCCCATAATTTCTTATTTTTTGTTATCTTTCTTCAGACGCACAAGACGTTTTAGGATACAGGCCGTCTCATACTCGCCTTTAGCTTTGTGTTCAAAATATTCGCTCTTGAGTATAGAATGTAACTCCACATCATAAAATCGCCCGTTCTTGTAAACCGCCTGACGCTCCACACCTTCGGTCTGAAGGAACAATGCGCGCCCCATAGCGTTAGACTGCTCCTGTTCCATCATAGCACTGCCATACATGCGGTTCAAGCCCAATCGCTCAAACACATATTCCAGAACAAACTTGTTGACCTCTATCCACGTGATACCATCGTGAAATGCCGGGTCACCAATCATGATACCAGAGAAGTAAGCAGAACTGTTGATATAGTGTATATTTGTCAGGCAGGCGTAGCCGATAATACGCTGTTCCTCATCGTTGGTGCATATCGCCCAGAAAACCTCATACGGATTATGGGGCATCTTGCTACGTACCCATTTGGCAACATCGTCACGGCTTACACGTTTATTCAGTCCCACAGCGAGTCGGTTCAACTCGTCGTCATTTTTCCATCGATAGATAGCATCAATATCGCACTCTTCAAAGGTGCGGAAACAAATATTGCTCATTTTCCAAAAGGATTGAATCGTTCGTTTTTTGTTTGATATATAAAATAGCCACCTCGATCTGCATTGCTACGAACCTCAGTGAGAGGATGAGTGGAAAGCTCCCACTCTACTATTTCTGGGTATTGCTCATGCTGTTCAATAACTGGGCGGACTTCAGGGTGCAACATGCTATAGAAATAGATACCAGAGTGGAATTTCTTATCAAGAACAGGTTCTGTAAAGTCACCTACTGCCAGGTCAATGGCACCTTTGACAAAATCATAACCCGTTGAAAGCCGGACCAAATCAGATGTGATGTAATCCCCTCCCATACGAGCTCCAGTTTCTATAATGAAAAGCTCACCTCGGCTATTGAGCTTGATTTCGGTGTGACTGGCGGAATTCTCAACATGCAAAGCGGTCAAAGCCTTAGACACCATATCGCGAATTCGCTCCCATACGTCATCGGACAACTCGGCAGGCTGATGATGGGCAACCTCCACGAATCGGGGTGCGCCACTAGTCTCTTTATCTGTAATTTGAAGGAGATAATGCTTGCCTTGATGGCTGATAAATTCGACACTGAATTCTCGTCCATCAACAAATTCCTCTACAATGACATCACCACAATGAGAACGCTGTGCTGCAATATGAAAAGCCTCTAATAGCTGCTCGGGGGCTTCGACCTTGCAGATTCCCTGACTTCCTCCGGCATCTACAGGCTTCACAATAATGGGATAGCGAAGATGGATGTCTGAAAGTTGTTCCTCGTTCTTCACCAAGTAGTAGCCTGGAACAGGAATACCCGCATGTTCCAACGCCTCTCGTTGGGCGAACTTCGTCTGAGTCAGATGCAGACACTCATAAGAATTACCCACCAACCCCATTTCCTGTACAACATAGGTCAACGTTGGAAGGGCAGATTCTAAGCAGAAGGATATAATCCCGTTGATCTGCTCCTTTTTACAGATTTCCAGAACCTCTTCTTTTTGCGCGAAATTGACAGGATAAAAAGTATCGCAAAAATCTTTGCACGTTGCACCTTCTGCCCATGCAATTCCAACAATGGAATATCCAAGCGCTTTTGCCTGACGATAGAACGGACGCAAATTATCATCTGCGCCTAGTACTGCAATCTTTTTCATTTGAATTTTTCTATTATGTCAATGATTCGCAACATATCCTCTTTCCCGTATCGTTGGTCGCAAGGAATAGCCAAAATATGTTGATATATATATGCTACATCGTCTGATACGCACATCTTTTCATTTTCCAAAGGCCAGATAAGAGGAGCATATATTTGTGATGCGGCCAGTGTCCTCTGGAGCTCTGTACGTTTGCTAACATATATAGTAAAATACAATGGAGCTGTTGTTACATCGGAGATGTCTTGGCAAACTGGCCGATAATGCTCATTGCCTTTTAATGCTTCAAACAATATTCTAAAATTACTATGACGTTTTTTTTCGATCTCACGGAGGTCTGCCCCTTTCCAAACGGAATAAGAAAGACTGTCCATCCTGTGAGGTGAAACCTTCTCATCTGTTGTATTGACAGCCTCTTGATTCAACCGTCGCGAAATCTCCTTAACCATTTGTTTGCCTGTGGAAAAATAAAGTCCCCTCAAATACATGGCATCTGTCTGTCTTGAAGCAAATGGTAAATTGTACTCTCTTTCATGATTGAAACTGAACAACCTGTCTTGGGTTGTCTCCAAGAAGCCCCCATCAGGAATTTCCAACCACTTCCTAAGGCTTCCTACATAATAGTCCACAAATGAACGACGTTGCGTGGAAAAAACACATTGCGTCAAGTCAATTACCATTGTACAGCCTTTTGTCTTCATGTCTTCCAAAAGACTCCACTCCGCTGATGAGAAATCCATCCCGAAAAAAGGATGGGCAACGATGACAGCAGGACGATGCTGTGTAAAAAGAGACATGATGGAATCCCCGACAATGCGCAACTGTTTATCTATGGAGTAGTAGACACAACGCCAACCAAGTTCCAAGAACGGTTGAGCAACGGTCATACACGTATATGCAGGCAGCAAAACAGTCTTATTGGATGACGAGTGGAGAAGAGCTATCTCATATAATGCTTCCCTACAAAGGGAATATAATGCGCGGTTGCCATCGCATAGTGGCACCACCCTATCCATCCCTTGTTCTATTTGTTCTTCAGACAAAGAAAAAATACTACCTATATCGTTTGTGTGGGTCACAAAGGCCATATCTCTTAAATATTACTCAATGGTTGACAATAGACGATCTTATTTCTTAATTATTCTTGAGCAGGAGATGGAGCATAAAATCCAACTGCTCATACCCATATCGCTGGTCAATAGGCAGAGGGAGCATGTAAGTTGCGAACCGATGTTCCAAACTATCCTCGTGTACCCATGCTAACACATTTGGCCAATATTTTGCAACATACACTCTATTCTCAATCAGGAACTCTCGGAGTCCACTGCGTTTTGTAAGGTAAGGATAAACCATGGGGACATTGTCTGGTTCCAATTCTACACAGAGTTCATTAGATGACGCTAATGCAGAATGAAGTTGTATAAAGTTTGTACGACGTTGTAATGCGACAGCCCCATAATCAATACTTCGCATCAATCGCCCTGTTAGCCTGGACATTGTTCTTATGGGCTGGCCATTTAATTTTTCTTCATGTTCATTGAAGTCTGCATATCCCTCTTCTGCTCCAACATCTATACGCTTTGCCAAAAAAGAAAGATGATTGAAAGACACATCTTGCTCCATGTCGTCTGATAGGACCACATCTGAATAAAGATATGCCCCATCCGGCACACCGAAGTATTTCCGACATGTGTAAAAAGTATCTACTCCAACAACAGGAAGGGCAAAAAACGCCTGCGTGCTGTCCACAATCAGTTGATTCCCATATTGAGCAGCAAGTTTCTGAACATACTGCGATTTCAAGCCATAATAGTTGGTGTATAATATAGCTTCATCTGTTTTCAGCCGAATTGTGTCCGCAATCTCAAAGTCCTGATTGATTGAATAAAAAGTGTATGCGACACCAAGCTTCTTGAAAGGCTCAAGAATGACTTCACAGGTGTAATAGGGAATATACACCTTAGTATATTGACGAGCGAGAAGGATGTATTCCAAGCAGTTGCGTCCGGTGTTCAAGCGCAAGGCATCCTTGTGATATTCCTCATGACAAGGAAGCTCAAGACTAAAATATCCTCCTATGGCATCCATCATTTTATCACAATTTTAAGCCATTCCCGCTGATGTGTAATGGCCTGTTCTAAATCTTCAGCCGTAGCGAATTCCAGCACCAAAGTGCCTATTGCATTGTTTGCCCCTTCAAAGGCTTCCACCTTATCACCTTGTTTTATCCATAAATCCTCCTCAACAATCTTGGCTTGCAAATCCTTACTGATTTCCAGATGGTCAAAGGCTCCATTTTGATCAGCATGAAGGATGATTTCCGCCCAATGACCATTATAAGGTTTTTGACAGACGGGTTTTATTGGGTCCCCGACCATGGCACGTGTGATAGCAGTTATCATATCTACCCCCGTGGCATAACGAAGCATCTCACAAAGACGGTTCCCCCCCCCACGAGGTGTTACTTCCATAATAAATGCTTTGCCATGAGTATCTATACGCGTCTCAATGTTAAACACACTCGTCTTCATGCCCAATAACGTAATCAGACGTTGAATCTCAGAAGTCAGATAGGCTTCCTGCTCCGCCGTAAAGGTGGAAGGCCATGAGTAGGCCGCTGGAGTGTAGGGATTGCTGGCAACTTCATCAAAACGCTGGGCACTGAAACTCACAAAAGTCAGCTTGCCATCCAAAGAGAAACTATCTGTATCAGACGAACACCCTTGTTTTTCAATGAATTCCTCCACAATGATATGTCCTGAAATACTATGCTGCATAGCCTCCTCAAGGGCTGGACGCAGATCCTCAATCCGATCCACACGAGTGCAACCTTTGCTACCTGCCGAATCTGTCGGTTTCACAATAACCGGCCAAGGGAACCAAGCGCTGTCCGACATGGCTTCTTCTATGTTATCATAGCCCTTTGCCTGCGGTACATTGAACCCATTTTCTTTAAGGAAAGCCCTAAACTTATCCTTGTTTTGCAGGATTTCCACCGACTCAAAAGGCCCAAAAGAAGGTAGACCCATTTTGTTCTGGACGTAAGAGGCTGCTATTACCCCAGGATCACATGCAAAGGACATGATACCATCTATTCCTTTCTCACGAGCAACACGCAAAACGGCCTCCTTATCTACAATGCTCACGTTTACATATTCATCGGAATACTTGTGTGCAATATTATCTGGAAGATAATCACAAGTAATAACATAATAACCCTGTTCGTGCGCGGCCTTGATTACAGGTAAAAGATATCGTAATCCTCCCAGAAGCATTATTTTCTTTTTCATAGATTATTATCCGAACTTTAATAGACAGATTTTTTGACTAACTAAATTAGCAGCTTTATTATTTGACAACACAATCAAGAATGCGTTTGATATCAACGTCAGACAACACATGATGCATGGGCAGGCAGATAACGGTGTCAGCCATTTTGTATGCATTAGGAAGGTTCTCACGAGTGGAAGAAGGAAGTCCACGATAAGTAGAGAATTCCGAAATGAGAGGATAGAAGTAGCGACGACCCAACACACCTTGCTCTTTCATGTGGAAATAGAGCTCGTCACGAGTCATACCATACTCCTCTGCATTGACAAAAATAGGGAAGTAGGAATAGTTGTGTCGCACACCCGGCATATCATCCCAGAAGGAAATGCCTTTGACGGGACGCAAGGCTTCACGATAGCGAATAGCCACTTGATGACGAGCCTCAATGGCAGCATCCACTTGACGAAGGTTCAAGAGACCATAAGCAGAACGAATCTCATCCATCTTACCGTTGATACCCGGAGCGATGACGGTGGTTTCTCCCGTAAAGCCAAAGTTTTTCAGATTATCTATGCGTTGTTTTGTCTTTTCATCATGCATGACTAAAGCACCGCCTTCCACCGTATTATATACCTTTGTCGCATGGAAAGACAGCGTCGACATATCACCTGCATTTAGAATGCTTTCGCCCTCAACTTCCACGCCAAAAGCATGGGCTGCATCGTAGATGACTTTCAAGCCATATTTATCGGCGATAGCCTGTATCTCTTTGGTCTTACAAGGTTTTCCATAGACATGCACGGGCATGATGGCCGTTGTTTTTGGCGTGATAGCTGCCTCAATGCAATCAGGGTCGATGCCTCCAGTAGCTGGATCAATATCCACGAAAACTGGACGGCATCCATTCCACCAAATACTATGGGTAGTGGCAACGAAACTATAAGGAGTCGTTATAACTTCGCCAGTAATTCGCAATGCCTGAAGTGCTGTCAGCAAAGGAAGTGTACCATTGGTGAAAAGACTCACATAGGGCACTTTGAGGTATTCTGCCAATGCAGCTTCCAAACGTCTATGGAAGCTTCCATTATTGGTAATCCATTTATTGTTCCATACTTCTTTCAAAAGCTCATGGAACTCTTCAATATCAGGAAGGAGAGGTGATGTAACTGTAATCATTGTAGAAGTATTCATATATATATATTCATTTTTCAACAGCATTTCCATTGCTACCCTATTCCACGATTTCCAATTCACTTGTTTCCAATTCATCTGTTTCCTGCTCATCAAGTTCTTTCAGAAGATAAAAACCTACGATAGAAATGGATAGCCATAAAGCAGACATAACCAAATCACGAACTAAATATGCAGTGAGCACAATCATAAAGAAAGAGAACGTCGCAAGATTACGATTATAGTAGAACAGGAGAAATATAATAAGAATTGTAAATCCAAAACCAATGATTCCCCTATGAACAATCGCTTTCTTGTACCCCGATGCGTTATATGTCCAGTCTTCTCCCTCTTTTAATTCATCCTGTATTCCCCAATACCAATCTTCAGATGTCTTTAGTTGCTCGTATTTTGAATCGAAATAAGATCCAGTACGGTTATATCCTGAAATACCCTTTTCCTCATCATATTGCAGGCGGTTGACAATAAGTGCAGTGACGGGATCATCCTCGTTTTCACTATTGGCGAAATAGAATGATATGCCTGCTACAACGGCAACTGATAGCATTGTCTTCAGAAAGCGATATTTCTGCGATTGAAACATCCTGCTTGAAATGAAAGCAGCAATAAGCAAACCGTATGAGACGAGGGAAAATGAGAGAAGAATACCAATAATCAGAAGAATGTTTTTGCGACTGAAATTGGCTCCATTAAGGAAATAGAGGAAAGCACATGGAGTAGCAAATTGTCCTGGTTCGGTGAAAACACTTTGGAAACGCGGAAAGATGCTACTGGAGTTTACGGATACCAGAAAAAACTTATAGTCATAAAGAACATGGAAATCATCTGGCCTAATCTCACCACTATGTGAAAAAGGGAATCCCATCAAAAACAAGATCCATGCTGGCACTGAAATCAACAGAATGACAATAAAGCAATTATTTATCGAGTCCAGAAGGAGTTCTTTTTCTTCTTTCGATGATAACAATATTGCAGACATGAGCATCAAATATATTGTATATGTCACCATTTTAATAAACTGTCCATTTTCCCATACGAAAATGTTCAATAGGACATACACCATGAGGATGAGTATAAGCACCGCAGTTTTTCTCGGAAGCCATAAACTTCCACTCGTCAACTTCAAAAGAGATATGATGCCGATATAGGCTATGAGCATTCCTTGTGGAATAGACCATCCCCATGAGATGTTTGCTATCAGAAGAGCATATATGCTTACGCTATAAGCCCACAGATATTGAAATGAATTGAGGGTATTTATCTTTTCCATGTCCTGCTCATTTGTGACGATTTAGTTTCTTGCGTGCCATAGCAACCATTGCTTCACGTTGTACTCTTGTAAAACCACCATAGAATGATAATAGAACAATAAATAAGATGGACAGCATTATGACAATCAAATGTGACCAAAAGTCATTGGCAACGGCCTGACTCAAGAAATATGTAGCAGTAAAAGAGACTATTGAGATTAAAAAAGTACGAAATATGACTTCACGGGTATAGCGCAAGATTGACATTCGGAACATTTTCTTCATAAATAAAACCCGAACAACTTGTGTCACACATGAGAGAACAATGGAAACATAGAATACAATATATGGTGTAGCGCACAGTCGTAGCAACACATAAGAAACAGGCAGATTGAGGATAAGTATACTTCCTGTAATAACCTGATAGTTTCGAATACGCCCCAACGAACAAACAGCCGTCGTTAAAGGCATACCAAGCGTATCTATCATAGCCGTTATGATGACAAGTCGAGCAAATATGACTGTATATTCAGGATAGTCATGCAACCACACTGATAACACGAATGGCATCTCCACAAGCATCGGAATAGACACTAAGCACATCAACAGGAAACTAATAACGGACGATGAAGAAACCAAAGACAACATCTTCTCATTCTCCTCTGCCGCAGTAAGTTTGGTGATTTGAGGACGTACGGCTTGATAGAAGCTATTTACAAACTGATTGATGGCATTGTTAATCTGATAGGCTATAGCCCGGGCGGCATTCACAATTGGGTTGAAAAACACATTAAGAAGTATATTGAGCCCTTGCTCACGCACGACCGTAGCCATCGTCCCAAACATATACCACCCACAATAGCTCAACAGTTCTTTGAGCAGTCCTACATCCCAACGTAATCGTATACGCGAAGCTTCATTGTAACTACTTCGGCACATTCCTATAAAGATGATGCTACTCACCAATGAGATGCCAAGCATACACCATGCATATACTATCAAACGATCAGAAGTGACGACCTGAAGTAAAAAGGCAATACCAAGTAGAAGAAAAGCATCAAGCACATGTACAAAAGCATAGACTATCATCTTTTCGTTCGCCACTAACATGGCAGAAGAAGGAACCGCCAGAATACGAATGATAAAGGCAACAATGGAAATCTGCAATACCCAATTAGCAGCATATAGGCGCTCAGGTGGTATCACCATTTTATAGTTGACAAACCACCATCCAAAAGCTTCGATAACCACAAAAAGGATTATACTGAGGATAATGTAACAGAGTAGTGATACATTGAAATAACGATTCAGCAATTCATGTTCGCCACGTCCTAGCGCGTATGCGAAAAAACGCTGTGAGGCAGAGACCAACGTGCTGGTGACGAACGTGAACATTGTCACGAAACCCGCTACCACATTGTAGATACCATAGTCCTCTGCACCAAGCGCGTGAAGGATGACACGAACCGTATAAAGACCGATGATCATCCTCACGGCCATCTGTACATACAGATAGGCCGAGTTCTTCGCCATCAACTTTGTATTCTGCTTATATCCTGCCATATAATTTATTCAGCAGACGAATAATGAACCAAATCTATTACCTTGACATCCTCAGCCAACTGTGTTGCAATTGCTCCCCATGCCAATCCTGTTCCGAAACCACAAGCGACGACTTTCTTTCCGCCGATTTCTGCTTGAAGCTTATTGACTATCATCAGGGGAATAGTTGTGGAAGAAGTGTTACCGAAGTCGGCGATGTTGTAAGGACAATGGGCATCATCCACTCTCAGACGTTTTTGTATGAGTTTGTTAATCATCTGGTTGGCCTGATGAATGAGGAAGTAGTCTATTTCCTCTTTCGGAATCTCGTAGTGCTCAAGCAACCCTTTGATACATTTCGGAGCGGTGTGCATGGCAAAGGACAATATATCTTCCCCTTCCATATTGGACTGTAGACGGTTACGCTGAATCCCATCCTTACACATATAATAGTCAAACGACTCCTTCGTAGTCGGATTCCGATAGCCACCATCTGGGATGATGAGCGACTTGAAGTTGCTGCCGTCGGAGTGCATACTGAAATACAGAGGATTTGCACCTTCCTTGAATTCCAAAAGCGTTGCCGTGCCTGCATCTCCAGCCAGAAGATTCACACGGTCATAAGGGGACTTGGCCTTGGTGGAGGTCTCGCCTACCAACAACAGTCCCTTCTTCATCCTACCCGCACTGAGCATGGAAGACATGACGGAGAGGCCGTATATCCATCCAGGACAACTCATGGTGATGTCAAAACTGAGACAGTTCGTAGACAGTCCCAGACGGTTCTGCAGGACGCAAGCTGTAGCGGGGAAAATGTAATCAGGGGTCTGGGTCACCAATATAAGGCATTCTATGTCCTGCTTGTCCCATCCGATTTCTGCGATAAGTTTCTCTGCTGCGCACAAGCACAAGTCAGAAGAGCATATTCCGTCCTCTGCAATGTAGCGACGTTGAACGCCTGTGGTTTCAATATACTTACGCAGTTCGTCCTTATCCTCGATGAGATCAGAATCCATATTCTCCACCATCTTAGGCGGCACACAGGCTGCAATACCCGCGATGTTGACATTATCTACCTTAAAGAAAGCCATGCTTTGATATGTTGATTTATAGAGAAATTAAGCAATTTGTAAGTTTATAATCCTTAGCCATTAGGAGAGAAGACGGTAGTTGACTTTACCAGACTCAAAACGGGGGATGGCATCTATTGCCTTGACCTCAAAGGACTTTGCCTTAAGTCCTGTCTTCTCCACCATCAGGTTCTGTACATCTTCCACCAAATGAGCATCTGTCACATAAATGCGCATTTGAGTATCGTCCCCAGTACAAGCACACTCAACGCCAAAGTGCTCAGAGATAATCTTCTCACTTTGGTCAAGACTTACACGCAGCCCATAGAGTTTGAGAAAACGCTTCTTGCGGCCAACTATATAAAAGTAGCCATCATCGTCACGACGAGCAATATCACCGGTAGCATATACGCCACAGAATTCATCGCCCTTCTGCAAGTCTTCAATGCATGTACCGTAACCCATAGTAACATTGGGTCCTTCGTAAAGAAGTTCACCCTCTTGGTCTGACTGAGTGATTTCACAGCCATCATCGTCGACCAACAATAATTTACCTTCGGGTATGGCCTGTCCTATACTTCCGATATGTGTTGCGGCATCCTTGGGCGGCAGATAGGCCAATCGTGCCGATGTCTCTGTCGTGCCGAATGTGGCAAAGAAACGCTTCCCTGAGACTTCCGCATATTCTGCGAAGGTCTTGAACAGACTATCAGGCAATTTTCCACCTCCCTCTGCCAGAGTTGTCAGATAGGGTAAATCCATCCGGGTAAAGCGCAACCGCTGAAGTATCTCATAACTGAAAGGTACGCCTGTCAGGTTCGTGCCTTTTTTCTCTTTGATGAATTGCCATAACTTCGGACTCATCAGATTCGCTTCAGCCAAAAGCACCATTGCCCCGGCATAGAGGTGGCTCAAAATAACATTCAGCCCCATCGTGTATTGCATGGGGAGGTCAATAATGCCACGTTCGTCCTCTGTCCACCCAAAAACAGATGCCACGTTGCGGGCATTGGACTCGATATTGCCATACTTATGGCGGACGAGTTTGGGACTACCCGTTGTGCCAGATGTCGTCATCAGCATAGACAAATCAACATGCATAGCAGGTGCCTGCTGCCCAGTCTTGCAAAGGACATAACCATGGAACCTATGGACAATGTCGTAGTTGAATTCTGGTGCTTTCGATTCTGGCATCCAGAAATAAGAGGGATGATACGTCTCGCATAAGGCAGCTAATAGCCCTGAATCGATATGTGCACTAAGCAAGAGACAGACATCCTTGCAATCATACAATGCAAGGAAGCCAGCCAAGGCTCCTACCCTGTTCTCGCAGAGGCAGAATACCAATTCACGAGGAGGCAACACAGATGACAACTGCCCACGTAATGCGACAAGGTCGCCGTACGTCAGTTGTGCACCTGCATCATCAATAGCTGCAAGCTTATCTGAAGGCTTCAGGTCGAAATCTAAAAGCATTATAGGTCAATCTGATGATTCTTGAGAATATCAAGGCCAGCCGCATAGCTGGTAAAAGCCATCACCTCGTCAGGGGCAAGTTCAATGCCGAATGCATCTTCCAGAACAGCAATAAGGCTCATCTGTCCGATGCTGTCCCACTTGTCACACCCTTCCATCGTCAATCCTTCCACCTGTTCTACAGGAATCTCCAGACCCTCAACAAAGGCATTGTTGTATTTTTCGATGTTTGTCATAATAGTATGTATAAACATTATTATTGTAATTCTTTATTGATTCTCTCGGCTATTTGCGGTGCGGTCAGGCCATGTTGTTCCCAACAGAATCGAAGGTCACCCAACTTGCAGAAGAAGTCACCGACTCCGATTCTGACCAGACGAGGCCGTCCATTCTTTTCTGCCATGTATTCTGCAATGGCTCCTCCCAAACCACCAATCATTGCATGTTCTTCCACAGACACAATCATGCGGGAAGAAGCCATCACGTTGTCAAGCAGCGCCGTATCAAGCGGCTTTATGGTATGCATATCCACCACACGACAATGAACACCTTGATTTGCCAATAAGTCAGCAGCATCCAAGGCTTCTCTCACCATCATGCCGGTCGCAATAATGGTCACATCCTCACCTTCGCGTAATGTATTTGCCTTGCCAATCTGATAGTCAAAATCCTTTTCATATACCATCGGACAATTTAAGAGTCCTGATAGTCGGATATATACAGGTCCCTGCATATCATGTGCAGCAACCACCATCTTGATGGCCTCAAGACTATCGGCAGCAGACAGTATCGTCATTCCAGGCAAAGCACGGGCGTATGAGATGTCTTCCGTCGCCCAATGAGAGATGGAAAGGGTTTCCATCGCAAAACCTGCAGAGTTACCTACCAATTTGACATTGAAACGATGATAGGCCAGATTATGGCGGACAAATTCCAATGCTTTTGTCAGCACAAACTCTGCATAAGTACAAGCATAGACAACCCGTCCGTCCTCAGAACTGAGACCAGCTGCTATGCCAATCATACTTTGCTCGGCGATACCGGCATTGATGACGCGGTCTGGATAGCTATTATAGAAACGGTCCAAACTGGCAATGGCCACACTGTCAGCCACAACAACCCGCATGTCGGGGTCACGCTTGGCCAACTCCATCATGCCAATGCCTGCAGCAGCACCTTTCTGGCCCATTTTGGCGTATGCCTTGATTAAAGCGGGATTGATAGCCATAACTTTATGCGTTCTGAAGTTCTTCTATAGCCTGATGATAAAGTTGCTCCCCCATGATGGCCTGATGCCAAGCCTTTTTATTTTCAATGAAAGATACCCCTTTTCCTTTGGTTGTTTGTGCAATGACAGCGTATGGACGCCCTTCGGGCTTGTGGGATAGGGCTTCCATCAGTTGGTGAATATCGTGTCCATCAATCGTCACGGATTCCCATCCGAATGCCTCCATCTTACGTTGCATATCCAACTGGGCCATCAGTTCCTCCGTGTTACCGTCCACAGACATATAGTTACGGTCAATGATAACCGTCAGGTTGTCCAATTTATAGTGAGCAGCGGGAATAAAGGCTTCCCAGACAGGTCCCTCCTCACACTCGGCATCTCCCAAAAGACAATAGATGTGATACTTCTGTTGCGTCTGCTTGGCAAGAATAGCCTTGCCAACGACAAAAGACATCTCCATCCCCAAACTCATGGAGGCATATTCCACACCTAATTCCCGGCGCAACTGATGACCGACGAGCAAACCGTCGTTCTCCTCATAAGTATGGAGGACATCCACTGGGTAGAAGCCCATCTCGGCACGGGCTGGATATTCAGCAAGACGGGCATGTTCCTTGCCTGCAATAAAGCGATCACGGTCTTGCCAAAGCGGGTTATCCAAATCGTAGTTGAGAATGGCACCATAGAGCACCGCGTATATTTCTATGCAAGAGAGGCTACCACTGACATGAGCACCCCGGTTGCCAGCCGCCAATGCCATATCCATTGCATGAAGCCGCATCCGTTTGCACAATGCCTTGATTTCCTCTTCTGATAGTATTTTTCTATTCATGTGATAACTCAACTTTCAATATTCAACGACCTCCATCAACCTTGATAATCTCACCATTAATATAAGATGCCTTGTCAGAAGCCAGGAAAAGCGCTACCTGAGCAATTTCTTCCCTTTTACCCAGACGACGCAGAGCTGATTCTGCGGCAAGGTTCTTCAACACATCATCCGTATATTGGTGAATCATTTCAGTCTCTATAGGTCCAGGGGCAATAGCGTTCACACGGACACCCATCGGTCCGAGTTCCTTGGCAAGACATTTGGTCATCATCATCACGGCTGCCTTTGAACTGCCGTATGCGATCTTGCCTGGTTGTGGTTCTATGCCCGCAATCGAGCCCATATTGACAATGGCTCCACAGCGCTGTCTGACCATTTTCTTCGATACCTTCTGGATAATACGAAGCATGGTGAAAAAGTTGACTTCAAAAAGAGCCTTAATGTCATCCACCTTGCTCATACTCAGTAAGCCCACAGTTGAAACGCCTGCATTATTCACAAGCACATCCACAGGCTTACCCTCATCCAATATCGACTGTATGCCCGCATTGACAGCATCGGCATCTGCCATATCAAAATAGACAGGTTTCACCCATACGCCATGACTTGAGGACAATTCCTGCAACCATGATTCATGTTCTGACGTAGCTCTACGTGCACAAGCCCAAACATTGGCTCCCGCCGCAACGAAAGTTTCCACCAACGCACGGCCGATACCACGATTGCTGCCAGTAATGATGACGTTCTTGCCCTGCATATCGACCAACTATTCTTTGCTTTTGGCTATGTCAAAAAGTTCCTGTATAGTCGTCGCTTTGCGGATGTCGTCACCCTTCAGCGTAATACCAAATTCATCATCAACTGTAGCGATGATGGAAAGAGAAGTGAGTGAAGACCATTCATCGAATTCCTTAAAATGAGTCTCTGGGGTGAAATCTTGCAATTCAACATCCTCATATTGTTCGGCAATCACTTCAATAAATTCTTTAAGTTCCATGACAATAATATTTTAACGATTTACTATTTTTGATTATAAAGCCATATTCTAAATTTAGAGTCAGATGTACAGCTCAACGCCCTTGATACATCTCGTCGTAATATTTCTGGTAGTCGCCAGAGGTGACATTATCCATCCAAGCCTCATTGTCAAGATACCAGCGGACGGTCTTCTCAATGCCCTCCTCGAACTGGAGGGAAGGTTCCCAACCGAGTTCACGCTGGAGCTTTCGGGAGTCAATGGCGTAACGGAGATCATGCCCTGCACGGTCAGTGACGTAAGTAATGAGGTCGAGGTCGGCATTTTCTGGACGGCCAAGGATGCGGTCAACCGTCTTGATGAGGACCTTGATGATATCGATGTTCTTCCACTCATTGAAGCCGCCGATATTATAAGTCTCAGCAATACGCCCCTCATGGAAGATGAGGTCAATGGCACGAGCATGATCCTCCACATAGAGCCAGTCACGCACGTTCTCACCCTTCCCATAGACAGGTAACGGTTTGCGATGACGGATATTATTGATGAACAGGGGTATCAGCTTCTCTGGGAACTGATAGGGACCATAGTTGTTGGAGCAGTTGGTCACAATGGTAGGCATTCCGTACGTATCGTGATACGCACGGACGAAGTGATCGCTGCTGGCCTTGGCCGCACTATAGGGACTATGCGGCTGATACTTCAAGTCTTCCGTGAAGAACTTCTCACCGTATGCCAAATGATGACTTCCAGAAGACGCCACGGTCGTGAATGGCGGTTCAATGCCTTCTGGATGAGTCATCTCCAAGGCTCCGTAGACCTCGTCAGTGGAGATATGGTAGAAGCGCTTCCCCTCGTACTTCTCAGGCAAGCTTTCCCAATAAAGTTTGGCTGCTTGCAACAGGGAAAGAGTTCCCATGACATTGGTCTGGGCAAAGGTGAAGGGATCCTTGATGCTACGATCCACATGGCTCTCTGCGGCGAGATGAATGATACCATCAACGTGTTCGTCCTGCATCAGCTTGTAAAACGCCTCAAAGTCGCAGATGTCCATGCGGACAAACTTGTAGTTGGGACGGTCTTCAACATCCTTCAAATTGGCCAGATTGCCCGCGTATGTCAACTTGTCGAGGTTGATGATACGATAATCCGGGTATTTATTGACAAACAAACGTACGACATGCGATCCTATGAATCCAGCGCCACCGGTGATGATAATACTACGCATTATAATATAAGTGAAAAATGATCGAGTGAAAAGTGAAAAATGAATTCTCAGCGCGTTTTACCTAAGATATTGGTAGAGGTCACCTCTTCCTTCATCTCATCAATGACGTGCAGGAGATACTGGCCATATTGGTTCTTAATCATGGGTTGAGCCAGTTCACGCATCCTCTCCTCTGTTATCCATCCCTTACGGTAGGCGATACCCTCCAGACAAGCAATCTTCAAACCCTGTCGTTTTTCGATGACCTCCACAAACGTAGAAGCTTCGGAGAGAGAATCATGCGTGCCCGTATCTAACCAAGCGAAACCACGGCCAAACAACTGCACCTTTAATTCACCGTCTTTCAAGAACTGCTGGTTCACCGTTGTGATTTCCAGTTCTCCCCGAGCCGAAGGCTTGATATGCTTAGCCACTTCCACCACTTTATTAGGATAGAAATAGAGCCCCACAACCGCATAGTTGCTCTTGGGTTCCTTCGGTTTCTCCTCAATAGAGAGGCAGTTCCCTTCTTTATCGAACTCCGCCACGCCATAACGTTCGGGATCGTTCACCCAATAGCCGAAGACGGTAGCCTTGGCATTTTCCTCGGCATCCTTGACAGCCTTTGCCAACATGGCGGTGAAGCCAGCACCATGGAAAATGTTATCTCCCAGCACCAAACAGGCCGCATCGTCGCCGATGAAATCCTCACCGATGATGAAAGCTTGTGCCAAGCCGTCAGGGGATGGTTGCTCTGCATACTCAAAACGCACGCCATAGTCACTCCCATCCCCCAAAAGCCGACGGAATCCTGGAAGATCCTGTGGTGTGGAGATGATAAGGATTTCACGGATGCCAGCCAACATTAATGCCGAAATAGGATAATAAACCATGGGTTTATCATATATCGGAAGCAATTGCTTACTTACTCCCTTGGTAATAGGGTACAGCCGTGTACCACTACCACCGGCCAAAACGATTCCTTTCATACGCTCTTCAAATTTTGGGTGCAAAGGTAATCAATAATTTTGAAAGCAATGCATAATTAAAGTTTTTTTTTGAAGATAGCTATGACATGAGATAATGAGACACATAAAAATCGACTCTATTATTTCGAAAATGACTTTATCGTCTTGTATAAACCATCTTTCGCCTTGACCGGAAGTTCCGTTATTCCAAGAGCCTTTTTGATCTTTACATTGCTTGAAATATAATTTTCTGTGAGTTTCCGTAACCTTTCACTATTTAATGGGAGATGCAACACATCACCAACTCGAGCAACACCTTCCATCAATCCCCTGTTAATATGCCAGATATGAGGTTTCTTGCCAAGTGCCTCACAAATAATCTCGATCAATTCATTGGTCGAGACCGCCTCATCATCATTTACGTGATAGATTCCACTCTCTACATGCTGCGTTAGCAGACCTTTGATAACAAAGCAGAGATTATCTATCGACATGAATGTCCGCCGGTTCTCAAAAGCTCCTAACGGCCATGGGCTCCCCTTGCTTACCACATTATATAATAAGTTTAGATTCCCCTTATTCCCTGGCCCATGAATCATACAAGGACGAAGAATATATACCTCCTGGCCATTCTTCACTCTCATTTTTTCATTTTCCAGGATATACCGTTCCGCTGCAATCTTACTCTCACCGTATGGTCCTTTCGGCTTCGGCACCACCGTCTCATCCACAAAATCTCCTTCCACACGGTCTGCCGCGGCCTTCACTGAACTGAAGAAAATGAACTTCCGTACCGACGAATGCAGGAAATAGTCATATATTTTCTTCGTCAGATCTGTATTTACCTTAAAATAAACATCTGCCTGCGCTTGGTTCTTCGTGTCATGAGCCTTTCCTGCCAAATGAATGATGGCATCCACTTCTGGCAATTCATCATTCTTCATTCCTAACTCTTCACTCAACACATCCCAACCAAAAGTCTTGACCACACCCTCTTTTTCCGGCGCGATGATATCCAATCCGTAAATTTCATGTTCAGCCGACAAGGCATGTACCAAATTGGAACCCACAAAGCCGTGTACTCCCGTAATCAGTATTTTCATAAATTCTCTAATTAACTTCGTTGACTCTTGTCACGACTCGACCAAACAAACAAGTTTGACGGTTCTCGCTGCTCTAAGAGTTCTCAAATTCTTGATAATTAATGGTCAATTAATGAGCATTCGTGTTCAATAGAGAATCCACCAAATCCACGTACTTATCCGTCACAATCTCCTTCGTATAATGATTCCATATTTCCGTGACTCCCTTTTTTCCCATGCTCCGTAATTCCTCCTTGGTTACTTCATGTAACCATACCACCATCTCATCCACCTTCTTCTCAAAGTCCTGTTCTGTCACCAACTTGGCACAGCCCTTATTCTTCAAAAAGTTAATGATAGGCGTATTCTCACCTGACAGCACCAGAAGAGGCCGTTCACAAGCCATAATGGTATAGACCTTTGACGGGAACCCGTCACCATCCTTTTCTGGAGCCATGAAGATGAATGACGCATCAGAGTATGAAAGGATTGCCGGCATCAGCTCTCGCGGCTGATACGGCAACAAGTGCAGTTTCTCCAGCCCCCGTTTCTGTATCTCTTCCTCCACATAACCCCGTTTAGCCCCTTCACCGATCACAATATATTCCACGTTCAAATCCCTCGTTTTCTCCGCCAAAGCTATCAGAGGTTCCCACGACTGCGCATGACCAATATTGCCAGCATACAGCAATTTAATACTATCATTCTTCGGGAACAGCCTTGCATCCAGCGTATTCTCCCACTCCACCTGACGATACAGCTCTGTATCCACAAAGTTCGGAATGATATGCAACTTGCTCTTATCCTTGAACCTCGGCACAATCGTATCATAGAACACCTGGTCGATCGTCGTTACCGCATCAGAGCCGTTATACACCTTCCGCTCCATCCAGCGCAGGAACTTCAACGCGAAACCACCCTTCAGCTTCAGAATGTCCGGATATATTTCTTGCACGTTATACACCACCCGACATCCCTTCAGCGCCGCCATCCAAAGGTTCAGCAGACCTATCGTCAGGGGGGGGGACGGAGAAAGAATCAAATCCACATGCCGTACCGTCAGACCGATGAAGAAAGACACGATATGCCAATAGATGAAGCCCAACAATCTCAGCATCGTGCTCTTGAACTTCTTCTGCGGCACATGCAGAACGGTCATCCCGTGGAAACGGCTCACCTTACACAGCCCCCACACCTTCCAGTGCATCGGTTGCAGGGCCACCTGTTCTGGCACGATATTAAAATGCGGTGTCGTTGTCAGCACCACCACCTCATAGCCTCTCTCCTGTAGACGTCTTGCAATATCATTATACAGATACGCCGTTGACACCCCATCAGGTGAAAATATCAAAGTATGAATAAGAACTCTTTTCATTGTACTTCTATAGGATTTAGCCAAGAACAATCAGTTAACCATGAATCATAATAACTATACCATAAGCATATCTGGATAGCGAATCTCCTTTAGCTTAAAGTCAAAGTAAAATTTTGACTCATTATCAGGCGAATAAACAACATCGGTCAAAACGGTCATTCCTTTCATACTTGATTCTATATTATCCATTTCTCTGTCCTCTGGAAAAGTTTCCTTCCAAGAGAACACAACATATCGCACGTTATTATTCTCAATATGATCTCTGACTACAGGATTGGCATATAATTGACACAAGGTATTATACAACTGGCCGCGCGCCTTTTGACGTTTGCCTATCACATGCTCTGAAGTGGAGCAAGTCGTCTCCACCAAAACGGTTGTATTGGGGGCATCAAGCATAAAATCGCATATATCGCCTACCTCCTGGCGAACAAAGCTGAACACCTGATCGATGCTGATAATATTGACATCCTGCGTACAATACACTTTCAATTGTTCTCTTTTCTCAGGCACCTCATTGCACACATACTTACAACCTATACATGCATTTGGGTCAAGAAGCGAGAAATCACCCGTGGCAGATTTTTCCTCTAACATCACCACCTTCTTATCCACTTTGGAGAAAGTGCCATAAAAGTGTGCTTCAAACAACTCCTTCAACATACGCCCTACATATCCTTCATCTCACGATACTCAGTGTACATATAACGCATGGTCTCTACCAAATCCTCTGCGTTCACACTCAACTCGCCAGACCTTCCGTTTTTTTGTATAAGGTCCACCAGTCTTCCGTCACCTACGGCAAATACGCTCAGTTCCGCCGGATTCAGCATAGCCTTGTTAGCAACACCTTTGTAAAAGCGAGCGATCAACACATTCAGGTAGTTCAAAATAAATGGGCTATGAGTGGTAACAGTACAACCATGCTCACATTCGCCACAGCATAGACTTACGATAGCATCGGTCAAAGCCAATTGAGTAGATGGATATAGATTCTGCTCAGGCTCTTCCACAATAAAAGTCGTGCGGTTAGGAATTAACAACCTGTCAATCGCTTGGTCGTATGACTCAAAAATCTTCTGTACTCTAGGATCTCCCCTATGCAAGTCATCATTAAATTGCTTCACCAGTGCCGCCACCTCTTCCTCTTTGAATCCAGGTTTGTATTGAGATAAAGCGACCTCTCTCGTCAATGCAGAGCGCATCAATTTCACCTTGTTATCCTGATTAAAGGAATTCTTAAAGTCATACTCAGCAAAATAGCGGCCGCTATAATACTGAAGCATCACAATCAATGGTGTCACAGATTGCAAGCCACTTGAGGAGTTACTTAACGAAATATCATAAGTTTCGCCATTCACATGCTGAATACGATCCTTGTTCTTTAGTTCGTCCGGTTCATAATAATACTTTACACCCAAGTCCAAGATTTCAGTCTTGTTGTCCTTCTTATAGAACTCACGAGCATTATACCAGTCGAAGAGGAAACTCCTAAGATTGGTCTGTCCGAACTCAAAACCTTGAAGTTCAGACAGCGTTACCGCATTACGTTCAGATGGTATATAGCAAATTTTCTGTCTGTTATACTCTGCCTCGCGATTCAAATGAATACTCAACTCGCGATGATCATACACAATCTCTATGAAATCAGTTTTATATTGGACATACGATTCTTTATCCTTGTCAAAATAGCTCTCCATCTTGTGGAAGCCCTCAACAAGGGAACGGAAACTTTTTCCATTGCCAACAGCCTGTTCGTTACGAGTCGTCTCAACCTCCTTTTCTATCCACTCACAGGTACTTAGAATTTTGGCAACAGTACTTTTACCGCTACTCTGAGGCCCAATGAGGAAATTGAAACGCCTCAATTCCAATTCTGCCTCTTTAATTGGCCCAATATTTCGAATAATAAGATGCTTCATACCATTATTATGCAAAGCTAGCGAATTACGCTTACTTATGACACATCACATGTGAATTTTTCTTGTTTTTTAACTATTAACCATTAACCCTTCACTTTCACTTTTCATTCTTCATTTTTCACTTTTCACTCTTTCACTTTTCACTTTCAAATTCCTCATTCTTCACCCTTCACTCTTTACTCTCCCCTCTTCATTCTTCCCTCAGCCATCTTGCATCGGTAGACGTTTGGCAATATCGTTATATAGGTACGCCGTTGATACCCCATCAGGGGAGAAAATCAAAGTATGAATTAAAACTCTTTTCATCTATCATACTAAAAAAAATGTACAATTAATAACCACAAAGAGTATAGACAAACCATAAAATCACCATCTGTTTCTTACATTAGCTACAGAATCCGTTCCCACTCATCGACATGCTCAAACACATCAAACTCCTTTGAGTAATTCAAAGCTCCTTGTCTATAGTTCATATAATCTTCATCCGATTGTTGGATAAGGTAATCCACCGTTTCTGCTATTGCTTTCGGAGTATTCTGTATCCAAAAACCGGCCTTCTTCTCTGGCAGTTGCGACCACGGAGTACCAGTTGAGGCTACAACCGGAGTACCTTGCGATAACGCCTCTATAACCACATTACCGAAATTCTCCGAATTAGAAACCAGAAACGAATACCTTGCAGAGGCGTAAGCCTGAAACTTGGACTTACCTGTCAAACTTCCCATAAATTGTACTTTGTCTTGCAATCTCAATCTCTCAACTTGGTCTAACAACCCATGATAATAATCCTCAAATTGCTTTTCCACGCCACCTACCATTACAAATTTATAACGAGACGACAAGAACTGTTTCGATTGTGCCAACCCATCAATGAGTTTTTCGAGAGCCTTTATAGGTGCGATTCTGCCCACATAGAGTAGATCAGTATAGTCAGAATCCACACCTACTCTTTCGGGCAACTCCATATAGTTAGGTATAATCACCACTTCCGCGTTAGGAAAATATTTCAAAATAGAGTCTTTTTCCGCTTCCGAAGTGGCATGAAAAAGAATTTGCTTGCCCATGAGAACATTCAAGACTGCAAAATATAGTCCCTTACCCTTACTTCCCCACTGTACAGCAGTGTCAAACAATTCCCCTCTTGGTGACCATATTATTTTTTTCCCTCTTAAACGCGCTGCTATTGCAATCAAGAAATTTGGAAGAAAGCAGATCGAACTAAATACGACAGTATCAACCTTCTTAACTTCTTTGAGTGCGTGTTTTATTACTCCTATCGAAAATTTTGACTTTGAATCGCAGTATCTTACCCTGATTCCGTCCACATCTACCCATCGACCAATATCCACCCGACCTTCTTCAATGCCTTCACGTGTGGTCACGACGGTCACGTCATGTCCATTTCGGGACAACGCCTTGCACAACCAATAAATCGTGTTTGCTGGTCCTCCAATACGTGAAGGATAAAATAGATGTAACGGAAAAAGAACTTTCATTTGAAATAAAACTATTGCTCATTATCCTCTTTCGAGGTGTTTAAATATTTTATTATTCTCGCAGGGTTGCCCGCCACAATGGCATTGTCAGGAACATCCTTTGTCACCACACTTCCTGTTCCTATCACTGCATTTTTGCCTATGCGGCTACAGTTGTGTAGAATGACACTGCGAGAGCCAATAAAAACACCCTCACCTATCTCCAAGGCTTTGCCTACAGGTTTGTTTCTGTAATCGTATCCGTGATCGTGAGTCGAAATCTGAACATGATGGGCAATGTGCGCCAATTGGTCTATCTTTACACCGCCCGAAAAATCTATCTCACAATTATTACCAATGCTAACATGTTTATTTACAAGAAGATACCCGCCCCTGTTAGGATTACTATATTCCTTGCAAATCTCTGCTGTCATAATAGTATTCCTTCCAATTATCACATTGTCTTCAAGTTCTATCCATTGAGGATAGCGATAAACACACCCTCGCATCACGAGAATATTTTTCCCATGATGCTTTATGTTTCCAAGCACTGTTTGCGTGGTTATCCAATTTGCCAGTCTTGCCCATGCTGTGGAAAGCATGATGCATAAGGCTCCTGGCAACCCCGTCAGCTTCTTGTTCCAAATACTACTTGCCATATTGTTCTATCTTTTGATATAATTGGCGGGCATGGCTCGGGCGATTCCGGTCAACAACTTTTGCCACCATCTTAGCTCCGTTCTTAGCCAGCTTACCCATTTCGTCATAGTGATTAAATGCGTATGTTAGCACCTCGACAATACTATCTACGGAGTGAGGCGCCAACTCTCTGCAGTTTTCTTTGTCTTTCATTAGTGAAGCTATTCCTGCTACCATTGTAGTTAGTACAGGTGTTCCAAATATCATTGCCTCATACAAGGTACGAGGAAAGCCTTCGTTGTAGTATGTTGGCAACACGTAAAGATCTGCTTTTCTATAAATCTCAGCTTTAAGCTTATTATCATATACGCCGCCAAGAAAAGTCACTTCATTCTCTAGCCCCATCTTCTTACACTCATTCTTTGCTTCATCAAGGTAATCGCCGTCACCGGCTACAGTCAGATGGAACGTGTGAGCATCATTACTTTTCATCCGCTGCAATGCTTCCATTAGTTCCAAAATGCCTTTAGCTTTTTGAATTCTACACAAGAAAAGTAATTCATACTTGTCCTTGCTCACATATACATGGTCATATACGACATCGCTGTCGTCATAACTGAGCATGGGGCGAATGTTCTCCGCAACATTGCTGTTAGTCACTCTATTTACCATATTGGTAAACATCTGTGAAACAGTCAAAACCACAGCAGCTCGCTTGTAAATTCTCTTCGACACTCTATCTTCAATACCCTCATCACCACGAACATATAACCCGTATTTTACCCCGAGCAAGGAACAAATGAAAGCCAGAAAACGGAAAGCATTAGGGTAGAAGATATAGACAAAGTCTGATTTGCAAATGTACTTGATTGCGTTAAAATACAGTCCAAGGTAACTCATTACCTTATTTTTCTTACGCCACAGTCCCGCTGTCTTAATACCATGAGCCTCGATGTCAAATACCGAGACACAGGACTCCATTACGACCTTTTGGCCAAACATTGTCACATCTGCCCCAAGTTCAACCAACTCAGCCGCAAATTTACCCGTACCTTCTACACAATAAAACCGGTGATTCTTGCAGACAAGGCCCGCGTTATCTATTAAAAGTATCTTCATTATGTTTGTTTTATCTTATTCCTTTTTTGATGGCTTCACATAGTTCCCATAACACTACATAGTAAGTCCTGCCATACCTTCCAGATAGTTCTTCCCTTACAGTTTCCTCTGTCCATTTATCATACCTGAATTCTGTTTTTTGGATAGCACGTTGCAATTCTACAACACGTTTCCAACAAGCATTCACTTGGTTACTTCCCAAATAAGGTGATAGTGCTGTAACCACGTCCTTTTTTGTGAGTGCAAGCAACTTGTCAATGACGCACTTATCTAATGCACATCGATTTATCCTTCCCGATTGATCAATTATTGAAGAAGCACCCCCGTAAGTAGTAAAGTCTACGCTACCGAACGGAGAAAAACACCAAGGTGAATCATTGTCAAAACAGGATATTGATACAGCCTTTCCAATTTTATTCAATATGATATGGTAATTCCCTGGACGATGGTCTTTCTCATAACAGATCGCGTCAACGATATTCAGATTAGACACTTCCTTGGCCAATTCCGGAGTAAAGACATCCTGAAAAGTGTCCTTCAGCATTCTCACGTCCACGCCTTCAGCAAAAGAAGCCATCGTTCCTACCAATTCTTCTCCTCCATCTATGCTCACCCTACAGAAATGAGAACGGGTTAGCAAGCGTTCAAGACCAAGTAATTCCGCCACCTTTTCTTCCGCCAACGAAGAGCAGGCATTATATGTCTGATACCTGTATTTTCTTCCATTCAATCGCCAGTCCCTAAGCCCCTTCCTTACAAAGAAGTCATATCCTCTCTCAGGGCGTTGGTTTTCCGGTACACTCTCATATAGACGCTTTAACTGTGTCAAGTATTCTTTTTTGACCAAATGTACCAAACAAATGCGGAAATAGCCCTTCGGCGTTTTGATGGTGTTGTTTGTGGTATTAAAGTTATATACCACTTCATCACTAGTAAACCTATAAAATGGTATATCTGAAACAGAAATCTCTGTCCCTCGAGGGAATAATGTCCACCTTATTAGGCACATCACCATTTCCTTTATCCTTAACGTATCCATTATTCAGTGTGTATTAATGATTAATGATTTTTCAACATTATCTCAACCATCTTTCGTGTCTCCGTTGTATAGTTGAAATGCTTCAATGCCACAACCTTCCCGCGTTGCCCAATTAGCATCGACTCATCAGGATTCTCTATGCACCAATTCATCTTCTCAGCGAAATCCTCCGGATTGTCGGGTTCTGCAAAGATTGCAGACACCTTATCTTCCAAGAACAAACGCATATCACCAACATTTGTTAGCACAGTTGGATTGCCCGTCAACAAGTATTCCCCAAGCTTTGTAGGGAAACCATATTGAGCCTGAACATTCCTTGGCCGGTCAAGCACAAGCATTTGAGCATTCATCAGCATCTGCGGTATTTTCTCTGCAGGCACGAGCCCTGTAAACACCACATCATCCTTCACTCCCAAATCGTAGGCTAATTTCATGTTTGAACATTCCTGGTCTTTTTTAGGACTCTCACCTATGATGTATAGTTTGATATCCGTGTGTACCTTATGAGTAATCGCAAATGCTTTAATGAGTTGATCCACGCCATCTTTATTGTTGTACGCCGATCCACAATATGCAATATAAGGTTCCACATCAACTTTTTTTTCAATTCCCTTAAACCTGTTCCCGTCCACTATAATATTAATGATGTGTATATTATTTTCCTTCACACCTAATTTAACAAAATACTCCTTTAACGAAGTAGAAATTACAAATAGTCCACTTAGCTTTTTACAGGCTTTCTTAAATTGAGCTTTTGAAGTATAAAGAAACTTACCTCCCAGCCCGATAACATCGGGATTTTCTGTGTATTCTGAATAAACACGGACTCCTTTCTTCAAGAACAACTTCCAATAGTTCACATTTTCATAACAATAAACCACATCTCCTCTCTTTAGCCTTTTTTTGAATCTTAAAAGATTGAAGAATATGGACAAATATCTCAACACGCCTCTCTTGAACAAATACTTTTTCCATATATTCTCTACACGGATATTTACCATAGACGGCATTACTATTCCATCATTATTTGATGAAAAGAACAGCACATTCGTCTCAATTTCTTTTTCTGATAAATAACGCAGATATGCCAAACAGCGATTAGTTGCCGCCGTATTAGGTAAATAAGCACCTGGTATAAAATATAACATAAATAAAATTATTATAATAAGGAGGAGATGAAGAATACTATCGAACAAAGATTATGGTAAACTTTAGGCAGAGACAATTCAATCCTGTAAGATTTCTCATTCGATGAGAACATGACAACGTCTATGTTTATTCCCAACTCTGGAAAACCTCTCGCAAATGCCAAAAGTCTATTGCTTATGGCTGTGTTGGGGTTGTAGCGACGATAAAGAATAATAATTTATTTAAGTTTCGGGAGTTCCTAACTCACCATTTTGCATTGATATAAGTCACAAATATGAGCAAGCTCGTCAGATTCGTTAACCAAAGCATCCATAACCTCTTCATCTGCTATGGAGAAGACTTTGGTGATGGCTGTTACCAGTTCGAGAATCGCCTGCCAGATTCTTTGGCTGATGGTCAGTTCTTGGCTGTCCTGATTGACTTGTCTGAAGAGTTCGCCGATAGTCTCATAAGCCATGAATCGCTTCACGGCAGAGAGGATGTCGTACTGGATAGCCACAAGCGTTGTGCTTGCAATCTGGGCCGCGAAGTTGGCCGACTGGCATTTCCCAAGCCCCAGCAGTCCCTTGCTCTCCTTGAAGATGACCTCCTGGGACCAGCGTCTGGAATAAAACCTGTATGCCTCGAAGAATCCCAGCGAGAGATCCGTTGTAAGCAGTCCGCTCCATGGTCCCCGCTTGCTGCGACGAATGAAGAAGAGCCTGACATGCGTGTCGGCAAAGACGACATCGGCACTTATGTACCAGCATCTGAGCTTACGGCTGTACTTCTTCTCACCCCGTTTGTCCAATCTCTTGATGATGGCAGGAGCCGTAATATCCTTGCACTCGAAGCGGTATCTGGTCTTGCCCTCCTCACCGACCTTTATCATTCCGATATAGTCGCACTTGATATGACGGGAGCGGATGAACTTGACAATCTGAGCGCATGTGAACCAGCTGTCTGCCAGCACATAGCGAAAGCGTATCTTCTGCCTGACAGCCCTGCGTATCATCTCTATGGTGAGGTCAATCTTGCTCATCGAATACTCGTCAAGGCGGGTCTGGACGGCATCGTCCTCATTCCGCTCTATGCTGTATCTTCTGGAGAGCTCCTTCTCGCTCATCCCATAGTTGCCCTTCCTGCCCTTTTCGCCAAGGATGCAGAAGTCGAGCAGCATCTGGCTGACACCGTCAGTGATGCCGAGGAAGAGACCCTTGAAGCCGAGGATGCTGCGATGCTCGAGATGAGAGTGGACACGCCCGATGTTCTCCATGCGGCGACCCGTCTTGGGGAAGTCCGTGTCGTCAACCATCAGGCAGGTATTGTCAGACTTATGGTCACTGCGGATGATGACCTTCGTCCAGAGCTGGCGGACGATATGGTACATCAGCCTGCGCCAGTCCGTACGGCCATCGTTGAGGAACTCATAGAACACGTCTTTACGACAACCAAGCTTGCCGCCTAACGGCGAGCCGTAGATATTGAAAGGATTACGGATCATGAAACAGGGACATACCAACAAAAGCTGGAAGACCTGCAGCAGCGAATACTTGCTGTTGCAGCGGCTCTTGCGACCGAACAGGGTCTATTCATTCATTCTTATACCCTTGATCACGTCCATAATGGCAAACATTGCATGGTCAGAATCACTTTTTTTGAAAAATGTGCTGATCTCTGAGAGAAATCTTGTAACTTTGTGCGCTGGCATTGGAATAATGATTTTTTTGTTTTGCACCATAAAGGTACTCATTTCTTGCAACATATGCAAGATTCCAATGCCTTTTTTGCGCCTATATATTCACGTGTTTATTAACTTCCGGAACTTCAATTATTTAGATATGGCTTTCAATCTGTAAATTAAATCTTGGAAAGAAGCTCTGATGAAAGCAATTTTTTCTACAGTTTATAGTCCTATTAAAATATTGCCATAATGAGCATAATACGTTGTGTATATAGGAGATATACAAAACAAATAAAAGCGCCAGAGACTAAAGAATATGAACGCTGCTATAAATAACATCCTTTTCCTTTTATCTGTCTCATATTTTACCATTGTGGCAAATCCTGGTAACGAAACAAAAGCAAAATAACAGTAAAAGCGATTAATTAACCCAACACCAGGAAGAAAATTTATAAGAAAAAAAAGCGCCGTTAACTTAACAAAAATACTTTCATTTCCTGGTATTTCTTTTTTGCAGAAACTGAAACTATAAAAGAACAAATAAGACAACAATAATAGTCTTAAGATTGTAAAGTAGCCTATGGAAACAATATTAGAAATCTCATCCTGCATATAAACTTCATATTCTTCCATGTATTGGATGTTGCTGAGAACAAGCATATTTATAAGATTGGCCCCAAACAATGAAACTAGAATAAGAGCAATACTAAAGATGAGTAATACAGATGAAACAGTTTTAGATAAAGGCTTTTGCGGAATAAATAATAATGGAAGCAGAAATAACCCACTTTGATGTATTCCTGCTGCAGCTATCATAAACGCAAGACCATAAATCCAACCAATTTTAAATTCATTCTTCGCCATAATGGCCAAAAACAACCCAATAGTGACGAAGGAGGATCTAAATCCAGATAGAAGGCCAAGAAAAAAGGAGCTATAGAAGAAAAAAATTATGTAGCAATATGGCCTAAAACGTTGATTTACAAAAATTTTTAAGGCAAAGAACAAACAAATGCATAATAGGGTTGATTGTAGTACTAACGCCCATCTATACGAGAAAATGGTAACAATAATTCGGTACAACCATTCGTTGTCATGCCTCTCATTTAATAATACAGACTCGGGATTATCAAAATGATTCTCATAATTATAGTAATCAGGTGTAAATCCAATTCTAAACGCACTAAATAAAAACAGTAAGAATACAGAAAAGAGAAGAACTCTATCTGAACTTGTTTTTTTCCCATTAGCCGTAAAAAATGCGGCTAATATTATAATTATGACAACAATAAAATAGTACTGCATATAGAAAACAATAATTCTAGTCCATTGGATGAACGAGTTCCTTGAAAGGACTTAATTATTTCTACTCAACTATCGTTTTATAAACCTACCTTGTGCTTAATGTTTATAAGGAAGAAGATAATTCGTGCAATGACGGGATGTAAATACCCAAAACTATCAACCACACAAAAACCATCTTTAAAATTTATCGTGTGAATTCCTAAATTGTATCTCCAGCTAACTGGAATAACTGAGAACATAATATTTTCAGAGACGGTATTATCTTTAATATCTACGGACATCATTGAAATAGAATGTCCATATCGCTTAATACAGTCTTGTGCCGGTCGATATAGTTCATTGTTTGATAATATCCAATCACCCGCTGGCCGAGAACACCCTTTGTTAATATTAAATGGGGATTCGGAACAAGGTAAATAAACGCCCTTCAAGGAGTTTGATTTATATAAATATACTTTTTCTTGAGTATCAGGATACTTTGTTGCACACAGATAGTAATAATCTCCCATACGAAAGATGGTAGAATCCGCTAATGGTTCATCAACTATACATACAGGGTTTATTAGTTTATGATTGACGGCATCATATTCATACAAATTCAGTTTTCCTGATTGGCCATTTTCCGGATAAACGTATGTTCTTCCGTTTTCTTCTATAATTGCAGGATACGATAGATGTGTATCCAACTCCAACATCACATACCGTTCTTTCAGACGCATGGTCTTCCTATCTATCACAAGTTCGCAGATGATTCCTTTAGGATTCTCTATCGGCAGTTCCTCCACAAAAACAACAATCTCTCCCTCTGTTATCTTATAAATAAAAGGATCCGCAAACCATCTGTCTTTATAAGAATGATTTAGCCATTTAATAGATGGTAGAGTCTGAGAAGCTATGAAATCACTGGTTGTCAATCGGCAAAAACCTATATTCCAAAGCTGATTATACAATAGTTTTGACCACATGATAATAATTAGGATAATATTTTTCTCTCAATATATCTTTTAACTTTTCTCACAAAACTAAACAAGTGCAACTTCCTCAAAACAAAAAGGAAGAACCCTTGTATTAATGATTTACGATTTTCTCGCATCATTTGTTTATAAGGAGCGATGTCATCCTTGAAGCGAGTAAGATAACATGTCGTTTTCCTTTTGTCAGCCAACCATTCTCTAATAGAGACATCACCATTAAAAACCGACATCAAGAAGCTAACCTCAGGCATCATGTAAGTCGTGTTAACTTCACTATTGGCTATTTCCGTTTTATAATCCCCCCCCGTCGCATATAAAAACCAAATATAAGGCAGGTTAGTTCCAGATGAGGTGACCGCAATACCGTTACCGTCATTTCTGAAATTCATTTCAAGGAAATAGTCCATCCCGTCTTTTCCACGCATAAATTCTATGCTAAATAATCCAGAATAACCAGTTTCTTTCACAAACCGTTTGCTGTCCTCAACAGCCTTTTCAAAGGATGGGTCGTAACGGTCGTAACGCAAGAACACTAGATTGTTGAATCCTGTTGTGGTCTCAATATGTGTCCGCCCCGGGATAATGACTTCTTCGCCCGCATTAAGTGAACAGCCTATGAATTGAAACTCAAAGTCTTTTTCTATAAATTGTTGAATTTGAACAGAATCTTCCATGTTCTTTTCATCCAAATATTTCTGCAACTCTTCTTTAATGTAACATTTTGCAAATCCTTTCTTTCCATGTTTAACGCTTGTAATTGGCTTTATTATGCATGGGTAACAAATATCATCAGGAATAGTGTTATCATCAATTACCCATGAAGCAGGTATGGTTAATCCTAACATCTTGGCCGTTTCAGTCATCTTTTCCTTATCAGTCCAAGATAAAAGTGAACCCGCATTTAACACTGTAGGGATAACCATTAATTGATTTAACTGCTCATAATGTGTATCTAAGATATTGGCTGCGTCGTCAGAACAAGCTATTGCAACAACTTTCTCATCTTCCGGCCTGAAGCGCTCCATGATACTTTTAATAACAGTATCTTCATCCTGACAGATCCAACCTTCTTCAACATATTTACTCTCTAAAACAAAACTTGACTGAAAATGTCCCAAAATAATGACATAAAGGCTCACACCTTTTTCCCCAAGCGCCTCTATGACTCCAAGGGTATTCTGATGATTACCTCCTACAATCAATACAGAATTCTTCATAACACTATACTCTTCCTGATAAAAAATTAATAGAATAGAGTGAAAGAATTATTTTTGGTTCATCCGACAAATGCATAGGTAATCAACAAATAAATGAGCCATAAGAAAGATAGCTAAGATAAAGTCACTACCTTTGGTTACCCCTAACTAAAGCATAGTAATATGAATCCCAGCTATCTGTATCACGCATTTGGTGTCCGCCACCAAGAATGTACCAAAACTGAGTACAAAGGTAATCAAAATATTCATTATATTCAGACACGGAAGGATGAATTGTGCTGTCCGGAATGTAAAAGTCGTAAGATTATCCGTTCTGGCAGCATATACAGGGATATACGGAGTGTTCCCGTTGGCCATAGAGAAACGATTCTGCGAATGAAGGTACAGCGTATAGAATGCAAGTCATGTGGTTGCATCCGCCAGGAGAAGATCCATTTTGTGACAGGCAAGCGAAGCTACACGAACAAGTTTGCCCGCTACGTCGTTGACTTATCCCGCATAGGCACCATCAAGGATGTTGCACTGTTCCTGAACATCTCGTGGGATACGGTCAAGGACATCCAGAAGCGGTATCTCCAGCGTCATTACGGCAATCCGGACTTGAGCAAGCTTGAGTATATAGGAATAGATGAGTTCGCCGTGCGCAAGGGACATGTCTATAAGACAATCGTGGCGGATCTTCTGACAGGACAAGTTGTGTACGTAGGAGACGGGAAAGGTGCCGATGCACTTGAGAAGTTCTGGAAGAAGGCACGCAAAGCAAAGGCTGCGATAAAGGCGGTGGCGACAGACTTGTCTGCGGCCTTCATATCATCCGTGAGAGAGAATGCTCCAGATGCGACGCTCGTCTTTGACCATTTCCACGTTGTCAAGCTGATGAATGACACGCTGGACAAACTCCGCAGGCTGGCTTATAACCAGGAGGCTGACCTCATGAAGCGTAAGGTCCTCAAAGGTACACGATGGCTGCTACTCTGCAACGGAGCGGATATATATGACTCATGCCATAGGAACAGGCTGGAGAATGCGCTTGAGATGAACGCACCGCTCATGAAGGGATACTATCTCAAGGAGTCACTCAGGGAGATATGGATGCAGGTGACGAAAGAACAGGCGCAGCAAGTACTCATGAACTGGGTAGAGCAGGCACAGGACTCAAAGGTGCCATTGCTGCAGAAATTTGCCATGACATTGATGGCACATCGCAGCGGCATACTTTCCTGGTA
>JAGCPY010000029.1 GCA_017965425.1 Bacteroidaceae bacterium | reverse complement strand
CTGAGTAAGAAATTGAAATCTATATTTTCGTGGTCTCGCCCAGATACTTATGGTAGGTATAGGTTACGAACAGCCAATATGAGTGTGGAAGAAAGACCTACTACGGACACATATAGTGGTTCTGCCTTTTCTCAAATTGAAAGTTGGTGTAATGTGCAGTGGGCTCATGATAACATGCTATCGTACAATAGTTTAGAAGGGGCACTGAGTTTTTAATGTAAGTGTAAGACATGAAACAGAATAATAGACTTGTATAACAAACATTTTATGGACTTATTAGAGATTCAAGAATATACTATAGACTTCATTAACAGTCTTATTGAGAACGAGGTTGAAGAAAACATTCACCTAGACTACAAAGCTTCAGGAGCATTGGGGAAAAAGGATGAAAAGAAGTTTGAAATTGTAAAAGATGTTTCTGCTTTTGCAAACTCCGATGGCGGCATCCTGATTTATGGCCTAACAGAAGAGAATCACAAACCCAAAGATATTGACTTTGTAGATGGCAATGTGTTCACAAAAGAATGGATGGAAAATATAATCCACCAAATACAGCCGCATATAGATGGAATCACAATACATCCTATAAGAGAAAATGGCAATATTGGACATAGCATTTATGTCGTTAAAGTACCTAGAAGTGATAAAGCACCTCACATGGCCAGAGATCATAGATACTACAAGAGGTTTAACTTCAAGTCAGAACCTATGGAAGATTATGAGGTAAAGGATATACTCCATAGAAAATATAGTCCGGCTTTACAAATTGTAAATGGCACACTTCAAGATGAAAATGTAAGGGAAGGTGATAAGGTGGTAACTTTTGCCTTCAAAGCATGGATTCGTAATATAGGTAAGGTTATAAGCAAGGATTATAAGTTTAGCGCATCATTCTTCAACCTTCCAAAGGGAACTTCCGGTAATTATCAACCATCCGAAGGTAAAGTGTTATCTATGTACGTCTGCGAATATTGCTGGAAAATGACATCGCCAAGCAAGGAACCATTATTTCCAGGTGAACTCATTGAAACAGGACACTACAATATCCTAATTCCCATTGAAACATCGCCTGATGATATTTGGGGTAAGGTGTATATCAAGATGACACTCTTGTACGAGGATGGAGGGAAAGATACAATGCTGGTCAATCTTGACGAAAATAATAAAGTCGAACTTTTCGATGAAGAGGAAATATCTGCATATATAAAGAAAGATCATCCGGATTTCTCGATGGCAGATATATTGTAGGAAGACTTTATCATTTTTTTGAATAGAATAAGAAAGGAGTAAAAATAATCCGTAGCGACTATACGTTATATAATTAATATGAGCAAGATAAGACCAAAGGAATGCCAGAACGTTGAGTTCAAGAGCATCTGGAAAGACGAGTACCTGAAGTGGATTTGCGGTTTCGCGAATGCACAAGGAGCCGTCATGTATTTCGGCGTGGACGATGACCATGAGGTTGTTGGTCTAAAGGACAGTAAACGACTGTTGGAAGATATTCCCAACAAGGTTGTTAACTATATGGGACTGGTGGTTGACGTTAACCTCTATGAACAGGGTAGTTTGGATTACATTGAGATGGTCATTGAGCCGAGCAATGTAGCCATCAGCTATAAGGGTAAGTACTACTACCGCAGTGGTAGTACCATGCAGGAACTTAATGGTGTAGCCTTGCAGCAGTTTCTGTTGAAGAAGATGGGACGCTCATGGGATGACATTACCAATGAGCGTGCCACATTGGAGGATATTGACCGCAATGCCATAGACTATTTCCTGAAGAAAGGCATAGAGGCACAGCGTATTCCAGAGAGTGAACGAGACGCTTCTACAAAAGATGTGCTTGAAAGTCTTGGATTACTTGATGACAACGGCAACTTGAAAAATGCAGCCGTTCTTCTGTTTGGCAAGAATCCCCAGAAGTTCTTCCCAAGTGCCGTATTCAAGATAGGTCGCTTTGGCAAGGATGAAGCTGACCTGATGTTTCAAGATGTGATAGAGGGTAACATCATTCAGATGGCCGACCGTGTGATGGAAGCTCTACAAGCTAAATACCTTGTATCACCCGTACGTTTTGAAGGAATGCAGCGTTATGAAACACTGGAGATACCCAAGGAAGCCATGCGAGAGATACTATACAATGCCCTGGCACATAAAGACTACGCGGGACCAGATATACAGATGCACGTTTATAATGACCACATCGAACTCTGGAATGAGGGCGAACTGCCAAGTGGATATGACGAGAAGATGCTGTATGGCAAACATTCTTCCAAACCTCGCAATCGCAACATCGCCAATACAATGTTTAAGGCGGGCTTCATAGATACATGGGGCCGTGGCTTCATAAAAATACGCGAAGGCTTTGAAGGGGCTGGTATGCCCATGCCCAAGGTCGAGAATTTCTGTGGAGGTGTACAAGTATCCATCGAGCGCACAAAGTTTGTGCAAATGACAAATGTCGGAGATAATGTCGGAGGTGATGTTGGAGGTCAAAAAGTGGCAAAACTTGCTGAAAGACAGAGGAAAATGCTTGATTTGATAAAAGAAAATCCTCGCATGTCAGCCAATGAAATGTCGGAGGTCTTGTCGGTGACGCAGAGGACGATTGAGCGCGATCTTGCAGCAATGCAAAAACAAGGAATTATCATCCGCGAGGGTAACGCCAAATCTGGACGTTGGGTCATTCTTCAAAAGTAATTTACTGGTATTACTGTATAAATACGCCTTGCGAACACCAAAAGTGTGTTCGCAGGATTTTTCTGTGTTCATGGGATGTCTGAGATTGCACTCGGTGTTCGCGCGGTGTTCACAAAGCAAAAAACAAGGAGCTACATTTTTGATGTAACTCCTTGATTTTCAGTGTGGACCAGCCAGGGCTTGAACCTGGGACCTCCAGATTATGAGTCTGTTGCTCTAACCAACTGAGCTACAAGTCCAAGAATTTGTGGGTGCAAAGGTATAACGATTTGATGAGAATCGCAAAGAATCGTGAAAGAAAATGTGAATATTCTTATAACTTTCTTTTTGGACGTGCCGTTTCTTGTGTGAAAACGAGAATAGGAAAACGTGCTGAAGACAGGTGATTAAGCTGGTAAACTTGTGATGGCTTCATGTGTTATGGACTTCAAATTCATGTGATTGTGTTTTGTTTATTCCATGCTGTACACGTTCCGTGCGGAACATCTGCACGTTCTGGCCGGAAGGTCTGCATGTTCACGCTTTCGCGGCCATGAACGCTGGTTTTCTTCTGCGGAAAATCTGCTCGTTAAGAGGGCTCGAAGGCCGCTTCAAGTGTTGATTGCAGGTTCTTCACAGGTTGTTTTCAGTGCCGGAAAGATGCAGTGTGGCTCGACGAAGCTACTGCGGATGCGCCATTCACGCGGGTATAGGTTGTTTGCACGCGCACCAAGGTTCTTCACCATGCCCAGCCGCTGGCCGCAGTAGCATACTTGCACGCAGCCGAGTGGGGCCTCTGGCGGCAGCACGATGGCTTCGCGTTGCAGATAGCGGATGGCTTGCTCCAAGGGGATGTTGATGCTGGGAAGTCCTGTCGCGTCCAATTGGTCAGTGGGCAACGTGTTGATCGATTCGTGGAGGTGGTCGGCGAAGGTGAGTGGTGGGTTTTTCCGTCCTTTTCCTTTCTTGTTTTTTCCTTCTTTGTGTGGCGCAATACATTCTTGTTCAGTCGTTTCTCCATGCTTGCGCAGGGCGGCGATGAAGAAGCCTTCTCCGCGCACACGTCCGGGTAGGAAGTGGCAGCAAGGGAGGCGGTCTGATGAGGTCTTTCTCTCTCTCCTCAAATCGCCCAGAATGCCCCACGTCGGCTCAACAGGAATGGGCACGACGTCAGCCTCCAGTTCGCGAGCAATCCATTCCACGTTGTCCTCGTCTTCTTCGGGGTTGAATGTGCAGGTGGAGTAGATGAACATTCCGCCCGGGCGCAGTGCCGGCCAAATGTCTTGGACGATGCTGCGTTGCAAGGCCGCGCATTCGGCCACGAAGGCTGGCGACCACTGGCGTACAGCCTCTTCCTCCTTGCGCATCATGCCTTCGCCGGAGCATGGAACATCGGCGAGGATGAGGTCGAAACGTCCTGCTTTTTTGGTCAGTTTGGCGAAGTCGGAAGCTGTCGCTTGCGTGACCACCACGTTCGGATGTCCCCACTTAGCCATGTTCTCGGCCAGCACTTGCGCCCGTGCACGGATGGGTTCGTTTGCAACCAGCAGGCAGTCGTCGGGCAGCAACGACCGGAGCAGCGTGCTCTTGCCGCCTGGTGCGGCACAAAGGTCGAGGGCGGTGGTGGGAGGATGCGAGACGAAGGAAGGCAGAAGGATCGTGCGCAGCGTGTGTGCCAAGAACATCGAACTGGCTTCCTGTACATAGTAGGCTCCAGCGTGCAAGAGAGGATCGGCGGTGAATGCCGGCCGTTGTTTCAGGTAGAAACCTTCGTGGCACCAAGGCACGCGCCCGTCAGCCCCTTCGGGTGTGGCGTCTGCCGGCAGGCGCGCCGGATTCACTCGTATGCTGACGCTTGGTTCTTGTTGCAACCCTTCCAATAGCATCGCTAAAGTCTGCGGTTCCCATCGGCTCTGGAAGTATGATTCAAAAAAAACAGGTAGTTTCATGTCGCAAAGGTACTACTTTTCCGCGAAAATGCTTACCTTTGCGGCCAGAAAAGAACATCAAACCGCATGAAACAATACCTGAACCTTCTTCAGCGCATTCTTGACGAGGGAGCTGTGAAGACCGACCGCACGGGGACGGGCACCAAAAGTGTTTTCGGCCATCAGATGCGTTTCGATCTCCAAGACGGTTTCCCATTGTTGACTACCAAGAAGTTGCATCTGCGCAGTATCATCCATGAATTGCTCTGGTTCCTGCGTGGCGACACGAACATCCAGTATTTGCACGACCACCGTGTCACCATCTGGGACGAATGGGCTGACGAGAACGGCGACCTTGGTCCCGTGTATGGCCACCAGTGGCGTTCGTGGCCGGATTATGATGGCGGCACCATCGACCAGATTGCCAACGTGGTGGATTTGATTAAGCACCATCCCGACTCCCGGCGGATGATTGTCTCGGCATGGAACGTGGCCGAGGTGGAGAAGATGGCTCTGCCTCCCTGCCATACGCTTTTCCAGTTCTACGTGGCAGACGGACGTCTCTCTTTGCAGCTCTACCAGCGCAGTGCCGACACGTTTTTAGGTGTTCCCTTCAACATTGCCAGCTATGCCCTGTTGCTCATGATGGTGGCTCAGGTAACAGGTTTGAAGGTCGGCGAGTTCGTTCACACGACAGGCGACACCCACCTCTATCTCAACCATTTGGAACAAGCACATTTGCAGCTGACGCGTGCCCCTCGCCCCCTGCCGCGCATGGTACTTAATCCCGATGTCGAAGACCTTTTCAGCTTCCGCTATGAGGATTTCCAGCTCGAAGGCTATGACCCGTGGCCGCACATCAAAGCGGAGGTGGCAGTATAGATGATCATGGAAACAACAGATTATATGGATTGTGCACCTTCTTTCTCGTGTGGGGCAGAGGTGAGTCTCATTGCTGCTGTGGCAAAGAACAACGCCATTGGCTATGAGAACCACCTGCTCTATTGGTTGCCCAATGACCTGAAGCGATTCAAGTCTTTGACGACGGGACACACCATCATCATGGGGCGTCGCACTTTTGAATCTTTGCCCAAGGGCGCGTTGCCGAATCGCCGGAACATCGTGTTGTCGAGGAATGCTGATTTCGTGGCTGCTGGCGTGGAGGTCTTCTCCTCGTTGGAGGCCGCCTTAGAAGCTTGTTTTTCAGAGGAAGAGGTGTTCGTCATCGGAGGTGAAAGCCTTTATCGCACATCGCTTCCGCAGGCGAGTCGTCTGTATCTGACGCATGTGGAGGATGTTCCGGAGAAAGCCGATGCCTTCTTTCCAGAAGTGTCGCCAGACGTTTGGATGGTGGCGCATGAAGAAAGGCACGCCGCCGATGAGCGCCATGCCTTTGCCTATACGTTTGTGGATTATATAAGGAGGTAAGGTGTAGAAGGGAGGGGTTATTGTCCCGTGGCTTGTCGGTGAGCAAGAAGCGCATTCTGCAGGGCGATGTAGGCGTCCGTGCGTTGGTCGCAAGCCTGTTGATAGAGCAGCTGCGCTTGCAGCAGGTCTGTCATGGTAGCCGTTCCGGCATGGTAGGTGTCGCGGTGAACACGCAAGTTTTCATCGGCTTGTTCTATCGACCGTTGTGCCAAGGTCAGTTGGCTTTTCGCCTCCACGACGTCGTTCCATGTTTTCTGCATTCTGATTTTCAGCATTTCCGCATTCTCTTCCAGTTGTTCCGTCGCCTGCTGTTCAGCCAGTCGTTTCCGTTTGATGGCATGGCTGCCTCCCCACCAGTCGGAAAGTGGAACGCTGACGGTGGCGAAGACCATGCCGAACGTACGGTCGTTCTCCATCAGGTTGTGGTAGTTGTATGCCGCTCCGACGGCGACGGATGGCAGGTGTTTTCCCACCTCCATCTTGCGTTGGAGCGTGGTGGCCTCCACATTTTTCTGTAGGAGCTGGTATTCAGGAAGGAGTGGGAGAGAAGAATCTTCCAGAGCGGGCAGCGAGCTTTCTTCGTCCAGGTTGAAGGATTTCACACGGTTCATGCCGGCGGCGCTGTTTCGGGAAGTATCTTTCAGCCCGCACAGCTGTTTAAGAAGCATCCAAATCAGCTCTTGTCCATTGTGTAGCTTCAATCGTTGGCTCTCTACTTCATTGTGCCGAAGTTGCACTTGGAGGAGGTCGTTGCGCAAAGCCACTCCTGCCTCGACGGCGGCATTCACATCTTTTTTGATGTCGGCAAGCATCGTATCCACGGCATCCAACGTGCGTTCTTTTTCTTGCATGGAGACGAGTTGCCAGTAGTATTGTTCCACCTGTGCTTCCACCTCGTTCTCTGTGAGTTGCAGCTGTAGCTGGCTTGCTTCCTCGCCTATCTTTGCGAGCTTGTTGCCAAAGATGATTTGGCCGCCGGTGAAGAGCGGTTGGATGGCCGAGACACTGGCGATGGTGCCATTCTTCATCATTGTCATGCTCATGGGTGAGGAGAGTGCGGCCAAGGCTTCGACGGGTAGCATCTGTGCCAAGGTGGCCCCGAGTTCAGGTGTGATGAATTCCGAAGGGTCGATGTCCATCTTGGCCATACCCCTGTTGGCATTGAACCATGCTCCTGTGGCACTGACATTGGGGAAGAAGTTGGTGAAAGCTTCGCGCCGTTGTTGGGTGGCCATGTCGATGCTGATGCGCTTTTGACGGAGGGCGTGGTTGTTGGCAAGGGCAGAATCCTTGAGCTGTTCGAGTGTGAGAGAAGAACTATTCGCCTGTTCCTCATGAGGAAGGGGCGTGGTGCTCCGTGCGGACAGGGACAAGGATAGTGCAAGAAAAGTAATCGAAAGGAAAGCTTTATATTTCATAGACGATGAGGGAAGAAAACTACTTTACACTAAGTTTCCAATAGACGACGGGCAGTATGGTGACGACGAGGATGAGTGTGCCGATGCCTCCTGCGAAGATCGTTACACCCACAGGCATCCAGAACGAAGAGCCTGCAATGATCATTGGAATCACCCCCACGGCTGTCGTGGCTGTGGTCAGGAAAATGGGCACCATGCGCCGATGGCCGGCATCGTAGGCGGCTTCTTGGATAGCATAGTTAAACCGTTGTCGGTAGCTCGTCAGCTCTTCAGGTGAGGGGCTTGTAGGTCTGGGATGTTCTTCATGGAAACGCTTGATGTGCGCGTCGGCGTGCTCGAAGATGAGAATTTCGTTGCGCATGATAATACCCATGAGCGTGATGAGCCCGAAAATGCTGGTCAGCCCAATTTGTCTGTTCATCAGTCCTAAGCCGATGAGGGCTCCAGGAACCATCAGCACGAGAGCTATCATACAGAGGTTGGTGATACCGAAGCGTTTGAAGTTGAAGAGGATGAAGAAGAAGATAATGACCATAGCAATGGCGATGCCAATGATAATCTGTGGCATTGCTTCGTCGTTGTACTCCAGCTCACCGCCTACTTCTGCATGGACACCGACGGGCAGGGTCATCTCTGTGACCAGCTTGGCCAGACGGCGTTCAACAGGACTCGTGTAGGTTCCACGAGCGAACTCTGCCGTGACGGTCAGACAGCGCTGTCCGGCTCGGTGCATGATGCGGCTCTCTGTCCAACGTGGTGCAATCTTGGCCACTTGACGGAGTGCGAGTGTTTTGAGGGTTGAATGGTGGGGGCTGAGTGGAGCAAGGGCGGCACTGGCGGCTGCCTGCGGCGAGAAAAGTCCGAGGTTCCCGATGTCTGTCACCGTGAGGTCGGTTGTATCGCGGAGTATGATGGGCAGTTCATAGTCTCCTTCCCAAATGCTGCCAACGTGGATGTCGCTCGTGGCAGCTGCCACAGCCAGAGCTGCCGTGGTGCGATTGATGCCGAGTTGTGCAGCAGCGACAGGGTCGAGTTCGACGTTGATGAGCGGGAAGGGCTGAAGGAAATCGGCGTGAACCCACTCCAATTCTGGCATCTCACGCATCTGCTGCATGAGCTCGTCGGCGGCAGTGTGGAGAGAGTCGAGGTCGTCGCCATAGAAACGGAATTCCAGCTCTGGCACTTCGAGAAGGTCGAGACGTTTGAACTTCACGTAGGCTTCAGGGAAGGCTTCGGACAGGAGAGGCTGGTAGTGGTCGAGGAGGTCGAGCGTGGCTTGTTGTGAAGTGGTGTTGACGATGAACTGGGCAAAATTACGTCCTGCCATCTGCGGGGCGTAGGTGGTTTGGAAACGTGGCGACGAACAGCCAATGAAAGAAGTGATGCCAGTGATGCGGTTGTCGTCTTTCATGGCTCGGTAAACGTCGGAGGCGACGTTCCGCGTATCTGCCAGTCCTTTTCCGTCCGGGAGGAAGATTTCGACGGCAAACTGGTCACGGTCGGCAAAGGGGAAGAGGCGTACTTTCAACGTCGGAACAATCAACAACGAGAGCAGGATGCTCAGCAGGCCGAGAAACATGGTGAGGTAAGGACGGCGGAATGTCCATCGAAGAACATTGTCGTAAATTGTTTGGACATGGTCGGTAAGTCGCTTGCTTTCTTGTTCCCTTTGCTTGGGCGTACCAATGATTTTCACACAAAGGAAGGGGATGACGGCCACGGCGATGGCGAGAGAGACCATCAGGTTAATGGTAATTGTCCAAGGGAAGTCCTCGAGAGCATCGAGGAAAGCTCCTTTGAAGGTAATCAGGAAAGGATAGAAGATGGCACAGATGCAGATGGTGGCCAGCATCATCGGCATGA
The DNA here is from genome assembly GCA_017965425.1 of Bacteroidaceae bacterium. Lineage (GTDB taxonomy): Bacteria > Bacteroidota > Bacteroidia > Bacteroidales > Bacteroidaceae > Physcousia. The sequence goes on along the minus strand of JAGCPY010000029.1, from coordinate 159,378 downwards.
AGTACTGACGAACGGAATGAATGGCGGCATCTGTTGGTTTCTCGCCTTTTGAGACGTATTCCAAGTAACCGTCGATTACGACTATGCTATTATCGACAATCATGCCGAGCACGACAATAAGACCTGCAAGCGTGACGATGTTCAAGGGGATACCGAGAAGATACATCATGGCGACGCTGATGAAGGTGCTCAGGGGAATGGTGATGGCGGCGACAATGGCTGAGCGCAGGGGGAAGAGCACCATCATCACAAGGATAATGACCGCCATTGAGAGGAGAAGGTCGCGGAGGAAGTCACGGATGCTGTCGCCAACGACTTTGGGCTGGTCGGCAATGCGTGTGAGGATGACGTCCTCGGGAAGTTCTTGAGTCGAAAAGTCGTTGAGCACTTGGTCAACCTCTTTGCCGTAGGCCATGATGTTATTGCCAGAAGTCATCTCTAATGAGAGAAGGACGCAGGGATGGCCGTTCTGCTCGATGTAGCTGTCTGATAAATCGTATTCTCGACGCACGTCTGCGATGTCGCGGATTCGGATTGTTTTCCCTGTCGTTGGGTCGCTGAAAATAATCTGTTCGGCCACTTCCTGCAGACTGTTCTGTGTGGGGGCGATGTGAATGAGTGTCTGTTGGTGGTCGCTGACGAGCGAACCGGCTACGGTTGTCAGTCCTTGGGCCTGCAAAGCACCCATGAGCGTTGCTTGGCCGATGCCAAAAGCCTGTAGCCGTTGCCGATCGACGTAGAGGCTGATTTGTTCTTTGTGTTCACCATATTGTCTCACGTTGGCCACGGAAGGAATTTGTCGTAGGCGGTCGCTGAGCCGGTCGCTATAATCTTGTAGTTCGCGGTAGCTGCGTTCAGGACTTTCGACGGCGATGAGTAAGGCAGAGGTGTTGCCAAAATCATCGTTGGCAACCAGCGCCATCACACCCGAAGGCAAACTCTGTTTAAAGAGGGAAAGGCCGTGCTTGATTTTGCTCCAGACCTCATCCTTGTTGTTGACATGGTCGCCAAGTTTGACCATAATGATGGCCATGCCGTTCTGTGATGTGGACGTGGACTTCCCTCGGTTTACCTCACCGTAAGTGAAGAGGAAACGTTCCAGAGGACGTGTGACCTGTTGTTCCACTTCTTCTGAAGTGGCACCCGGATACAACGCTATAACCACCCCCTGACGAATCGTGAAGGGAGGAAACTCGTCCTTCGGCATGACCCACATTCCATAAATGCCAAGTCCGAAGAGGATGGCGACGACGAGAAGGGAAATGCGGTAGTGTGTGAGGGGCCATGAGACCCAATTCTGTTGCTTGTTCATGGGTTCAGAAGATGACCTTAGTTCCTTCGCTCAGTTTTTGATAACCTTCAATGACAAAACGCTGTCCGTTTGAAAGTCCCGTCAACACTTCCACATCGTTGCCGTCTGTTTCTCCAAGCGTGACAGGTGTGCGATGGGCAGTGCTGTCGTTGGAGATTGTCCACGTGAAAAGGGAGCCATTAGCGTTGCGCTGAACAGCGGTAATAGGAATCCATTGTCTGCCAGTCTTGTTAGAAGGAAAAGAATCTGCTCTGCGGCCATTGACGTTCACGGTAGCCACCATGCCTGGTAGAATCTTCCTATCCCTATTATTCACACGCACGCGAACGTCGTAGGTATGCGTAATGGCATCGGCCTGTATGCCTTTCTCAATGGTTCCTCCCTCGAACGTTCGCTGGATGGCATCGACATGGATGGTGGTCGGCGTATGAGAGTGTATGGTATTCATTTCGCGTTCGGGAACAGAGAACTTAACTTTCACGGAAGAAATGTCAAGAATCGTTACGATGGCCTGAGAAGGCATGGCAGTCTCCCCTGCTCCAACGGCCTTGCGTCCTATGATGCCAGCGACGGGAGACTTCAGCTGACAGTCAGCCAAGTTCTTTCGTGCTACGGCAAGCTGAGAACGTGCCTGTGTGACCTTGCTCTGGATTTCCACCCATTGAGCTTCGGTCAGCGACCCGCGGTCGTGGAGAAGCTGGTAGCGTTGCAAGGCATCTTCGGCTTGATTGACGCTGGCTTGTGCACCTTCGAGAAGGTTGCGAGCCTGGGTGTCATCTAGTTCTGCCAGCAATTGACCGCGTGCTACCGTCTGTCCTTCTGTGACGAGGATGCGGCGCACAACTCCCATGCCTGTGAAACTCACAGCTGTCGCCTCGTTTTCTTCTACGATGCCTACATACTGAACGCCCTCCTTGACTTCTGCATGGGTCGAGATAGCGGTCTTTACACGTATGGCAGTCTTTTGGCGTGTTTCTTGCTTGTGGCTACAGCTCAAAAAGGTGAAGGTAATGAGTGCGGCCAGTAACCATTTTGTTTTCATTTTTTTCAGTTTGTTATTTGTGGGCGCAAAGTTACGACAAAATTAAAGAACGCCTTGATGCTGCAAGGCGTTCTTTTTGTTCATTTCTTCGGGAAGAATAGCTGCTCTCGACGGTTTACCTGATGAGAATACTTCCTGAGGATGCTTCCAAACGGCGTTTATTTCTCTGCAGAATCGGTAGCATCCGTTTCGCCAGAAGGTGTTGTATTCTCGTCCTTCGGAGCTCGCATCTCGGTCTCGATGGCTTTGATTTTGCTGGAGAGAAGATCAAGTTCTTCACGAAGCTTCTCGACCTTTCGGTTCATCTCGGCGACGAGGCTGTTGCCACTCTTTGATTTGGCATTGAGGAAGCTGAGGTTGTTCTCATAGGTCTGGATTTCAGCTTTTCTTGTTTCGAAGAGTCGTAGCAGCCGTTCTCGTTCGCGGCCAAGGGTGCTCTCTCCTTTGGCCACGGCCTGACGTACACTCTTCTGGAATCCTTCGAGTCTGCGTCGTGCGGCGCTGGCACCGAACTGTTTGTAGAGTTCGTCGGCCACGGCACGATATTCTTTATAGAGTTTGTCCTTGTCGCGGAAGGGCACGTGGCCAATCTCGTTCCATTGAGTTTGCAGATCGCGGACATGGTCGAGGGTGGCCTTGCCGGTATCGGCAGCCAGTTCCTTCAGCTGCTCAATGATGTTCTTCTTGGCTTGCAGGTTTTCTTTTTCCTCTGCACGTTGACCGGCTGTGGCTTCGTTCTTAGCCTCGAAGAAGTGATCGCAGGCAGAAGTGAACCGTTTCCAGAGTTGTTCACTATATTTACGAGGCACGGCTCCAATGGTCTTCCACTCTTTTTGCAGCTCAATGAGCTTATCGCTGGTCTTGTGCCATTCGTTGCTTTCCTGCAACGCTTCTGCCTGTTCCACAAGACGACGTTTGGCTTCGAGGTTTTCGTTCTGTTCGTCCTTGATGGTCTTGTAATATTCGGCTTTGGCGGTAAAGAAGCGGTCACATGCGGTCCGGAAGCGGTCGAAGATGATGTTGTTCTGCTTGTGGCTGGCATAACCGATGGTTTTCCATTGAGCTTGCAAGGCAATGACTTCCTTGGTTTTTTCTTCCCATGCAGCGAAGGAGGTAATCTGGTCAACGGGTATTTCTTCTACTTTCTCGCAGAGCTCTGTCTTCTTCTGTAGGTTCTCTTCTTCACGTGCCTTGATGGCTTCAAAGTGTTCCTGATGGCGTTTGTTAATGATCGTGCTGGCGGCCTTGAATCGTTCCCAAATCTGGTCGCGCAGTTCCTTGGCAACGGGACCTATTTCTTTGTATTCGGCATGAAGCCCCTGTAGTTTATTGAAGGCGGTAATGATGTCTGGCTCGTCGGCAAGCTTCTCAGCCAGTTCTATCAGGCGTTCCTTGGCCGTAAGGTTTTTCTTGAAGTCGTATTCACGAGCTTCTATATTGAGTTTGAGCAGGTCATAGAATTGCTCAACATGGTGTTGATAGTTTTTCCATATTTCCGTGGCTTTCTCGGCGGGCACAGCCCCGAGCTCTTTCCATTGGGCTTGCAGTTGTTTGAATTCGTCGAAGTGCTGGCTGACGTCTTCAGGCGTGGTCGTCAGTTCCTTGATGCGTTCGATGATGGCTTGTTTCTTTTCCAGGTTGTCGGCTTTCTGTTTTTCTGCGGCTTCTGCCAATTCTGTGCGTTTGGCACGAATGGCAGCCATGACAGCCTTGAAGTTTTCCTCGGCCGTGTCGATGTCTGCATGCCATAGCTCTGGGTCACCTCCTGCTTCGATGAAGGCATTACGTGCGGCCAGCTGGGCGGCTTTGTGCAGCTTGTAAAAGACTTGTTTCAGGAGGTCGAGTTCGCTCTTGTCGCCGCCCTTGCCTTCTTCTTCAATCTGGCGAAGACGGTCAACGACGGCTTCCTTGCTTTCGTAAACCGGAGCCTCCGTGGCCATTGGGGCTTCTGGAGTTTCTGGAGCCTCTGGGGATTCGGCGTTCTCGGGCGTTTCGGCAATGGTTGCCGGTTGTTCTTCTACAGGAGCCGGTTCGGTCTTCTTGGCCTCTTCCTGGATGTTGTTCTCTTCGCTCTGCGTCTTTTCTTCGGGCGCAGTTGCAGTCTGTGTTTCCGCTGCCAGGCTCTCTTGTTCGAGAGCGGGCTGCAGTTCGTTGGTTTCAGTCATGTTGCTTACAATTTAAGTAGCTGATTGGGTTCATTATTGCACTAAGGCGGAGCAAATTAACACAAAATATTCGGAACGACCTAACTTTTTGTTAAGTTTTTCACGTTAGAGCCACGATTCTCGCTTGGAATACCACCAGAAGAGGGCTGTCAGTGCGACAGAAAACACCATGACAAGGGGAAATCCGAGGGGTTGCGATTCCATTCCGTTGATGAGGTTCATGCCGAATAAGCTGGCGATGAGGGTGGGTACCATGAGGAACATCGAGATGATGGTCAGGGTCTTCATCACCGTTGACATGTTGTTGTTGATGATGTTGGCGTAGGTGTCCATTGTTGACTCCAGGATGTTGGAGTAGATACCTGTGGTTTCGCGCGCCTGGTTCATCTCAATGCTGACGTCTTCGATGAGGTCGGCATCCAGTTCATCCACGGGCAGCTTGAACTTCAGCTTCGAGAGCAGGGTCTCGTTGCCACGGATGGAAGTGGCGAAATAGGTGAGCGAGTCCTGAAGGCGTGAGAGGGCGATGAGGTCGGCGTTGTCCACCTTGCGGTCAAGGTGTTGTTTGGCTGCTTCAATGCGTGCGTTGATCTGCTTCAGCCGCTTCAGGTACCAAACGGCTGTCGAGAGGAACAGGCGGAACACCATATCGACCGAGTCCGTGAAGCCCACACCGCGTTTCTGCTGGTAGGTCACGAAGTCGATCATCAAGTTCGTCTCGAAGTTGCAGACGGTGATGCAGACGTCGCCCTTGAGGATGATGCCCAAGGGGATTGTCGTGTAAGGTGTTCGCGATTTGACCTCCTTGACGTATGGAATACGCAGGATGATGAGGATCCACCCGTCGTCATAGTCGTAGCGGGCACGCTCTTCCGTGTCGGCGATGTCGTCGAGGAAGTAGTCGGGAATACCTAATTCTTGTTGCAGGAAAGCGGCATCGTCTGCCGTGGGGCAAGTCACTTGCACCCAGCAATTGGGCGCCCATTGGTCCAGCGTATGCAGACCGCGATTCGTGTTCCAGAAAGTTCGCATCGTTTAAAAAGCTTTTGGCGGGAGGTACAGGGCCTCACAGAAGGTGGAGGAGCAGCACAGGCCCGTCATGCGATACGAACCTTGCTCCTTTAATCGGTGTTACGTTGATGATAATCGTCCATTTACGGAATAAAGGATGGTTGAACGGCTGCAAAGGTACGGCCTTTTGGGTTTACGGCCAAATAAAAACGGCTTTTTTTGTTTTCTTTTGTACGTTTTTTGGCAGATTGACGCTTACTTTTGAATGAATAGTCGCAAGTCCTCTTTCCTGTTGCAGAACCTGTAACCGAATGAAAACGTAGCAGTTGAGGGCCGTCCTTCCTGTTGTTTGCTACCTATCTACCTATGTTTTTGCAAAAAAAGCCTCAATCCCTCACCTGCTGAGATATGCTATTGTCTTTGAGCTGTTTACAGGTGAGGGATTGGTGAGGGATTGGTGAGGGATGGTGAGGGATTGAGAAGGTGTACACGTTTTGCGTTGAAGGTCTATATGTTCGGGACGGAACGTGTGTACCTGTCAGCCCTCTTCTGTTTCCGTTTCTTCTTCGGGGTCTTGTTTTTCCTCCGGCTTGGGTGCATCTGCCTTCTTCAGGAACTGGTCGAAGAGGCCGTAAGTTGTACGCAGGACGCGGAATTCAGTGCGTCGGTTGAGGGCATTGCACGCCTCACGTTGCTCTTCCGTCGGCAGGGCGAGGATGAAAGCTTCGGTGAGGGTGTCGCCTTCGTGCAGGAAGGGATGCTGTTCGGCAATGCGCTTCTTCACAATCTTCGGGCGGCTCTCGCCATAACCTTTTGGCGTAAGGCGGTCGGCGGCTATACCATGCTCAATCAAGTAGTTGACGACGCTCTCGGCACGTCTTTGGCTGAGCTGTTCGTTGTAGGCATCGTTGCCTCGGTAGTCACAATGCGAACTGAGTTCAATGGTCACGTTCGGGTTTTCGTTGAGTAAGGCGGTGAGGCTGTCGAGCGCGCTGGTGGAGTCGTCAGTGAGTTCGGCGCTGTCGAAGGCGTAGAATACATTTCGGACGAGGACGGGAGCCGTAATGCTGGCAAGGGGAAACTGTAATGTATGTTCGAGGCTGACGCTGGAGGTATCTACTGAAAGCTGTTCGACGTGGTTCAGGAACCCTTTGCATGTTCCGAGAAAGAGATAATCGACACCGGGCTTCACCTCGACCTCGAAAGAGCCGTCTCCTCGGGCAGAAAGTTTTTGGTTGGTGCCGTCGCTGCCAATCATGTGAACAAGTCCCGTCGTGAGCTCATAGCCGTCTTTCTCATAGATCCATCCGCGAACGGTTTGCAGTACTTCTGGGCACTCGAAGCTCCAAAGGTGATCCCATCCACGCGCGTCGCCTCGGCTCGAAGAAAAGTAACCCCGATTGTGCAGTCCTTCGAATGTCATGCCGAAGTCATCGCCGGGGGAGTTCATGGGGCTGCCCAGATTCTGGACTGTCCAGACGTGGGTTGCCGTGTCTTCTTTGGCGACGAAGAGGTCAAGTCCTCCCATGCCAGGATGCCCGTCTGAGCTGAAATAGAGTTCTCCATTGGGACGGAATGAAGGGAACATTTCATCGCCTGGTGTGTTGATGGGGGCTTCGAGGTTTTCGGCTCCACCGAGTGTCTTGCCTTCAATGCTGATGCGCCAAATGTCCTTTCCGCCGTGACCGCCTGGCATGTCACTGACAAAGTAAAGCCAGTTGCCGTCCGGGGAAATGGCGGGATGGGCGAAACACGAAAGCGTGTCTTTGGAAATCTTCAGCTCTTGCGGCTTGCTCCAAGAGGCATCAGAGCGGTTGGACGTGTAGATTTGGGCATATCTGGGATAATCTGGATCCGTGGAGCAACGTGTGAGATACATGGTTTTGCCGTCTGGAGTGAAGCCGCAGACTCCCTCTTCCAGCTCACTGTTGAGGTCGCCTTCGACCTTTTCGGGGGTTGACCACTTGCCTTTGTCATCTTTCTTTGACCAGAAAATGTCTGCGCACTTGGTTCCTGTGATGCCGCTGAGGTCGTCGCCGGTAGCCTGCGGGCGGGTGCTCGTCCAGTAGAGTTGGTCCCAATCGTCGCCCGTGAGCGCCGGAGAGAAATCGGCGCGGCGGGAGTTCAGTAGTGCTTCTTTCTTGATGGTGTGCAGGGTCGGCTTCTGCTTCCAAATGGTGGCTTGACGTGCACCAATGATGCCATTGGTAGCGATAGTGTCGTTTTGCGGTGTACAGATGGTGGGGTGAAGGGCGTAGTGTGCCTGGCTCTGCTGTAGGAAGTGCTCGTAGCTCTGGATGGCATTTTTATAGTCGCCGTTCTTGTGTTGGAGTCGAGCCAGTTTCAGCGTGGCTTTGAGGAGGGCCTCTTCGGCGATGGAGTCGGCAGGGGATGCGAAGGCCGACACAAAAGGCTGAACCTCTTTTTTCGTCGGCCTTTTCTTGGAGTTTTCTTTCTTTTCAGGTTTTGCGGCAGGGATGAGCGCTTGCAACGTGTCGGTATTTAGCGAGTCGGCCTTCTCCGTTGCCTGTCCTTTTTTCTTCCGCTTCTTGGCGGCACGAGCTTCTTCGGCCTTTTTCTGCTTTTCGGTTTTGGCCGACACCTTCTTCTCTTTCTCGTCAGACAACTTCTGGGCGGTGGCTTTCTTGCGGTCGGCAATGCCTTTCTCTGTGTAGCGGATGCCGTTCTGGTAGGCACCGATGGCCTTGGCAGTGTAGTTGATTCGGTCATAGCATTCCGCCATCTTCAGGGCTCGCTCACCACGTTTGTCACGTTCCTTCATGGATGTCTTGCCGTAAGCAGCTCGGTATTCGGCGGCGGCATCAAAGTATTCTCCAAGCGAGAAGAACTGGTCGCCTTTCTTTAAGTGACTTTCCGCGTTGCAAGAGGATAGAAGGATAAGGGGGATGAAGAGAAAGAAAAAAGCGGCACCACTCAGCAGACTTCTCATGTTCGTGGAAAGAAATGTCCGCTCATGCCCTTCTCTCTCTTGTGAGAAAGGAGAAGTAAAATATGTCTGTTGAATCCCGTTTTGTTGCATCCTTCTTTTCGAAAACACTTCGCTCTTCCATGGGAGAAGCGTAGGAGGTGAGGCGTCTTTAGGACAATCTCCTTATTATTAACGCGCGTACACCTTATTTATTGTGCTGCCACAGGTACACGACGGTTGGAATTGTCCTGAAGCACGGCCATGACGATGTCCGAGACCATCTGTTTGAGCTCTTCGATGAAGGTCTTCGCATCGTATTCGTGACGCTCGATTTGGCGCAGCTTTTTCTCCCAGATGCCAGTCAACTCTGCGCTCTTGAGCAGTTCCTCGCGGATGAGGCCGATGAGCTCAATGCCTGTCGGTGTGGGTGCCAAACTCTTTCGAACGCGACGGATGTAGTTCCGTTTGAACAGGGTTTCAATGATAGCAGCCCTCGTGCTGGGGCGACCGATGCCGTTCTCTTTCAGTGCGTCTCGCAGTTCGTCGTCGTCCACCAGCTTGCCTGCTGTTTCCATGGCACGCAGCAAGGTGGCTTCTGTGTAAGGCTTGGGCGGAGTTGTCTGTTTCTCTGTGAGAGAAGGTTCGTGCGTGCCGCTCTCTCCCTTTTTGAAGGCAGGCAAGGTGCGTTCCTCGTCTTGAGATAGCTCTTCGTCGGTTTTCTTCTTTTCCCAGAGAATACGCCATGCTGGGTCGATGATGCGTTTGCCTGTAGCACGGAAGGGAACGACATCATCGAAAGTGCCAGCGTGCAATCCCTCGCTGCGCACTTCACCCAAGACCGTCGTTTGTTCAAAGCGGCAGTCGGGATAGAAAGCCCCGATGAAGCGTCGGGCAATGAGGTCATAGACTCGTTTCTCCATGTCGGTGAGCGAAGCTGTGGTCACGGGCACGGAAGTTGGGATGATGGCGTGGTGATCGGTTACTTTCGAGTTGTCGAAGACCTTCTTGGTCTTTGGCAACGGTTTTCCCGTGGTTGTCAGCGGCTGAATGAAACCTGCGTAAGGCGTCAAGGCGGCCAGGATCTGAGGGCACTTGGGATAGACGTCATCGGGCAGAAAGGTCGTATCTACGCGCGGGTAGGTAGCGACTTTCTTCTCATACAAACTCTGTATCAGCTGTAGTGTTTGCTCGGCGGAGTAGCTGTAGCGCTTGTTGCATTCCACTTGCAACGACGTCAGGTCGAAGAGGCGTGGAGCGGCTTCCCTGCCAGCTTTCTTCTCGACACTCGTGACCGTAAAGGGTAGATCGCGAATAGCATCGAGGGCTCGCTGACCTTCTTCTTGTGTCTTGAAGCCACGGTCGCCCTCTTCCATGACTGCCGTGAAAGTCGTTTCGCGGTAAACCGTGGAGAGCACCCAGTAAGTCTCTGGCTTGAAGTTGTCAATCTCGTGCTGGCGATTGACAATAAGTGCCAGCGTCGGGGTCTGGACGCGACCGATGGAAAGAACTTGCCTTTGTTGGGCGTACTTCAGTGTGTAGAGGCGGGTGGCGTTCATGCCCAGCGTCCAATCGCCGATGGCGCGACACAGCCCGGCTTCATAGAGGCTTTGATATTCGCGCTGGTCCTTCAAGGTCTGGAAGCCCTCGCGAATGGCCTCTTCCGTCAGTGAACTGATCCACAGGCGTTGGACCGGGCACTTGGCTCCAGCCTTCTGCATGACCCAGCGTTGAATCAATTCGCCCTCCTGCCCTGCGTCACCGCAGTTGATAATGCCCTCGGCTGCCTGCATCAGTTTCTCTATGACGGAGAACTGCTTCTCCACACCCTTGTCGTCTTTTAACTTGATGCCGAAACGTTGAGGAATCATCGGCAACTGGGCAAGACTCCATGACCGCCACAGAGGCGAATACTCTCCAGGTTCTTTTAACTCACACAGGTGTCCAAACGTCCACGTGACCTGGTAGCCGTTTCCCTCAAGGTAGCCGCCGCAATCGTGAGTCGCGCCCAGGACATTGGCAATGTCGCGGGCGACGGACGGCTTCTCAGCAATACATACAATCAAGGTTCTCTGAAGATTAAAAGGTTGACAATCGTTGATGAACTAATGACAGTGCTCATCGGTTCACCTTTTTCTGTCCCTTCTTGATGAGGATGCCTTTGGGGTGTGCAGCGGATTCCACGCGTCGTCCCGTGAGGTCATACCAAGGTTCGTCCGCTGAGGGAAGGAAGTCTGCCGTCTGTCTGCCAATGGTGCTGCCCTGTGTGCGGGTGAGAACGACGTTGTCCCATCCGATGATTTTCTCTGACCCGGCCGAGGTGTGGACGGCAGCGAGCTGAACTGTTGTGGCTGCGTCGCCGTCGCTTTCGAAATCGAGGCTGAGACGTTGCCATTCGCTCTTGTTCTCCAACGTGGGCGACGTCACGGTTGCGCCGCCCTCGGTGCTGATGCTCACGAAGGCGTCGCCTCCGAGACCGCTCTTCCAGAGGTCACAAGTGAGCGTGTAGGCTCCTTCCGGCAGACGCAGTTCTTGGTACAGCGTGAGCGTGGGAGTTCCCCAGTTCTGACGAATCCAGTAGGTCTGGCGTCCGTGGTCGGCAGGCTGAGCGAGGTTGGCGAAGAAACGGTCAAAATAGAGGTCGCCTGCTTTCAAGGCGGTGAGGTCGTTGGCGTCGCCGCTGGAGCGGTCCACGTTCCAACCTTCGGGCACATAGATAGCACGGTCGCTGCTGACGCCGCTGCCCGTCATCACGCCATAGCTGCCCTCGAAGTCGCCATTCAGCAGCGCCGTGGGCAGCTCTTTTTGTTCAAAAGGGATGCCTTGGATGTCGCAAATCTCTTTGCGGGACAGACAAATGTCGTAGAGGTGCAAGTTGTTGATGGTGCCGACGAAGTCCACGTTGTCGGCCTTGTACTGGCTATCCCACCACTGCGTGCGTCCGATGTAGTTGCGCACGTCTTTTGCCAATTCGGCCAACTGGTAGGCTTCCACTTGATTGGCTGTGCCGCTGGCGTCTTCCACGCCATTGACATAGATGCGTGTCGTGCGTGTGGCAGCGTCATAGCTGACGGCCAGCTGGTAGGTTTCGCCTGTTTTCAGCGTGGTGGCGCCGTTGACCATCGTGGTGGTGCCGCCGTTGAATTTCACGCCAGCCGACAGGGGGTTGGCCCGCAGGAAGAGGCTGTTGCCGCTGCCGCTGCCAAAGTCGTAGAAGCGGGGGGCTTTGCTCAAGCTGTTTGCCTTGGCTTCCAGCAGGAAGGTGAACGAACGCAAGCCCGTGAGCAGGCCTTCGGGTGCGAGGCCGAAGCGGTTGGTGTCGAAGCCGCTGGCGGTGTTCTTTGTGAGGTCGAGGGCTTCGGGCTGGGTATAGCGCAGGTTCTTCGTGATGTCGCGGGCAAGGGCCGTTACTTTGAAGTCGCGTTGCTCATCGCCGATGGAGGCGGTCAGGACGACGGGGGTATCTTCGGCTATCCCGAAGAGCACGCCAAGAGGGCTGATGACCTTTTCGTCGGACGATGACCAGGTGATGTCAAGACCGAGTTTCTCTGTGGGCAATACGAGGTCGGTCCGGGTTTCTTTGGGCAGGTCGAGCATCATAAGGGCGTTCTTGGCAGCCTCTTTTGCCAGTTCGGCCTGCATCTGTCTGACAAAGGTCTGGACGGTGAACGGTGAGGCGCAGGCATAATAGTCCTTTTGGTTAAGGATCGTGTGAGGGCAGTCGTCTCCGAAGTCGTCGGCGGTTCCACCTTCAAATCCCTCCACGTCAATCACCTGATCCACGAGCCCGTTGCGGTAGGTGGTGAGCACGTGGCCGTCGTAGGTCAGCGTGAGCACCCATGTCGTCACCTTTGTCGGGTGGTTGTCGCCGCTGGTGCCGGAGCTTTTCGTTGCCCAGTCGTCGGATGTGAGCAAGCGGTTCTGGCTGCGGTAGCTTTTCCCGTTAAGGGTGATGACGGGGTAGTTGTCGTCTCCGAGACTATAGACCAACGGATGGTCGTAGCCCATTGAGAACAGTTTCCCCTCGTAGCGTGAGGTGTTCATGGCGAAGGCCAGGGTTAAAGACTTGTTGGCGCGGAGGCAGATACAATACTCATGATCCATATTGGGGTCCTCGGGCGTAAGTGTTTCTGTCCAATCGTAGTCGCATCGGATGTCGGTCGGGTATCCCTTCGGATAACCTTGCTTAACCATCCAGTAGTAGTAGTCGCCGTTCATCCATGCCAGCCGCAACTTCGATTCCTTGCTTCCGGGAATGACAAACGGGCGGACGTTGTTCTTCACGCTGTTGCGGGTTAGCTGCTGGCTGTCGGCGACTTTGCCGGCGTCGTCGATGGTGTAGCGCCAAATCTCATAGACGCCGTCCTTGTTATACTTCCCGTCCTTGGTGGGAATGCTGAGGTAGAGGTCGTTAATATGGTCGGGGTCGATGGCCATGCCGCCGCTGTAGCAACGTTCGGTGCTGTTCCAGTTCTGGTGGAAGGCGTGACCGCCGTATTGTACCCATGTGCGCCGCCACTCGCTTCCCGTCCATCGGGCATACCAATAGACGTGGGTGGTCTTGGCATCGTCGATGTGGGGGTAGGCGATCACCGGGTTCTCGTCCTTGTCCAGCGTGATTTGCCACACCCAGTTGCGGATGCCGGCGGTGTTGTCCACAATGGTAGCGGGATGTGAACTGGCGTAGCTGTCGGTTTTATTGACGTTGAAGACGCCGTTGTTAATCACCGAGAGCTGTTTCCCCTTGATGTCGCGCAGGATGGGTCCGTTGCCGTGGTTGATGTCGATTACATTGAAGTAGAGCCAGTCGGGCATCTCATTGTCGGGATGTCCAGTCGTGTAGCTGACGTAGATTTTATCCTTGCCGTTGCTTTGGTACTTGGCGTATGGTCGTGCGCCTGTGCTTTGGACAATCTGCTTGGGGCCGAAGTCGAAGCGGCAGTCGTCGTTGGCATCGGGCATGGTCAGACGTGCGATGGTCGGGTGCCAGTTGATGCCGCGCCAACAAAGATAGATGTGCTGCGGGTCGTCTGAAAGGATGAATGGCGACGGATAGGTCGTGTTGTTGGCAGTGGCAAGGAACTTCTCGTCGCCGAGTGCAGAGATGTCGCCCGGCTTCTTGGAGATACGATACCAGATTTTGGCCTCGTCGGTGTGACGTGTATAGAAAATCATCACGCGCTCATCGGGCAGGACGACGAACGTGGGATTGTTGTGGTCGTCGGGCTGGAAGTAACTGCGGATAAGTATGTCCGTCTTGCGTCCGGCGACCCAATCATACTGCGTAGCCTTCACGTTTCCGTGCACGTCGATGTAGCCGATGTAGGTGGCATTGATGGAGCCGGAGGCGTTCTCGTAATGCAATGCGCGCGGGTCGGCGAACCAGCACCAGGCGCCTTCTTCGGCGACGACGTGGCCGCTGTATGTTTCCTGGGCGGTGGCGGTGAAGGCCCTTGACGTCAGGAGGAGGCTGAAAAAGAGTCTTTTCATCATATTTTAGGGTTTTGTTGTGTGAATTTGGCCGCAAAGATATGAAAAACTTTCTGCTTTCGCCCGTTTACGTGCAACTTTTTGTATCTTTGCCGCATGAAACGCATCGGCATTCTCTCCGACACCCACGCCTATTGGGACGACCGCTACCTCCAATACTTTGCGGAGTGCGACGAAATCTGGCACGCCGGCGACATTGGCAACACGGAGGTCGCTGACCGCCTGGCAGCCTTCCGGCCTCTGCGCGCTGTCGTGGGAAACTGTGATGGTGGCGACCTAAGGCGTATGTTCCCCCAGAAGCTGCGGTGGACGTGCGAGGGTGCAGACGTGTTGATGACCCACATCGGAGGCTATCCCGGACGCTATGACCGCAGTATTCGTGCACAGCTCTTTGCACGCCCGCCGAAGCTTTTCATCTGCGGGCACAGCCATATCCTGAAAGTGCAGCACGACCCGGCGCTGGGCCTGCTGCACATTAACCCTGGCGCTGCCGGCTTGCAGGGATGGCACGCCGTCCGCACACTTGTTCGCCTGACCATCGACGCCGGCACTTTCCGCGACCTCGAGGTCATCGAGATGGCGCGACCGTCGGCAGACATACTGGATTGAGGGTGCAGAGGTGTCGTCGGGAAGGTGTACACGTTCTGTGTGGAAGATGTACATGTTCAAGCCGGAAGGTGTTTACGTTCAAGGCGGAAGGTGCACACGTTCCTGAAGGCATGTGAAAAGGTGATGGAGATGGCGTCTGGGGATGGCGACCGTGTCAGAAAGGATAGCCGACGGCGATGTGAAAACCCAGTGAGTCTTTGAAGCGGGGCATGTTGTAGTAGCCTTTCTTCCCTGTGTCGTAAGGGGCATGGATGCCGATGCCAATGTCGAAACGCAGGACGAGGAAGTCCAAGTCGTAGCGGAAGCCGAAGCCAGTGCCGAGGGCGAGGTCGTTCCCGAAGCGCTTGGCATCGATGGCGCTGCCGGGGCGGTCACGGTCGGGCACCATGAGCCACACGTTTCCGGCATCGAGGAAGAGGGCACCGTAGAGACTCGACACAAGCGGGAAGCGATATTCGACATTGGCTTCAAGTTTGAGGTTCCCCACCTGATCGACATAGCTCCAACTGGAATTGGCGGGATGGTAGCTGCCCGGACCTATCGTGCGGACGGCAAAAGCACGGATGCTGTTGGCGCCGCCGATGTTGAAGAGGTCGTTATAAGGTGCCATCGTACTGTTCCAATAGCTCCACACGGCACCTAAGAACAAGCGGGTGGCAAAGCCTGAATGCTGCGTGACAGGGTAGTACTCGCGCCACTCGCCGGTGAGCTTCAGGAACTGCGCAAAGGGCACACCCAGCAGATGCTTGTCGCGTTCCTTCAGGGGACGCCCGGCAAGGACGTAGATGGTGTTGACAACATGTCCGGCCTCTTTCCCGCCCAGGATGAACGTGCGGACGTGGCCGTTGCGGAAGGTGCGCGAATAGGTGAAGTTGTAGCCGATTGAAGGCACCAGCTGGTTGCGCATACTCACGTAGAGCGCCTGGTTTGAATTGAGGATGGAGTCGAAGCGTGCGGAACGCTGGATGAGCATGTCGTAGTCGAGTCGGAGGGGTGTCAGTTCGTGCTTGATGTAGCGCCGGCGCTGATAGGAATAGGTGAGCCTGCCGCCGAAGCTGACCATCTGGAAGTAGCCGGAGCGGTTCATCCAGTCGATGTCGAGTTTATAGTTGGTGGAGGACAGGGCTCTGCGGTTGAGCTCTCGCACGAAGTTCAGGCCGAAGAACTGGATGCGCGGGTAGGTGAGGGTGAGTTGGGCTCCGAGCTCATAGGAATTGAGGATGCTCTTGTCGGCTTCAGTGATGGACACGCCCGTCTGCCATTCATAGTTGCCATAGATCTTGAAGTTGACCGACTCGGCGCCACGGAAGGCGTTGCGCTTGGTCATACCGTAGGACAGACCGGGTCCCAACAAACCGTTGCTCTTATTAGTGACTTTGGCCTCGAATTCACTGTCCCAGGGCTTGTCGAGCACGGCAAAGATGTTGACGTCTAAAGAGTCGCAGGTGGCAGATGTATCTCTTGGGGCGTAGCTTATTTGGATGTTCGAGAAGATGCCCATACCTGAGAGCTTCTGCTGGATGAGGTCGTGGAGGGATTGTCTGTACAATGAGCCGCGACGGTAGAAGAGGTTATGCTTGATGGGTCCATAGCGGAGGGGTGGCTTCTTGGTGCCTCCGCTCCAATGCATGGTGTTGCCGTCGCGGAAGGTAAGACTGTCTGTGATGTTGTAGTTATCGTAGGGGAAGACGGTGATAAAGGTCTGACCCATGTAGAAACGGTTCTTGGCCTGGACAGGCATGTCGGGCTTGGGTCTCACCTGAAGATGCACGGTTTGCGGCGTTTGCAGCGTGTCGGCTCGATAGCCAATGTATTCTGGCCGGAAGTAATAGAAACCATTGTTGCGGAACAAGGTGCTCAAGCGTTTGCGTTCACTGTCGAGATTCAGCACGCTAAAGGCGTCGCCCGTATGGAGCAGACATTCGTCGGCTCTGGCGCGGATGAGGCTGTCGGTGGCGGCGTTGAAACGCTGATACTCGATGGTTCCTAAGCGGAACAACTGGTTCGGATAGACCGAGTAGGCTATTTTCGCCTTGCGCGGGTTGCGTGGATGGGGAAACACTTCATAGTCCACCTTCCCTCGGAAGAAACCGAAGTTGCGGAGTGTATTTCTTGCCACTTGGACGCGCAGCTGTGGATTTGCGCTGCTGATGGTGCGTGGCGTGGCGGCAAAACTATTGAACATCCACTTGCCGACGGCTGTCTTGGAGTTGACGAAGCTGTTGTAGAACCATAGGCCGATGGGCAGGGGCCACCGCATTGACGAACTGCCGAAGACGCTGTTGTTGGGAGCGTAGGCCAAGGCCGCGTTCACCTCTTCGCGGGCTTCTCCCTTGGCTTCGTCGTAGAAATCTATTTCCTTGATGAGCGAGTCCTCTTGAAGTTTGGTCAGCTTTCCTTGCTTTCTCAGGCGTTCCAGTGCGGAGCGGGCATCGTCGCGGCCTGAAAGGATGTCATCGACGGCGTTATAGGCGGCGTAGAGTGATGTGATGACGCCCGTCGAGTCCTTTTTGGCTGCCTTGCGTTCGGCTTTGCTCATCGCCTTCCGCCCGTAGGAGATTTCAGAGATACCTGTGTACAGCACCTCGTCCTCGGGCAGATTGGCCGTCGTGGAGCAAGAGGCGAGGACGATGAGAAGTGTGAAAGCTAAGAGCGAAAGGCATGAAAATGAACGCGTCCTGGAAAGAACGCCATCTTGTGTGTGGCAGAAAAGCTTCGCATTCACGGCCTTACACGGGCGCATCGCCCTCTGGAGGAGGGGAAATAGACGGATGGCGGACGCCATCTTGTTTTTCACTCTTTCACTTTTCATTCTTCACTCTTTCACTTTTCATTTTTTGTTCTTGAACAGGAACAGCTCTCCAAGGCGGTTGGTCTTTCGGCGCAAGACGAGGCCGGCACCCATTTCCGTGACTTCGCCGTCGAGCACCGACTCGTAGTTCTTGTTGTAGAAGAGATTGACGTAGCGGGTGGCGCTCTTGTCGAGACGGTATTCAATGCTGACGTTGTCGATGATGCTCTCGCCGGTGTTACGTGCGTCCTCTCCTGTGGAGACCTTTCCACCTACGATGACACTCACGCGGTTGCCCCAGAAGCGTTTGGCAAACCGGAAGCTGTAGTCGGTTGTCGTGGTGCCCGTGGCGCTTACACCTTGCCCCATTCCCACGGAGAGGTCGATGCTCTTGAGGGCTTTCCCCGTGATGTTAGAGATTTGACTTTGCAGGAGGGCATTCAAGGCGTTCTGCCCCGTGAATCCGCCTCCTGTGCCGCTGCGTGAATCCGTGATGTACATGCCGGTTGCCAGCATGGTCACTGCCAGGCGACCGCGTTGCTCGGTACTCATGGTCGCCAGCTCGTTCTGGATTGACATGTCCTCGGGTGCTTCCAAAGTGAACTCCAACCCGAGGTTTTCGAGGGTCTGGGTAATGTTCATGCCTACGTCGAAATTGACTGAACGTGGCTGGTTGTTCTCGGTGACGGTCGTGCGCACTTGTTCGGTGGCCGAGAGGTTCAGAGACGGATTCAACAACGGCCCCCTGAATTCGACGTAACTGCCGCTCTTGATGCTGAACTCTTTGAGGGGAATGACCATCATCGTGTATTTCAGCGTGCCGCTGTTGACGGTGTAACGCCCGTTGAGTTGAAGGTCTTTTTCGGGCGAGTAGGTCATCATCAGGTCGCCGCCGCCTTCAATATCCACATAGCTGGAACGGTCTGGACTGAGGATGCAGTGGACTTGCGCAGCATCGTCAATATGGACATTCATGGTGATGTTCAGGTTTTGAATGGAGCTACTCTCCTCTTTCATGACGCGGGTGGAATCCTCGAAGTCCACGAACTCCACGAGTTCGGCCAGCTGATCCTCGACAGAGAGGGGCGAGTCGGTGAGTACATACGTGAGGTCGGTATTGCCAAGGATGTTCAGGCGACCGAACATGCGCAGGTTGTCCAAAGTGCCTTGCAACATGGCGCTGAAGTCAACGAAGACCTTACCGTAGGCCAACGACTTCTGGGTCTTGCGGGCGTTGATGAGCTCGTAGTTGGTGGCTGCCATGTTGGCATTCACGCGGACGCGGGAGAGGTCATAGAAATTCACGCCGCCGTCAAGGACAAACGGATTCTTGCCTGTGGAGTAAACTTCGATGCGGTCGAACTGGAGGTCGCTGTTGCGAACGTATATGGTATCGTCGAGAAAGCGTAGGTTCAGGCTGTATAAGTCTGAGATGAGGCGGAGCCCGTTTGTGGCCATCATTCCGTTCACGACAGGCCGTGATGTCGTCCCGCCCAAATGAAGTTCGCCGATGCTGACGCCTTCCAGACGTGCCATGCCTGATGGGATGAAGCCGTTGGCCAACGAGAATGGCAGGCGATCCAAAGTCGCGTTGATGTCCAGCTTCCCGTCGTTCTCCGTCGGCGTGTAGGTGCCCGTGAAGGAAGCAACAGGCATTCCCGTTTGAAGGAGACTGCCATCGATGAAGTGGCTGCCGTCGGCATTGGGCAGATAGACGGCCTGCAAGCCCAACTGGCCAAGAGGTGCACCCTCATAGGTCATGCCCTCCACCTCCATGTCTGTGGATACACTCAGGTGTTCGGACGTCTGGATGAGGTGGGCATCTCCGTGCATGAAACCGGTCATGCGTGGAGCATAGGGCAGAACGCTCATAAGTTCTCCCAAGTTCAAGTGGTTGACAGACACGGAAAGGTCTTGCAAAGCCTCCTCGTTGGGCGTTGAGTAGAACTTAAGCCCTGTACCATCGTCGGCCAACAGGTCGATGTCGGCCTCGACACGGTTGCCCTTTCCCAGCATCAGGTAATTATCTTTGTTCAGATGGAACGTGCGATAGGCAATGATGGGGTCGAGGGGATCGAGATGAAGTCTGAGCCCGTCTTCTTCCAGGGCCGCCAGCAAACCCAGCTCGATGCCTTTGCGGCCACGCTCATCATAATAAATAAGGTTCGCGCCCGCGCCCGCGGGAAGCATATAGGCATTCAGCCTGGCGTCGAAGGTGAATTGTGGATTGCGTCGTCCGTTGCGGATGCGGGCGTCCATCTTCACACCTGTCGAGTCTTGATAGACGTGCATGTTCACGGTGTCGAGCAGAACAGCCCCCGTGTTGATATGGTGGATGTACCCTCTGCCGTTCATGCCTGTCAGTGGATCGAGATTGAAGTCGAGGCGGATGTCGCCATAGTCATAGCCTATCGCTTTCAGGGAATGCCGGAAGGAGTTGTTCCGTCCCGATTGAAGATGTAAATCGATTTGGGGCAATCGCTGTGCCAGTGCCTGCGTGTCGAAGTGCCGTTCCTCGCTCTGTCGTTTGAGCTCGTCGAGGAAGTGGTTCAGTTGATCCAGCAGGTTTGTGTATCCCGTCCGTCCGTTTGCAGTGATGAGCAGGTCGCCGCTGTTCAGATAGACATGGGTGGTATCTGTTTCCAGCAGGGCATTCAGCTCAATGTCTTCAGGGTGGAGCAGGCTGTCGGCAGTTTCGACATAGATGTCCGAAACGAAACCCGTGAGTTGATGACGGCTCTTGAGGTCGGTGGCCCCGTCCATGTGCAGGCACATTGAAGTCTTCATCGGCGTTTCCACCAATCCCAAGGCTTGTAAATCCAACTGACTGACTTCGAGCCCGAAGACCACGTCGGTTTCCTTGGCCAGCAAGGCATCGATATCAGCCATGAGAGCCATCATGGCATTGTCCACGATGGCATTCACGTGGCCGCGACCGTTCGCGACGTGACCCGTCAGGTCCATGTCGGCCAGATCGTACTCTTGGAAATGGAACTGCTTCACCCGTGCTTGTATGTCGAGGCGGGTATGCCGTGCGAAGACGTCGGTGCCGTGTCCTTTGACCTTGGCGGTCATGCTTACCTGTCCGATGTCGCCTTTGGGCATGAAGTGGCGGACGTTGAGGTGTTGTGCTGACAGGGTTGCATCATAGCTCATGTCGCTTTGTGTGTCAACCGTTCCCTTGATTCCCAATAGTCCCGAAGCCTCACGGAGCAAGGCGTCGATGCCGTATGTGGTGCCCGAAGCTGTGGCCGTGCCTCCAAGATGCATCTCTGGCAAGCGTATGTCGTCTAAAGCACCGTCGGCCATCAGGCGGATCCAGTTCAAATCCTTCGTCTGGAGGTTGAAATCCACGCTGGCGGTTAGCATGGCTGTATCGAGCAGGTTGTCCAGTTCACCTTTAGCATCGAGATAAAGCGATCCGGGCAACGTGGCTTCCAATTCGGTGAGCGACAAATGGTCGATGTTGCCGTCAGCCGTGAGGCTCAGATGGGTAAGCTCTTCGGGATAAGCCTTAGCGAAAGCGTCGGGTAGCATCTTCCCCGCTGCCCGCAGGATGTCCTGCTTGCTTACGTCGGTATCTACACGGATGTGCAACCCGCCGTTTTGTCCTGCCTCCAATGCGCGGAAGTCCATGTCCACGGCGGCGTTGAACTTGGACGTGGCTGTCTTGACGTCAACCGATGGTAGCGACAAATGACTGCCCTTGCCGTCGAAAGTGATGTCGTTGAGACCGACGGATACCGTTCCGAAAGCCAACGTGTCTGCATCTGACTGAGCTATTGTCAGCGTGTCAGCGGCCAAGTGTGCACGCTTTACCTGATAGAGTTCTTGACCTAAATCGACATGCCCCTTTTCGGCTGAGAATAACGTCAATGCGGTGGTGACGGCAAGTGAGTCTCCTGCCGTGGCAAAGCGCAGACGTGCGTCACGCACGTTTGCACGTTCGACATCGATGATCCAGTGAATGACCGTTTGGCTGCTGTCCTCTTCAACGGTTGTGTCACGCAGGGCGATATCCAGGTCCAGTCCTGTCGCCTCTACGGAACGGAGCTGCACATGCTCACGTTTCAGGTCCACGTCGTCATGCAGCGTAAAAGAGGCCAGCCGCCCATGTATCAAGGTGGAGGCAATCATGTCCTTGCTGTTGACCAGGGCTTCATTTAGTGTGACGGCATCCAGTCCAATGCGTCCTTGCAGGATGTCGGTCATGTCGAGATCCACGATAGCCTGAGTAGCCGCCAGCAATGTGTCGCCCTCTAAGTCAACGGCGCTTAGCCCTTGCAGGTCAAGGTCGAGCAGGGGCCGCAGCCGCAGCCGTTCCAGTGTGACGTCCAGTCCTGTCTGCTCCGAGATATACGCTTCTGCCGTCCGTACTGCATAATCCTGTACGGGCGGGAGGTAGAGGAGAAACGTGAGCAATAAGAACAAGGCGACCGGAACGGCCAGCACAATTCCCGCCCACTTGAAGAAGCGTTTCATGGGACGTCTTTCTGTTTTTCGGGACAAAGGAACAAAAAATCCTTCAAACTTTTACCCTATTCGGTAAAGAATTATGCATATTTTTATGCGAATTGCCGTCTTTGCCGAGCAAATCCCTAAAAAACGTTTATTTTGAGACTTTCGTGCGGCGTGGTTTGGCTTTTCGCGTGGAATGTGCTATATTTGCGCTCGATTTTTTTCACGAAAAGCTGTCATGAAGGAACAAAAAGTAATCATCAGCCACGACTTGCAGGCGGAACTGCGCGAAGCCATTGACGAAGTCGGCCCCGACCGTTTATTCGTGCTGACGGACGAAAAGACCCGTGAAGCGTGTTGGCCCGTCATCAGCGACTTCGGTTGCATTCGTGGTTGCGGAGCTGACGGGCATTTGCTGCCCCGGGGTGAAGCCTGCGTGATGTCCATCGGCGTCTCGGACGAAGCAAAGAATTTGGATTCGCTGGCTTCTGTATGGAAGACGCTGAGCCAGGGTGGAGCCACGCGGCATTCCATGCTGGTCAATTTGGGTGGTGGCATGGTGACCGACCTCGGCGGTTTTGCTGCCTCTACGTTCAAGCGGGGCATTGCTTACGTGAACATTCCCACGACGTTGCTGGCGATGGTGGATGCGTCGGTCGGCGGAAAGACAGGCATCAACTTCCTCGGGTTAAAGAACGAGATCGGTGTCTTCAATCCCGCACGCGCCGTGGTCCTTGACACGCAGTTCCTGAGGACACTCGATACTCAAAATGTGCGAAGCGGCTATGCCGAAATGTTAAAGCATGGCTTGATTTCCGAGGAATCCAACTTGGCGGAACTGCTTCGCTTCGACCTCGATAGGCCCGACTATGACCAGCTAAAGGAACTGGTGGCCAAGAGCGTAGCCATCAAGGAACATATCGTCGCGGAAGATCCTTATGAGAAGGGCATCCGCAAGGCACTGAACCTGGGGCATACCGTGGGACACGCTTTCGAGAGCCTTGCTTTGGCCGAGGGCCGTCCCGTGTTACACGGCTATGCCGTGGCGTGGGGGCTGGTGTGTGAACTCTACCTGAGTGTCGTACGCTGTGGCTTCCCGACGACGTGGCTGCGCCAGGTCTCGCGCTTTATCTTCGAGACGTATGGGCGTTTTGCCTTTGACTGCCGCGTCTATGACCGTCTCTATGAATTGATGACTCACGACAAGAAGAACGTTGCCGGCGTCATCAATTTCACCTTGCTCGGAGCCGTCGGTGATATTCACATCAACCAGTCCGCTTCCAAGGAAGAGATCCTGGAGATGTTGGACTTCTACAGGGAAGGGTGAGAGCTTTCCCTGCGCCCTCCTTTGCAGGGAGGTCGCCATTAACGAACAAGAATAGTAAACAATCAATAAACTTTTGTAATATGAAAAAGACTTTCGCTTTCCTGGCCTTAGCCCTTGCAGCTTTCTTCCTTGCACCTCAGGCAACCACTGCCAAAACCACAAAGAAGATCGCAAAGACAACCTCCGGCAACCCCATCTTGCCAGAATTTCATGCAGATCCAGAGGTGATGTTCTCGCACCAGACTCGTCGCTTCTACATCTACTCTACGACAGACGGAATGCCGGGATGGGGAGGCTACTATTTCACCGCCTTTTCCAGCTCAAACCTGGTGGATTGGTTCCACGAAGGAATTATCCTTGACCTTGCCACAGACCAAGTTCCTTGGGCAACTGGCAACGCATGGGCTCCCGCTATTATAGAGAAGGAGGTGGACGGGCAGTACAAGTACTACTTCTACTACAGCGGTCATAACCCGAAGAACAACCGCAAAGCCATCGGAGTGGCAGTCGCCGACTCGCCCACGGGTCCATTCTACGACCTTGGCAAGCCGCTCGTGGACCATCGTCCCGAAGGTGTTCGGGGCGGACAGCAAATCGATGTTGATGTTTTTTCTGACCCCGTGACGGGCCACGACTTCCTGTACTGGGGCAACGGTTATATGGCGGTTGCCCAGTTGGGTGATGACATGATGAGCATCGACTCTGCGTCCGTGCGGGTACTGACGCCCGAGGGCGGTACTTTGGCCGATTATCAGTACCGTGAGGCACCATACGTGTTCTACCGCAAGGGCGTCTATTACTTCCTATGGAGTGTCGATGACACAGGTTCGCCCAATTACCACGTGGCCTATGGTACGTCCGTGTCGCCGTTAGGCCCAATCCGTGTCGCCGCCAACCCTGTTATCTTGCAGCAGGACCCGCAGAAGGGAATCTACGGGACGGCACACAATAGCATCATTCAGGTTCCCGGACGGGACGAATGGTATATTGTCTATCACCGCATCAACCACAACTACCTCGATAAGACAAAAGGTCCTGGCTTCCACAGGCAAGTATGCATCGACCGTTTGGAGTTTGATAAGAATGGCAACATCAAGCCCGTCGTGCCCACCAACACTGGCGTCAAGCCTGTGGAGGTGAGACTGCCGAGCACCAAACGGAAGAAGTAAACAGACTCAGCGTCTGTTCTTTATCGATGAAGAAAGAATATCTTTGCAGTTTTGTGTCCACTCCATCCTGCCAGACAGGATGGCGGTGTGTGTTGGCTTTTCTGCTGCTGGCGGGCATTGCTGGCATGGCCGTGGCACAACCTCGGTTCACCGTCCTCAGCGATGTCGTGAACATGGGCGAGCTGGCCTACATGCAGCCCAAGGAGGTGGTGTTCGAGTTCCGCAACACAGGCACGGAGGCGCTGACGGTCAAATCTGTACAATCGTCTTGCGGATGTACGCAAGTGACATGGCCCCGCACGCCCATAGCCGCGGGAGAGGCAGGGCAGATCAAAGCCACCTATGACGCACGTATGCTGGGCACGTTCCAGAAGGAGCTGGAAGTAGTGACCAATGCAGCGCCGGAGCCAGTTTTCCTGACCTTGCAGGGGCGTGTGGTGGCGACACCGACGGCAGACGGTGAAACGTTTTCCGTTGACTTGGGAACCGTGAAGCTTTCGTCGAACGTCGTAGCGTTTGGCGACGTCAGCCGTGGCCACCACCCGGAAGTGGTTTTGCAAGTGCTGAACAACACCCGGACGCGTTATAAACCGCAACTTATGCACTTACCTCCCTACCTGACGGCGCGTTATCAGCCCGAGCAACTGGCTGGCGGCAGGGTGGGGCGCATCTTCCTCCGCCTGAAGAGCGACAAGCTGAAGTCCTTCGGACTGACGCAGACGTCGATTTACCTGGCCAGACGACCTGGCGACAAAGTCAGCTCGGAGAACGAAATCGACGTGTCCGCCGTGCTGTTACCGTCTTTTGACCATCTCACTGCCGAGCAAAGAGCCACGGCACCGCGTCTGCAGCTTTCGCAGGACAGCTTGGATTTCAGCACCATTGGCCGAAAGAAAAAGATGACGCAGGTCATCAGGCTCACCAACGTGGGGCAACGTCCACTGAAGGTTTCGACGGTTCAAGTCAATGGCAAGGCGTTGACCGTCAGCCTCAGCGACCGCACCATCCAACCTGGGCGGCAGGCGAAGCTGAAGGTGACGCTGACGGCTGAACATCTGAAGGCCGAGAAACAGTCCCCCGGCGTCTTGCTCATCACCGACGATCCTGAACGACCGAAAACCGTCATCAATATAGGATGGAAGGCAATTGGACGTTAAGGAGTCAAGACATTTCAAAACCCATCACCCCGAACTTATGGAGCATCCAGAGAATAGCGCAGACTTCAAGGGCCTCACCGTCAATAGCGGCGTGGAGCAGCCCAGCATCGTGAATCCTTATCTTCAACGCGGTCGCTTCGCACGTCGTCGCTTGACCGCCGCCGACTATGTTGAAGGCATCCTCAAGGGCAATGTGACCATGCTCGGACAGGCGGTGACACTGGTCGAGAGCACCCATCCCCAGCACCAACAACTGGCGCAGGAGGTCATCGAAAAGTGTCTGCCCTACAGCGGTAACAGCGTGCGCATCGGCATCAGTGGCGTGCCAGGAGCTGGCAAGAGCACCAGCATCGACGAGTTCGGCGTACATATCTTGCGCGAGCATGGCGGAAAGCTGGCTGTCCTGGCCATTGACCCCAGCTCGGAGAAGACCAAGGGCAGCATCCTCGGCGACAAGACCCGCATGGAGAAACTGTCCGTGCATCCCGACTCGTTCATACGTCCCAGCCCCTCGGCAGGTTCACTCGGAGGCGTGGCGCGCAAGACCCGCGAGACCATAATCCTCTGTGAGGCAGCGGGTTTCGACAAGATCTTTGTGGAGACCGTGGGCGTTGGTCAGAGCGAGACCGCCTGCCATTCGATGGTCGATTTCTTTCTCCTCATTCAGCTGGCCGGAACGGGCGACGAGCTTCAAGGCATCAAGCGCGGCATCATGGAGATGGCCGATGGCATCGTCATCAACAAATGTGACGGCGAGAACGTGGAAGCCTGCCACCTGGCTGCACGTCAGTTCCAGAACGCACTTCATCTGTTTCCGATGCCCGAGAGCGGCTGGCTGCCTAAAGTTCTTTGTTACTCCGGCTTCTACGGTTTGGGCATCAAAGAGGTGTGGGACATGGTCTATGAATACATCGACTTCGTGAAAGCGAACGGTTACTTTCACCATCGGCGCGCCGAGCAAGCTAAATACTGGATGTACGAAAGCATCAACGAGCAGTTGCGCAACAGCTTCTACCACGACGAGACAATCGCTGCCCTGCTGCCACGTGCCGAACAGAACGTCCTCGGAGGGCTGCAGACGTCCTTCATTGCAGCCAAGCAACTGCTTGACACTTACTTCGACCTTCTGCGCGCCCAGACGAAAGGCTCGGAAGATGTACACGTTCCAGCTTGAAGGTGAATACGTTCCTTGCGAAAGGTATTCACCTTCAGGCATGAAGGTGTAAACGGTTGGTTTTTTCCGTGAAATCAGCGGAAGAGCGAGAAGTTGACGCTGCCGTAGGAACGGTGGTCGATGAAGTGGGGATGGGAAGAGAAATCTTGCTTCTTCCCGTGTTCTAGAACGAAGAGACCGCCTGCCGTCAGGAGTGAATGCCCGACCCCGTCATCTTGCTGGGTTTCCGCGAAGATGAGGTCGGGTATTTGTTCGAGTTCAGGAAGGTCATAAGGCGGGTCGGCGAAGATGAAATCGTAGCTTCCCGGAGCTTTTCGCAGAAAGCGTAGTACGTCGGCTCGCAAAAGGGTCACGGCAGTGTCGGCCTTCAGCGTTTGCACAAAATGGCGGATGAGGTTGATGTGTTGGCTGTCCAGCTCGACAGCGGTCACGTGGGAGCAACCGCGTGAGAGCAGTTCGAGGGTGATGCTGCCCGTACCGGCGAAAAGGTCAAGGGCACGAGGAGCCTCGTCCTCGAAATCCACATAGGAGCGCAGGACGTTGAACAGGTTTTCCTTGGCGAAGTCGGTCGTTGGCCGCGCCTTGAACGTGCGGGGGATGTCGAAGTGGCGGCCTCGGTATTTGCCGGCAATGACGCGCATGAGTAGTGTCAGATTCTGTTGAGTAAAAGAGCCATCAAATCCACGGGCATCTGCTTTTCGCGTGCCAGCGGCACGTGGGGGAAGAGATCGGTGGGCGAGACGACGTCGATGTGCATCAGGTATTCTGCGAGGCTTTTCACGAGGGAATCGTCGCGTTCATTCTGTGGAGCCACCATCATCAGATGGTCTTTCTGAGCGTCCAGTTCCAAGAGTTGCCAGACGTTCAGGACAAAGTAGAGAGCATCGGCAGACGTGGCGACGTCGAACGTGTTGGCAAAGCGCAGGCGGCGGTTGTCGAAGGCGTAGAGTGCAAGGCCGTCGGCCTCGGCGACAACCCACAGACGACGCTCTGCCTGGGGCTGGGCAATGTCTTCTTCACGGCTTAGAAGACGCTCCATGAGGATGGCGCGCGAGGCGAAAAAGCGTGCCGTCGGGTAGAATTGCAGAATAGCCTCCTCGACATCAAGCGGTACGGCGTAGAGTTCGGCGCACTCCAGCTGAGGCAGTATATTGTAAGCTACGCGCAGGTGGCTCATGTCCTCGCACGTGAACGTGAGGCCGTAGAGAGCGGCGGCCTCGTCGCGTCGGAAGTCTTCAAGCGGGACGTGCGTGGACGGAGAGCAGATGAGCACGAAGCACTGGTCAATCTGCCGGTTGAAATAGTCGGGACGGCAAAGTTCCTGCAACAGCTGTTCGGCCAGCGTACAACTCTCGCTCCGTCGGAAATGTTCACCGCGGATGAGGCTGCTTGTCTGGAGGTCACAGACAAAGAAAGAAAATCCATCCGCATGGATGCGGATGGATAGACTTAAGGGGTGATAGGGTTTATTCCCAGTTGCCGGCATTGTTGTTCCAGTTGTAGAGGTCGCCGATCTTCAGACCTGCGTAGTTGCCCATATCGTCAGCCAGCTGACGACGGTTGACGATGAGGCGTTGACCGTTTCGACCCATGTTCTTGAGGAACGACTCGTCGGGAGCGGCACATTCCATCACATACTGGATGGTGCCGGAACGTGTCATGGTTGTGAAGGATTGGAGCAGGAAGGTATCGCCTTCCGCGAAGGGGATGTAGCGAAGACTGTCGCAGTTAAAGCCTTCACCGAAGAGCGAATCGGACAGAACTACCCACGTTGTGTCACGGCGGAAATTCTCCAGACCATTGGCCGCGATGGCTTTGGCATCACCACTGTTGACGATTTCGGCTGCACGACGCTCGGTCAGGCCCTTCTCCATCTGCTCGTCGGAGAGGACGCCTTCCTTGACAATCTTTGGAATGCGACCCGTCTTGGCAAATTCCACCAGTTTCCAGAGGCTGTCGCAATAGACACCCTCGTGTTGAAGTTTGTACTCTTCTGCCACGGCCTTAATCTGTAGCAGACGTGCCTTAACGGCATTTTCTCTTACTGTGACCTCTGCTTTGAAGTCAATGTCGTCCTGGATACTGCGCCAGCAGATGAACAGCAGGCCGACCACACAAAGCGCCAAAAGCGCATTAAAAACCTTTTTCATAATGACGATATGAAGCTTTTTTATTACTTTTGCCTCGCAAAAATAAGAAGAATAATTCGAATACGCCGCATCTTCGGCGGTTTTTTTCACTCTGTATGTCGATAATTGGCCAAATGAGGGGGTTCATCCTCGAAAATTTCGGGCTTCAACCCACAAAAGAGCAGGAAAAAGCGGTACAAATGATGTCCGAGTTCCTTTTTCGCAAGGATGAAGAAAGTGTCTTCGTTCTGAGGGGGTATGCAGGCACCGGAAAGACCTCTCTCGTGGGGGCGTTGGTGAGAACGTTGACAGCTTTGAAACAGAAGACTGTGCTGCTGGCTCCGACGGGACGGGCGGCCAAAGTGTTCTCTCTTCATGCCCAGCATCCGGCCTATACGATCCACAAGCGAATCTATCGTCAGAAGAAGTTCTCGGGCGAGATGATTGACTTCATGCAGGACGTGAACCTGATGAGGCACACCTTGTTCATCGTGGACGAGGCCTCGATGATTGCCAACGAAGGGCTGTCCGTGTCGCCGTTCGGCACTGGCCGCTTGCTCGACGACCTAATCCATTATGTCTATTCGGGCGAAGGATGCCGCCTGATGTTCGTGGGCGATACGGCCCAGCTGCCGCCCGTGGGAGAGGAGGAGAGTCCTGCTTTGCAGACCGAGGTTTTGGCGGGCTATGGGTTGGACGTTCAGGAACTGACGCTGACCGAAGTCGTCCGGCAGCTCTCGGAATCGGGCATCCTCTGGAACGCGACAATGCTGAGACGGATGATTGCAGACGACGAGATGGGCACGTTCCCACGACTGAGGCTGGCGGGATTCGCCGATGTAGTGAACATGCCTGGCGGAGAGCTGATTGAGGCCTTGGAGCAAGCCTATTATCAATGTGGAACGGACCAGACGATTGTGATCACACGCTCTAACGCGCGCGCGAACGCGTATAATATAGGTATAAGGGGGCGCATTCTGGGTTATGACGAGGAGATGGCCAGCGGCGACCAGCTCATCATCGTCAAGAACAACTATTATTGGGCAAGGCCAGAGCCGGAAGCGTCGAGCGATGCCGTTGCATCGGAAGCGTCGAGACCGGAAAAACTTGAGGACGAAACCGCAACAGCCTCGGGTGTATCTGTCATGGACTTCATCGCCAATGGCGACGTGGCTGTTGTCCGCCGTTTCCGCAACGAACGCAGGGAGCACGGCTTCCGCTTTGCCGACGTGTCGTTGCGCTTCCCGGACTTCGATGACAGGGAAGTGGAAGCCACCGTCGTGCTCGATACTTTGAAGAGCGAGGCACCGGCCTTGACGCGACAGCAACAGCAGGAACTCTTCCAGCGAGTGTGGGACGACTATCCCGAACTGACCAACAAGCGGGATCGCATGAAAGCGGTGAAAAATGACCCCTACTTCAACGCCCTGCAAGTGAAGTATGCCTATGCCATCACCTGCCACAAAGCACAGGGCGGACAATGGCAGCGTGTGTTTGTCGATCAGGGCTTCTTGACCGAGGACATGCTTTCGCCAGACTATTTCCGTTGGTTATATACGGCCTTGACCCGTGCCACGGAAACCATCTATCTGGTGAACTGGCCGAAGGCAGAGATGGATGAAGAGAGCCGGCGGATGGCGGAAGAGCGTTGAGCTGACGACGCGCAACCTTTTCCGAGGCCGGATAGGGGCGATTCGTACTGCATTTTCATAAAAAGAGTTATTTGTGGGCATAGGTTTTTGGCCGTTTGTTCGGAAAAGTTTACCTTTGCGGACGAAAAGATGGAGATAGATGTCTTTTCAACCGACAAAATGAACAATACAACAACCCTCTCGCCTCAATCCTTCGATGTCTCGAAGCTCCCTACTGACTTCGGTACGGGACGGTTCAAAGACCTTTTGGTCACGTTCGACAACATAGAACGGGACTTTCCTTTCACAAAACAGAGATCGCACTTCCCCATCAAATGTGAATCCCTCTTTATCATCACGGTATTGAAGGGAAACATCTGGTTGAACATCAACCTGTCTGAAGTGGTATTATGCGGGGGACAGATGCTTGTCATGATGCCTGGTTGTATCTTCGATGGACAGGACGTGAGTGAAGACGTGCGCTTCTTTGGAATCATGATCGACCATGAGTACATGGAGACGATGCGCAAGAATGTTGGGTTGAACATGGATCTCACACATCGCTATTACACTTATTTCGTCAACAGCGTCTCTCAGTTGGTGCTTGACAATCACTTGCAGATGTATAGAATGATCTTGCAGGAGTTGAGTGAAGGGGACTATATGTATAAAAAAGAGGTAATTCAGAGGTATTGCGAGATATGGTTGTTGAAGAACATATCGCTGAACGGTCGTAAAGACTATCAGCGCGATATGAACAAACCGCTCAACCGGAAGGAACAGATTTTCCACGATTTCCTCGCCCTGCTGGAGCAGTATTTCTCACAAGAGCGCAGCATCAGCTTCTATGCCGACCGCATGTGTCTGACACCCAAGTATCTTTCGACCATCATTAAGGACGTGAGCGGTAAGCACGGGATGCAGTGGATTGACGAATACGTGTCGCTTGAGGCCAAAGCCCTGTTGCGACATAGTGAGCTGAGCGTGAAGCAAGTGAGCGATCAACTCAACTTCCCGTCCCAAAGCATGTTTGGCCGTTTCTTTAAAAAGATGACGGGCTATTCGCCAAAACAATATAAATTGCTGTAAATACAAGTCGCGGTTGTTGACAAGCCCCGTTTTCACAAAGTAAATTCCGGAACGACGCAAAGTGTTCTGTTGAAGGGTCGCTGGTGCAGACGTGGGCTTTCTGGCTCTGCCAATACCCTTTTTTCCACAAAATCCCTCAAGCCCTCACCTTTGGCGATAAATGTCTGAATGAAAGACTCTTGCTGGTGAGGGATAGGTGAGAGATTGCTTTTTTGAGGGCTTTCAAGTTCAATCCCTCACCATCCCTCACCTATCCCTCACCTATCCCTCACCTGTAAATCACTGAATGACAATCTGATGAGTCAATCGGTGAGGGTTTGAGGGATTTTTGACAAAAAAGACATGTATAGCGGGTGAGGCGAGTTGTATTCACACAAAATGCCCGGCAGAGTCTTTCAATTCAAAGGTGAAGGGCTTAAGAGCACAGGTGCATGGGGTCAATGACCTGCCCTTCTTCATGTTCCGTTGCGCTAAGATATTTGGTTAGGTGGCATGGGGGCTTATCCACGGACATTTCCCCCTGCGCCGAATAAATTCGCTTTTTTGTATTTAGATGGGGCAAAAGTAGTAAATTGTTTCGGTTCAAGCTCAACAAAACAATGTTTTTTTAGAAGTAGGACCTAATTTATGGCATCTTTTCAAAGATAGGAGTTAAAGAGTAAGCTGAAGCACTGTGTTTTATTGCATCTAAGCGGCAACTTCCCTTCACTAACATCTATCGGCAACATGAATCAACGGTTACCTCTCACATACATAGCTTCATGATTCATTCCATCATCATCGAATGATTATTCCGTCATCATCGAACAATCGTTCCATCATGATGGAATAATCTATACGCTTAGGTTGGTTCTCGTGAGAAGCTGTGTCGTTTTTGCTGTCGAGCTTCCTCCGTGCGCTCAACTTGTTAAGCCCATTGTCCTTGCTTTCTCAATGACAAACTGCAGGGCTGCATCGTGCTCGTTGGGGATGAGGCCGTCGAGGATGGCATCCTTCACAGCCATCTTCAGCGTGCCCACCTCGCGGGAAGGCGGCAGGTGGAATCTCTCCATGATTTCCTCACCGCTAACGGGTGGTTGGAAGTTACGGATGCGGTCGCGTTCCTCGAGGTCAACCAGCTTGCGGCGGACAAGCTGGAAGTTGTCGAGGAAGCGCTGCTTGCGTTGCTGGTTCTTGGAGGTGATGTCGGCTTCACAAAGGAGCATCAGGTCGTCAATGTCGTCGCCAGCCTCAAAGAGCAAACGTCGCACAGCGCTGTCTGTGACTTCCTCGTCAGCAATGACGATGGGCCGCATGTGGAGTGAAACAAGTTTCTGCACATATTTCATGCGTTCGTCCATCGGGAGTTTCATGCGACGGAAGATCTGCGGAACCATCTTTTCGCCCACGTAGTTATGATTATGGAAAGTCCATCCCAACTGGGCATCCCAGCGTTTGGTGCGCGGTTTGCCAATGTCATGAAGGAGAGCTGCCCAACGTAGCCAAAGCGTGTTTTCCTGATCGTTGAGCGTTGAGTGCTTTTCACTCTTGTTTTCTGCTTTCACCACATTTGTCAGCACCTCCAGCGTATGCCAGAAATTATCCTTATGCGCACGGCCGTTCATGGTTTCTATACCATACAAGGCATAGAGCTCGGGGAAGATTATTTCCAGCAGACCACATTGGAAGAGCAATTCCCATCCACGGGCAGGAGCATCGGACATCATAAACTTCTGGATTTCATCAATGATGCGTTCTTGTGAAATAATCTTGATGCGTTGTTTATTACGCTCAAGAGCCTCAAAGGTCTCGGGCTCTATCTCGAAGTTCAACTGCGTGGCAAAGCGGATGCAACGCATCATGCGCAAGGGGTCATCTGAAAAGGTGATATCCGGATCTGAGGGTGTGGAGATGATGCGGTCTTCGAGATCCCAAACACCGTCGAAGGGATCGACTAATTCTCCAAATCGGTCGGCGTTGAGACAGACGGCAAGTGCATTGATGGTGAAGTCACGACGCAGCTGGTCGTCTTCGAGGGTTCCATCTTCCACGTGTGGCTTACGGGAATCGTGGCTGTAGCTCTCGCGACGAGCACCGACGAACTCTATTTCCAAGCTGTGGTCGATGAACGAAGAATGGTGAACCTTCACTTGAGCTGTTCCGAAATTCTTGAATACACTCACGAAGGCACCACGACCAAAACGTTTCGCCACAGCCTTGGCAACTTCGATGCCACTGCCCACGACCACCACGTCGATGTCCTTTGACGGACGCTCCAAAAACAGGTCACGGACATAGCCACCTACGATATAGGCTTCAACATTCATCTTGTCGGCCACTTCACCAATAATATGAAAGATTGGTGATGCAAGAAGTTGGGTCAATTGTTCACGGTTCAGATGTCTCATTATGCTAATCAATGCTAAAAACGGTGACAAAAGTAATAAAAAAAGTTGAGAGTAAGGTCACAGAAGCGGAGAGAATTGCAGAAAGCCTTATTTTTGCAGTCGAAATGAGAATCTATCACTACATCGTCATACTTCTTGCGTCTGCTATCGTCTGGAGTTGCAAGACCGAAAAGGACATGGCAGAGGAATCGGCATCACTCATGCTTGATGAGGCACGTGAGCTATTAGCACAGAAACAATATATAGCAGCTCGCGACACCATCTTCAGCCTGCGTCGCCAACATCCAACAGCGTTGGAGGTTCGGCGAGCGGCCATCGTCACGCTGGACAGTGTGGAACTCATGGAAACACGAGACAGCATCCTCTTTTTCGAGGAACGTTTGAATGCAGCCCGATTGGGATTCAGACAAATGCAGCCTCGCATCAACGGACACACGAACGATGCGTACTACCTACAGCAACGGCGTGTCATGCAAATGGAACAGCACTTCGACGAGCTATGCGCCAAAGTGAAGTTCTATCTCCGAAAGATAGACATTGACCAGCAGGAGTTCTAAGTGTTGAACATAAAAATATTGAAACGTTGAAAGACACCTTCAAAAGGATGTTCTTTCAACGTTTCAAAGCTATGAGATTCCTTCGTTTAACCGAGGAAGCTGAGAAGGATACCGGCTGCCACGGCAGAACCAATAACTCCTGCTACATTCGGACCCATAGCGTGCATGAGCAGGAAGTTACGCGGGTTGGCCTTGGCACCTTCGGCTTGTGAAACACGAGCAGCCATAGGCACGGCGCTGACACCAGCAGAGCCGATGAGCGGGTTGATTTTCTCCTTCACAAAGAGGTTCATGAACTTGGCCAGAAGCACACCACCAGCGGTGCCAACGCCAAAGGCGATAATGCCAAAGACCAGAATCTTGATGGTCTGGATGTTCAGGAAAGCCTCAGCAGTGGCCGTGGCACCCACGGTGGTGCCAAGGAAGATGACCACGATGTTGTTCAGCTCGTTCTGGGCAGCCTTGCTCAGACGTTCCACCACACCGCTCTCCTTCATCAGGTTACCCAACATGAGACATCCGATGAGGGTTGCTGCAGAGGGGAGGATGAGACTGACGATGATGGCCACAATGATGGGGAAGAGAATCTTCTCGCGCTTACTGACCTCGCGCAATTGCTTCATCTGAATCTTGCGTTCTTTCTCGGTTGTCAAGGCGCGCATAATAGGCGGCTGGATGACGGGCACGAGAGCCATGTAGCTGTAAGCCGCCACAGCGATAGGACCAAGGAGATGAGGAGCCAGTTTAGAGGTGAGGAAGATGGCGGTGGGACCGTCGGCACCACCGATGATGCCAATGGAAGCGGCCTCTTTCATGTCGAAACCCATGAAATCGAGCTGCATGAACAGGAAAGTGGCGAAGATGCCTAACTGAGCAGCAGCGCCAAGCAGCAAGCTCTTAGGATTGGCAATCAGGGGGCCAAAGTCAGTCATGGCACCAACTCCCAGGAAGATGAGGCAGGGATAGACACCCATCTTCACACCGATGTACAGGATGTCGAGCAAGCCGCCTTCAGCCACGATGTGACGGTAGCTATGATAATAGGGGCTGGCATGGTTCAGGAACTCATTGTTCCACATCTCGGTATGGAAGAGTCCGGCAGAGGGGATGTTACTGAGCAACATACCGAAGGCGATGGGCAGCAGCAGCAACGGCTCATACTCTTTCTTGATGGCAAGATAAAGCAGCAGGCAGGCGATGCAGATCATCACCGCATTCTTCCAACCGTCGCCCACGAAGAACGACGTGATGGCCATGTCATCCCAGAACTTGGTCATCGCCGAAGCGAAATCGAAGTCTTGGGCACAAAGAGTCAGCGGAAGAAAGAGGAGGATCAACAGAAGAGCCACCCCCCTGCCCCTCCCTTGCAAGGAGGGGAGTATATACTTATGCAGCATTGAAGATTTTGAGAACATATTTGACTTATCTTTTGGAATTGTTGTA
The DNA here is from genome assembly GCA_017965425.1 of Bacteroidaceae bacterium. Lineage (GTDB taxonomy): Bacteria > Bacteroidota > Bacteroidia > Bacteroidales > Bacteroidaceae > Physcousia. The sequence continues at coordinate 123,511 of JAGCPY010000029.1, read as the reverse complement.
ATAGTGTCAATTCTTGAAAGGTGTCCACCCCCTCCCGAGGGAGGGCGGGAAGGGTCCTTATGCCGTCTCCACCAGCGCCTGACCGCTCTGTACCTGGTCGCCGACAGCCACTTTGACAGCAGTGACCTTGCCTCCGAACTCGGCTGTGATGTTGTTCTCCATCTTCATAGCCTCCATGACAACAACAGTGTCGCCGGCTGCGATGTCCTGACCTACCTTGACAAGCACTTGCTTGATGGTGCCAGGCAGCGGTGCATCCACGGTGTGAGCACCAGCAGGGGCGGGGGCAACGGCAGCAGCTGCTGCTGGAGCGGCTGGGGCAGCAGGCTTTGGTGCGGGGGCATTGGCAGGAACCGTTTGAGGAACGCCAAGTCCCTCGAAGTCAACAAGGGCATCACCTTGATTGACACTGGCACCCACGGCCACATGGATTTTGCGAATGATGCCGTCAGCCTCAGCGGTGATGCTGTTCTCCATCTTCATGGCTTCCATCGTGACGAGGGTGTCACCCTTCTTCACTTTATCGCCTTCATTGACAAGCACCTTGGTGATGGTGCCTGGCAACGGAGCTGCAACGACATTAGCAGCCACGGGAGCTGCAGCAACGGGTTTGGTGGCCACGGGTGCAGGCGCAGCAGCGTGGTTCACAACGGGACGCGGTGCCTGTTTAGCAAGTTCGGGCACCTCCACCGTGTAGGTGGAATCGTTGACAGTGACGGCCAGCTTACCATCCTCCTGAGGATCTACGGTAGCTTTAAATTCCTTGCCGTCGATATTGAATTTGAATTGTTTCATCTTATTCACGGTCTTCGACCGTAGTTTAAAGTTTAATGTTTAAAGTTTAATGTGGAGTCTTTGCTGCTTTCGAAGTCTATGGTTCAAGGTGGTATTCTATAAACCTTAAGCTATAAACTTCGCGCAATGCGACCCTTACAGGTGCTCATTCAACTCGGCATGCCAGAGCGGATGGTCGGGATGATGAATAGTGATGACGCCGCTTTCTTCGTCGTGACGGCCTTGCATGTAGAGAAAGACAGCTGTGGCGATGGCTGCATTGCGCAGATTCTCGGCAATCTCCTCTTTCTCCACCACGCTCTTCACAGCCTCCACGCCAGTCAGGACCTTGTCACGTGTCTTGCGCGTTACCTTGCTGAAGATGGAGAGGACAAAGAAAAGGACGATCAGAATCACGAAGACCGTTCCAATGCCCAAGCCTGTCATCAGCCACACAGTGGACCAGTTGGTTGATAATATAGTCATATTCTCACGGCCTTTGGCCGTAGTTTAAAGTTTAATATTTAATGATTAATGAGGAGTCTCTTGCTGTTTGCGATGTTCTTTGTCTAAGGAAATGCATTAAACCTTAAACATGAAACTCCGCGCGCAGCGCGAATCTTCTTAGAGTGGAATATTCCCGTGCTTCTTGGCAGGGTTTTGCAGGCGCTTGTCCTCCAGCTGTGCCAAAGCACGGATGATGCGGAAGCGGGTGTTACGCGGCTCAATGACATCGTCGATATAGCCATACTTGGCGGCATTGTAAGGATTGGCGAAGAGTTTGGTATATTCAGCTTCCTTTTCGGCGATGAATTCCTTGGCAGCTTCGGGACCTTTCTCTTCCTTGATGGCCTTGGCCTCCTTGGCATAGAGGACAGCAGCAGCGCCGGCAGCACCCATCACGGCAATCTCGGCAGAGGGCCAAGCATAGTTCATGTCACCTCGCAACTGCTTACAGCTCATCACGATGTGTGAACCGCCGTATGACTTACGCAGCGTTACTGTCACCTTGGGCACTGTGCACTCGCCGTATGCGTAGAGCAGTTTGGCACCATGCAGGATGACAGCGTTGTACTCCTGACCTGTGCCTGGAAGGAAGCCTGGGACATCGACGAGGGTAACGATGGGAATATTGAATGCATCGCAGAAGCGCACGAAGCGTGCACCCTTGCGGCTGGCATTGCAGTCGAGCACGCCTGCCAGCTGTTTCGGCTGGTTGGCCACGATGCCGACGCTCTCGCCGTTGAAACGAGCGAAACCGACAATGATGTTCTTGGCGAAGTTAGGCTGTACCTCGAAGAACTCGCCACCGTCAACAATACTGGCGATGACCTCATACATGTCGTAGGGCATGTTGGGATTGTCAGGAATGATTTCGTTAAGGTAGTCATCCTTGCGGTCAATGGGGTCCGTGCACTCCACACGGGGAGTCTTCTCCAAGTTGTTCTGGGGGATGTAGCTGAGAAGTTGCTTGATCATGGACATGGCCTCTTCTTCGGTGGCGGCAGTGAAATGTGTGACACCGCTCTTGGTGCTGTGTACGCTGGCACCGCCGAGCTCCTCCTGTGTCACCACCTCACCCAGCACTGTCTTCACGACGGCAGGACCAGTGAGGAACATATAGGAAGTACCTTCCATCATCAAGGTGAAGTCGGTCAAAGCAGGGCTATAGACAGCACCACCTGCACAGGGGCCAAAGATGCCGCTGATTTGTGGAATGACACCGCTGGCCATGATGTTGCGCTGGAAGATTTCAGAGTAACCGGCCAAAGCGTTGATGCCTTCCTGAATGCGGGCACCGCCTGAATCGTTAAGGCCAATGACAGGTGCACCCACCTTCATGGCGGTGTCCATCACCTTGCAGATCTTCTGTGCCATGGTCTCAGAGAGGGAACCGGCATTCACCGTGAAGTCCTGTGCGAAGACATAGACAAGGCGACCGTTGATGGTGCCATAGCCAGTAACGACGCCATCACCCATGTACTGTTTCTTCTCCATGCCGAAGTTGTGGCAGCGATGGGTGACGAACATATCCATTTCCTCGAAACTGCCTTCGTCCAGCAACATGGCGATGCGCTCACGAGCGGTGTATTTGCCACGCTCGTGCTGCTTCTCAATGGCTTTTTCGCCGCCACCCAGACGGGCTTTGGCGCGGAGCTCAATCAGCTCCTGAATCTTTTCTGTTTGTTTGCTCATTGCAAAAGTGTTATTGATATGGTTTTGTATATGTGATTTGCGGTGCAAAGATAATCATTTCATAAGGAACGGGGAACGATATTCCGAGTTTTTTTCTTGACTTGCATCTTTTCATGCTTTTTTTCCACCATTCATTCTTCTCTTTCCTCCCTTTTCTTTATCTTTGCCATCGAAAAACCGATATTAGACAGAAGACATCTTAAACCTATAAACTTACGTAACCATGAAGATTGAAACCATCATGGCCAACCTGGAGGCCAAACATCCAGGAGAGAAAGAGTACTTGCAGGCCGTCCGTGAAGTGCTCATGTCCATCGAAGAAGTCTATAATCAACATCCTGAGTTCGAGCGTGCCAAACTCATCGAACGCTTGGTGGAACCCGAACGCATCATCACCTTCCGTGTGCCTTGGGTCGATGACAAGGGCGAGGTGCAGGTGAACCTTGGCTACCGCGTTCAGTTCAACTCTGCCATCGGCCCTTACAAGGGCGGACTGCGCTTCCACGCCAGCGTGAACCTGAGCATCCTGAAATTCCTCGGCTTCGAGCAGACTTTCAAGAACGCTCTCACCACCCTGCCTATGGGTGGCGGCAAGGGCGGTTCCGACTTCAGCATCCGTGGTAAAAGCGATGCCGAAGTCATGCGTTTCTGTCAAGCGTTTATGAACGAACTCTACCGCTACATCGGGCCAGAAATTGATGTGCCAGCCGGGGACATCGGTGTGGGTGCACGCGAAATCGGCTACCTCTTCGGACAATATAAGAAATTGACGCGCGACTGGAGTGGCGTGCTCACAGGCAAGGGACTGGAATACGGAGGTTCGCTCATCCGCCCGGAAGCTACAGGCTTCGGCGGCCTTTACTTCGTCAACGAGATGCTGAACACCCACGGGAAAGACATTAAGGGCAAGACAGTAGCCATCAGCGGCTTCGGCAATGTGGCCTGGGGTGCAGCCACCAAAGCCACCCAGCTCGGTGCCAAGGTGGTCACAATCAGCGGCCCCGACGGCTACATCTACGATCCAACAGGCATCAGTGGAGAGAAAATCGATTATCTGCTAGAACTCCGTGCCAGCGGCAACGACATTTGCGAGCCATACGCCGAAGAGTTTCCAGAGGCCAAGTTCGTGGCGGGCAAGAAACCGTGGGAAGTCAAGTGTGACATCGCACTGCCGTGTGCTACCCAGAACGAGCTCAACGGCGAGGATGCCAAACAACTCATCGCAAACGGCGTGCAGTGTGTCGGCGAAATTTCCAATATGGGCTGCACGCCCGAAGCCATTGATGCCTTCATCGAGGCCAAGATGATCTTCGCTCCAGGCAAGGCGGTCAATGCCGGCGGCGTAGCCACTTCCGGTTTAGAGATGAGCCAAAATGCCATGCACATCAGCTGGCGTGCAGAGGAAGTCGATCAGCGTCTGCACCAGATTATGCACGCCATCCACGCACAGTGTGTCAAGTACGGCACCGAGCCCGACGGCTACGTCAATTATGTGAAGGGGGCGAACATCGCGGGCTTCATGAAGGTGGCCAAGGCTATGATGGCACAAGGCATCGTGTAAAAAAAGACTCATCCTCTTCTATACATTTTGCCAAGAAATCTCTCAATCCCTCACCTTTTAACCCAATTCCCTATCAGGCAACAGGTTACAGGTGAGGGATTGGTGAGAGATAGGTGAGGGATGGTGAGGAATATTGTTTTTTCTTGGCCATCCTCTATAAAAACGGAGACGATTTACTCAACTTCCGCAAGCTGTCTTATCGCCCTGCGCTCGGCTCAAAGGGACGCGATATACTGGTGTCAACATATTTGCAAAAGTCGAACGATATATCTTGTAGTTGCAATGTTTACACCTTTCCCGTGGAAGGCGTACACCTTCTTCGTGGAGGGTCAACATCTTCTACAAGGAACGTCAACACCTTTTTTGAAGGATGTCAATACCTGACATGAGTTGGATCAAAAGAAGAGGTGTGTACCACCTGCCGGAAAAGTATCCTTCCGTGGGGTGGTACACACCTTTTGCAAGAGGGTTGGATGGACTTAGTCCTGATCCTTCTGGCTCTCTTCGAACTCCTTCTGAAGTTTCTGCTGCACGTCAGCAGGCACGAGTTCGTAGCTGGAGAACTTCATGACGAAGCTGGCACGTCCACCGGTGATGCTGCTGAGAGCGGTAGAGTAAGAAGACATTTCCTTCAAGGGCACTTTGGCGGTGAGCTTCTCGTAACCGCTCTCGGAGGTCATGCCCATGATCATGCCGCGACGGCCCTGAATGTCGGACATCACATCGCCCATCTTGTCGGAGGGCACGAAGATTTCCACATCATAGATGGGTTCGAGCAGTTTGGGAGCAGCCTCACGGAAAGCCTGCACGAAGGCATTGCGTCCGGCCAGCATGAAGGAAAGTTCATTGGAGTCAACGGGGTGCATCTTACCGTCATAGACAATCACACGCACGTCGCGGGCGTAGGAACCAGTGAGCGGTCCCTGTTCCATCTTGGACATGATGCCTTTAAGGATGGCAGGCATGAAGCGTGCATCGATGGCACCGCCGACGACGGAGTTGATGAAGACGAGTTTGCCGCCCCATTCCAGTTCGGTAACATCCTCGCTCTTGGCTGTGATGCGGTATTCCTGATTGCCAAAGCGATAGACCTCCTTGAGAGGTTCGCCCTCGACGTATGGTTCCACGATGAGGTGTACCTCGCCAAACTGACCGGCACCACCGGACTGTTTCTTATGACGATAGTCGGCACGGGCAGCCTTCGTGATGGTCTCGCGGTAAGGAATACGGGGTTCATCGAAGATAATGTTCATCTTGTCGTTGTTCTCCATACGCCACTTGAGGGTGCGGAGGTGGAATTCACCCTGGCTCTTCACGAGAATCTGACGCAATTCCTTGGATTGCTCGACGACCCAAGTGGGATCTTCCTGTGACATGCGGGCCAAGATATTCATCATCTTCTCGGTGTCTGCCTCATTGGCGGCACGGATGGCACGTATGTACTTGGGCTCTGGATACTTGATGAATGCGAACTGGTTGTCGCAGTCCTTACCATTGAGGGTATTGCCGGTCTTGACATCCTTCAGCTTCACGGTGCATCCTATGTCACCGGCTGCGAGCTCAGTGACTTTCGTACGATTGGCACCCGCACAGACAAAAAGCTGAGCAATGCGCTCCTTCGAGCCGCGGTCGGCATTCGTCAGGTCGTCACCCTCATGCACGGTTCCGCTCATCACCTTGAAGTACTGCACTTCACCGATATGGGGCTCAACGGCGGTCTTGAAGAAGTAAAGGCTTGTGGGACCTGCGGGGTCGCACTTGACCTCTTCGCCGCGTGTATTCTTCACGGCAGGCATTTGATCTACGAAAGGCACGACGTTGCCCAAGAACTCCATGAGGCGACGAACGCCCATGTCCTTGCCAGCGCAAACGCAGAAGACGGGGAACATGCCGCGGCTGGCCAGACCAGCGCGGATGCCGTCACGCATCTCGTCCTCTGTGAGCTCTTCTGTCTCGAAGAACTTCTCCATGAGTCCTTCGTCGTGTTCTGCAGCCGCCTCAACAAGAGCGTGATGCATCTCGGTGGCCTTGTCGAGCTGATCGGCAGGAATATCCTCGATGATGGGAGCACCTCCTTCGGGCTTCCAGCTGTATTTCTTCATCAGCAGCACGTCGATGACGGCGTTGAAGTCTGCACCAGTCTTGATGGGATACTGCACGGGCACCACTTTGGAACCATAGACGCTCTTCAGTTGCTCAAGAAGATGGTCGAAGTCGCACTCGTCATCCAAGCGGTTAATCAAGAAGATGACAGGCTTCTGCATCTTCTCTGTCAGGCGGAAGTGGTTCTGCGTAGCCACTTCGAGGCCGTTCTGTGCGTTGATGAGGATGACGGAGGTGTCCGTCACGCCCATAGCCGTGATGGCAGCTCCGGCGAAGTCGTCCGAGCCCGGGCAGTCGATGATGTTCAGTTTCTTTTCATTCCATTCCACATGGAAAGGGGTGGCAAAGACCGAATAACCGTATTCCTGCTCCACAGGCAGATAATCCGAGACGGTGTTCTTCTGGGTGATGCGTCCGCGACGGTTGATGATGCCGCTCTCGAAGAGCAGCGCTTCGGTGAGGGTGGTCTTACCAGCCCCGTCACTACCAAGCAAGGCAATGTTCTTGATCTCTTTTGTCTGATAGTTTTTCATAAAGTCTGTAAGTTTATAAGTATTTAAATTGATGAATTTTTGAGTTGCCGAGCCCCGTTTTTCGGGGGCTAAATCGCGTTTTTGCGCGAAATCGTGCGCAAGTTATGAAAAATAATCGACATGGCCCTCATCTTCCGCTTTTTTTTTGGCGGACAGGCACAGAATTATCTTTTTTTATGGGGAATGGGCGGAACCTTTAGACATCTTTGTCGCCGAAAGCATCCTCAAACCTTAAAATGTTCACATGTACACGCGAGAATGAGTGAAGGAGAGCATGAGCGGGTGTACGCGTTCCAGACAGAAGGTGTACGCGTTCCTAAGAGAAGGTGTACACGTTCCTGGCAGAAGGGATTTACGTTGCTGAGATCAGGCATAGAGGTCGAAAACCTATGCCAAACACACATTTTTTCAGGAAAAAGACGTACCTTTGTCGCCGTCAAGCGAAACCACCGATACATGGCAGGCATCTATGTCCATATTCCTTTCTGTCGGTCGCGATGCGCCTATTGCGACTTCTTCTCCACGACACGCGAGGGGGAACTGCCGCATTACGTCGAAATCCTCTGCCGTGAAATGAAGGAACGACGTGATGAATTTGCAGACACGCGCGTGCGAACAATCTACATCGGTGGCGGTACGCCGTCACTGTTGTCGGCAACACAGCTTCAAAGGATTCTCGATTGCATTTCAGCCAACTACGCTGTAGAAGAAGAGGCAGAAGTGACGGTGGAAATGAATCCAGACGACAGGTTTCTGCCTCACGTCAACAGGATCTCCCTCGGCATTCAGACGTTCGACGATGACCTGCTGCGTTTGATCCGCCGTCGTCACGATTCACAGACAGCCGTTTGTGCCGTAAAACGATTGCAGGAAGCGGGCATCCGAAACATCAGCATCGACCTTATCTACGGGTTGCCAGGGCAGACAATGGCACAGTGGGAGCATGACCTCGACACAGCCTTCTCGCTTGGCATCCAGCACCTTTCGGCTTATGCGCTGAGCTATGAGACGGGCACGTTGCTGACTCGATGGCGTGACGAAGGACGTGTTGCCGAAACCGATGAAGAGATTTCCGTTGCCATGTACCAACGTCTCTGCCAGCGCGCTCGGGAAGCAGGCTTTGAACACTATGAGCTATCGAACTTCGCCCTGCCAGGTTTTCATTCCCGACACAACAGCAGCTATTGGACGGGCGAACCTTATCTCGGCTTCGGACCGGGAGCTCACAGCTACGACGGACAGCGGACACGGAGGGTGAACGAAGCAGACCTGGATGCATATTTCAACAATCCCCTGAAAGGTTCTTTTGAAAGGCTGTCCACAACCGAGCTCTACGACGAGGCCGTCATGTGCGGGTTGCGTACCCGCAGAGGCATTGACATCAAGCAGTTGGCCGTCCGTTTCGGAGACACGCAAAGGGCTTATCTCCTGCACATGGCAGAGCCACACTTGCGGACGGGGCGTCTGGTACTCACCGACAACCGTTTGCGACTGACCGAACAGGCGATTATGATTTCCGATGACATCATGAGCGACCTAATGGCGTGAGGAGAAAGAAGAAAGGCCACCACGGAATGACAAAATGCCCAACAAATATTTGGTCGTTCTCGGATTTCGTTCTATCTTTGCAGCGGTTTACATCTCAACGCCCCTTTGATTGAAAACTTATTATCCATTATTCATCAGACTATAGCCTATGTCTAAACGATTACATTTCCTGTTCATCCTCTTGTTCATCGCAGGAGCCGCCAACACACAGGGCCTTCGGAAGAACGGTCCACGCTTATTGCCCGAAATCCCAGCATCACAACGCACTTCGCTCATGCGTTTCGAGTCGTTGCCCCATTTCGTTCCACGCCGTGCCGCCATTGAAGTGGACAAGGAACGCCAAATGTGGTGGGGCTATTTTACTGGCAACGACGTATCTAATGCTATCGGCTTCGGCGCCAGTGCGGCAGAAGTTTACTGGGGAGCCATTGGCATTGCCCCTTCCGAGGCTTTGCCCAAAGGAAAAACCATCAAAGCCGTGCGTTTCGGCATTGCCGGAGCCAGCGTGATGAAGGACTTCCACGTCTGGATTGCAAACAAACTGCCAAACAGTCTCGACGACGTTGAACTGGACATTCCTGTTGACATGGGAAGCATCAACAATCAGGCGTTCACCGAGGTGGAACTGCCCACCGCCTACGCCATGACCGACCAAACCGTTTATGTGGGCTACACTTTCGAGATTACGGAATCGAACGCTGAGTCGAACTATCCAATGCTGCTTCGCTACAACGGCGCAAACATCTACAACTCTCTATGGGTGCGCACCTCGAAAACGCAGAGCGCATGGAACAATGATTCTCAAGAATACGGTCCCCTGGCCATACAAGTGCTGCTCGACGGCGATTTCCCGCACAACGCCGTGCAAGTCGCCAGCTCCTTCCACGATGCCTTTGCCCTGCCCAACGGCTTTGCTGAGGCGGCTGTCACCCTCACCTCCAAGGGACTGGGAAAAGTCCAAAGCATTGACTACATCGTAGGCGATGCCAATGCCGACCAAGACGAACAGCATCTGGAATTTGAGCCTTTCGAAGGCATGGACGCAGAAACCACCGTGCACATCCCCATGAAAGCGGATGAAGTACCCGGGCGCACCATCCGCTACCTGACCGTCACGAAGGTCAACGGCGTAGAAAATGCCGTTGAGGATGCCAGCTCACAAGGTTACGTGGCCACCCTTTCCAAAGAAGTGCCCAGACGAACCGTCATTGAGGAATTCACGGGAACCTGGTGCGGATGGTGTCCGACGGGCATCACCGGAATGCAGATGGTCAACGAGCAGTACCCCGACAAGGCCATCACAATCATCGTTCATGGCGACGACCCCATGACCATCGACTATGGCGTCACGGCCCCCTCCTACCCTTACGCGCTGTTGGACCGCAGCACCGCCGTACATCCTTATTTTGGTCTTTCAGGCCAACCGGCTGGCATCTTATCCCTCGTCGGCGAGAAAAACAAGATGTTGACAGAAGCGTCTGTGGAGCTACAACAGCCCGTGCTATCCAAAGCCGGTAATGTGACGTTCAAGACCCAAGTCACGTTCAACTACAACAACAACGAGTCTCACTACTGCATGGGCTATGCTCTGCTGGCTGACGGGCTGATCGGCACAGGTCGCGAATGGATGCAAGCCAACTACTACTGCCGAGAGGAAAACAAGGACGACTATGGCAATGACCCCAACCTGCTCCGCTGGACAGAAGGCAACGCCTACATGCCGATGACCTACGACCACGTGGCAATCGCCAGTAAAGGCATGAATGCAGACGGCACCGTCCTCAAAGCGCCCATCGTTGACGGAGATACACGCACATTCTCTACCTCCTTCCCGCTCTCGGGCAATCCCGTCTTGCAGAACTTCGACCAGCTGAGTGTCGTTGCCGTTCTCTTCAACAAAGCCACCGGCGAGATCGTCAATGCCGACATCCATCCCGTGACCATCGCTGAGGACTTCATCGCCAACAAAGCACAGCTCAATGACTTCGCACCGGCGACCGTCCTCAAGAATTCAACGGCAAAGGTGTCTGTTCCCGTGGCCAACTTCGGCCGTGAAGGCATCAAGAGCCTCGACTACACGATAAAGACCAACGGACTAACCAGCGACACGTTGCACCTTGACCTGCCCCGTCCCATCACCAATTATGGCATCTACATGCCCGTAGATTTCCCCATTCCCACGCCAACAGAAACGGGCTTTGCCAACTACATCATCGCCATCACAGCCGTGAACGGTCAGACGAACGAGGCCACCACCGGCAAGTCCTCCTCCGGAAGCATCACCGTGGTTGCCAAGGCATCACCCCGCAAGACCGTGATTGAAGAGTTCACGGGCACCTGGTGCATGTGGTGTCCGCGCGGTTTGGCAGGCATGAAACGTGCACGTGCCGAATATCCCGACGACGCTGTGCTGATCTCCATCCACGGCGGTCGCGACAACGAGCCCATGCTGGTCAGCGCCTTCAGCTCTCTCCTTAATAGCGTTAGCGGCTATCCCTCTGCCAACGTGAACCGATACCGCACGGTCGATCCATATCTGGGTGAAGGGTCTGAAGGATGGGGGCTTGGTGCGGTCATCGAAGATGAGCAGAGCAAACTGGCCGAAGCCTCCATCGAGCTTCACCAACCGACCTTGAACGAAGCCACTGGCGTCATCAATTTCACGACCGACGTCACCTTCCAACTCAACCGCAAGTCAGCTCCCTATCTGCTGAGCTATGTCCTCGTGGCCGACGGACTTCACGGTGAAGGCGAAGACTGGAAACAGCTCAACGCATACCCGGCCTACTATCCAGGCGCTTATCAAGACGATCCTTACATGAACGAGATCTGCAATATTTGGGAAATCAGTGCCGACGTAACCTTTAACGACGTGGCCGTCGCCGCCAACGGCATCAATACGGGCGTCACCGGAAGCCTCAAGACCACTGTGGAAGAAGGACAGACACAGAGTCACAGTTCCAAGTTCACCATCAAGAGCAACAAACTCGCAAAGATGGCGACTGAGCTGCGTGTCATTGCCCTTCTCTACGACAAGACACTGAAGCGTTTCATCAATGCTGATGAGAAGAAGGTCATCACCGCTGAACCTGATGCCGTAGATGACATTACCGAAGCTGCCGGGCAGGAGGCCGCTCGCTATTCCATCGACGGCAAACGCATCCTACGACCTATGCGCGGCATCAACCTCGTCCGCACGCGAGACGGCAACATCTACAAGGTCATCGTGAAATAGGAACTGCTTTCCCCTGTCAACTGTGGCGGCGTGGTCCAGAAGGACTATGCCGCTTTTATTTGACCTATGGCCTATCGGCATACGTCCTGAAGCAAAAGGCATTGAAAGGTTAATACGTTCATGCAAGAAGGTAAACACGTTCCTGCACGAAGGTATTCACCTTACCCTCGAAGGTATTCATCTTCCGTTGCGCGCTCTCATCCACCCCTTACCAAGCTTTTACGCAGAAAAAGCCTCAATCCCTCACCTTTTCATTTAGCCGCCTGACTATAAACAACTTGCGGGTGAGGGATAGGTGAGGAATAGGTGAGGGATGGTGAGGGATTGGTGTTCAGAACAACACCCAGTGAGGGGAATGTGAAAAACCAGACGGACTTGAGGGTGCCGTCGAGAGAGCTGATTTACAAACAATTACAGCTACAAGAACAATGAAACTTATCAAGAAAAATTCCGATGAAGCCCTGTTCATCACAAATTCCTCACCATCCCTCACCTATTCCTCACCTATCCCTCACCCGCAAGCTGTTCAAAGTCAGGCGGCTAAATGAAAAGGTGAGGGATTGAGGCTTTTTTGCAGATTTCTATGGTAGAACTGTCTGGAGAGACAAAGGTATGTTCTCTCTGTCGCATGTCCACGCAAAGATGCGTCCAACAGGCTTTTTACTTCAGATGTTCCTCGAACCAACGGACGAGGCTGCGATAGAGGTGGAGGCGGGTGTTGCCGCCGTAGATGCTGTGGTTGCGGTTTGGATAGATGAGTTGCATGAAAGGCTTGTCTGCCTGCACAAGGGCTTCGGTCAGCTCTGCTGTATTGCGGTAGTGGACGTTGTCGTCGGCAGTGCCATGACAGAGCAGCAAGGCACCGTGGAGCTGAGCGGCACGCGACATCGGATTCTCGTCATAGCCCTTGGCGTTCTCCTTGGGTGTACGCATGTAGCGTTCGGTGTAAACACTGTCATAGAAACGGTAATTCGTCACGGGAGCAACGGCCACGCCGGCAGCAAAAACGCCACGGCCTTCGGTCATGGACATCAAGGTCATGAAGCCGCCATAGCTCCACCCCCAGATGCCGATATGTTGCTTGTCCACATAAGGAAGTGAGCCCAAGTAGAGAGCGGTTTCAACCTGATCCTTGGCTTCCAACACGCCGAGGCTCAAGTAGGTCTGTTTCTCGAAAGCTGCGCCGCGGCCTCCTGTACCCCGGCCATCCACACAAACGCAGATGAAGCCTTGCTGAGCCAGGTAGCGCTCCAACATGCAGCCTCCCATATTGCCGACGTTCCATTGGTCAAGCACCTGCTGTGAACCAGGACCGCTGTACTGATACATGACAACAGGATAGCGCTTCGACTCGGAGAAATCCGTAGGTTTCACCATGTAGCCGTTCAGTTGAACGCCCTCCCCCGTCTTGAACGAGAAGAATTCGGGCACAGGCAGTTGCGCCGCTTCGACCTTCGTTTTCAAGCCCTCGTTAGCTTCAAGTGTCTTCAGCGGCTTGCCACTCTTTGCGTCGCAAAGTGTCGTGACAGGCGGCGTGGTCACACTGCTATAGGTGTTCATGAAATACTTGAAGTTTTTGGAGAAAACGGCATTGTTGGTGCCACGTTGTTGACTGAGGCTTGTCACCTTGCCCTTGGCATCGGCACGATAGACGGCACGGTACTGAGGTCCCTGCTCGTCACTGGCGAAATAGGTCTCGCCGGTCTTGGAATCGTATCCGTAGAAACTGGTGACGACAAACTGGCCGGACGTGAGTGGCCTTTTCAAAGTGCCGTTGAGGTCATAGAGATAGAGGTGGTTGAAGCCCGAGCGTTCGCTCATCAGTACAAAGCCGCCGTCGAAAAGATGCAGATTCTTGTAGGGTTCCTCGGTAATGTATTTCTCGACCTGGTCGCGGACAATGAGCTTGCACTCTGTCGAACGTGGGTTGGCGGCATAGATGTCGAGGCGATCCTGATGGCGGTTCTGCGTCAGGATGAGCAGTTTCTCCGGGTCGCTGGTAAACTGGATGCGGGGCACGTAGCCATCGGCATCCAACGGCAGCTTCATCTGCTGGATGCGATGGCTCTTGATGTCGTAGCTGTGGACGCTGACCGTGCTGTTCTGCGCGCCTGCTATTGGATATTTATAGGTGTACTGCCCAGGGTATTCGGCGAACTCGTCACGCGACGGGAAGCCTCCTTTGTAAAGCGGGAAAGAGAACTGCGGCACGGCTGTCTCGTCATAACGAATCCATGCCAACATAGACCCGTCGGCATTGAAATCGAAGGCACGGGCAAAACTGAACTCTTCCTCGTTCACCCAATCGGGCTTGCCATTGATGACCTTGTTGAAAGCCCCGTCCTTCGTCACTTGCAGTTCCGAGTTACCAAACAGCAACTTGACGAGAAACAGGTTATTGTCCCGCACAAAGGCCACCATCGTACCATCCTTTGAGAAGGCCGGTACCTCCTGCGGGCCGCCGTCAGACAAGGGCTCCAGCGTGCGGTTACGTACATTATAAATATAATAGACGGCAGTGGCGGAATGGCGATAGATGGGTTGGCGTTCGGTCTGGATGAGAATGGTCTTCTCATCGGGGCTGAGGATGTAGTCCGTAAAACGCTCGATGCGATGGTCGCCTTTCGTGGAGGCCACATCGAAAAGCACGTCGGTCTGTTCACCCGTACGGAAGGAGTGAGCGGTTATCTGCTTGCCGTCCATTTGTGCATAACGTTCGCCATCCATGAGCGGGCGCACGCCATGAACTCCCTTGGCGGCAAATGCGCCACGGGAAATCTCGTCCAATGACAATTTTTCCGCCCTCGCGGGTAGAGCGGTAAACATAACGGCCAGCACGATAAAGCCAGAAAGAATCCGTGTATTCATATACGTTGGGAATCGGTTAGTGTTGATGATTTAAGGTATATACCTTCCATGCATCAAGTGTACACCTTCGGCATGGAAGGTATATACGTTCCAGACAGAACGTGTTCACTCTCTGGTCTGCTGGAAAGTAAGCTCGTAGAAACAAGGATAGACACTCTCTCGGGCGCTGGAAGTCCCTTGGGTATGAGGCACTATCAAGCGCACCTTGGCGATTTCGTCGTCCTGCTTCCCCTGACGTCCGATATGGATATAGGTGAAAGGCACCAGCCACCCGGCAGGTACTTCCGTTGACTTATAGAAACTATACATCGCTCCAGGACGGTAATCCGTCGTGTTGAACGAAGCCGTAAAAGTCCCGTAGGAATTGGAGATGTTGATGATGTCGGGGGTTGCAGAGAAATAGAGCACTTCATTACTCGACTGGATGGAATCGAGCATGATGTTGAACTCGGTATAGCGGGCTATGACCTGCTTGGATTGACCGGATTCCAACTTAGGGCCGACGCCCTTTCGGACAATCTGCATATAAACGCCAGTACCGTTGAAGAGGACATATTCGTTGCGACTAAGGTCGGTCGTGCTGTCCTGTGCATGAAACTGTTCTTCGCTGATAACGGTAATGGGCAAGACGCGGAGGATGGTGTCGCCATCGCTGACGACATTGATGCCCTGACTAATAAAGCCCTTGATGGCGTTGCGTTCCTTCTCTTTCTGCTCGGCGTAGGTCTCGTCCTTGCTGCATGATACTGTACACAGGACAGCAAGGCAAGCAACGAAGCTTACCGCCACGCCTAAACCTCTAAAACAATGATTCTTCAACATTTCAACTCTTCACGTCCAACGATTCATACTTGGAGTGTTGACTCTTGTATTCTGGCACAATCACCTTCATCTGACGGACGGTCTGCATGTCGTCAAAACGGCGGCTCTGCTCAATAAGCTGCTCGAGGTCTTTGCACACCTCGGCATAGTCATACTCACGCACTTGCGCAATCTTAATCTTCTTATTGAACGTCGGCTTGGTGATTTCCTGATCATTGAGCACTTCTTCATACAGCTTCTCGCCATCGCGCAGTCCTGTGTATTTGATTTCCACGTTCCTGGCACCCGAAAGTTGAATCATCCGACGAGCAAGGTCAACAATCTTGACGGGTTGTCCCATGTCGAAGACAAAGATTTCACCGCCCTTACCCATCGTGCCGGCTTCGAGCACAAGCTTACACGCCTCGGGTATCAACATGAAGAAACGGATGATTTCGGGATGGGTGACAGTGACGGGACCGCCCTGCTTAATTTGTTCGCGGAAAAGGGGAATAACAGACCCATTGGACCCCAAGACATTGCCAAAGCGAGTCGTGACGAACTGCGTCTCGCCCTTCACCTTTCCCTCTGCCACCGCTTTGTTGAGAGACTGGCAGTAGATTTCGCAGATACGCTTGGAGCACCCCATGACATTGGTGGGATTGACAGCCTTGTCCGTGGAAATCATCACAAACTTCTTCACACCGTACTTCACCGCAAGGTCTGCTATCACGCGCGTACCATAAATATTATTTATTACTGCCTCTGAAGGATTGTCTTCCATCATCGGGACATGTTTGTAGGCGGCAGCGTGGAAGACATAATCTGGCTTGTAGGTCTTGAAGATGTTCTCCATTCGTTGAGCATTGGTGATGCTGGTAACGATCGTCTCCGCCTCGATTTCGGGAAATTCGCGCGACATCATCAAGCGAATGGAATGCTGTGGAGTTTCTGCCTGATCAACGAGGGTCATCTGCGCAGGATCGAACTTGGCAACTTGACGAACCATCTCGCTGCCAATACTGCCCGCAGAACCTGTGATAAGGATGCGCTTGCCCTTGAGAAGATGTTCCACAGCTTCGAGGTCCACCTGAATCTCATCACGTGGCAACAGGTCTTCAATTTCCACTTCACGCAAATGGAGATCGTTAATATCACTCTTGCCATCCCACTTGTGAGCCTGGTCAATCACGTAAATACCAATGCCGGCATCCAACAGGCGGTTCGCCATCTGATGATTTTGGATGAGACGATCGCGCTTTAACGGCGAGACAAGCAGGATGTTTGCCCCTTGGTTCCGCATCTCATAGACGAGTCTCTCGTCATTCCTATAAACTTTCACGCCCTGCAACATGTGACCTGCCATATCGTCGGCATCGCTGACAAAGCCACGAAGCAGATAATGGACGGGCTGGCTACTGCGAATGCTCTTGGCGATGGCCATACCACCCGTCTTGACACCATAGATGAAGACATTCTTCACCATCTTCCCTTGACGAACCTTATCAAACATGTACTTCACCAACAGACGCATGGCACCCATGATGGCTGTGGAAAGCAAGAACATCAAAAACAGTTCTTTCAGCCGGACAGGCAGCAACCATGAATCAGAGCCTAAGTACAAACGCATAAAGGCTGCACAACCGACACCGATGACATTGGCGAAGCACACTCGGTATAAATCCGAAAAGGAAGAATAACGAAGAACACCTGAATAAGTGCGGGTAATCCGAAAGCCTATGAGGAAAAAGATGAGATAGAACAATAAAGTCTTTATGAGGCTCCAGAACACGAGGCTGGTCGTATAGATGCCATGATCCACGGCGTAAGCAAAGATTCCAGAAAAGAGAACGATCGAACAATCTATAATCAAAAGGCACCAATAGGGCAGTGCATTCTTGGTAAAATACCAATTAAAGACTTTATAAAAAGTATTCATTGTCCAGATTTTCGTTAGTACAGAATTATCCAATTTGAAAGTGGTGCAAAAGTAGGTTGAATCTTTTGCACACACAAGAATTATTTAGGAAATATTCATCTGATGAAGAAAATCATAAAAAAAATAGCCGTAATCGCTTGCCAATTCACAGAAAAGCAGTACCTTTGCAGGCCGATTATTATCAAAGAAGCCTATAAAGGGCTAACTATCTGCGTGTTAATAGCCTTTTTCATTGGCCTGAAAAGGTGGTTAGTGAATCGCAGATGTACAAAAACGGGCTGGTGAGAGTCCAGCAACGAACTTTAGTAGAACAATAATTATTAACAACAAAGAATGGACACTTTAAGTTACAAGACCATTTCTGTCAACAAGGTGACAGCACAGAAAGAATGGGTAGTAGTGGATGCTACGGACCAGGTGCTTGGTCGCCTCGCCACAAGGGTGGCAAAATTGCTCCGCGGCAAGTATAAGCCCAGCTTTACTCCGCACGTCGATTGCGGCGACAACGTTATTATTGTCAACGCCGAAAAAGTTCAGCTTACAGGCAACAAACTGACAGACCGAGTTTATCTCCGCTATAGCGGCTATCCTGGTGGTCAGAAGAAATCAACTCCCGCTGAGATTCTGGCTAAGCCCAATGGATCAGAGAAGTTGCTTCGCCGCGTGGTGAAGGGCATGTTGCCCAAGAACAAGCTGGCTGCCCAACTGCTCTCAAACCTTTATATTTATGAAGGCCCTGAGCACAAGCACCAAGCTCAAAGCCCAAAAACCATTGATATTAACCTCTACAAATAAACAGAAATGGCAGTAGTTAATGCATTAGGGCGCCGCAAGAGCGCCGTGGCCCGAGTTTATGTAACAGAGGGCAATGGTAAGATTACCATCAACAAGAAGGACCTTACGGAATATTTCCCCAGCAGCATCCTGCAGTTTGTCGTCAAGCAACCCCTGAATTTGCTTGACGTGGCAGAGAAATATGACATCAAAGTGAACGTTTTCGGTGGCGGCTTCACTGGACAGAGCCAGGCTTTGCGTCTTGCCATCGCACGTGCCCTCGTGAAAATCAATGCTGAGGACAAGAAAGCACTGCGCTCAGAAGGTTTCATGACCCGTGACCCGCGTGCTGTCGAGCGCAAAAAGCCCGGTCAGCCCAAGGCTCGTCGTCGCTTCCAGTTCAGCAAACGTTAATCGGCAATCCCTTTGCTGGGCTGCATAGATTGCGTTTAGTATCTAAACCACAGAGACCTGTCAACAGTTACTCTGCGGTTGGTTAAAAAACAATTGACCTAAAAGAAAGTAAACCAAACCAACAACATTTAAACATTATGTCAAGAACAAACTTTGATACACTTCTTGAGGCTGGTTGCCATTTCGGACACCTCAAGCGCAAGTGGAATCCTGCCATGGCTCCTTATATCTTTATGGAGAAGAATGGCATTCATATCATCGACCTTCACAAAACCGTCGTGAAGATTGACGAAGCCGCCGAGGCTCTCAAGAACATTGCCAAGAGCGGTCGCAAAATCCTCTTTGTTGCTACTAAGAAACAGGCCAAACCCGTTATCGCCGAGAAAGCCACGTCCATCAACATGCCTTATGTCATTGAACGTTGGCCGGGCGGTATGCTCACCAACTTCGCCACCATCCGCAAGGCTGTTAAAAAGATGGCTAACATCGACAAGCTTACCGCTGATGGCACATACGCCAACCTCAGCAAGCGTGAAGCCCTGCAAATCAGCCGCCAGCGCGCCAAGTTGGAAAAGAACCTCGGTTCTGTGGCTGATCTCACACGCCTGCCCGCTGCTCTCTTCGTCGTGGA
Source organism: Bacteroidaceae bacterium (assembly GCA_017965425.1). GTDB lineage: Bacteria > Bacteroidota > Bacteroidia > Bacteroidales > Bacteroidaceae > Physcousia. Next base: position 104,134 of record JAGCPY010000029.1, on the reverse strand, counting down.
CGTGCTGAAGGAGCAGATTGCTGTGCGCGAAGCCAACCGTCTGGGCATTCCCGTGTTCGCTATTGTTGACACGAACTCCAATCCAGACAATGTTGACTTTGTGATTCCTGCCAATGACGATGCCAACAAATCCATCGAAGTCATCTTGGATGCTTGCTGCGAAGCTATTGCCGAAGGTCTCGAAGAGCGTAAGGCTGAGCGTGTAGATGCAGAAGCAGCTGGTGAAGAAAAGGCTGAGAAGGCTGTCAGCGCTCGCGTCGAAGAAGAGGAAGAGGCTGAAGAAGAAGAGGCTAATGCAGAGGCATAAATCGTTAATTGTAAACCATATAATTTAAAATTGAAATGGCTGTATCAATCAAAGATATTCAGAAACTGCGCGAGATGACTGGCGCAGGTCTTGCTGACTGCAAAAAGGCTTTGGAAGAGAGCAATGGCGAAATCGATCCCGCCATCGAGATTATCCGCAAGAAGGGACAGGCCGTAGCTGCTAAGCGCAGCGACCGCGAGGCTTCCGAGGGTTGCGTCCTCGTGAAAGTGGACGGCAACTTCGCCGCAATTCTTGCGCTCAAGTGCGAGACCGACTTTGTAGCTAACAACGCTGACTTTGTGAAGCTGACCCAAGATATTATTGACGCTGCTGTCGCCGCCCGTTGCAAGACGCTCGACGAGGTGAAGGCGCTGCCAATGGGTGAGGCTACCGTTCAAGATGCTGTCGTTGCACGCAGTGGTATCACTGGCGAGAAGATGGAACTGGATGGCTATAGCGTCATCGAGGGCGAGTGCATCGCTACCTACGACCACCAAAACAAGCACACACTTTGCACGATGGTCGCTCTGAACAAGTGCGTCGAAGATGCTATCGTTGGCAAGAACGTCGCTATGCAGGTAGCAAGTGCCAATCCCGTGGCCGTTGACCAGAGTGCCGTTCCTCAGGAAACTATTGACAGCGAGCTTCGTGTTGCCGTCGAGAAGACCAAGGAAGAACAGATTGCCAAGGCTGTGGAGGCCGCTATTCGCAAGGCTGGAGTCAATCCCGCCCACGTGGACAGCGATGACCACATCGAAAGCAACATGGCCAAGGGCTGGATTACACAGGAACAGGCTGACATGGTTCGCGAAATCAAGGTGAAGGTAGCTGCCGAAAAGGCTGCAAATCTGCCCGAACAGATGATTCAGAACATCGCTCAAGGCCGTCTGAAGAAGTTCTTCAAGGAAAACTGTCTGCTGGAGCAGGAGTATATCTGGGACAAGAATATGACTGTTGCTCAGTATCTTCAGAGCATAGATAAAGAGCTCACCGTCACCGCGTTCAAACGTTTCACCCTCCGTGCTGAATAACATCAGGACTTTGTTCTGGTGATTATATATCACAAGTCTGCCTGCCAACTTGCTCATCGCAGTTGGCAGGCTTTTTGATGAATTGTCGTTATCCCCTTTACCAACAAGAATGGTTGCATCATCATTAAGACGTGATGCAACCATTCTTTTTAGGATTGACGCTCAAGCTCAATCGGCTTGACGACCGTAGTGTACACAATGGAGGTACAGCGCAAATACGTGATTCAGCGTTTCTTTTGTTTGGAGAGGTCGAGGACGCGTATGTTGCGGAGTTTCAAGCCTTCGCCATGACCGCAGAAGCAAATGAGTCCGTCCTTGTTGAAAAGCCCTGGATGGCTTTGGTGGTCCACGGTATAAGGATTAGGTTTACCCTCTTCAGGTGCCATGTTATGCCCCTGGCAAGCTTTGCGAATATCTCCATCTAAGATAACCTTTCCGTTCACGGTGACAGTAATGCGGTCTCCCACGGCACGGATTTCTTCTGTATTCCAAGTCCCGAGTGGGCCGAACTTGACATGTTCAGGCACAATGATACCATAGACAGAACCGTGCTGCTGATAGTCCCTAAGTCCCTTATAGATGGGGTCGTCGTGGTCGAGGATTTGTATTTCCATTCCCTCATAGGCTGCATCGACACCCTCGCGCGTACGTATGCCTACACCATTATTGATACCCGGGCGGACGAAACAGAATTCAAACCTGAACACAAAGTCGGAGTATTTCTTGGTCGTGTAAAGATTACCCTCCGCACCATAGTGTGCACTGACGTAAATGGCACCGTCAATAGGCACGTAGTCAGTCTTGTTACCCGTCCATTTGTCAAGGTTGGTGCCATCGAAGAGCAACTCAAAACCAGCTTTCTTTTCCTCTTGTGAGAGTTTGGTGACTTTGGCGGTAGCGGCTTTCGGGTCATCAACGATTTTCGGAAGGATTGTGTTGACCTGATCCACGGCATAGCCAGCGTCGGCATCCTCGGTGTGTGAACGGAAGACGTTCTGTGCCTTGACAAGCATCTCACGGACGTGAGTTCCACGCTGGAAAGGCTCATTCTTTTCAATCAGATCGGCCACCGCGTGAGCGGCAGCGAGGTCATTCTCCTTCACATCCATATATTGAGCTGCGAGGTTCAATGCCGGTTCATTGTTCAGCGTTCCAAGAGCAGTGAGGTAACTGTTGACCACCCCTGCCGAAGGTTTCATGTCCAAGGCACGCTTGAAGAGCTGATAGTTTTGGATGCTTGGCCAACCGGCTTTCTTCGTGAGAGCCAGCGCCCGATTGAGCATGGCATCCCGGGAAGCAGCGTCATCCTTGGCGATACTCAACAACGGCTCCACAAACTCCGGCTTATCGGCTTTCAGGAGAGCCTGCTGAGCGGCTTTGATGGCAGCCGGCGAAACGTCCTTTGCGGTTCCATTGCTTGCCGAAACAATCTGCCGGATGTCTTCGGGATTGGCTCGTTGTGCCATCAAGCTGAACAGCAGGTCTGGATAAGGCTGGAAACGGGCCAACAGGTTATTGACCTTATCGGGGGAGACAATCTGCATGAGGCTTGTGGCCACAGCCGTGTGTAGCTTTTGGTTTCCGAGGCGTTGCACAAGCAAGTCGTAGGCTTCGGTCATGTGTCTCTCGCCTGTGAGCTGTACGAGCGGAATGCTCGCGTTGCCCCCTTTGCTCTTCAGTGTGGTGAGTACGCCTTCCTTGATATCACCATTGAAAGTATTGAGTGCCGCCTTGGCGGCTTCTGCGTTTTCGCCATCGAGCTGTCCGATAATGGCACCGAGCATGTCGCTTCCGCCCACTTTTCCAGCGGCTTCAATAGCAGCAGCCACCATCTGCGGGTCTTTTGACCCGAAACTTTGCAAGATGAAAGCCTTGGCAGCCGCTCCAGTAGCATCGGCCTTTTCGCCCAAGTGGTGGTTGCCTAACCATCTGATGACATCCGTCTGAGCGTCAGCCTTCAGCTTAGGAGCCGCATTGCAGACAAGGTCTGCGAACGATTTGCCAGATTCAGCCGTCGGCAATGCGGCACCCATTTCCAAGGCCGTATTACGCAGTTGGCGGTCTTGCCCTTTCAAAGCCTTCAGCAACAAGGCGCTTTTCTTCTTGTCAGCTGTGGCATTGACCTTGTCGTAAAATTCAGCAATGGCACGCGCATTGGGCGCGATAGCTTTGAGATCCTCGACAGGATGTTTCACCTCTACGCTTCCAGGTGTCAGCTTCTGCAACTGAGTCTGTAAGAACGTCTTATTCCCTTCGTCAGTACATTTGGCGATGGCCGCTTCGAGTCCTTTCTTCACCGCTGCGCATTGTGCTTCACGCCCCTTGACAGTCACATAGCTGGTCAATCCGTCGATGGCGTATTCAAAAGGTGCATTCTTGCCCTGTCCCGATGGAGAGAGCAGGGCAGCCAAGGCCTCGACGCCCTCTGCCCCTGTTCCGGCAATCTCGCTCATGACCTGCTCCAACGTCTGAAGATTCGGTGCAGGCAGCTGAGCCAATCCGTCGGCAATGATCGTGGAAGTCACGCGGTTGCGACTGTCCTGAGCTAAGAGTTCACCACCGCTTCCAATCCAAGAAGATAAGGAAGAAAAGAGGCAAGAAGAAAAGAGGAATAAGAACAGGAACAGAAGCCTTTTACTGGAGGCGAGTGCAATCCTGCGGCTCTTAGTTTGAGATATTGTATTCATGATTTAATGGCAAACTATATTAGTAATGATGTGTATTCGCTTCTCAATGCCGCCCCCTCTCCCACTCACTTTCGAGAGGCTTCGAGGGGTGAGGCCGTCTATATCTTCCACTCTCCGCGCATCGGCTGATCGATGAGCGCGTTGGCCGCGTCATCTCCAAGGAATCGCTGGGTGGCCGGGTCAAAGTGTAGCACTTTCCTTCCAAGTCGGAGACCTACGGCACCGAGGTTGACGAGCGTACAGCTGTGGTGTCCGTTCTGTTCGTTCAGGGCAAACTTCTGTCGCGTGCGCACGCAGTCGAGGAAATCTGTTCGCTGCGGCTCGGGATCGGGCAGTTCGTTGAGCTTGTTCATCACATCCGGGATGGTGCACTCGAATCCCTTGAAGACCTTACCTTTAGGGCCTTCTATGTAGGCGAGTTTGCCTTTGCTCTCAAAGCCTTCACCTTCGAGGACGATCTGGCAACCGTCTTCGTAGGTATAGGTAATCTTATGCCAGATGCCGACTGCATCATAGTGTTGTTGCGGCGCGTCAATCTCCACTTTGACGGGGAACTCGTTGTCCTTTCCCAACATATATTGGACGGGATCGAGATAATGCTGCCCCATGTCTGTCAAGCCGCCGCCGTCGTAATCCCAATAGCCACGGAAGGTCTGGTGTGTACGATGCACATTATAGGGCTTAAAGGGAGCCGGTCCGAGCCAGAGGTCGTAGTTCAGTTCTGCAGGCACGGGTTGCGGTGTGAGGTTATCTTTACCCACCCAGAAGAATTTCCAAGTGAAGCCGGTGGCACCCGACACCGTCACTTTCAGCGGCCATCCGAGCATCCCGCTCTGTATGAGTTTCTTCAAGGGCTTCACGGGTGTGCCAAGACCATAGAATGTATCGGTGAAACGGAACCACGTGTTCAGTCGCAAGATGCGTCCGTAACGCTCCACGGCCTTCACGACAGCCTGCCCTTCTCCAATCGTGCGGGTCATGGGCTTTTCGAGCCAGATGTCCTTGCCCGCCTTTGCCGCCTCCACCGCCATGAGGCCGTGCCAGTGGGGCGGAGTCGCAATGTGGATGATGTCTGCCCCCGACTGGTGAATGAGTTCGCGGAAGTCCTCATAGCTCTTCACGTCTTCCTTCAGCTGGCTTTTGGCTGCCTCGACAGCACTGGACAAATGCTTCTTATCGACATCACAGACAGCCAGCAAGCGGCACGCCTCGGAGCTGGAGAAGTGGCTGGCAGAGCGTCCGATGCCGCCCACGCCGATGATGGCCTTTGTCAGTTGGTCACTCGGCGCAATGAATCCATTGCCGCCTAATACTCTCCTGGGGACGATGGTGAACAGCCCTGCTGCCCCCAACGTTTTCATGAAATGTCTTCTGTTCATGGCTATAAAAGGCTCTTTTTTTAAAGATTGTTCGGTTTCACGCCATAAAGTTACGGCAGAATTTGAAAAAGTGAATCATTTCACGTGTGTTTTTTAATCTATTTCACATTTACGCGCCCTTCCAGACGTGTCCGAGGCGCATTTGGCACGTTTTTCGAGGGTTCACGACACGTATATACGCATCGGCGGACACGTATATACGAGAAGCCCGCAACGTATATACGAGTTGCCTGGAACGTCTATACCTTCTGCCCAGAACGTATATACCTTCTGCCAGAAACGTATTCACGTTCCGCCCGACTCCCAAAAATCTTCGGGTTTTCCTTGGTGGGTAAACAGGAAACCTCTATCTTTGCAACCCGAAAAGACGTCCACATCCGACGTTCTCCCAACAAAGCCGCCCGACAGGCAAGGCGCATACGCTATGAAGATTTTTGCAGTAGGAATGAACTATGCTGAGCACAATAAAGAGCTCCATGGTACGTTATATAAGACAGAAGCACCTGTCATTTTCACGAAGGCGGATTCAGCCCTGCTGACCAATGGCCGTCCGTTCTTCATTCCCGACTTCACGAGTCGGTGTGATTATGAGACCGAGCTGGTCGTGCGCATCTGCCGCCTGGGCCGCAGCATCTCGCCGCGCTTCGCCCATCGCTATTACGACGCAGTCACCGTGGGCATCGATTTCACGGCTCGCGACTTGCAGCAGCAGCTACGCGCCGAAGGCCATCCGTGGGAATTATGCAAGGGCTTCGACGGCAGCGCCGTAGTGGGTCGCTTCGTGCCGTTGACCTCTTTGGGCCGAGGTATTCAGGATCTGCACTTCCACCTCGACATCAACGGGCAGACGGTGCAAGCAGGACACACGGCAGACATGCTCCGCACGGTGGACGAGCTCATTGCCTACATCAGTCAGTTCTTCACCCTGAAGACGGGCGACCTGCTCTACACGGGCACTCCCGCAGGCGTGGGACCTGTACACATCGACGACCACCTCTGTGGCTGGCTCGAAGACGAACCTTTATTGGAATTCAACGTGAAGTGAAGAAACATACGCTCATCCTGTGGCTTTTCTGCCTCCTCTCCCTGTCGGGAAAGGGGCAGGACTTCACGCAACTCGACTGGCATCGGTTGCGCATTGACAGCGTGCTGCCAACTTACGTGGAAACGGTGCCATTGGAAACAGATTACCGGCTCTACGACTACAGCGTTCGGGTTCTCTATCCAGAGTGGCAACCCCTGACGACAACCGAGACAGCCGTCGCGCGACGTTTCCTCGGCCAATTGGCTGATAGCCTGCAAATAGAGACCTTTGTCGGCGCGAGTCGTGGACAAGGGATGCTCGACCTCCGATTCATTCCCGTCATCTGCCGCGACGGCAAGTTCCTGAAGCTCCTGAGCGGCAAGGTGGAGATTGTTCCAACGCCGAAGAACACGGCGACAGCCCCACGACGGGCCTTGGCACCTGCACGTGCCGCCACCCGCGAACAACGATGGGCTTCGAAGAGTGTGCTGGCTACAGGAAAATGGGCAAAGGTGACAGTCACTGAAGATGGACTCTACCGCCTCACAGCCAGCACCCTGCGCTCGATGGGCTTCACGCGGACGCAGAACGTGAAGGTCTATGGCTATGGAGGCCATCGCCAGGATGAAGCCATCGATGCCGATGCCGACTGGGACGATTTGGAGCCCGTGGCCTTGCTGCCTGTCGGCGACGGCTACGTGTTCTTCGCCAACGGCCTCGAGACGTGGCGCAACGGCACCCGCGTCCTGAACCACTACGCCCGCGCCGCCGCCTATTTCGTCACAGAGAGCGACGAAGCCACCGAAACCATGAAGACCTTGGACAACGCGGCTGAAGTCGCGGCCCTCGGAAGTGCGGCCAAGACCATCACCAACTTCACGGCCCACGCCTCCTACGACCCGCAGGAATACGCCTGGTTCCAAGGCGGCAGCCAGCTCTACGAAAACTACGACTACATCAACGGCAACAGCCGCAACTACACGCTGACGCTCCCCTCCCACCCCGCCGATGGCCAGAAAGCCAGCCTCGCCGTCTGCTTCTCGGCACTTTCGGCAGACGAGACGACCGTCACGCCCACCTACAACGGCTCGGCGCTCACACCCTTCACCATTTCTTCCATTGCCGAATACAACGCGGCCATGCAGGAAACAAAAAAGTTTAGTGGACTCGACACGCCAACAGCCTCGACGACCGTACGCCTGTCGGCAACCAACGGACATAACGCGCGTTTGAACTACCTCGAACTGACCTACACGGGCGACCTCCGCATCAGTGCCCAGCACCCCGTCATCCATTTCGAGATTTCCTCCACCGGGCAGACGACTGGCACGGGAGGCTGGCTCCTGCTCCGCCACGACGCCAGCCAGCAGCCCCGACTCTGGCGTCTGGGAGAACCCGGACAACCTGCCGTGGAGCTAAAAGGCACTGATGGTCAGGAGGAAGGACAGCACATCTACCGTGTTCCCCTCCTTGACGATGGCACCGCACATCGCTACGTGGCTTTCGACGCCGGAATCCTTTCCGCCCTCCCCGAACCCACGTCGGCCGGCTCGGTTGAAAACCAAAACCTCCACGCCACAGACTCTTTAGACATGATCATCATCACGCCCGCCAGCGGCATCTTCGACACCCAGGCCGAACGTCTGGCCGAAGCTCATCATGCGCTGGACGGAATGCGCGTCGGCATTTTCCGTGCCGACCAGATCTATAACGAGTTTTCCAGCGGAACGCCAGACGCGACCGCCTACCGGCGTTTTCTCAAGATGCTCTACGACCGTGGTCGCGACCGTGGCACGGCACCCCGCTACCTCCTGCTCTTTGGCGACTGCGCCTGGGACAACCGCATGCTGACCTCCACGTGGCGTGCGTACGACCCCAAGGACTTCCTGCTCTGCTTTGAAAGTGTGAACTCGCTCAGCGACACGCAATGCTATGTGATGGAAGACTATTTCGGCCTCCTCGACGACGGCGAAGGCCGCTACCTGACGCGCGACAAGACCGACCTCGGCATCGGACGTTTCCCCGTGCGCACACAGGCCGAAGCTCAGCACCTGGTGGACAAGACCATCGGTTACATGCGGTCTGAACAGGCCGGCGCATGGAAAAACGTGGTGGTCTTCATGGGCGACGACGGAGACCATGACGACCATCTCATCAAGGCCGACGACGTGGCCGAAGTGGTGGTGACGAGTCATCCTGAACTCGAAGTGCGCAAGGTCATGTGGGATGCCTATCAGGTGGAGAACACCGCCTCCGGCGCCCGCTACCCGCAAATCGCCCAGCTCATCAAGGAGCAAATGGAAGAGGGAGCACTCATGATGAACTACACCGGCCACGGTTCCACCTACTGCATCTCTCACGAAATGGTTCTCCGCACCGAGGACTTCGCCAGCTTCTCATCGCCTCGGCTGCCACTCTGGGTGACCGCCGCCTGTGACATCATGCCCTTCGACACCCAGAAGGAAAACATCGGCGAGACAGCCATCCTTCACCCGACGGGTTCCGCTGTTGCCTTCTACGGCACGACGCGAACGGTGTATGCGGGAGACAACCTGACAACCAACAAAATATTCTGCCGCACGCTCTTCGACAAGGACGAACAGGGACGGCCAAACCGCCTGGGCGATGCCGTGCGCGTTTCCAAGGGGACGGTCACAGGACACGTCGAGAACCGCCTGCACTATGCCCTGCTCGGCGATCCCGCACTGCGCATCGGGAGTGCCGATGCCAAGGTCGTCCTCGACAGCATCAACGGGAAGGCTGTTGAAGAGTTGGACGAAGACTTCACGCTCAACGCCGGAGCCCGTGCCCGCTTCTCCGGTCACGTCCAGAACGCAGACGGACAAGCTTTGAACGGCTTCAACGGAACGCTCAGCCTGCGCCTCTATGACAGCCAGAACACCATCACCTGTCTCAATAACGACGGCAAGGACACGCCTTTCACCTACACCGCCTACGACCGCATCCTCTACAACGGACAGGACAGCGTCAGCGCCGGACGCTTCACGCTCACCTGCCCCATCCCCCTCGACATCCAATACAGCGATGCTGCCGGCAGGCTCCTCTTCTATGCCATTTCCAACGACAGGCTCAACGAGGCCAACGGATACAGCCACGACTTCCTCCTCGGAGGGACGGCGCCTGACCTCAGCGACAACAAGGGACCGAAGCTGACGGCATACCTGGGCAGCGAATCGTTCACAGACGGTAGCACCGTCTGTTCCACGCCTTACTTCGTAGCACAAATCGAGGACGAGAGCGGCATCAGCACGTCCGGCACCAGCATAGGACACGATCTGGAGCTCATCGTTGACAACGACCCGTCGCAGACCTATAACCTCAACAGCTACTTCGTGGGCGAGTTCGGCGACTTCAGCCGAGGCACGGTGGCTTTCTCCCTGCCGGCATTATCCGACGGCGAACACACGCTCTGCTTCCGTGCCTGGGACACGCTCAACAACCCAAGCTCCGTGACCCTCCACTTCCGCGTGGATGCCGCTTTGGACATGAACATCCTCAGCCTCTCCGCCACCCAGTCGCCAGCCACCACACAAACCACCTTCGTCCTGCGCTACGACCGCCCAGGCAGCACGTGCGACTTCACCTTCGAGGTCTTCGATTTCTCCGGACGTCTGCTCTGGAACCACAGCGCCAACGGCGCCAACGCCAGCGGCATCTACACCGTGACATGGAACCTCTCGACGGGAACCGGATTCCCCTTGGGCAGCGGCGTTTACCTCTATCGCGCGCGCGTCCGTTCAGGCGAAAGTGAAGAGGTGTCGAAGACACAGAAAATCATCATTAAGCGAAACAAACAATAAAATGCACTTTCTTCCGTTCTTATATAGGAAGTCATGATAAAAGAACATCGAAGAAAGATACATCGGAACAATGAATAACATCTATCGATACGTGGCCGTCCTCGTGACCAGCTTCGCTCTGGCGAGTGCCGCCGTAGCCCAGGACAAGCAGAACATGTTCAACCCCGTCACGACCAGCGTGACCTCTATGTCCATCGCTCCCGATGCCCGCGGAGGCGGCATGGGCGACGTCGGTGCAGCCACCGAGGCCGATGTCAACTCACAATACTGGAACCCCGCCAAATACCCTTTCTGTGTAGGCAGGGCCGGTGCCGCACTCAGCTACACCCCTTGGCTGCGCAAGCTTGTCAACGACATCAACCTGGCCAACCTTGCAGGTTTCTACCGAATTGGCGACTACAGCGCCATCAGTGCCTCACTCCGCTACTTCTCGCTCGGCGAAGTGTCGCTCGGCGGATGGGAGAGCATCGAATCGGGTGCCACCGACGGCATGACCATCAACCCCTATGAGTTGGCCATTGATGCCGCCTACTCCCGAATGCTTTCAGATTATTTCTCCATGGCCGTAGGCCTGCGCTTCATCTTCTCGGACATCACCTACGACTACAGCGCAGAGAGCTCGCCGGGTAAAGCCTTCGCCGCCGACATCGCCATGTACTACAACAACTACATCATGTTAGGCAAACGAGAATGTGCACTCGCCGTGGGCCTGAATGTGTCCAATATCGGTTCCAAGATCAGCTATGGAGGCAACGACAACGCCGAGTTTATCCCCACCAATCTGCGCCTGGGCCTGAACCTGACCATCCCCTTCGACGAGTACAACCGCTTCTCCATTGCAGCAGATGCCAACAAGATGCTCGTCCCCACCTACCCCAAGAAAGAAGCCGAAGAGGCCGAAGAGGATTTCTCGGAACGCGTGCAGCGCGAATATTACGACATCTCGCCCATCGCAGGTATCTTCAAGAGCTTCCACGACGCCCCGAACGGGTTCAAGGAGGAAATGCAGGAAATACAATGGAGCGTCGGTGCCGAATATAGCTACAACGACCGTTTCTTCCTGCGTCTGGGTTATCACGACGAGCACGAGAACAAAGGTAACCGAAAGTATATCACTGCCGGTGCTGGTTTCCACATGAGCGTTTTCTCGCTCGATGCCTCCTATGTCTTCTCCACCGCTCAAACCAATCCCCTTGACCAGACGATGCGCTTCACGCTCGGATTCGACCTCGACGGAATGCGCGACCTGTTTGGCAAGAAAAGACGATAGACAGGAGTTGAAAAGTTTATGTGTTTAAGTATTAAGCATTTTAGGGATTAAAAAGATTATCATCATGCGAATCGGTTTTGGTTTTGATGTCCACCAGCTTGTTCCTGACCGCGCCCTGTGGTTGGGCGGCATTCAGATTGAGCACACCCTGGGCCTTCTGGGTCACAGCGATGCCGACGTACTCATCCACGCTATTTGCGATGCGCTGTTAGGCGCAGCCAACATGCGCGACATCGGCTATCATTTCCCCGACACGGCAGCAGAAACCGACGGCATCGACAGCAAGATCCTACTGCGGCGCACCATCAACCTCATCGCACAAAAAGGCTACCATGTCGTGAACATCGACGCCACCGTCTGTGCAGAACGGCCCAAACTGAATCCACATATTCCAGCCATGCAGGAATGCCTTTCACAAGTGATGGGTATCGACGTGGAAGACGTCAGCATCAAGGCCACTACCACCGAGCATCTCGGCTTCACGGGACGCGAAGAAGGCATCAGCGCCTACGCCGTATGCCTCATACAAAAGTGATTTCAGTACACTCGACAACTGCGGTAATCCACTGATATTCAAACAAATTCGCACACGCTCAGTTTCGATAAAGAACGCAGGGGACAGGCATTTGCTCCCTGCGTTCTCTGCCTACACCCCGATTTTCCATCATCATCCCTCAATCCCTCACCTTACGCGATAACCAACTGAAAGAGAGCCTACTACAGGTGAGGGATAGGTGAGGAATAGGTGAGGGATGGTGAGGAATAGCTCGCAGAAAGCCCCAAAAACGCTGAAAAAACGAATCCCTCACCATCCCTCACCTATCCCTCACCAATCCCTCACCTATAAAACACTGAACGACAATACAATATCTCAAAAGGTGAGGGATTGAGGGATTTTTGGCAAAAAACATGTGTATAGAAGGTGAATCAGGCCGCGTCTTGGCAATTTGCATGGAACGTGTACACCTTACATGCAGAAGGTTTACACGTTCCAGACAAGTTCGCCATTTGTTTTGCCGTCCTCATTCCTTCGCTGCATTCTCATCGGATGGCAGACAAGATGAGCGTGTCTATTGCAATTCCAGCACGAGTGCTTCGCGGGGAGCCAGGGAGATGTCTTGCGAGAGATCGAAGGGGCGCTGGGTTGGAATGTCGATGGCTTGGAGGCTGGTGGCAGTGGACTGAGTGTCGAGGAGTTCGGCGAAGCGGGCTACCTCGAAAGAGGCAGGCTGGTCGGTGCCGTTGAGCACGGTGATGACGGTGTTGCGATGCCAACGGCGCGCAACGACATAGACTCCTTTCCAAGGCGTGAATTGCGTGGTGTAGCCTTGGACGATGGTCTCGTTGCCATTTCGCCAATGAAGGAGGCGGCTGAGCCATTGGAACATGGCTTGTTCCTCTTCTGTGCGTCCTTGGGCGGTGAAGGCATCGCGTTGGTCGCCGGGGAAGCCTCCGGGGAAATCGCAACGAACATTGCCGTCGGTCACTTCCTTGGTGCCGTCCATAAGGATTTCAGTGCCGTAGTAGATCTGCGGGATGCGGGGCATGGTTAGCAAGAGGGCCAAAGCCTGTTTGAGTTTGGCTACCTTGTAAGGACCTTGTGCGGTGCCGAGGAAGCGGTCGGTGTCGTGGTTATCGACGAAGGCCATGACGTGTGTGGGGTCTTCATAGAGGTAGTCATAGACGAGGCTGTTATAGATGCGGTTGTAACCGTCCCACCAGCCATCGGTCTGTTCGTTCTTGGCCTTGGCCAGCTTGTCGAAGAAGCTGAAGTCCATGACGGTTTTGAGATAGCTGTTATCCTTGGCAATTCGAGAATCTTTCTGCCAGGTGGCAGTGTAGGCAGGCTCAGTCACCCATGTTTCACCGACGACATTGAAATTGGGATACTCGGTGTCGAGTGCCTTCATCCATCGTGCCATGCCGCTTGCATCGGCGTAAGGATAGGTGTCCATGCGGATGCCGTCGATGCCTACGGTCTCAATCCACCAGATAGAGTTCTGGATGAGATAGGTCATGACGTGCGGATTGCGATGGTTGAGGTCGGGCATGGTGGAAACAAACCATCCGTCCACAGTTTCGCGGAGGTCCACGTCCGAAGCATAGGGGTCGAGAACGGGTGTGAGCTTATAAGAGGTTTGAGGTTCCTTGTTGAGCCAGTCGTTGCTGGGAAGGTCTGCCACCCAAGGATGTTCATAGCCGCAATGGTTGAAAATCATGTCCATCACGACTTTCAAACCCTTCTGGTGTGCCTCGTCAATCAGCTGTCGGTACTGCTGATTCGTACCGAAGCGTGGATCGACTCGGTAATAGTCTGTGGTGGCATAGCCGTGGTAGGTGGAAAAGAGGTCGTGGTCGGGCGAGTTATTTTCCAAGACGGGTGTGAACCAGAGAGCGGTAACGCCGAGCTCGTTGAAGTAGTCGAGGTGTTGGCGTATGCCTTCGAGGTCTCCGCCATGACGCAAGCTGGGTTCTGTGCGGTCTTCGACATAGGTGTTCATGCCATCGATGTGCGAGGGATGTGCAGGCCCTTGGGCAAAGCGGTCTGGCATGAGCATGTAGAGGACATCGGCATTGGTGAAACCTTGTCGGTCTTCGCCCTTCATCTCGCGTTCTTTCAGCTGGTACTTCACGATGGTCTTGTCGTCTGTGCCAGGACGGCAGAACGCAATGGGCAGCTCACCCGCCTTCACGCCATGAAGGTTGAGATAGACGAGCAAATAGTTGGGGGAGTCGAGGCGAACGATGGAATCGATTTTCGCTCCATCTACATAGACTTCAGCGTCGCGGATGCCGTTTCCATAGACCATGAGTTGCAGCGAAGGGTCTTTCAATCCCACATACCAATCTGTAGGATCTATTCGTGAAATCTGAACGGCACCATTGCCCTCTGTGCGGAAAGCATCTGGCCGTTGGTTGCATGAAGTGAACAATGCGCCCATGCAAAACAGGGAAAACAGGAAGTGTTGTTTCATCGTAAGTTAATTTTCAAATGGTTTCTTTGGCGCAAAGGTACATCTTTTCTTCCTATCCATGTCTTCTTCTGCAATCTTTTTTTGGCGAATATGCTTTATTAGACATTCTTTTTCACTGATGCGTGGTCAAGAACACTTCTTTTCGCCCAATATAAGGAATGAAATCATGCCTCGGGATAGTTTAATCTCCTCAACGATGTGTCATGACCTTCTTGCCTGCGGTGACATAGATGCCGTCTCTCATTCCTTGGACGGACGTGCAGTCGCTGCTTATCAGCCGGCCCCCCAGATCATAGACAGGGGTGGCGGTGCCATCGGCCTTGATGTCGGTGATGGCATCCTTGAGGCTCGTCGTGAAGTGGTAAGCACCAGAGCCGAGGCGATAGACTTGGCATCCCTCCTCAAAGCCCACGTACTCCACGCCCTCAGCCTCTGCTGCCGGGCGTTCACTCTCGTACACGGCAGTCTGCTTGCTGCCCACGGGCAGGAAGAGCGTGGCGGTGGTGTTGGCTGGAACGGTGCAGTCGTAGGTGAATTCATTCAGATTGGCTGTCTGCCAGGCAGAACGGATATCACCATAGTAGCTCTGGTGGTGAGCGCTGGCGGAAGTGATGAGTTCTTGACCTTCGGGCAAGGCCTCACGGCAATCAGGTTGCGGCTGGAGGATGATGTGCTTGAAACCAGGCTGTTGTTCATCGTACTGGATGCCACACATGTAGCGGTACATCCATTCACCCACGGCACCATAAGCGTAGTGGTTGAAGCTGTTCATGCCAGGGTCGCCGAAGCCGCTTTCCTTGGTGTAACTGTTCCAACGTTCCCAGATGGTGGTGGCTCCCTGATCGACACTGTAGAGCCAGGAGGGGCACTTACGTTGCAGCAGCAGGTCGTAGGCATAGTCATTTAGCCCGTAACGTGAGAGAGTCGGACCGAGGAGGGGCGTTCCTGCAAAGCCGGTGTTAAGTTTGTAGCCGTTGCTGCGGATGGAGCGGGTAAGGCGTGTCTTGAAGTTCTCTATTTCCGTCTCTCCCTCCAGCAGATTGAATTGCAAGGCCATGAGCAAGGCTGTCTGTGTGTTCTGGCGCACGGTGGGGGTGATGTAGCGAAGGCGGAACTCGTCCTTGATGTTCAGGAAGAGTTCGTCGTACTGAGCCGCTTTCTGAGCGTAAGCATCGGCATCGCTCTCGCTCAGAGCACGGCTCATCTTGGCCATGAGCTGGGTGACGTAAGCATAGTAGGCCACGGCGATGTAGCGCGTATCCGTCGTGACAAAGGAGAGCCAGTCGCCCCATTCCAGACCGCCGCCATTGTACTGGTAGCCGTCGAAGACTTGCCTGGAAAGGAAGGTCATGTAGCGTTCCATGGACTCGTAGCTCTCGCGGATGACATCTTTGTTGCCTGTCATGACATAAAGCGTCCAAGGAACGACAATGCCGGCATCGGCCCATACGGTCTGCCCGAAGGGAGTTCCCCAACACTCAGGTGCCACACCGGGGTAGGCGCCTTGTGAGTTCTGACCGTCGCGCACATCCTGCATCCATTTACGGTAGAAGGATTCCATGTAGGCGTTGTACAAGCCCGTACAGGTGAACACCTGTGTGTCGGCCATCCATCCCAGCCGTTCGTCGCGCTGCGGGCAGTCTGTAGGCACGCTGAGCAGGTTGCCTCGCTGTCCCCAGGTGATGTTGGAGAAGAGTTGGTTGACCAACGCATTGCTGGTCTCCACGCTGCCTCGGTCTTCGGTGGAGGAACTGACGGGTTGAGCCTCGATAGCCAGGATTTCAACATCGTCGGAGGGCGTTACCTCGCAATAGCGGAATCCGAAGAAGGTGGTGGAGGAATGGTAGCTCTCGCCCTCGGCAGTGCCGCAGAGGGTGTAGTAGAGCGAAGCCTTGGCCGAACGCAGGTTGGCCAGATAAGGTGTACCGCCAGGACCATCGTTGCCGCGGCTACGCGAACCCGTGTCGTTCAGCATTTCCACGAAGCGCATCTTCAGCCGGTTGCCGGCGCGTCCCTTCACTTTAAAGTTCACCCATCCGACCACGTTCTGTCCGAAGTCGAAGACCACGGACTGGCCTTTCTTGACCAAGACGGCAGCAGGACCTTCCGTGGTGCTGACGGCATTGGCCATGCCGAAATCTGTACCAGTGCTCTTGACGCCTTCATGGATGGTGGCCGTGTGCACTTGTTGCACCTTATCGGGCAGAGTGCGGACGTAGCCTCCTGTGAAGGCATCAATCTGTCCCTTGAACTCTACGTTCTCACGCACGGCGTTCCAACGACTATCGTCGTACTCGGCAGCAGTCCAGTTACTGGCCAGCCGCGCGTCATAGATCTCGCCGTCGTAGATGTCGCCCAGTTTCAGTGCCCCACCTTTCGAAGAAAGCCAGCTGAGGTCGCTGACGATGACATCCTCTGTGCCGTCGGAGTAGCGAATGAGTAGCTTGGCCAGGAATCCCAGGCTGGGAGAACCGTATGCTCCGTGCATGACAGCCCCTGCCCACCAGCCTGGAGTGACCACAGCACCAATGGCATTCTTGCCTTCGGCAATCAAGGAGGTTACGTCGTGAGTGCTGTAGAAGACACGGTAGCGGAAGTCTGTCCATCCGGGTTTCAGTTCCTCGTAGAGGATGGTGCCGTCGGGCTGCACATGACCCACGCGCTGCCCGTTCATGAACAGGTCGTAAACACCCAGCCCGCTGGTGAAGAGTGTGGCGGAGGCCACCTGTTTACTGACCATAAAGGTCTTGCGGAACTGCGGCATACCGTCTGTGGTGGCCTGCATCACTTTCTTCTCGCCGGAAGCCGACTTCACGTGGCACATACGCGAGCCGTCAAAGTCTTCGATGACAGCATCGTAGAAGAATTCCGACGAGAGTCCCTCGAAGTCTTCCGAGAGACGCACGTGCGAAGTGCCGTCAGGGTCATACTCAGTCAGGATGAGGTTGTCGTAGTAGGCTTCCTCACCCGCGTTGTTATCGACACGCATCCCGATGTCGCCCAAGACGGCTGTGCCAGTGTTATCCGTGTAGGTGTCCACGAGCAGACCATCCACGAAGGTGTAGATGACAGCTCCCTCTACTTCTACGCGGTAGTGACGCTTGTGGCTCAGAATGTCGCTCTTCTTTAACAATGTGAACTGAGCATCGTCCCAACTCAGGTTGCCGTTGATGTAGGTGTGGTGGCGTACAGCAGGGTTGGCATTGTCGTAGGCGTTGATTTGCCACATGTGGTAGGTGTTCGATGAGGTGGCGGCGAAGATGACGGCAGCACTGGCCTTGACAAGATACATATCCCAGTCCAGGGCATAGTGCACATGTTTGTCGCCACTCTGCTTTTGCCAGACGAGAACATGGCCGTTGGTAGAACCCACGATGCGAAGCTTACCGCCCGTCACCGTGCCGCCCGTGAAGCCGTTACCCTGCTCAAAGTCTTCCGAAAGAAGCACATTGCCGTTAGTCGTCGTCACCCGGATATCATCATAGACACCTATCTCTGGTTGTCCATCGCGTTCACCGTGATCCTCGCGCATTCCCACACGTCCAAACTTGAAGTCGCCCGTGCGATCGTCCACGAGCACATCATTGATATAGGTACGCGCACGCGCGGCTCCTGTTACCTCTATGCGCAAGGTGAATTCGTCGGTATTGTTCAACGCCACCTTGCCAGTGAGGTTGATGTTGTCCAAGCAAGCGGGGTTGCCGTTCTTCCACACATGAGGGCGCAGACGGGGGTAGTCGCCTTCGGTGTTCAACTGCCAAAAATAGAAATTCGAGTTGTCCTGCATGGCAAAACAGAGACCTGCCGCGGTGTGCTCGATACGCACCTTACCTTCCACAATATAATCCGTGACCTCGTCTGTGGCCTGCCCAGCCAGTACTTCGCTGGCCTTGATCCACTTGGCACCGCTCCATCCTGTTCCCATCAGTCCCGTCTCGAAATAGGCAGTCTCCTTTGACGTGGCCGTCTGCCCTTTGTTGTCCTGCACCGTTACGTGCCAGAAGTAGCGCCGTGCGGGTTGCAATGACAGGCTTCTGACCTCGACACCAACGGACTGTGAGCTCTGCACGACACCTGAATCAAAGATGACGTCTTCGCCTGCGGCATCTGTGGTAAGCACAAGGTGATAAGACGTCTGCACCACACCACGCTCGGCAGATTGCAGCTGCCAAGTAAACTGCAACGAGGATTGGTCAATGCCACTGGGGTTGCGTAGAGCTTGCACACGCAAGTTGTCCACGGTCAGCGCAAAGGCTCCTACGTATGATACAACGGTGAGCAACGCGCAAAGGAAGGTTTTCTTCTGCATAGTTAAAGTTTGTTTGATTGATTATTTGGGTGCAAAGAAAGCATTTTTTGAACACTCCGACCCGTAATAATTGACCAAAAAACCACATTTATTGCTGAAAAGCACCTTATCATTCACACAAAAGGCCGTCAAAGGCTACAAAATACCAACTATTCCACCTTATTTAAGCAATCATCGCTCATGCCTGCAATGATTCCAAGCTATCCAACTATTCATGTTCACGCATTCTGCAGCTCCAGCCACAAATATCTCTGGGCGACTTCACGTTCCCTGAACATTCAACAAGTGACTACGTGATAATTCAGAGCCCATTTTAATAAATCAATTCATTTCCTTCACAGATCCAAGAGATGATTTGCTCTGCGATTTTGCGGTAGCGTTCCTCCATCAAAGTCACTCGATGCCATTTACCACTTACTTTCAGTTCGTCAACGAAAGGCCATACGTTGGTATCAATCCACCTTACCTTACGGCAATGCCTGAAACGGGGCCTTGTCTCATCATAGTAATAGTCGCTCGTGACGATGCCCAACCCAATAATATGGTCAAACTCATGCCGGGCAAGCACGAAGTCATCAGGCCTCATCACATTGGCAAACTCATTCATGAGCTTTTTGCCGTCTGCGATTCTCCGTCCCGCGCCGTAAGCCTCTTTCAAGGCGACTTCCAGACCACCTTTTGCCTTCATGACTTCATCTAAATCACCAACTTCTCTGTTTCCGGGAAGTTCGCAG
The DNA here is from genome assembly GCA_017965425.1 of Bacteroidaceae bacterium. Lineage (GTDB taxonomy): Bacteria > Bacteroidota > Bacteroidia > Bacteroidales > Bacteroidaceae > Physcousia. Next base: position 84,597 of record JAGCPY010000029.1, on the reverse strand, counting down.
GCCATGAAGCCTTCTTCCACATTCTCCTTGAACAAACAAGCTTTTTCGCCAGGCCAATACATCCAAATGCGTTTGCCTGAAAAATCGGGATTGAATTTACGTTCCATAAGGGTGTTATTATAGTTGACTATATGGTTGTCGCTGCTATCATGTCCAACCCTCTGCCAGTTTGTTTATGCTTCATTCTTTGTAATGGGCGGAGTTGGAAATGTAGGTAATAATGAATAATAATGATTCCAGGCTGCACAATGTAACGCTCCTCCATGTTTGATGAGCGGATAGGTATAGACTTGTTTGATAATCTTATTGTTGAACAAATGTTGGAATACGGAGAAAGCAGCCTGGTCATTCTCACAAACATGCTTCTCTGACAAGGCAGGGAGGATGATGGCATCGTCGGTTTCCAGATAATTGAGATAACACCAACTGTCGGATGAGGGATTGCATTCATATTTGAGTTCCACAATATCAAAGTGGTATTCAAGGATTTTAATAAGCCTCTTCGTGAATGGCTTTTCCTTCCCCTTCTCCAGCTGTCGGAAGTTGTTAAGCAAGACCCGATTATCTCCTAAGTAATTCACCATTCCATCAGAATGGCCGTATGGCTCCTCCATATCCCAAGGCAATAGAATCACCTCGGCCTGAAAAGCTTCTTCTAACCGATTGATTAATGCCAAGGGGCGCCAATTAGGGTTCTACGAGAAGATTTTATCTGTCATGACAACCTTATCACCACAACGCACATAATTACCGCCGTCAAGAAACAAGTCCACCTTATCAGAGAAGTTAATAGACAAGTCTTCAACAGCCAACTCTTGTTTGGTAATGTATTTGTGAAGCGATGGTTTATCCCACAGATAATCTGGTCGAAAATTGAAATCAACGTATTTGCCTTCTCCTACATGTATTGGCATATAATCCCTGCACCACACTTCTAGGGAATATGATAGTATCTTGGGCGTAATCCGCAGGTCTGCTAATGCCACAATGAGTTGGTCATAGACAACCTTGTAATCCTTCTCCAACCATTCAGAAATATAGATGTCTTGCTTCATAATCATTCTGGTTTTGAAAACCTCCAGGGGCGTAAGTCATACACATTCCTCTTGTGTTCGTCAGAAAGAGGATTGCCTATAGCATCGTATGCACGCACATTGATACGAGGGCTCTTTAATAGAACCATTGATTCATCATAGTCATTGTCCCTCCATGAAATGCGAGGGCCGTCATCCAAAATACAACCAGTGTAGCCTATCAGATCTTCTCTTAGATAGGATGGTGTAGTGATTACTTCTTTCCCAATTTGATATTTCCGAATGAGAAAACTTGCACGGTATGAGTCTTTCTTTTCGAATGTGACATCTATTCCACAGCGATGGGGATGTAATGACCCAATAGGGAAGTAATCAAGATTCTTGCCTATATGATACATTGCCCAATCATGAATCGTACTCTCCGATTCATTTTCTGAATGGAAATAGAACTCCACTTCATGTATGTAGATGCAGAAATCATCATTGACGCAAAAGTGGCCGCCATAGATAGCCGCCCGAGCAATCTCTTCAAACTTTTCCGTCAGTTGTCCTTCACACAGTCCTCTACCATCAAATTCAGAAAGTAATGTGGATAGTTTATTCATATAAGAATGATTATTTTTAGTTTTTAAGTCTCTTTGTAGTGAAAGCTTTTGGAGAGTTCGTGGTTATGTTAATCCCACCTGATATGATTCTTCAAGCCATGATAGAGTTTCTTGATGATGTGCGCGTATATTGTCGAGTGTCCATATTGGGTAATGGGCATAAACATAAAGCATCTTGAGACTTTCGATGTGCCCGCTTATGGAATTCGCAAGATACGATTCTATATGTCCGCGCTTAACTTCAAAGGCAGAATCATGTAGTGAACTGTTCTGTCCAGAGGAAATCATACATAGATTCCCTATATCATCTTTGAGAGCAGCGTCATCTGGATTTGTCTTTTGTAAGACACTCCAGTTGAATCTTGTTTTGTCTTCGCCAAAATGTTGGGGGGCGATATGTTCTATCGAGCGATTCCTGCGAAAGATATAGTCATTAGCCAGATTACGCTGTTTGGGCTCAAGGAAGAATTTTGCACGATTTTTCCATAAGAAGAAGTCAATCCGCCAAAAATAGTACCTATCGATTCTTCCATATCTAAGCGCCTCTCCAACATCACCGTCTTCTGCAAATGGATTAGGATGCCAAATATTATCTAATTCCTCCATCTTTTTAAGGATGTTAGTTTCGTTGATATAAAGCCCACGTGCGATCTTGACTTCTTCACCCAACCATACCATTAAAGGTGCGACCCAGTAATAATAAGTCATTGCCGAAGAAGCAGAATACAACATAGTCTCAAACTGACGAATTTCTTCTTTCCTTCCAAAATCTTTGTAAAGTTGGAAAGGATATGGTTCATCGTCGTTATCACTATAGCGAACCATAAAATAATCTGTAAGAAGTCTATATAACAACAGATTCCTAAAGAAAACTTCAACATTGATCATTGGAATGTACCTATTGAAGGTTTCTATGAGTTTATGTTCATTAAAAAAGTCTGTAGTGGTTATCTCTTCCAGTCTTTCGTTGCTGTTGTCTCCTGCAAATCCCAGTGTAATATAGAGTATTTGCAGGAGGTATTCGGGAAATGTGAGCAAGGTAAAGATGCTGTTTCTTCGCCTCCGGCGGTTGTTAGGATTGTTATTCATTGGATCTTCCATAGGTCGCACGTTAATAATCTCTTTTCCGCGGACGTCTTCTTTAGTATCTTGTAAAATATCCCTCGCAACCTCCAAAACAGGTGTTATGGCATCTTTATCTAGAATCCTGAGTATTGCATTCTGATATTTCCAACGGCAACGCTCATAGGAATTGTTGTCAGCCTCTTCATCAGATAAGATGCGATTGTATCTGGTTGGCTTGAAAAGCATCTGGTCATCCATGGAACATGCGTTCCACAACCGCGTGTACTCGCTCTTTCGATCAGTTCTTAATTTGCTGAGTAAATTCACCTTAAGAATCTCATGAGGTTCGAGAGCCTTGCCTGTAGTATTCATCCTTTCAAAGTATGTATTGAGTTCGGTCATTGTGTATTCCTCCTCAAGTTTAGAGATGAAGAACGTCAGATGTCTGTAGATGAAATTACCGAACGCTTTCTTGTCCAGTGATTTGTCTTGAATGAATCTGTCAATAATCTCAAGAGCATTGTTCATCTTAAGATTTGCAATCCTGTGAATCTGCTCTTCATCGCACTTCTTAATCCCGACAAGCACAGAAAGGAACTCTTCATCTGTTTCACGAGCTACAAACTTAAGTCTGGTAGATTCTTCAACTCTGATGAATTCACTCCACCCGAATGTTATGCCCAACAACATCATCACAGTAAAACGTTGCTGCCCGTCAACTAACTGAAGGATGCCGTTTTTACTGGGAATAGCGGTGAGCATACCGATATAATATGGATGATTTGGTTGATAGATATAAGCATGGCACAGGTCTTCCATCAGCCTCATTATTTGCTCGCTTCCCCATTCAAATAGTCGTTGATAAAGGGGGATGCTGAACAATTGCTGTTTATAAGCGTCTTCTGCAATTGATAACGGGGTATATTGATTCTCTGACATAGTCTATTATTTAGATTTGAAGTGATTGAAACGGCAAAAGATAGTCATCCTCAATAATTGTATATAATCGTTTCTCCAATGACATATAATCATCACGTATGGTTCGATTACCATTCTTTTTGAAGTCATATATCACAGGAAGATAAGATATCCTGCTCTTCATTTCAGCAAGGAAAAAGGTTGGAGACGTAGCTCGGTTTAACAAAAGTATTATTCTGCTTTCTCCTGCTTTCTGGTATAAGGTTGAAAGATTGGCCTTGCTCTTGTCATATCTTATCTTTGAAATCATCCGGGTTATGCTTGTTAGGGCCTCGGCAATATATTCTTCTCCGAACTTCAAATAATAAGCAAAAAGGAATGCAGCAATGACATCTCCATACCACCAATGAGTACGTTTCTTATTCTCAACAGGCCTACGCTCTTCTTGCAACTCTTGATTACTAAAACTAGGCTTTACGATCTGCCCTGAACACGATATAGTATCCCATAATGCTTGATAGGCTTTTGTTTGCACAAAAAGATGGAATCTCCTAACAAAATGTTCTACAAATGCAAAGAAGTGGCTACCTCCTTGTATTGCTTCATTGTACTCGAATGCTTCACCAAATGGTGGAACAGCATCGATCACGGCCGCAGACTCGAATTCGGTCTTGATGGCTTTGTTAGCATGGGGATTACATTCCTCCATCATCGTCCATTTTCTTAAGCAATATAGATAATTACCCACAACTATAGAAACACTACGATCGCCCTGTTCACTTTCATGTCGAAGTAAAAGAGAATCCCATTTCTTTGCCAAATGCATCTGCTGTTCTTCCCATGGGATGAACCGTAAATGGTGAGATTTTAATAATTCGTAATCTGTAAGGGGCTTACCTCTGTCATTCTGAGCAGAAAAGAATGTGTATGCCAGATCTATAGACTCACTCGTAAGAAATAAAACGTCAAATGTAGTATTGTTCCTCAATTTTTGGGCTATTTGAGTTCGCTTGGCAGTTTGTTCTTTATCTCCTTTATTATAACTCCACCCTCGCTGTTGAATAAAACTCCGAATGAGATATCTGTTGTATGCGATGAAGTCATTGGCTTCTTTCGACAAAAAACGTTCATAAAGCAAAGGAGAGGTCTTGTCTCCAAGTTCAAGTAAGAGAAGTGATAAAGTCACCATTCTTTGTTGCCCGTCAATGATATTCCATTTGCCGTCCTCTCCTCTCTTGCCGAACTGAACAATAATGGTTCCAAGATGATACGGATGGTTCGTATGATCAATCATTAGTAAATCGTCAAGTAGAAGACGCACGTTCTTCTCTGGCCAGCAATAAATACGCTGATATTCGGGAATGGCTAATGTCCCCGTGAATTTATGAAGTTTTATTGGGTTCAGAAGTTCGCCCAATTGCTTTTTCTGCAATTCTACCATCTTGATATATTTTCAAAACTGTGATATTATCTTATAATATAGCTCCTGCGTTATTCATTCCTCTGGTTAATCAAGTTCACCACCACCTTCACCATCACATCCTTTTCCTCGGTCTTGCTCTCGGCAATCATTAGAGTCAGGGCTACGAGGGTATTGTCAGCCAGGCGCTTGGAGCCGTCTTTGCGATAGAGGATGTGGTTGTTGTTGAGGAACCAAAGGAAGAGGGTGGCTGCAATGCGCTTGTTGCCATCACTGAAGGAATGGTTCTTGGTGACGAGGTAGAGCAACATGGCGGCTTTCTCCTCCACGCTGGGATAGAGTTCCTCACCTCCGAAGGTCTGGTAGATTTGTCCGATGCTGCTTTTGAAGGAATCGTCCTTCTCGTTGCCAAACAAGACGGAATCTCCGAATTTCTCGCGCAATCCATTGATAGCCTCCATCGCATTCTCGTATGTTGCATGGAAAGGCTCTTCTTTAGTCGTCTTGTCGATTGTCAGTCGTTCGTAATCGTAGTTGTCGAGCGTGTCGAGGGCGTAAGAGTAATTCGTCACCACTTCGAAGAGGGCATTCGTCTCGTCGGTGGAAAGAAGCGGCTGGTTCTGAATGGTACGTCCAAGCATCCCCACCAACTGACGAAGCTCGCCAATCTGTTCACGGCGAAGCCGCTCGTTGACAGCGTAGCCTTTGACGAGGTAGTCTTTCAACACCCTGCGAGCCCATATACGGAAAGCTGTACCGCGCTTGCTTTTGACACGATAGCCGACGGAGATGATGACATCAAGGTCGTAGTATTTCATGATACGGGAAACCTTTCTCTTTCCCTCTTGTTGAACTTGTAAGTATTCCTTACAGGTTGAGTCTCTATCCAACTCGCCCTCTTTATATGCATTGCCAATATGCATGGTGATGTTCTGAGGCGTCTTCTCAAATAACATAGCCATCTGAGCCTGTGTCAGCCACACCGTTTCGTTTTCAAGACGGACATCAATCTGCGTCTGTCCGTCCTCCGTCTGATAGATGATAATCTTGTCCTCTTCCATATCTTTCGTGATTTCGTCCGCAAAGATAATCTTTTTCTTTCACAAATAGTCTGCAAGTCTCAAAAATGACATATCTTTGGGCGCCTTTTTCACAATATCTCCAAGGCGATGGCCGCACACGCCTCTGCATCGGCCAGCGCATGATGATGGTTCTCTAAGCAGTAGCCGCATTCAGCGGCTACAGTGTGCAGCTGGTGGTTAGGCAGATGGCGGAACTTGCGGCGGGAGGCGGCGAGGGTGTCGTAGAACTCATAGTCAGGGTAGTCCATCTGATAGACGCGGAAGACAGCCTTCAGGCAACTCTCGTCAAAAGGCTTGTTGTGAGCCACAAGCGGCAGACCTTCTATCAGAGGTTCTATCTGTGCCCATACTTTTGGGAACACAGGAGCCTCGTCGGTGTCTTCGTGACAAAGGCCATGTACCTGCGAACACCAGTAGTTATAATAGTTCGGCTCGGGCTGAATGAGCGAGTAGAACGAATCAACTATCTCACCACCCCTGACAATCACCACTCCAACGCTGCAAACGCTACTGCGCTCGTTATTAGCCGTTTCAAAATCTATAGCTGCAAAGTCTCGCATATCTCCATTAACATCAATATAACAAATCTGTTATCTTTTCCCATTTGTCCTGAGAGGTTTCTAACAACGTACTTTTATACTCTGGATGTTGTTTCTTGGCATCAGGCTTCGATGCTTCAGATGGTTCTCCCTTTAGCCAATCCACCTCGACGCCCACCATAGGTTTGCTCTTTAACTCTCGATTCCATTCTGTTACATACCACTTGTTACTTGAAGAAATCAACTTTATCACTTCTTCTCTTGTCAGAATATAAAACTCCATATTCGATAATTTGTCATCAGGCATATAAACAAACACCCATGGACCGATAACAGAGGACTCGATATTGGGTATTGTCCCATCCAATTCTGACGTGAATCCAGTCAATATGTTATGCGTTGTTCCTGTCTTCACTTGAATCATGACACTCTTGCCGTTATTGGCATTCATGCAAATCAAGTCTGCATTTTTGTAATTACGATAGACGGTGTTGATGTTGATTACATCCCATCCTTTCTTCATTAACTCTAAGGCTACAATGGTCTCGCCCAGAATTCCTTTTTGACTATTGTCCATTTCCATAATTAATCAATGGTTATATTTGTAATCATTTTATCTCCAATCATATTCTGCTCCCAGTATCTCAAGCCCTTCATATTTCCATAGTTCTTGGTCGAAGTTGGGAGTGTATTTTGCCATTAAGACTTTTTGCAGTCTTTCTTCTTTCGTATCTCTCCATCCGTTGAAGCTCATGACGCGCTGATTGACTCCGTCGCAATCACTGGCATCCAGCTGGAAGAACACTGTCCCCACACGTGTCATGTGATAGTGTTGGTGACGACATTCTTCCAACGACCAGTTGTGGTTGTCAAGGATGAAACAATACTCGCCTTTCCCATCTTCTCTGCTCCAGGCTCCAACTGCATAGTATTCTATAATTTCATCTTCCTTCGTCAGTTTTATGACATCGCCTGTATAGATACCTTCACCATTGTCGTCGGAAAAGTTTGTAAGTACACCTGCGAATAAAACTCTGTGGGCATAGCCACGCCCTTTACATTCATCGCTAAACACGTCCTCAACAATGTCTTGGTTATGGTCTTCGGCATATTTCTCATCCTGCTCCCAGACATAGAAGTCATCGCCAAAGAAGAAAAAATTGCCGAAATAGGCGTAGCCGAACTTCTTATTGGCAGCTACATAGCGTACTTTTATGCCCGGCAAGAACTTGTTTGTGCCTGTACCAATGTCACGGCGATACTTCTGACAAAGATACTTCAGGGTTGCGTCACTGATTGTCATACTCATAGGATTAATGATTCTCCTTATTATATTTATTCCACATTCTCTTTATCTTTCCTGCAATCTCCTGGCGGAGCCATTCGGGTTCGAGCACTTCCACGTCCTCGCCGTTCCAAAGGAGTTCCTGCTGGAAGTCGAAGGAGGGGCGGAGGTTGAGGGTGAAGATGCTGTATTCTTCGTCGCGGACTGTTTCTTTCTGCGACTCGTGCATCTTCAGGTCACGAATGTAGTTGGCCTGACCGGCAGAGACTTTCAACGTGACGGGTTGAATGTCCACATTCTGGTCAACGATGATGCCGAAACAACCCTCAAAGAAGTCTTTGGCCGACCAGTCCTTCGGCATCACGAAGGTCTCGTCCTTCACGTGTAGCGATTGGATTCGGTCGAGCGCATGGATGCGTGGTCCCTTCTCATAATAATAAGGATTGGTGCTGCGAGCCACCAAGTACCAACGCTGGCGGAACAGTTTTACGCAATAGGGTTGCACGTCGAAGTTGTTCTCTTCATCCTTCCAGTAGCTGTGATAGGTGATGTTCAGGACGCGGTTCTCCTTCATCGCTTCGATGATGGGCTGGAGGTATTGCTGTCCAGACGGCACGTATTCCAGGAGAATGCGGTCCTTGATGCTCTGGCTGTTGGCCAGGGCATTGCTCACGCAGAACGTGTTGTAGAGCCACGAGCGGAGTCCGTTCTTGCAGATGTCCTCCTCGTTCTCGATATAGTAGCGGTACTCGCCACGGTTCTCGTTGACGATGCTGATGCCGAACATATCCCAGATGACATAGCGCCAGTTGTCGAAGGTGCGTTTCGGAATCTCCACCCCTCGGCTGATATCGTCGCGGAGCCATAGCTCGTTCAGTTCCTTGAATGAGACCTTCCGTCTGCGATGAATGGTTTCTATCACCCAGACGTATTTCGTTATCAGACTTTGTCCTCTATCGTTGTCCATGATTCTTTGAAATTTGCTGCAAACGTACGGCAAGGGTACGCCAATCTGTGGCAGAGATTTTATAAAAGTTGTACATTTTATTCGCCATCGTTCGCAAGCACGTACACACGATGAGAACCCCGGCCACGAGCCTTGAAGCCGGAGTTCTGGTCATTGTCGAGTTGCGCAACTCTCGCTGGGTGCTGGAGCGCGAGAGACCTGTAATGGCGGCATAATCGGCAACGCGCATGAAAAGAGTTCTCTTGCAGGAAGCGACGAGCGGTTTCGATGCGTTCGCTCTGTTGGGTGTCGTCGATGGTGATGCTGAAACCATGACGGTGAGCAACCATCTTGATGATTCTCTCGCCAGAACAATTACTATTGGCCTTCAGACGATAAAAAGCGCTTACTTGGCAATGAGCGAGATGGCGAAGCCGCCACCGGGAGCCTGCGTGAGCTTGAGGGTGTCGCCAGCCTTGACCACACGTTTGGTGATGACGTAAGCCTTCGGGTTCGTTTCATAGTGGGCTTTCGGGTCATCGGCATAGATGGTGCAGTCGTACTTGCGGCCCTTATCAAGGAAGTTGAGCTTGACGACGGACTTGTGACCGTTCTCGTCGCACTTGCCTCCAATGAACCAGTTGTCGGTGCCTTTGGCCTTGCGAGCCACAGTAATGTAATCTGCAGGTTCGGCTTCGAGATAACGGCTATCGTCCCAGTCGCAGGCCACATCACGAATGAACTGGAAGGCAGGAGCAAGATCGGGGCGTTCGTAGTGTTCAGGAAGGTCGGCAGCCATCTGAAGGGGCGAGTACATGGTCAGGTAGAGAGCGAGTTGTCCGGCCACGGTAGTGCGCACCCATGAGGTATTGCTCGACCAAGTGGAAAGCTGTGTTTCCAGAATACCGGGAGTGTAGTCCATTGGACCTCCTTGCAGGCGCGTGAAGGGCAGGATGCAGGTGTGGTCCGGGCGGTTGCCTCCGAAGGCTTCGTACTCCGTGCCTCGCGCGCTCTCGTTACCCACAAGGTTCGGATAGGTACGGCAGAGGCCAGTCGGACGAACTGCCTCGTGGGCGTTCACCATGATGTGGTGCTTGGCTGCTTCCTGAATGCAATATAGGTAATGGTTGTTCATCGACTGCGAATAGTGGTGGTCGCCACGTGGAATGATGTCACCGACGTAGCCGCTCTTCACTGCATCGTAGCCGTAGCGGTTCATCAGCGTATAGGCATTTTCCAAATGCCGCTCATAGTTCTGCGTACTGGAGCTGGTCTCGTGGTGCATCATGAGTTTCACGCCCTTGCTATGTGCATAATCATTGAGGGCTTTGATGTCGAAATCAGGATAAGGCGTCACGAAGTCAAAGACATCACGTTTCCACATATTCGCCCAGTCTTCCCAACCGACGTTCCACCCCTCGACAAGCACTTGGTCGAGCCCGTTCTTGGCAGCGAAGTCGATGTATCGGCGCACTTTCTCGTTGTTGGCAGCATGGCGACCGTGGGGTTTTGAGAGTTCAAAGTTGAATGTTGAAAGCTTCACACTTGGAAGATCATCTGTGTAGTGCCAGTTACTCTTGCCAACAATCATCTCCCACCATACGCCGCAGTACTTCGTCGGATGAATCCAACTAACGTCTTCAAGGGCGCAAGGTTCGTTGAGGTTCAGAATGAGGTTTGAGGCGAGCATGTCGCGGGCGTCGTCGGAAACGATGACCGTTCGCCAAGGTGATTGACAAGGTGTCTGCATGGCACCTTTCAAGCCTGTGGCATCTGGAGTAAGGTGGCTGACGAAAGTGAAAGCAGGGGGCAGCGGATAAGCCGACGGTTTAGGGTTGGGGGTGTAGGCATTGCTACTTCCTTCGAGCTTGGTCGTCAGCGACTTGGTTTGTGCATCCACGAGTTCAAGGTGCATTGTGGCGTAATCAATGCAGGCAGCTTCGTGGAGGTTGATATAAAGACCTTCGTCTGTTTTCATTTGCAAGGAGGTTTGCACGCCAGTTGGCGAGAAGACGGCCACAGAGGAGTTGCCCCAGTTGACAGCATCGTGAAAGCGATTGCGGATTTCTGAAAGGCGAGACTCCTGCGTCATCTGCTCCTGTGTGTCGTAGTCACCAGGCAACCACCATGCGGTGTGGTCGCCCGTCATGCGAAACTCTGTGCGTTCGTCTTGGATCAGGAAATAGACCAAGTCGGGCTGTTGAGGGAACTCATAACGGAAACCGAGTCCATCGTCAAAGACGCGGAAACGGAGAACCACATTTCTGCGTGTTGACGTCTGTCGAAGGTTGACACACAACTCATTATAGTGGTTGCGAATCGTCTTTGTTTCGCCCCATACAGGTTCCCACGTCTCATCAAATTCTGATTTTGCGATGTTGACCACTTCAAATCCATCCATGAGGTCGGTTTCCTGAAGTCCCTTTGAGGCGTGCTTGTCCTTCGCCAGTTCCAAGCCAAGATACGAAGGCAAGATGACGGCCTTGTCCTTGTATTTCAAAGCATACTGTGGACGAGTTCCGTCAAGGGAGAAGGTGAGGGTGAGGTTGCCGGAGGGGGAAGTGATAAAGCAAGGAGAGGATCCATCCCCCTCCCTCCCTTCGAGGGAAGGAGCAGCCACCTTTGCGGACAAGGGGGAAATGGTTAGTAAGGTAAATAAAGTCAGTAGGACAGATGCGATTTTCTTCATAATGATTCTGTGTATGTGATGATAAGCCTTCAATAGTTCCAGTGAATGCCCACTTTTGAAAGGTGTCCAACCCCTCTCCCGAGAGGTTGGAGGCAGGTCTTCTCTTAGACCCTATTCCCTTTCACGATCATCTCTCGGATGCCCTCGGTGAATGATTTATCATTCTTGAGGTCTTCGATGTTGAGGTGCATACGGTAACGCCAATAGTGGTGGGGATTGGCGGGTATGTTGATGCGCTCTGCATTGGCATCCTTCAAGCGCAGGTGTTCATCGATGGCGAGCCAATCTTGGAGAGCAATGACGCAAACCATTGAAGGACAATCCAAATGACGTTGGATGATTTCGCGAGCCAGTTGGCCAGAAAGAGGATGCGGCGCCGTACCTTCACGATGTAGTATCGTGCTCCAATATTCTTGGGTGCGCTCATAGTCCTCGTCCCACCACATTCTCAGCGTCGGTGTGTCGTGGCTGGAGATGGTGGCCACACTGCGACGCGGGTTATTTTCCACACGGCCAAAGCGAACCCAAGCCTCCTTCGGCATCGATTCCAGTTCAAGGCTGAGGATACCCAGTTCGTCCATCACCCATTGTACGCAAGCAGGCACCATTCCAAGGTCTTCAGCGCAGCAGAGCATCCGCGTGGCTCGCACCAACTTCGGGAGCTTCTGCATAGCCTCCTCATACCAGAACTGGTTGTTGCGGTGGTAGAAGTAGTGGTCATAAAGTGCATCGAAAGCATGTTTTTCGTTCTCTGAAAGTTGCTTGTAGGCTTCAGTCTTTTGCGCAGAAATACGCGGATGAAAGACCTCTGGGTTCTTATGGTCGCGCAGGAAGAGAACATTGGTGGAAACGTCTTGGTTCTTGATAATGGGACATACGGTGTTCATCAACGTTTCCTGACTAATGCCGAAGTGGTAAATCTCGTCGCGGCTGAGTGCCAATGCAGGAGAGAATTGTCCAAGGAGCCCCGTCTTGACAGGTACAGGAATCTCCCAAATGCGGAAGAAGCCCAAAACATGGTCGATGCGGTAAGCATCGAAATACTTGGCCATATTCCGGAAACGACGTTCCCACCACTGGCAGCCATCGCGAAGCATCTCGTCCCAGTTGTAGGTGGGGAAGCCCCAGTTCTGTCCGTCCTCGGCAAAATCATCAGGTGGAGCACCGGCCTGTCCGTTGAGGTTGAAGTAGCGCGGTTCCTGCCAGACATCGCAACCGTGGCGTGCGACACCGATGGGAATGTCACCTTTTAATATTACGCCGCGTGTGCGCGCATACGCATGAACGGCACTCAGCTGTTGGGCGAGGATGAACTGGACATAGTACCAGAAGGGATTGGTCTCTGTCTCTGAAGAATTCCACCGGCGATGAGCTGGCCACTGAGAGAAATCACCCGTCCCGTAAGTATCACGGAAATGACAATATTGAGCGTATGGCACGAGCCACTGCTGACTATCCTCAAAGAACTCCTTGAAAGCGACAGAGGCCAGCACTTTCTCGCCTTCTTGTTTGAAGAGCAGCTGCAAATATTCCAGTTTGGCGTTGTTGACACGCTCGTAGTCAATCTGCTGCAAGGCGTTCAGTTCCAGACGTAAGGTCTCGAAACGCTTGCGGTCGGTTTCTTTCTTGAGCTGTGGCAGTGCACCCAGCTCAACATATTGCGGATGGAGGGCGAACACGCTGATGCAGGAGTAAGGATAGGAATCTCCCCATGTATGGGAAGAAGTGGTGTCATTGATAGGCAAGATTTGCAGCAAACGTTGCCCGGTCGTGGCCACCCAATCAACCATCTGTCTCAAATCGCCGAAATCACCTACGCCGAAACTGCGGCGAGTGCGTAACGAGAATACTGGGACAAGCGTACCTGCCACACGGAAATCTTCGGGAGCATCCATCCAAGCATCACGCTGTACAACGGGAAGAGACGGATCGGCCACCTCCTTCGGGTCAAAGGAATGGGGACAGAAGACCCATTCCGAACGCTTCTCACGTCCTTGCCACTTCATTGTATAGAAATATTCTACGGGCTTGTCGGTCTCCAGTTCACAGCTCCAAATGACTCCGTCACGGGTGTGCATGGCATAAGGAGTCTGCTTACCGTCATGTTCCAACACATTCAAGAACAGATCTTCACCGAAGATTGTCCTGTACTCTATATCAAACCTGATTCTCATAATTGATTATCGTTATTTCGTTATCACATTATTACGGTTATTTCTTCTCCTTGATAAAAGTGACACACAACGCGCCGCAAATCAGCAAGATGCCCGAAACAATCATCATCGATGACTGATGGTGACCGATGAGCGAGAGAATGGTACCGCCACAGAGAGCCGCGACAATCTGAGGCAGGCAAATGGTGCCGTTGAAGAGGCCGAGATATGCGCCCATGTGGCCATAGCCTTGAAGGGCGTTGGTGACAAAGGTGAACGGCATCGCCAGCATCGCTGCCCAGGCGCAACCTATGAGCAAGAAGGGAACAATCTGCAAGTACTGGTCGGGGCAGAAGGGTATCAAAGCAAAGCCGATGCCGCCGAGCAAGAGACTCACGGCATACGCCACCTTCGTGTTATTGAAACGTGGAAGCACAAGAGCCCAGCAGACACTGCTCATAGCCTGAAGGGCATACAGTATTCCCGTCCAGTTTCCAGCTGTCTGATAAGCTTCTGTTGCGGAATCCGTTGTTCCCCAGACAGTCTCACTGACAGCATCGACCACATAAGTCCACATATACAGGAAAGCCGCCCAACAGAAGAACTGCACAAGACCTACTTTCCAGAAGGTTGAAGGAGCTTTTCTGAGGAGAGTAAACCAATTGGCGCTCTCTTCTTTTGTCGCCTCAACGGGGTTATACTGACGATACTCCTGCGGATTCCACTCTCGAACTTTGATGACAGTGTAGATGACACAAAGGATAAGGATAGCAGCGCCGATGTAGAACGACCAGATGACCGAGTCGGGAACCACCCCTTCAGGAGCTACGTTCTTCAATCCAATCCATGTGAAGAAGAAGGGGAAGACAAAACCCATCACAGAGCCAGCGTTACAAAGGAACGACTGGATACTGTAGGCTTTGGCCTTTTGCTTCTCGTTGACCATATCCCCCACCAGCATCTTAAAAGGCTGCATGGCCATATTGATGCTGGTGTCGAGCAGCATCAGCATCACAAGACCGAAGATCATCACCGACGACAGGCTAAGTCCGAGAGAGCCCGAGTTGGGCAAAAGGCACATCACAGCCACGGCCACGGCAGCTCCTATAAATAAATAAGGTATGCGACGACCGAAACGCGTCCAAGTGCGGTCACTCAGCGTGCCGACAATGGGCTGCACAAGAATACCCATTAACGGAGGCAAGATCCAAAAATAGCTCAGCGAATGCGGGTCAGCACCGAGCGTACGGAAGATGCGGGAAATGTTACTGCTCTGCAAGGCGTAGGCAATCTGCACGCCGAAGAACCCAAAGCTCAGGTTCCATAGTTTCCAAAAAGAAAGATCTGGCTTTTGCATCATGATGAGAGTGATTAAGTTTATTTTATGTGCAAAGATAGGGAATTGTTTCTATTCATTCTCTTTTTTCTGCCTTGAAACGTGTTTTGAAACGTTTTTTAACAGAAAAAACAAAAAAAAAGGGCCTCAAAGAAGACCTCTAACAAACTTTTCACTATCTTTGCAACGTCTAACAAGGAAAAACAACCCAAACCAACATAATTAACTAAATCAACAAGCATGATGAAGCAGGTAAAAATCAGAATCCCGCTACGGATTCTTGCCCTCCTTTGTGGGGCGTTCATCTCCCTTGGTGCCTTTGCACAGATTTCTGTGAAAGGCCATGTCAAAGATGATACCGGCGAACCTGTCATGGGAGCCACTGTCCGAGTCATTGGACAAGAAGGCGGCACGACGACAGACTTCGACGGTAATTTTGCGATTACTGCCCCCGCCGGCAGTCAACTCACCATCTCGTTCATGGGCTTCCAGACGGCCACCGTTGCTGCCCGTCCCGTGGTGAATGTCACATTACAGGAAGACGCCAAAGTCCTTGAAGACGTTGTCGTCATCGGTTACGGTACGGTCAAGAAGCACGACTTGACAGGTTCTGTCAGCACTTTGAAGCCCGACGAGAAAAACCACGGTGTGATTACCAATGCCCAAGACATGATTCAAGGCAAGATTGCCGGTGTGACCGTTACAAACGGTGGTGGTATGCCTGGTGGAGGTGCCACCATTCGCATTCGTGGAGGCTCTTCGCTGAATGCCAGCAATGACCCGTTGATTGTCATCGATGGACTCGCTATGGACAATCAGGGTGTCAAAGGTCTTGCCAACCCCCTCTCGATGGTGAATCCACAAGACATCGAGAGCTTCACGGTCTTGAAGGACGCTTCTGCTACCGCCATCTATGGTAGCCGCGGTTCTAACGGTGTCATCATCATCACCACCAAGAAAGGCCGCAAGGGTCAGAAGGCACACGTCACCTACAATGGTAATGTCACCTACTCTGCCCGCCAGAAGTCACTCGAGGTGCTCAATGCCAGCGAATACCGTGATTTCGTGAATAGCTACTATGGAGCTGGTTCCAAAGCCGCAGAATTGCTGGGCAAAGCCGAAACCGACTGGCAGGACGAGATTTATCGCGGCGCCTTTGGCGTTGACCACAACCTCACCGTAAGCGGTGGTCTGAAGAACATGCCTTATCGCATCGGAATTGGTTACACCAACCAAGATGGTATCTTGAAGACTTCTTCATTCGAGCGCACCACGGCCAGCATCAACCTCAATCCCTCGTTCTTGGACGACCACCTTACCTTTAATATCAATGGTAAGTTCATGTATGCTTGGAACCATTATGCTAACACCGACGCTATCAGCGATGCTGTGCGCATGGATCCTACGCAGCCCATAAGAAGCTCTGATGCCGCCTACGACAACTACAACGGCTATTTCGAATGGACCTCCGATGGCAAAAACTACAAGGATCCAACCTACCCCACCATCATGAATACGTATGCCGCTTCCAATCCTATGGCTCGTCTGGAGGAGAAAAACGACCGTGCAAGCTCCTTCGACTACATGGGCAACGTGGAAGTTGATTATAAGATTCATGGATTCGAGGACCTGCGTCTCCACATGAACTTCTCGGGTGACTGGAGCAATGGTAAGCAAAACACCACCTTCCAACCTTGGGGACCGTCGAACTTCTACTATGGCAACAATGGTTTTACCAAGGAAAGCAAGTACAACCTCATCTACTCTGCTTACGCCCAATACTACAAAGACTTCAACGAGAACCACCACTTCGACATCATGGGCGGTTACGAATGGAGCCACAAGAAATACTGGGGCGACAGCTACTATTCCGGTCTCTATCCGACCACCTCACAGCTGACTGATGAAGCTACTGGAAAAGCACTTGCAGGAACGCTCTACAAGCCCTCCAAGGGTGAATGGGAACAAGAGAGCTATCTCGTCAGCTTCTACGGACGCGCCAACTACAGCCTTCTGAACCGCTACATGCTCACAGGTACTGTCCGTTACGACGGTTCCAGCCGCTTCAAGGATCACTGGGCACTCTTCCCCTCTGCCGCCTTCGGTTGGTTAATCAGCGAGGAACCGTTCCTGAAAGAAGCCTCTAACCTCGACGAGTTGAAGCTCCGTCTCGGCTGGGGTAAGACAGGTCAGCAGGATGGCATTGGCAACTACAACTACTTTGCCTCTTACAACACCAATATCAACAATGTGGATGGCCGCTACCCGATTCTGGGTGTGAACCCAACAGGTCTGCTCTATCGTCCCGATGCCTACAACGAGAACCTGAAGTGGGAAACCACCACGACCTACAATGCTGGTATTGACTTCAGCTTCTGGAAGAACCGCTTCTCCGGTAGCGTGGATTACTATTATCGTAAGACCACCGACCTGATCAATTATTCCTTCGTGGCTGCCGGCACAAACTTCCGCAACCAAGTGATCTCGAACATCGGTTCGCTGGTCAATCAAGGTGTCGAAGTCATGCTGACCGTCCGTCCTGTTGTGACCAAGGATTGGCTGTGGGAAATCACAGGCAACTTCACCTACAACCACAACGAGATTACTGAATTGACAGGTGAGAACTCTATCGTCCTGACGGGCGGTATCTCTTCCGGCACGGGAAACCAAGTCCAGGCACAAGCCGTTGGTCATCCCGCCAACTCTTTCTATGTCTTCCAGCAAGTCTATGGCCCGAAAGGTTTGCCACTCGAAGGTGTCTATGTCGATCGCAATGGCGACGGCAAGATCAGCGAAGACGACCGCTATTTCTACAAGAGCCCCCACGCTCCTTACACGGCAGGTCTGAGCACACGCCTCCAGTACAAGGGTTGGGATCTCGGCCTCGGCTTCCGTGCCAACTTCAACAACTATGTTTATTGGGACAAGCAGGCAGGCTATGCCAACACGGCCAAGCGCTACGACAGCTCGTTCAACTATTTGCAGAACACCATTCCTTCTGCACGTGACAACAACTGGTCAACCTACGACTACGTCCTTTCCGACTACTTTGTGCACAATGCAACGTTCCTGAAGTTGGACAACATCACGTTGGGTTACTCCTTCAAGACCGGCGACAACTTCCTCAGTGGCCGTGCCTACGTCAGTGCCACCAACGTCTTCACCATCACGAAGTACGATGGCATCGACCCCGAAGTCTTCGGTGGTATCGACAACAACATGTATCCGCGTCCCTTCACGGTTCAGGCTGGTGTGACACTTGATTTCTAAACGACAACCCCCTAATAAAAGAGTAAGTATTATGAACTTCAAACTATTCAAACATATTCTTCCCGCAACAGCCGTAGTGCTGTCTGCTGGATTGAGCTCTTGCGTTGGAGACTTGGATGTCACGCCCATCGATCCCAGCACCACGATGGAGGTGGACGAGGCAAGTCTCTACACCAAGTGCTATGCGACGATGGCTTTGGCCGGCAACACGGGTGCTAACGGCGACTGCGACATTGACGGTCTCGATGGTGGTACGACAGGTTTCGTCCGCCAGCTTTGGAATGCCAATGAGCTCTCGACCGATGAGGCCATTTGTGCTTGGGGCGACCCTGGCATCCCCCAGTTCAACTACAACCAGTGGGATTCCTCCCACCCGATGCTGCAAGGCTTCTACTACCGTCTGACGACCAGCATTTCCTACTGCAACCTCTATCTTGAGAAATGTGCAGGCATGGATGCCACACGTGAAGCCGAGGTTCGCTTCCTGCGTGCTCTCTACTACTACTATCTCATGGATTGCTTCGGCAATGTGCCCTTTGCTACTCAAGTATCCTTGGAGGCTCCTCAACAGATTCTGCGTGCCGACCTCTTCGCTTGGATTGAGAGCGAGTTGAAAGCCGTTGTCGATAAGATGCTGGCTCCCGCTGCCCGCACCAGTGCTGACCAAGGCTATGGCCGTGCCGACCAAGATGCCGTCAACCTCTTGTTGGCTCGCATGTACTTGAATGCACAGGTCTATACAGGCTCTGCTCGCTGGGCAGATGCCAAGACGTATGCCGAGAAGGTCATCAACGGTCCTCATAAGCTGTGGACGACAGGCAAGAACGGCTGGAGTGCTTACCAGATGCTCTTCATGGGCGACAATGGCGAGAGCGGTGCTTCGCAAGAAGCCATCCTCGCATTGTTGCAGGACGGTATCACCACGACTTCATGGGGCACCAGCCTCTTCCTGATGGCTTCCTGCTGGAAAGACGACATGGATACGGGTGGCGACTATGGTACGAAGGAATTCTGGGCAGGCAACCGCGCCCGCAAGCAACTCCTCGCCAAGTTCTTCCCTGGCAACGACGCTCCTCAGGTCACCATTGCCGAAATGGCAGAAAAGGCAAACGACAACCGCGCCCTCTTCTATGGCAAAGGCCGTACATTGGAAGTGACTAAACCGAGTGAGTTCACCTCCGGCTACAGTGTGGGCAAGTTCCGCAACACCTATTCCACAGGTGCCAGCCCCCACAACACCCAATTCATCGACACCGACTACTTCCTGATGCGTGCTGCTGAAGCTTACCTCATTGCTGCCGAGGCTGACCTGCGCGAAGACAACGACTTGTCCGATGCCGGTTTAGGCTACATCAATGCTCTGCGTAGCCGTGCTGGTGCATCCTCTGTATCGAAGGAAGCGTGCACACTCGACTATATCCTTGATGAGCGCTCACGTGAGCTCTACTACGAAGGCTTCCGTCGCACCGACCTCATTCGCTACGGTTATTTCACAAGTGGCGATCTCAAGAACCTCTGGGAGTGGAAAGGCGGCGTCCAAAACGGACAGGGCTTTGAAGAATTCCGCAATCTCTTTGCCATCCCTTCCGAGGACATCAACGCCAATCCCAACTTGAAGCAGAACCCCGGTTACTAATCTCTAAAGATGCTAACGAACATGAAAAAGATATTTTCATACGCGATGTTGCTACTTGCTGGCACATTCGCTTTTACCGCTTGCAGCGACGACAATGACTCGAACCCCAAGGTTATCCAACCCACGGAGTTCAGCATGTTCCAGCCGTCTGTAGGCACGGCCACCATCGACCTCAAGGGTTCCAAGAATATCGAACTCTCCTGGACACTGCCCGCTTTCACCGATTTAGGTGCTCCGATTGTTCCCAACTTCGTCATTCAAGTCTCTCCCACGGGAAAGTTCACGAAGGCATTCGACCGCAAGAAGAAGAACTACGAAGAGGCGGACTATATCGAGGTTGACCAGACCTTCACCACTGCTGTCGGAAAGGTGAACTCAGAAACCTTTGACCTGGCACTTCAACAGTTCTTCGGATGGGGAAGTGAAGAAGATGTGCCGGCAAATCTCTCTGTGGTCGTGCGCGCCATCGCCTCCGTACGCGATGCCTCGTTACGCGACTACTGCTCCATCATCTCCTCCAATACCGTCAACCTGAATGTCATACCTTACTTCATCAACCTCGCTCCGACAATTTGGTACATGGTAGGTAACAACATCGGTTCGGCTTCATGGAACAATGCCCCGGACCAGGTAGGTAAAGGCCTTATTCCTCTGCTGCCGAGCAGTACTGAAGAAAACGTCATCATCCACACAGGTTTCTTCAAAGGAGGAACTGAGTTCAAGTTCGTGCTCACACCAGGCAATTGGGACGACCAGCTGAATTTTGAAAGTGTTGACAGTATCGATGCAAACATCATTTACGACGAAACAAAAGATCACAACATTGGCATCAATAACGATGGTTACTACACCGTCAAGGTTTACACCAGCACGAAGAAGATCGTCATCAAGCCATACGAGAAGGAAGTGAAGAGCTTCTCCAGCATGGCGATGCCAGGCACTCAGAACGATTGGGACACCTCCAAGGATGAGATGACCGCTTGCGAGACCCTCAACGGAGATGGCAATAATCACGTCTGGATGGCGAAGTTCGAACCCACGGCAAGTGGTGAAGTCAAGTTTGCTGCCAACAACGCTTGGGACGACAACTGGGGTGCCGAAGCCTTCCCGTTCGGCACGGGCACCAATGGCGGTCCAAACATCCCGTTCGAAGCAGGCTCCTTCACGGTCTTCCTCAACGACATCACTGGCCAGTATTACTTTATTGCTAACGAAGAAACAGAAGAATAATTGTTATGAAAAAGTTCATGTATATTGCAGCGGCAGCCCTCATTGGGCTGACCGCCTGCACCGAAGACTATAAGGACTGGAAGCAACAAGAGCAACCCACCCAGCCCGCGACGGTAACGTTCGGCGACGGCAGCGTGACGGAAGTGGCTTCCATCGACCTTAATAATCTTGCTGAGGGACAAACGCTCGTGAAGGTGGCATCCATCGTGGCACCGACCAGCACAGACCAAGCCTATACCCCTGTCTATACGCTTGACTTGGGAGAAGAGAGCTACCCCCTTGATTCCGACGGACAGATTTCTGTGGCTGAATTGCAAGGAATCATCGCCAAGGCATTCGGACGTAAGCCGGTGGAACGCGAACTCACGGCTACCATCAGCATGTGGCTCGACAACGGTTCCACGGCTGTCAAGAGAGCTACCTCGGCACCCTTTGTCATCAAGGCCACCCCGCAGGCTCCTGTTATCGAAGCTGCTTATTACCTCACGGGCACCATCAATGGTTGGGACAACAAGGACACCACCTATAAACTGACCAACGACGGCAGCGACCCTTATGAGAATCCTAAGTTCACCCTTCGCATCCCCGCTCCCGAGGATGGCAGCAACATCGAATTCAAGATGACGCCTGAGAGCGGTATAGGTGGCGACTGGAGCGGTTGCCTGGCAGCTGGCGACGAAGGCAAGTTCAACTATGATAATGTTGGTGGCAACTTCCTCATTACCGCCGATCCCGATGCTCTCTTTTACGATATCGTCTTCAATATGCTCGACCAGACGTGGAAGGCCACGCCCGTAGGCTTCAATGAGTTCATCTATGAGATTGGCAACGAGAGCGGTTGGAGCGAGGCTCATCCCCTCCACGGCAACGGCCAGGGACAGTATGAAGCTGTTATCTTCCTGAACGGCGAGTTCAAGTTCAAGCCTAACAAGGACAAGGACAATTGGGACGGCGACTGGGAGAAGGCCAGCGGCGACGCTAATGGCGGTACGCTTACCGCTGACGGCGGTCCCAACGTGGATGCCGTAGCAGAAGGCTTCTACTTCGTGCAGGTTGACCTGAAGGAGATGACCTACAAGCTCACGCC
This sequence comes from Bacteroidaceae bacterium, assembly GCA_017965425.1. Lineage (GTDB taxonomy): Bacteria > Bacteroidota > Bacteroidia > Bacteroidales > Bacteroidaceae > Physcousia. The sequence goes on along the minus strand of JAGCPY010000029.1, from coordinate 62,302 downwards.
TGTCACGTCCATCAGCATTATTGGCTCTGTCCGCGGAGCTTGGGACACCGACGTGGATATGACCTACAACGAGATTCTCAAGTGCTGGGAAGCTCACGAGTCGCTTAATGCGGGCGAGTTCAAGTTCCGTGCCAACCACGACTGGGGTATCAACTGGGGCGGCGAATCATCGAACCTTACCCAGAACGGTGCTAACCTCCAGCTGGATGAAGCAGGCGACTACATTATCCGTCTCTTTGTCAACGGCGAAACTGCTGCACGCTGCACCGTCAAAGCAGACAGCGGCTATCCCGACTACATCTATGAGATTGGCAACGAGAGCGGCTGGAGCACCAGCCATCTCCTCCTTGGCAATGGTCAGGGTCAATACACAGGCTTCTACTACCTCAACGGCGAGTTCAAGTTCAAACCCAATGCCGACAACTGGGATGGCGACTTCGAGAAAGTCAACGGCGACGCCTATGCCGGCACACTCTCTGAACAGGGAGCCGGAAACATCGACGCTCCCGAGACGGGCTTCTACAAGATAGACGTTGATCTCGCTGCCACGACCTACCAGCTTACTGCCATCACTGTGGGTATCATCGGTAACGGCGGCGACTGGGAGAACGACATTGAGATGACCTACAATGCCGAGGCAGGTTGCTTCGAAGCAACGGTCGATCTGGCAGGTGGCGACTTCAAGTTCCGTGCCAACCACGACTGGGCCATCAACTGGGGCGGCTCCTTCGAAGAACTCACTCAGGATGGCAGCAACCTCAGCGTGGCCGAGGCTGGCACCTACAAGGTACAGCTCTTCCTCTCCTACGCAGGCAAGCACTATTGCACCGTCACCAAGCAATGATTCTCTGAAGGGTTAAGGGTTTCCGCAAGAACCCTTAACCCTTTTCACTAAAACCCTTAAGGGTTCGGATCAGAATCCTTAAGGGTTATTTTCTAACTATAAACCTGCACGTATGAAGACACATACATCCAAGTACCTTCTCGCCTTGCTGTTCACAGCAGGCCTCGCTTTCAGTTGCGGTTCAGATGACCCTGTGCCCAATACACCGACACCGAACCCTCCTACCCCACCCGACACCACCACCACTCCCGTCACTCCCACAGAGACCATCGGCTGGCCAGCAGACTATAGCGGCGTGATGCTCCAAGGTTTCTACTGGGACGGCTATGGCGATGCCCAGTGGACACGCCTGACGAAACAGGCCGATGAGCTGGCACCTTATTTCTCACTCGTGTGGCTCCCTCAAAGTGGCAACTGCGGTGGAACTTCCATGGGCTACGACGACCTCTATTGGTTCAACAACTACAACAGTTCCTTCGGCACCGAACAGGAGCTGCGCACACTCATCCAGACGTTCAAGAGCAAAGGCATCGGAACCATCGCCGACGTGGTCATCAATCACCGCAAGTCGCTCACCACGTGGAACGATTTTCCTTCCGAGACCTACAAAGGCGTGACTTATGCGATGACCTATGAAGACATCTGTTCCGACGACGAAGCTGCCCGCAACGGCTATCAAGTGGGAAAGAACAAGGACACCGGAGAAGCATGGGACGGTATGCGCGACCTCGACCACAAGAGCCAGAACGTGCAGACCATCGTCAAGGCCTACCTCGACTTCCTGCTTAACAACCTTGGCTATGCGGGCTTCCGCTACGACATGGTGAAGGGCTACAGCGGCAGCTTCACCAAGCTCTACAACGAAAGCGCCAAGCCGAAATTCTCCGTCGGTGAATGCTGGGACGGCACGAACACCATCCGCAACTGGATCGAGGCCACCGGCAAGACCAGCGCCGCCTTCGACTTCCAATTCCGCTACACCGTCCGCAACGCCGTCAACAATGGCCAATGGAACAGGCTCGGCCAACAGAACGACGGCAACTGGCCACTCATCTCCAGCAGCTACAACAACGGCATCTACCGCCAATATGCTGTCACCTTCGTGGAGAACCATGACACGGAGTACCGTTCGGCCACGGCCCAGCAAGACCCCATCCGCAAAGACACGCTCGCGGCCAATGCCTACCTGCTGGCCATGCCTGGCACACCCTGCGTCTTCCTCAAGCACTGGAAAGCCTACAAACACGACATCGCCCGCATGATTCAGGCTCGTCAGGTGGCCGGCATACAGAACACCAGCTCGACCTCTTTCTTCCGCAGCAACACGTCCTTCTATGCCGTCACCACCACGGGTTCAAAAGGCAAGCTCATGGTGTGGCTCGGTGACCAGACGAATGCCGCCACGGAAATCGGCAGCGACTACACAAAGGTGCTCAGCGGCTACCACTACAGCTACTGGCTCGAAAACAGCCTCGTGGCGGCGTGGAAAGCGATGCCAGAACCCACCTTCGCCGAGGACAACATACAGAAGAAAGACATCACCATCCACCTGAAAGATCCGGGATGGTCGCAGGTCTATTTCTACGCTTGGGACGGCAACCTCTACATCGAAGATTCATGGCCTGGCGTGCGCGTGAGTGCCACGAAAGACATCAACGGCTCGAAGTTCTACTACCGCACCTTCAAGGTCTCTGCTGAAGAGGACTATTCGATGAACATCATCTTCAACCAAGGCAACAGCGACGCACAGACGGTCGATATCACGGACATCAACTCCGACAGATACTACGAAATCTCATCGACGACCAACAAGTTCACCGTCCGAGACATCACTTCCACCGTCACACCATAGCATTTTCGAAGAAAAAGCCTCAATCCCTCACCTTTTCGCGTAAACAGCTTTTAATGAGCTGTTTGCAGGTGAGGGATTGGTGAGGGATAGCTGAGGGATGGTGAGGGATTGCGTTTTTCCCTCACCATCCCTCACCTATCCCTCACCGAAACCTCACCACTAAACAACTGTAATCCAGTCGATTGTCGCGAAAGGTGAGAGATTGAGGCTTTTGTGGGAAAAACATAGGGAAGAGAGGCGGAAGGTGTGCACCTTCAGCCCTGAATATGTACACCTTTCGCTCTGAAAATGAACACCTTCCAACCTTTTTCCCTAAACCTTTACGCCGCGTAAGCCGCTCATGTCAGTCGAAAAAAGTACACGAGAAGTGGCAGTTCTTGGACATTTTTCATTAACTTTGCACCCGAAAATCATTAAAAGCTCAAGTATCGGAAGTATGAATACGCAGCAATGAAGCGCCGCGCCCCAACGGGGCAGCAAGCAGTCAGCCCAGGGCAACGCCCTGGGTATGCATGCAACCAACAAACTCGCCCTGAAAGGGCAAAAGCATAAAATCTATGGCTCAATCACTCTGTAAAATATATCTGCATATCATATTCCATATTAAGACGGTTAGTCCACCCGTCATGGATGAACATCTCGACCGCCTACATCAATATATCGGCCACCTCGCGAATACCTCCAGTTGCCAAGTGATAATCACGGGAGGAACAAGCGACCACGTACACACCCTCGTATTGTTGTCGAGTACGGAGAACGTGGCACATTTGGTCGAGGAGATGAAACGCAACAGTAGTCGATGGTTGAAGTCATTGTCATCACATTACAGCGATTTTGCGTGGCAAAGTGGTTACGCCGCCTTTTCCGTTAGTCAATCCGTGGTCGAACGGACTATGGATTATATCAAGAACCAAGAGGAGCATCATCGGAAACATTCGTTCCGTGAAGAGTATTTGGATTTCCTCGCAAGATATAATATATCCTATGATGAACGCTATGTCCTATCAGATTAGGAATGCTTTTGCCCTTTCAGGGCGAGTATATCGTGAACCTTTGTACCCAGGGCGCTGCCCTGGGCTGACTGCTCATTGGCCTTTCAGGCCGCTCAAACTGACTGCCCATTGGCCTTTCAGGCCGCTCAATACTGCTTGCTCGTTGACCCTCAGGCAGCCTAATACTAACTGCTCATACATCCGAAACTTCAATTAAAAATATTACCCAATGAACCCTTCTCGATATTTTTGTCACGTCTTTTTCCTGCTCGCTCTCTGTGTTGGCTCTGACGTCACGGCTCAATCGCGCCTCCTCGGTGCCGACCTCTCCATGCTCCCCGCCTATGAACAAGCCAACGTGCCCTACAAGGATGCCAATGGCAACGTCCAAAACGACCCGCTGCTCTTCTTCCGCGACGCAGCCGGCATCCGATGTGTGCGTCTGCGCCTCTTCGTGCAGCCAACAGGCGAGACGGGGGTCATCCAAGACCTCGACTTCGTCACCACTTTCGCCCGCCGCATCAAGCAGGCAGGCATGAAGGTCATGCTCGATTTCCACTACAGCGACACGTGGGCCGACCCTTCTCAACAGAAACGCCCCGCATCATGGCCTGCCGAGAACGAAGCCGCCTGTCAACAACTCTATCGCTACACCACCGACTGCCTCGCCACCCTCAACGCTGCCGGAGCCACACCCGACTACATTCAGATTGGCAACGAAATCAGCTACGGTATGTGCGGCATTGCCGTTCACACGGGCAGCGACCAGAACTGGGACACCTTCCGAAGCTTCCTCACCTCAGCCGCCAAAGCCTGCCGCGAGCAAGCCCCGAAGGCCAAAATCATCATCCACACCGAACGTGCCGGACAGTGGAGCGTCACCAAGAACTTCTATGACCGCATTTCCACCATCGATTACGACATCATCGGCCTCTCCTACTATCCCTTCTGGCACAACTCCATTTCCGTGCTCGGAACCACCCTTTCCAACCTGGCCACCAACTTCCCCGACAAGGAAGTGATGATTGTCGAATATGCCTACTACAACGCATGGTATCCCAGCGATGCGAAATACAATTTCACCAGCACCTACCCCGCCACGCCTGCCGGACAGCAGAAGTTCACCGAGGATCTCATCGCCGAACTGCTCCGCCACGCCAACGTCTCGGGGCTCTTCTACTGGATGCCCGAGGAGAATCCCTACGGCAATCGCGTCTATGAGCCGTGGCAGAACAGAGGATTGTTCAACAATGGTTATGGCAATGAGTGGACCAACGGCAACCGTGCCCTGCCCGCCTTCTATTCCCTCAAGAAGTTCACAGAAGGACAGCCCGATCACTTGTCCGAAGTGAAAGCCTCATCCTCTTCTTCCATCACCTACGACCTCACGGGGAAACCCGCATCAAGACACGTCCACGGCATAGTCATCCGCCAAGGCCGCAAGACACTATACTAATCCGGACACCTCATGTCAGAATCAGCGTTCGACCTCCTCTTATGGACGATGACAATCACGGCAGCCGTCGTCTTCGTCAGCCTCTACTTCGTCACCGCCGGCTACGGGCAGTTCCGCACGAAGCAGTGGGGATGGAGCATCGACAACCGCCTGGCGTGGGTGCTCATGGAAGCACCCGCCTTCCTGACCATGCTCGTCCTCTGGATCTCGACCGGCAGTTCCACCGCCCAACCCGCGTTCCTGCTGTTCCTGCTCTTTATGCTGCACTATGCCCAGCGCAGTTTCGTTTTCCCCCTGCTGATGTCCGGACACAGCCAGATGCCCGTGGTCATCATGGCGATGGGCATGACCTTCAACATCGTCAACGGCATCATGCAGGGCGGAGGCCTCTTCTGGTTCCCCAACCCCGATTTTGCCGAAGGAACGGCCTACCTCACACGTTGGAATGCCTTGCTCGGCATCGCCGTTTTCCTGTTCGGAATGGCCATAAACCTCCACTCCGACCACGTCATCCGTCACCTCCGGCAGCCAGGCGACACACGCCACTATCTGCCCCAGCGCGGCATGTACCGCTACGTCACCAGTGCCAACTATCTGGGCGAGTTGCTGGAATGGACAGGCTTCGCCATCGCCGCCGCCACACCCGCCGCTTGGGTATTCGTCATCTGGACAGCTGCCAACCTCGTGCCGCGTGCCCACGCTATCCACAAGAAATACCGGGCAGAGTTCGGCAACATCGCCGTCGGCCAGCGGAAAAGAATCATTCCCTTCGTCTATTAACATCATGAACCGCATCTTCGAGGAAGCCCAGATAGGTCCTTTGACCCTCCGCAACCGCACCATCCGCAGCGCGGCTTTTGAGAGCATGTGTCCAGGACATGTGCCCAGCCAACAGCTCTACGACTACCACACCAGCGTCGCCCGTGGCGGCATCGGCATGACCACCGTGGCCTACGCAGCCGTCACCGAGAGCGGCCTGAGCTTTGACCGCCAGTTGGTGATGCGGCCTGAGATCGTTCCTGCCTTGCGCCGCCTCACCGACGGCATCCATGCCGAAGGAGCCGCCGCCGGCATACAGCTCGGACATTGTGGCAACATGAGCCACAGCGACATCTGCGGCTGCACACCCGTCGGTGCCTCGACCGGCTTCAACCTCTATTCACCCACCTTCGTGCGTGGCTTGCGCAAGGACGAACTGCCCGAACTGGCCAGAGCCTTTGGACGGGCCGTGCGGCTGGCCAAGGAAGCGGGCTTCGACAGCGTGGAGATTCACTGCGGACACGGCTACCTCATCGACCAGTTTCTCAACCCCTACTTCAACCATCGCCACGACGAATACGGCGGCACGCTGGAGAAACGAATGCGCTTCATGTCGATGTGCGTCGAAGAGGCGTTGGAGGCAGCTGGCTCCGACACCGCCGTCATCTGTAAGATGAACATGCGCGACGGCTTGAAGCACGGTGTCTCGTTGGAGGAACACAGCATCCCCGTTGCCCGCCGACTGCAAGAACTGGGCGTCCACGCCATCGTACTCAGCGGAGGTCTCGTCAGCGCAACGCCCATGTACGTCATGCGTGGCGAGCTGCCTCTCACGACCATGACGCACTACATGGACAAGTGGTGGCTGAAGTACGGCATCCGCATGGGGCAGCCCCTCGTGAAGCACATCCTCACCAAGCCTGTCCCGTATCAGGAAGCCTTCTTCCTCGACGATGCCCTGAAGTTCCGTGCCGCTCTGCCCGACATGAAATTCATCTATGTCGGCGGCCTTGTCTGCGGCGACAAAATCAACGAAGTGCTTTCCCACGGTTTCGAGGCCGTGCAGATGGCTCGCTCCGTGCTTCGCGAGCCCGACTTTGTCAACCGCCTCCGCGAAGACGAACACTACCGCTGTCCATGTCGCCACTCCAACTACTGCATAGGCCGTATGTACACCCTCGACATGCGTTGCCACCAATGTATGAACGGCGAAACGCTGCCCAAGAACATTCAAAAAGAAATCGAACGTATCGAAAAAGAGCAGAATGGATAAGAGAGTCTGTATCATCACTGGCGCCGACACCGGCATGGGGCGCGAAGAGACACGAGCCTTGGCCGAGGCCGGATACCACGTCATCATGGCTTGCTATGCCCCCAAGCTGGCACGACCCGTCTGCGAACGGCTGAAAGCCGAAACAGGCAACCCCGATATCGAAGTCATCGGCATCGACCTTGCCAACCTTGCCTCCGTCCGTTCCTTCGCCGACACCGTCAAGAGCCGCTTTCATCGTCTTGAACGCCTGATGAACAATGCCGGCACCATCGAGACAGGCTTCCACCTCACCGTGGACGGTTTGGAACGTACCGTCAGCATCAACTATGTCGGTCCTTACCTCCTCACCCGACTCCTCTTGCCCCTCATGGGCGAGGGATGCCGCATCGTCAACATGTCGTCGCTCGTCTTCCCGTGGGGAAGCCTGGACTTCCCCGACTTCTTCGAACGCGGTCGCAAAGGTTCGTTCTGGAGGATTCCCATCTACGACAACACCAAACTGGCCATCACCCTCTTCACCTTCGACCTCGCCCGACGCCTGCAAGACCGAGGCATCACGGTCAACGCGGCTGATCCCGGCATCGTCAACACCAACATCCTACGGATGCAGATGTGGTTCGACCCCATCACCGACCTCGTCTTCCGTCCCATCATCCGCACTCCACGACAAGGGGCTGACACAGCCATCCATCTGCTCCTCGACGAGGACAAGGCCACGCAAACTGGCACCTTCAACCGCAGCAACCACATCCATCCCGTCCGCGACAAGTTCACACGCCATCCACAGATGCAGCAACTTTGGGACGAGACGGAGAAGGTGGTAAGGCCATTCCTGAACCAAACCCTCTCCCCTGCCCCTCCCTTGCAGGGCGGGGAATAATTACCTTTCATCATGATGGAAAATAGCAAAAATCAGCAGTCAAAAGATACCACTCCCCTCCCTATCAAGGAGAGACGGGGGGGTAGGTCTGCCAAGGGTAACTCTTCCGTCAACTCCCTCGGCACCGCCCCCGTTGGCGCACTCCTCATGCAGTATGCCGTGCCCGCCATCATCGCCATGACGGCCTCCTCCTTATATAATATGGTGGACAGCATCTTCATCGGACAAGGCGTAGGCCCGATGGCCATCGCAGGCCTCGCCATCACCTTCCCGCTGATGAATCTCAGCGCGGCTTTCGGCGCGATGGTCGGCGTGGGCACGGCCACGATGATTTCCGTTCGTCTCGGACAGAAGAACCAGGAAGAAGCGCAGCATTTCTTCGGAAACTCCCTGACGCTGAACATCCTCATTGGTGTGTTGTTCATGATAGGAGTCCTCGCTTTCCTCGACCCCATCCTCTGTTTCTTCGGAGCCTCGGAACAGACACTGCCCTACGCCCGCGAGTACATGGAGTGGATTCTCTACGGCAACGTCTTCACACACCTCTACTTCGGTCTCAACGCCGTGTTACGCTCTGCCGGCCATCCGCGCATGGCCATGTCGGCCACCATCCTGACCGTGCTCATCAACACTGCCCTTGACCCGCTCTTCATCTACGGATTCGGCTTAGGCATCAAAGGAGCCGCCATGGCCACGGTGCTCTCGCAGTGCATCTCGCTGTGCTGGCAAGTGTACATTTTCTCCCGGCCGACCGAAGTAGTTTTCATTCGGCGCGACACGTGGTCGTTACGTCCTCACATCGTCGGCGGCATCCTCAGCATCGGACTTTCCCCCTTCCTGATGAACGCCTGTTCCTGTCTCGTCGTCCTGCTCATCAACCGAGGCATGGTGGAATACGGCGGTGACCTGGCCGTAGGTGCATACGGTATCGTCAACCGCGTGCTATTCCTCTTTGCCATGATTGTCATGGGTTTGAACCAAGGTATGCAACCCATCGCAGGATATAACTACGGTGCTCAGCTCCACCTGCGCGTGAAAGAAGTCCTCTACAAGACCATCACCTACGCCACCATCGTCATGACCACCGGCTTCCTCCTCTGTGAGCTGTTTGCCGAAATCATCGTACAGGCCTTCACCACCGATCCGGATCTTATCAGCATCGCTGCCCACGGAATGCGCATTGACGTCGCCCTCTTTCCCATCATCGGTTTCCAGATGGTCACAGGAAACTTCTTCCAGAGTATCGGACAGGCTGGCAAGAGCATCTACCTCAGCCTCACCCGACAGCTCATCTTCCTCGTCCCCTGCCTCCTCATCCTGCCACGATTCTTCGCCCTCGACGGTGTTTGGATTTCCCTGCCCGTCAGCGACGGCCTTGCTGCACTCAACGCTGCCGTGCTACTTTATCAAACTCCTTTGAGCTCCATGAACACCGCAGACAAGGCAAAAGCCACGAGCTCTTTAAGCCATATCCTCCGCCTACCCCACCGCATCCATTATTTTGCGGTCAACCGTGTGGCTCCCTACATCCCATTATTCTCTCTCTTTCAGCACGAAGACGAGGATATTCAAGGCAAAGAGTAAAAGGCAGAAAAGGAAATTTCATCCCTTCAATGCATTTTTTTCATCGTTTTTATTGCGAAACCGAAACTATTCGCTATCTTTGCCCCCGATTATGGGCTTATTGTTCCTGCCCGATACGTCAGGAAAAGACAACTTAAACTATAAACATTAACTAAAAATTCATTATTATGAGAAAGTTAAGACTCCTATTCGTCAGCTTCTTAAGTATGCTGGCATGGAACGGTGCCTTCGCTCAGGATGTTGACCTGCAGGCCGCATACGAAGCAGCACTTGCAACCATTCAGGACGGTGGTACTTATCGTATCTCCACTGACGTGGATGATGCAAAGTTCTACTTGACCGAGAACGGAACTCTGACGGCCAACACCAAAGAGGCAGCTACATTCCTCGTCAAGAAGGTGGCTGGTGAAGAGTATGGATTTGGGTTTATTCTGAAAGATGCCAATGCCTTCTCCAACCCCCCATTGGTCACTGATGCCGAACCAAAGTTGAACACAGGCTCCATCTCCACGTATGGCGGAGCCCCACGCGACAATTGGGAAGCTCAAGTTTTCTTCCTTCAAGACGGCAAATATGCAGTTCGTGCCACCAATGCCCGTAAAGGTGATTCCAGCTGGAATCTGGCCGGCAGCGTCTTCTGGACGGTCAATGCTGGCGAGAATGGCCCTATTGCTGAATTCGCTTTAGATGCCTATTTCGTCTGGCAGGTTGAGGAATATGTTGATTTACAGCTTGAGGCATTTGAGAAAATGAAAACATGGTTGTCCAAAGTGCAAGAAATGACAGGCCTTGTCACCAGCGCTTCTCAATGGACAAGCAACGCTAAAGAAAGTTCAGAAGGTTCTTTTGAAGCTCTTCTTGATGGCGAATACGCCACGTTCTTCCACAGCCAGTGGAGCGGCACAGGTCCTGATGAAGACCACTACCTTCAGGCTGAGCTGCCGGAAGCCGTAGAAGATTTCCGCATCTATTTCAAGAAGCGCAGCCAAAATGACAACAACCGTCCAACACAGATTAACATCTCTGCCAGCAACGATGGTGAGAATTTCGTCGATATCACATCCATCACTGAAGGACTGCCCACAGGTTCAACACCGTTAGACTTCACTTCTGATAAGATTGAACTTGGCGACGCTTACAAGTATATCCGTTTCACCATTCCTTCTACCAATAATGGAGCAATGAACAACGGACATGTCTTCTTCACCTTCTCTGAATTCTACATTCTTCCGTCCGAAGATGAGATGTTTGATAACGTCAAGAAGTATCTCGTTAATGACAAAAACGCCATCAATGAAGAAGACATCCCAGCCCTTTTTGCTTTAGACGAGCAAATTGAAGCTGCTTATAAGGAGTATCGCGATGCTTTGCGTGCTGAAATTGTATTCAACATCAAAGATGCCGAAGGTAACATCGTCGCCACAACCACATTCAAGGAGGAACTTGAGAAGACCATTGACGTTGTTCCAGATGTCCTCCAGCGTGGCTATTGCACCTATGCTTTCACACCTGTCAAAGTGACCGAAGCTAAGACTTACACCATCGATGCCACCTACACTTACGCCGAGCCCTTCCCCGCTGGCAAGGATCTGAACATCCTCGTGAAAGACGGCCACCAGTTCCTCACCGTCAACGAAGACGGCACACTGGGCTACGAGCCTTACGATGAGAATCTTGAGCTGGAAGACAAGTACATCTGGACCATCACCGGTACTCCTTATGGCTATCAGATTAAGGACAAGCTTGGCAACTACATCTCTGGCAAGACCAAGACCATTGACAATGAAGGTCTGGAAGTTGCCATCGCCAGCGAAGAAGCTGCTACTGTCTGCCTCGTCGAATACCTCTGGGGCTTCGGCATCGCAGTGGAAGACGGCCATGAAATCTATGGCATCGACAACCACTTCCGTCACCACGGACACTTCAACGGCTCTTACTTCATCGCTAAGATTGCTGGTCAGAAGGATGTAGAACTCGCCGATAACCGCATGGCCACTCAAGGCTACGCCGCACAACAGGGTAGCATTGACGTAGAAGCCGCTTGCGAGTACCTCGGTGTGGAGAGCCTCAGCGAAGCAAAGCTGTTCATCGTCAATCCTGACGGCACGGAAATTGCCGACTACGCACCGTTCGACGGTTGGTTCAACGGCGAAGGCGTTGCCACCACATGGGGTGAGAACACCAAAGTTTGCGTGAAGTTCTTCCAAGTTCTCAACGATGGCAAGTATGACATCTGCGACATGAACGGCGCTGACCAAGTGGGCGCAACCTACACTGTCCGCTGGAAGCTTCAGGCAGAGAACGGCAAATCTATTCTCTACACCATCAACGTCAACTTCACCGAATATGTCGAGCCTGTCTATCAGCCCGAAATCGTGAAGACCATTGACATTGCTCACCAGGAAATTGCCGCTACAGCTTACAACGAAGCAGAAGCAGCTCCCACCTTCGACGTGGCAGAAGTTTGTGAAGCACTTGGCATCAGCAGCATCGCAGAAGCCAAAGCATATATCGTCAATGTGACCAATGGAAACTTCGTGGAGAACACCACCGACGGTTGGCGTAATGCCGAAGGCGACGCAGCTAATTGGGGTTCAGGCGAGGGCATGTTCTGCCTGAAGCTGAACGATCCTTCCACCGGTGCATTTGACTACACGGGTGCTATTGACGACACCTTCAAGGCTGGTGACACCTTCGTTGCACAGTGGGGTATCGTTGCCAACGAGAAGGCAGTCCTCCTCAAGGTCACTGTCACCTTCGTCGAAGCAATCAGTCAAGACAATGCCACTGCCATCAGCAATATCAACCTTGCCGAGAAGGCAGAGATGTTTGACCTCAGCGGTCGTCGCGTCAGCAAGGCTCAGAAAGGCATCTATGTTATCAATGGCCAGAAGGTGGCTGTGAAGTAAACAACCACAACCTTTTCACACATACCGAAGAAGGGCGACCGCTGGTCGCCCTTCTTCGGTATGTTTAAACAATCCTTTACCATATATTTCTGTAGCATTACACATGAGCACGGAATAAATTCAGAACTTGAAGAGTTGTCTTGGAACTTCAACGAGACTGCTCTTCATGTTCTAAAAATATCCCGAACTCACGCTATTTATACAAAAAACAGTCGAAAAACATTGGCGTATGCAAAAATAGTTGTATCTTTGTCGCCAAATAAGCACCTCAATAAAATCAAATAACTAACTTATATACAATGATGAAGCCAAGGACTCTATGACAAAGCTTCTGATGATACTCACAATTTTAAACCTATACAACAAATGAAAATCAAAGAACGACTCATTACATTGCTTCTGCTCGTAGCAGGGGCAGTGGCGCAGGTATGTGCGCAGACGGCGGTCACAGTGGGAAACCAAGTGACCGATGTAAGTAACATCGTCAGCGGCAAAGCGTATCTTTTAAGATGGGACGGACTCACAGGAACGCCCTACGCTCTTGACGCAGGCGGAAGCAACTATGGCATGGCTAATAATAACTCGGCCACCCAAGCTGCCGTTTACTATCTGATTAGCGATGGCAATGGCGGTTACAAAATCGAGAATGCTTACACTGGAAAGTATTGGCCTACGCCGTCTTCCAATGGGCAAGTTATGGCACCTACCACTGCGGCAAGTGCCGGAACGTGGACGATAGCTGCAAGTGAAACGGCTAATCGCTTCACTTTTACTTGTGGTAGTTATCACACCAATCGCAGCAGTAGCCAATTGGTTGCACACACCTCGGATTCTCCTGTGAGCATTTATGAAGTGACTGGAACGCTCTCCACCTCCTCTACTTATTCCACATTGTCTGGCAAGGACATCTCTGTGAGTTCCACAGCAGCTGCCAGCATCAGTGAAGGTCAGTGGTATGTGATGTCTCAGCGTTCACGCACCAGCTATGTGTTTGAGAACACATCCGACCACGAGCTCAAACACACCCAGACAGCACCCTCTGGCTCTGCAACAGAGAAAGCAGGCTATCTGGTTCGTCTGCTCAGTGCAGCTGACGGCAAGTATTATCTGCAGAACGGCTATGGCAACTATATGGGTGCCATCGCAGCCTCCACCAATGTGCCGACAACGGCTTTAGGTGAGGAAGCACTCACCGTGGCCAAGATTGCCAGCACCGACGGACATTTCTATCTGCAAGGAACAACCAACAGCGTTATCCTTGATGGTAACGACTTCACAGGCGGCGACCCATCCACCGTCGTAGGGTATGGTACTTCTGCTCCCTCTTCCACTGGCGGCAACAACGACTGGGCTTTCTATCCTGTAGAGTTCGTGGACTCTTGGGCTCCCACCGCTTCGGAGGTCTATACCATTGCCAATACAAGCAGTCGTGGAAATCTGACGTATGATCCTACGGTGAATAGCTATTATGTATGGAGCTCTGGCAAGAGCGGTGCTACAGCCTTTGATGCCACCAGCGCCAACTGCCAGTGGGTACTCTATCCTACAGGAACGTCAGGCCAATATTATTTATATAATGTAGGTGCAGGCAAGTTCGCTGTACCATCGGGTATAGCTTCTGGTGCCGGTAATGCATGGTATTTCAGCAATAGTGCCGTAGCCGTAGTGCTCGAGGCTGCTACTGGAGGCTACAAGATTAAGGCCGCCACGAATCCTGTCAGCGGAACGAATGCTGCCTATATGTCTGTCAGCAACAGTTATACAGGTCCCATCATCAATTATGATGATGCTGGCAGTATCTTTGCCTTCACCCAAGTGACGGGTGACGAAAGCACTGCTGCCGCAGCCGCAGTGGGCAAGCTGGTGAAGAATGCCTCTACAGCTCTTACCGCCTATCCGCAAACTTCAGGCTGGTATGTCCTTCAGATTAAGAGCGCAAGCAGCAACACGGCATCTGTTGGACGTTATGTCAAGCCCATGTCATCGCTGTATAACAATCTCTATCCTTTGACCTATACTGGAAGTGTTGATATGCAGCCCGCTATCGACGATGCAACTTTCTTTATGTATATAGATTGCAGGGCTTGGGACGACAATGACTGGCAGATGCCTGACGGTCGCTACCTCGTTTGCAACAGCAACAACAAGTTCCCGACACGTTCCAACACTGCATCGGCTTTTTATACGGGATATGACGGTGGCGTCTATATCAAGTCGTCTAACAACTATTATGCCGACTCCTATGTCAACAGTGGTAACTACTTCATCGGTGAAACGACAACCTTCAGAACGAAGTGGAATCTCTATCCCATCAACCTCACCACTGCCGGTTTGGTAGATTGGAAGGTGCTGATTACTTCCGACGGCACAACCCCGGTCTATGACAAGGCAATCACCTGCACACGCAGCGACGTAACAGGTTTGACCAGCGTCTATACGGGTGGCCACTTCTTCCTGCCCACGGGTGTAACGCCTACGGATGCCGATTTCTCCATGTCAGGTGCGACCTCCTTCACCATTGACGACACGAACCACACCATCACCGCTAACTTCGATCCGAACCTCGCCATCTTGGCAAGCGATGTGACCGTGGCACAGGGCTGGCAGACGGCAGGTCGCAGTAGCGATGTCTATCTGCTTCGCGTCACAGCCAATCCTTTCCAGGACGCTACGGGTGCTTCGCTCACCGTTAGCCTCAAGGACGGAACAGAAAACCAGATATCGAGCCTGACCCTTTATGAAGCTGACTCCAGTTCTCCTGAAGTGCTCGGCACTGGTTCTGGCGTCCCCACGCTGACACAACTTAACACAACTACCATTGATGGCTCCAGCAGTACCGCAACCCTCTCTATCGGTAGCCTCACAGCCGGCACGCACTACTACTGGCTGAAAGCTGCCGTGAAGAGCACCGCTACGCTCGGTGCTGTCCTCGACGCAGCCGTAACGAGCCTCACCTATACCTGCAACAGCAACGAGACAACGCTTGACCTGAGCAGCGTTGGCGACCCATCCGACCGTGGCGCGATGGTCTTCAACGTGCACAGCTATCCCTTCCTACCGCGCGACAACGGCAGCCGCGTCTATCGCATCCCCGCCATGGTGGTGGCTGACGATGGTAGCATTGTCGTGGCCTGCGACAAGCGCTATGACAGCCATACCGACATCGGCAACGGTCATGTCATCGACATTGTCATCCGTCGCAGCACGGATGGCGGTCAGACGTGGAGCGCTCCCGTCGTCATTGCCAAGGGACAAGGTAGTGCTGATAATGCCAAGTGCGGCTATGGCGACCCGAGCCTCGTCAAGGGTAAGGACGGAAAACTCTACTGCCTGTTTGTGGCTGGCAACATCGGCTACTTCTATGGGCAGCAGCGCATCGCCATGTCAACCAGCACCGACAACGGCGTGACATGGAGCAGCAACGAGAGCACGCCACCCATTGACCTCTTGGAAACTGGACGCCTTAAGAACTACAACACAGTAGGCGATGCGGGCTTTGGACTTTACGATTACTTCGTCACTTCAGGCCGTGGCCTCTACATTCCCGAGGACGACATACTGATGTACCTCATCCCTGCTCAGACCATGACAAGTGCCACAGAGCATACCAACAACTCGCAGGACTACATCTTCTATTCGAGAGACGGTGGTGAATCATGGTATTTCAGCCCTCAAGTGATGTTCGCAGGAGGCGACGAAGCTAAGATTATACAGAAGAACGACGGTTCTCTGCTCGGCTCCATCCGTCAAGGCTACAACCGTGGTTTCAATACCGCTACCTATACAAAGAATGACGATGGTAAGACTCTTACCTTTACCATGGGTTCGCAGTGGAACAACTCGCAGCTGAGTGCTGGCGGCTACGCCAACAATCAGGATATCTTCTACTACCAGCGTGAGACGGTGACTGGCAAGACCGATGTCATCTTCCACTCCATGACCACGGGTCAGCACGCCAACTTCAAACTCTACTACAGCACCGACGGAGGTGCTAACTGGACAGAGTTCCTTACCGTACAAACCAAGGGTACCCGCTACGTAACGATGGAGCGCAGCGGCAGCGAGGAGGACCCGGGCAGCCTTTACCTTTTCTTCGAGGACCAGAGCCTCAACAGCGCCGGCGGCTACACCGACTACAACCACTACCCCCTGAACTTCCTCGAGATCACCCGCGACCAGCTCGTGGCTCTCATTCCCGCACTGGAGGAATATAATGTGCCTGAGTACCTGAAGACAAATGTAGTAAAGAACACCGTTTACCAGACGAGCACAGGCTGTGACTCCTACGGCGTCTTCTCTGGCACTGGTTCTGGCCACTGGGCACGCACCTGGACATCCAATGCTTCTTCAGGCGTTGCCGGGCTGACAGTTTCCACAGAAAGTGGCTACGGCTTCGACAAAGCAACTATCCTCGGAACCCGCGTCATGACAATAAGGCCCAGTGCCAATGGTGCTACGGACACTTACACCATTACCGCACCTGCAGGTTATGTCATTTCAAGCTACTCCATTGGCGGTGCCGTATATACGGGCGGAACCTACCGCATCACCGCAGCTGACGGAACCACCACAGGCGACATCACTTCCACGACTACGCCTACGCACATCACGGTCAACGACGTGAATGCCTCCTCGACGACCTTCACGTTCTACGGTGCTTCGCAGAGTAACTGGTTCGGCTTCACCAACTTCACCATCACCCTCGCCAAGACCCTCCCGCTCAAAGACGTAGGCGACAAGAGCTACGCTACGCTCTATCTGCCGTTCGACGTGACGACGACGGGCGCTACGAAGGCATACTACGTTGAAACGGCCAGCGACGGCTCTGCTCAGCTGACAGCGACTGGCAACGAAGGAACGGAGATTCCTGCCAACACCGCTGTGGTGCTCGTCAACAGCGACGCTGTAACCAGCACGGTCTTGAATATGACGACTGGCCTCAGCCCCGTGGAGAGCGCGAACCTGCTGAAGGGTACGTTGGTGCCCATGAGCCTCGACCTCAGCGATGCAACGAACTACTACTCTCTCGGCAAGCTCAATGACGAGATAGGTTTCTACAAGTTCTCGGGCGGCACCATCACCCTCGGCGCCAACAAGGCTTACCTCGAAACGCCCGCTGCTGGCGGTCCTGTCAAGGGCTTCACCTTCGACTTCCAAACGGGCATCAATTCAATGGACGATGGACGATGGACGATGGGTGATGTGCAAATCTACAACGTTGCGGGTCAGCGCATGAGCAGGCCTCAAAAGGGTGTGAACATCGTTAACGGCAAGAAAGTCGTCATCAAATAAAGAAGTAATCAAGAATAAACAATAAAAAACATATCGTTATGAAAAAGAAGTATTTAAATCCGAGCCTCGAAACCATTGTAATTACCGAGGCAGAAATGATTGCAGGGGCAAACACCATGAAGATTGGCGGCAGTGATCAGAAAGTGAGCGCGTCTACTGACATCGGCTTCGTCAAGGATAAAGGTTCCAACGACTACGATGTCTGGAAAGACGATTGGTCTAAATAGACAATTATGAAAACAAGACATTTCCTTCTGGCATTGCTGCTCCTCGTCGATGTCGGAAGCCTGTGGGCATCCACTGCCACATCGTGGTTGTTACCCAAGCCTCAACAGATGACCGAGAACGAAGCTACATTCGTTCTCGGTCGTCCCGTGGTACTGACTGACCCTACCAATTCTACATTGTTAGCCTCTCTCTTCACCACGTCCAGCAGTGGCGCGGCCTCAGTGACGGTGAATATCGTCAGTACCGCCACGCTCGGTACCTTCGACTACACGCTGGCAGGCTTCGACAACGAAGGCTACAAACTGAACGTCACGGCTGATGCCATCACCATCACCGCTGCCACAAAGACAGGCGTGATCCGTGCTGCCCAGACGTTGATGCAGCTCGCCGCTGCCACCGGCGGCACCAGCATTCCAGGCGTCAGCATCACCGACTACCCGGCTTTCAAGCTGCGCGGCATCATGCACGACGTAGGTCGTTCGTTCATCTCCTTCGATGAGCTGAAGAAGGAAATCGACTTGCTTTCGCGCTTCAAGGTCAATGTCTTTCATTGGCACCTGACCGACAACCAAGGCTTCCGCTTCGAGAGTAAGGTTTATCCGCAACTCAACCAAGCCGCCAATATGACGCGCTTCGCGGGAAGCTACTACACCCAGGCTCAATGCACCGAACTGGAAGCCTACGCTGCCGAGCGTGGCGTCATCGTCATTCCCGAAATCGACATGCCCGGTCACTCCACCGCCTTCACCAATGCCATGGGTTACACCATGAGCAGCGACCAAGGCAAGGTGGCTTTGAAGGCCTTGCTCTCGGAGCTGGCCACAGCCTTTCCGCTGGCACCCTACATCCACATGGGTGCCGACGAGGCTGGCACGACGGCGGCCTTCGTCAACGAGATGTCGCAGTACATCAAGCAGACGCTCCACCGCAAGTGCATCGTATGGAACCCCATCAGCGGCGTCGCCATCAGCAAGGCGAACCTGCCCTACATCGATATGACGGAGATGTGGAGCACCAGTGGCCGTAAGATTGACGGCCTGCCCAATATCGACTGCCGCTACAACTACGTCAACCATTTCGACGTTTTTGCCGACCTGGTGGGTATCTACAAGAGCAATATCTATTATGCCCAGCAGGGCAACAGCGAGGTGGCCGGTGCCATCACCGCCATCTGGAACGATCGCAAGACGCCGACCGAGACAGATATCATCTGTCAGAACGGCCTCTATGCCCACGCCCTCGCCACTGCTGAACGTGGCTGGATGGGCGGCGGCAACCAGTACATCGAGGTCGGCGGCACGACGCTGCCCAACAGCGGCTCGGAGTTCGAGGCGTTTGCCGACTGGGAACGCCGCTTCCTCCACTACAAGGACACGTGGCTGGCCAGCGAGCCTATCCCTTATGTCAAGCAGACCAACGTGAAGTGGCGCATCACACAGGCATTTCCCAACGGCGGCTCGGCCACTGCAGTATTCCCGCCCGAGACCGCCACCGATGACATCCTGCCCGACCAATTCACCTACGACGGTCAGACCTATACGACGAGCATGGCCACCGGAGCCGGCATCTACCTGCGCCACGTCTGGGGAACGAACGTCCCAGGCTTCTACGCCAGCCCGCAGCTGAACACTACGGCCTACGCCTGGACCTACGTCTATTCGCCCACGGCACAGACGGCAGGCGCCCTCATCGAGTTCCAAAACTACAGCCGCTCGGAGAACGACAAGGCTCCCGATGCCGGCAACTGGGACCGCAAGGGCTCACGCATCTGGGTGAACGGCACAGAGGTGGCTCCTCCCACGTGGACCAACAGCGGCAGGAGCATCAACAGCGAGGTGGACCTCGGCAACGAGAACTTCCCCGCGCGCGAACCTATTTCTATATCCTTGCGCGCAGGATGGAACAAGGTGCTGCTGAAACTGCCCTACGTCAGCGCCAGCAACATCCGCCTCAACAAGTGGATGTTCACCTTCGTGCTCACCGACGCTACCGGTCGCCATGCCCTCGACGGAATCACCTACTCGCCCATTCAGAGCCTGGACGCCAATGCAGAGAGTGTCGTGGCAAAGATTGGCGAAATCAAGACCTACGTCAACAGCGTCTGCAGTACACGGGTGGGCTACTACCCCGTGAGTGCTGCCGCCACGTTGAACGCCGCAGTGGCCGAGGTGGAAGCCACGTTGCAGACGACGATGACCGCCGCCGAGCGCGAGGCACAGGTGACGTCGCTGGAAACGGCCTTCACGACCTTCAAGAACGGCCTGTCGGCACAGGCCATCAACCAGCCCCTGGCCAGCACATCCGGCGAGAACCACTACTATACGTTCTGCACTCCCCTGCGCGGCACGCGCTATGCCACCTCGACGGGTGTCGGCGGTGAGCTGGGCGGCGGAACGACCGTGGAGGCCGCCTCCTGCTGGAAGTTCGTCAGCCGGGGCGATGGCAGGTTTGACATCGTCAATGCCCTGGACGGGTCGTATATCCTGCCCAACAGCACGAACAACAGCGTCCTCAAGACGCAAGCCACGTCACCTGCCGCAGGGTGGACAATCGCCAAAGCCGACGAGACGGGTTATGTCATCATCACTTCCGGCTCGTGCCAGTTCAACCAGACCAACCTCAGCAGTTCTGCTCTCTCCGGTGGCAACAAGATCTATAACTGGGGCGGCGGCACGAACACCACCGACACGGGTTGCAAGTATGTCATCACAGAGATTGCCGAGGACGACATCCCTTTTCCCCTCTCCTCGACAGCCCTCGGCGAACTGACCAACCACGACATGAACGTCTCGGCCACCGCTGCCACCAGCCTCACCACGGGTCGATGGTACGTCATGAAGAATGTGGGTCGCAACGGCTATCTCTACGAGAAAGCGGCCGACCACAAGCTCTATACACAAGCCGCGCAGCCCAGCGGCTATGCTCCTGACAACGCACAGTTTCTGGTGCGTCTCATAGATGATGCCGGAGGGAAGTACTTCCTTCAGACCGGCTACGGCAACTACTTCTACACGCTTGTCAACGGCTTGGGCGGCACAGGCGGCGGCAACAACAACGGAACCACGGCCATCAAGAAGGCCGCCTACACCATCGGCGCCATCGCCTCGGGGTACTTCTACCTGCAAGATGTGAACGACGTCATCATGGATGCCAACACCGTAGGCGGCACAGTGGCAGGGTGGGGAACGAGCGTTCCCTCCTCCACCACGGGCAACGCCGCTTGGCAGTTCTTTCCCGTTGAACTTCCCGACGTAGACCCCTCGCTCTGCTTCCGTGCCACGAACGTCACCGTCTGCCAAGGCCACCAGACCACGGGACGTGGCAACACGATGCAGGCACTTCTGCGCCTGAAGGTCACGCCGTTCAAGACCTGCACGCCGACCAGCGTCAGCGTGACGCTCACCGGTGCCGACCAGCTTGACCGCGTAGCCGTCTACACCACCGCCATCGACCAGATTCATACGGCGCCCAGTCCCGTGAAGATCGGTGAAGCCACGGTCACGGGCAGCAGCCTCACCATCCCGACTTCCTCCGCCACAGCCCTCACGGCCGATACACCTATTTATATATGGGTGACTGCCGACGTGAAGAGCACGGCCACGGAACTCGCCACCATCGACGCCGCCGTCACCTCCATTGCCTACAGCAACGCCTACGGCACCAACGCCTGCGACCTCTCCGCCATCGGCAACCCCGACGGCGCAATGCGCATCTTCAAGCAGCAGGCCGCCCTCTGGACGGCTTCGCAGAGTCAGGCCAAGTACTACCGCATACCCGTCATCATCCGTACTGCCGACGGCGGCATTGCGGCCTTCACCGACTACCGCTACGACAACACCGAGGACCTGGGCAAACCCGCTTCGGGCCACAAGATCGACGTGGTGATGCGGAAGAGCATGGACAACGGCGCCACCTGGTCGGCACCCAAGACCATCGCCGCCGGAGACGGCTCCTCGGAAGCCGCCTACGGCTACGGCGACCCCGCCGTGGTGTGCACCCAGAGCGGCAAGCTCATCTGCCTCATGGCGGCGGGCAAGAACAGCTATCCGACAGGTATGCTCCATACGGGCTACACCGAAAGCACCGACAACGGTGCCACGTGGTCCACGCCCAAAGACATCTTCGGCGCCATCAACAAGGGAGGCATCACCTTCCAGAGCGCCTTCACCACAGCCGGCAAGGGCGTCACCTTCGACAATGGCCGCGTGGCCTTTGCCATGAACGGCAAGGTCAGCGGAACGACCAACGAGTACATCCTCTATTCCGACGACGAAGGGGCGACGTGGACCATCATGCCCACAGCCGTCTATACGGGTGCCGACGAGTCGAAACTGGAAGTGATGAACGACAACTCGCTCCTCCTTTCCGTGCGTCGTGGCGGTTGGAACAGCATGGCCAACCGAGGCTACAACCGCTCTACGGGCGACGCCAGCGGCGACGGCATCACGAACTGGGGAACACAAGGCATCTGGGGCGACGAGATGAATGCCAACGGCTGTAATGCCGACATCCTCTACTATAACCGCGCCACCGAGAACGCCGCACGGCCCGACGTGATGCTGCACACCCTCACCAAGACTTTCAGCACCTACCGCCGCGACCTGCGCCTCTACATGAGCCTCAACCAGGGGCAGACGTGGTACGAGGCGCTGCAGCTCCAGCCGGGTTATGCCGCCTACAGCTCCATGCAGAAGCTGGCCAACGGCGACGTAGCCATCATCTATGAGGACGGCAGCCTGGGGAATCAGGACAAGATGGACTGCTATGCCATCAACTACATCGTCCTCAGCAGCGAAGCCATCAACGCCCGCATCGACGAGCTGAGCGAAGCCCTGCACCATCCCACGGCCACCATCATCTCCATGGGCGAGACCAACACCAGTGCTCCGTGGGGCGCATGGACTCCCTCTTCGGGTTGGGCCAACAAGTTCACCACCAATGCCAGTTCCGGCTTCGCCGGCGTGGAGATTTCGGCCACGTACAGTGCCTTCAACCGTGAGAGCGACTACGGTCAGCGTGACTTCTGCATCAAGCCCAGTGCCGCAGGCGCCACCGATGTCTTCACCATCACCGCTCCCCAGGGCTATCTCATCAAAGGCTACAGCATCGGAGGACATTTCTTTACATCCTCCGAGACCTACACCCTCACCTCTGCCGACGGCACGCAAACCGCTGAGGTCAACACCAACAGCGGCACGCCACACATGCTGACCGTGGACAACATCTATGCACCCACGACGACCTTCTCCATGAAGAGCAAGGGAAGCAGCAACAACCGGTTTGCCTGCATCATGCAGTTCACCGTCACGTTGTCCGACGCAACAGGCATTGAGAGCCTCACCTCTGCCCCCTCTCAAAAGGGCAAGGGAAACATCTACAACCTCGCCGGCCAGCGCCTGAGCAAGCCGATGAAGGGAATCAACATCATCAACGGAAAGAAATATATCATTAAATAAAGAGAACTAAACACAAAAACATGAAACTATCAAACATTACGAAACGACTTCGGATGATGCTCTTCCTGCCCTTGCTCTCCTTGAGCGTGCAGGCGCAGGATGTCATCATCGAAGCACCGCACAACCGTACGGTAAGTAACACGGAGCGCACGATGTACTACGACATCACGGCGAAGAATGCCGGAACGCTCTCGGCTACCGTCTCCAGCGATGCCACGGCGTGGCTCTCCGCCTCATTCTCCGGCACACGCCTGACGATCCACGTGGCCAAAAATGCTTCCGCCTCCACGCGCTACGGCGACATCACCATCTCCGGCTCTGCCGATGCCAGCGTGACGCAAGTGCTGACCATCGCCCAGAACGGTGACGAGTACAGCGGGGCAGCACTATCTTCTTTTGAAGACACGAAGTACACCATCACGGGGGGTACCTGCGCATCGAACGCCAATGAAAGTCCGTTCACGAACTCCTACGACGGCAACACCTCCACCATCTGGCATACGAACTACAACAGCGGTCAAGCCCTGGCCAATGGCGGCACGGTGACAGCCACGTGGGACCTCGGCTCATCCAAGAGTGTGGATTTCATCACCTACACCCCGCGCTCGGACCAGTCGAATGGCAACTGGGGCGCGTTCCGTTTGCAATATTCCACCAACAACAGCTCTTGGACGACCATCGGCAACTATGATTTCCAGATGCGGTCGTCGGCTTCCTCCGTTGACTTTACGGCAGTGCCAGCCCGCTACATTCGCGTTGTCATCTCCTCCGGTTACAACAACCATGCCAGCTGTGCTGAGTTTGTCATCGGAAAGCGCAACACCTCGGCCAGCTCCTTTGCCGAAAGCCTGTTTGAGGACGACCTCTGGACCACGCTCAAGAGCGGCGTGACGCAGACCACCATCAACAACGTCAGCAACGCCTTCATCAAGACGCTGGCACAGGCTATCTACGACGGTGGCTACAGCACCACCTACCGCGTCCACACTGCCCAATGCTTCAAGTCGCCGCAGACCATCAGCGACGAGTGGAACGCTCCCGGAAAGTACTACGACCGCCTCGGCAACGTGACGGGTATCAGCGTGAAGAAGAACTCGAAGATAGCCATCTGGATTCCCAGCATTCCCTCTGGTGCCACCCTCGGCTTGACCATCGTCTCGTGGTTCCCCGGCAAGTATCCTGCCGACACTTACGGCGGTTCCCTCAACGACGGCACCTTCGGTCCGATTCTCAGTTCCTACGGCCTGCATGAGGGCATGAACATCATCGAGTACATCCCTGCCACACCCTCTGGTGCTACTGCATCTCAGATTTCCGACGGCTTGGCATACGTCACCTACTTCGCCGACACGGACGGTGCCTATGCCGACGTACCCATGCACTTCCTCAACGGCATCGAGAACGGCTACCTCAGCCTCGACCTCACCAACGACGAGATGCACAACCTCTGTAAGAACGCGCCCAACATGCACATGGATGTCATCACCGGCCACGCCCACATGATCTGGGAAGCCAATGCCCTCTACAACTACTGCCGCACCACAACGAAGAGCAGCGGATGGTTCTCCTCGACAGGAACAGCGAAAGGCTACCGCCAGTACATTCGCGCTTTGGAATACATTATCGGTTCCGAGCACGAGGCATTGGGCTTGCAGAAGTACAACCGCGTGCCGAACACCCGTGCTTTGGCATACGTGAATTATCAATACTTCATGTTCCAGGGCGACCTTGGCGTGAGCTTCTGCTACGACGTTCAGGAAGAGTGCCTCGACCTCTACAAGATGCTCAAGGCCAGCGGTGCCAGCGTCTGGGGTATCAGCCACGAGTGGGGTCACCAGCACCAGATGCGTCCCTACTTCAACTGGGCAGGCTGCGACGAGGCCACGAACAACTACAACTCCTACTGGAATACCGTGCGCTTCGGCCTCACCGACACCGGCCACGGCTGCCATCCCGCCTTCGGCACAACGCTCTATAACGGTGTAGTGGCCGACGGATTGACGGCAAACGACAACACGGTATATACCACCATCGCCAACACCCGTGACAACGCCAATAGCAATAAGTCTGAGGTCAGCTGGAATTCCTACTTCACCACTCTGGTTAACAACACCTACAACAACCACCGCGACTGGACGGCAGAAACCACGCAGAGCGTTTATTCCTTCGACTTCACCAACTACTGCACGGCACGTCCGTTCATCGCCATCTCCTTCTATGCCATCAGCACGCTCAACAAGCCTGACTTCAGCTACGACCTCTTCGAGGCACTGCGCCAGACCGACAAGAAGAATGGCAACACCATCGTGGGTTCGAGCATCGAGAAGAGCAGCGTGGATAAGTATGAAATCCTGGCAGCTGCGCAAAACGGCGATGCCAATGCCTGCAGCCAGTTCCGTTCCAGCTACAGCAGCAGCGTATGGACGACGAAGAACTATATCAAGTCTGATCACCTCGGATGGAGCGTCAACTCCGTGCCGTTCATCCTGAACTACATCCGCAAGGCCAGCCGCCTCAGCGGGTACAACCTCTTCCCCTACTTCGAGAAGTGCGGCCTGCTGCGTCAGGTGGCCTATCGCACCTTCGGCGGTGCATGGTACCTGATGACGGCTGACATGTACGATGAGTTCCGAAACGACATGAATGCCCTCAGCCTCTCCACCTGCGACGACAACCGCGTGAAGGCCATCCTTCAGGTGGCTAATCCGAGCTGGACGATGCCTTCATCTATCAATAACGACTAAAGCAAGGAGGACAAGACTATGAAAAAGATATTATCTGTATTCATTCTCGCCGTTGCAAGCATCCTCTCTGCTGCGGCTTCACAAACCTTCACCGTGACATCGGTCAATAACTCGCAGACGATTTACTTCCGCATCAGCAAGACCAGTGACAGTGTCACGAGAAGCAAAACAACAGCAAATGGTTCTGGGGGTACGGTTTCCCTGACCGTGAACGACACCTATTGGCAGACCTTTGCCGTCACGACAGGTAGCAACACCTATAAGACGTTGACTATTACCCTGCCCGACGACGTCACCTATCTTGAGGTTTATAACAACAAGGCAAATGTGGCTGAAATGAACGTGACAGGTATGGCCTCTCATTTAGCTTCTCTCAACCTGAAAGGCTGCACCGCCCTGACCTCCTTGACCCTTGGCACGATGTCCGCCTTGACCGACATCGACGTGTCGAACACCAGCGCAGCTGTGGCCAACGCCATCACTGCCGCCAAGTGTCCGGCTTTGGAGAACCTGAACGTGGCTAACTGCGGACTGACGAGCCTTACCTTTACAGGTACGACGCTCTACTCCCTCGACATCACGGGAAACAGCATCTCTAATCTCGACCTCTCCGGCAATACCAACCTCGACATTGTGCGCTGCGAAAGCAACAGCATGTTCTCGCTGGTCGTTCCCACGGCTGTCACCACGATTTCTGCACAGGGCAACCAGCTGGAAGACTTGGCAGGTTACGGCGAGCCTATCAAGGTGCTTGATGTGGCCAATAACGGTCTGACCACCCTCAGCATGGACGGCTTGGACGGCCTCACCGACCTCGACATCTCGTCGAACCACCTCACGTTCCGTTCCTTCCCGTCCGCTGAAAGCAAGCCCGCGCGTATGCTCTATGCCGGCAACGACGGACAGTACGACTTCTCCGGTTCGATGAGAGCGGCCTTCGGCGACTACAGCTATCCCTTGCAGTCGAAGCTGCCCAACTACGCAGCCCGCAACGAGACTGCCTACACCCTCGACCTGACAGACGCCCGTCTCGATGGAAGCGGCGTGCAGAACGTAGTACCCGTCATCAACAGCTACGACGGCACGACGGACACCCCACTGACGCTCGCCGCCAGCGATGTCGATGGCAATGACTATGCCACGAGCACCGACGGAAACCTCTATGGCTTCATGAAGCCCCAGAACCGCGTGCGCTTCAGCTTCACCAACGCCAACTATCCCGGTCTGACGCTCTACTCCAACGAGTTCACCGTGCCTGACGGCGTGACGGGAACACTGCGTATTATCGATGAGGACGGCGCGGAACTGTATTCCCTTGCCAACGCCTTCTTCTCCGACGCCACCGACGGTTTACCTGCAGAAGCCAAGCGCGACTATACGAAGTACACCTATCCCGCCGTGCCTACCACGAATGGGCAGACGTGGACGGTGAAGGCAGAACCCTCCGACGATGCACCCTTCGCCTGGGCCAAGACCTATGGCTCTGCCACGTGGTATTACCTGAGTTTAGGTGCCGGCCCCAACAAATGGGCCACGGCAGGTGAGTCCAACGGCAGTGCCGGTACAGCCCACGGTGGTCATGCCTTGAAGAGCAGCTACAACACCACCGACAACAACTACCGCTGGGCCTTCGTCGGCAACCAGTACGACGGCTTCAAGATTTATAACCGTGGTCGTGGCGAGGAACAAACCTTGCAAGACTACAGTGGCTACACGACTCCTCCCTCCGGCGGTGCCTACCCCACCATGAGGAGCGGTAGTTCGCTGACATGGATTGTCCGCACCAACTCCTCCGGCGACGGCTTCTCCTTAGAGAACAAGGACGGTGGTACCGATGGCGGCGTGAACGCCCCTTGCTTCCTGAACAACTTCGGGGCGCTGGGCTATCTGAACTATTGGATTACCAATGACTACGATTCCCAGAACGACCCCGGCAGCCTCTTCACCGTCCAGAAAGCCAGCGACCCCATTTCCAATACGGTCAAGTGGGTGCTCGTCGATGGCAACGACAATCCTGTCTATAGTCTCATCACCGACGTTTCAAGCGGCCAGAACATCAACAGCTATCCTACCGAGCTGACCACGATGGCCTCTGAGCGCTTCGTCACCCTGCCTACGCTGACGCCCTTCACGGCCGGCAGTGGACAGACAGTCAAGAACGTGTCCTACACCTGGACGGGTCCGTTCCAGATTTCCACGACCGGTAATGAGCACCACTATCAGCTGAAGATCCGCAATGCGCTGTACATCACCTCCAACACCATGGCAGGCGGACAGCTCGACTGCACCACCTCTTCTGAGGTGACGAACGACCAGCGCTGGATGTTCTTTGGCGACCCGTTCAACGGCTTCATCATCCGCAACTATGCCAAGAGCGGTCAGGCACTGGCAGCTGCCAACGGCACCGCCACCAACGGCTCCTCCTTCCCCACCTTCCAGAGCGAAGGCACACGCTGGATCATCACCACCTGCACGCAGGCGGGTTTCACCAATCCGTTCAGCATTGCTCCTGCCGGCACAACAGGTGTTTATTGGAACCAGTACGGTGGTGTAGGTAACAACCAAGGTCTGAAATATTGGAGTGCCAACGGAACGAGTGACGGCGGCGGGGCTATTCAAGCCATCGAGATCGTGGATGCCGTCAGCGATGTGCCCATCACCTGGACTATCGTGGATGGCGAAGGAAACCAGATGTTCTCAACTACCGTTAATCATGCTTACGGCTCCACCGTCAGCAGCTATCCCGCTGCCCTGACCGACTTCGCCGACCGCTTCGTAGGCTATCCCACGCTGGCGCCGTTCACGGCAAGCGAGTCGAAGGAAGTGCAGGTGACCTACCATTGGACGGGACCGTTCCAACTGACTACCGACACGGACAACCCGCACCTCTACTTCTTCAAATCAACACGCTATGGTTACTATGCCTATGCTCCAGACAGTTCTACGGGACAGGCCAAGCAAGCTTCTGGAACGAAGAACTGGGTGACGCCTCGCGGCCGCTGGTTCTTCACGGGCGATCCCTTCAACGGAATAGAAATCCGTCCGTACGCCTATCCCGAAACAGGCTTGGTGAACAGTATGCTTTCCACCACCCCGACGAAGTACATCCCCAAGGCCAATCCCGACATCACGACAAACTATTGGGACAATGCTTTGCCCAGCGCAGCCATCTCCTTTGTTCTCCCGAACAATCCATCAAACTGCCTTGCTGAACAGTTGGGCACTTGGAGTTCAGCCTCCATCAATAGTGACAAGGGCTTGAGTTTCGTGGTGGAAGAGGCCGACGATATTTCCATGCTCGTGGAGCCGGGCTACTATCAGGTTCGTTGCATGGGCAGTAACCTTACTACGAAGTACTGGAAGCTCGGCAGTGATCATAAGCTGTACAACGATGGAAATCCTGCCGACATGAACACTGTGTTCCGCATCGAGGAGAATGTGAATGCCAGCAACAATCTACCTACGTACTATATCGCTGGCTTCGACGGTGACAATGCATGGTATTTTGATAATTCCCGCGACAGCTATTCTCAACAGTTCACGACCACGCAAACGGAAGCAAACTATGTACCTGCGGAAATCATATATAATGCCAAGTCAGGTGACATTCCGTACTACGCCATCAAGATGAGTACTCAGAGCTCATATCCGGGTTACAGTTATGCCAATACCAATGGAAGTACGAATCAGGTCGTAACCTATAGTTATAGCTCCGGCTCCACCGACGGCTCCGCTTGGGCACTTGAACCTGTGGCACGTGTAAAACTCAATACTGTAGGCGACAAGTCCTATGCTACGTTCTATTTCGATCGCGATGTGCAGACCGATGCCAACACGAAGGCATACTACGTCACGACGACCAACGGCAGCTACGCCCAGCTCACCGAAGTGGAAAACGAGGGACACGACATCCCTGCCCGCACAGCCGTAGTGCTCATCAACAGTGAGCAGGCCGGCAGCGCTCTCTTCCACGTGACCAGCGGACTCTCCAGGGTGGTAGATGCCGAATCGAACCTCCTCAAGGGAACGCTCACCAGCATGGACCTCGACCTCAGCGACGCCACCAACTACTATTCTCTCGGCAAGCTCAACGGCGAAATCGGTTTCTACAAGTTCACCGGTGGCACCATCACCCTCGGCGCCAACAAGGCTTATCTTAACACGACAACGCCAAGTGGCAACGTCAAGGGCTTCATACTCGGCTTTGGCGACACAGATGGCATCAACGAGCTCGTCTCAAGCCCTGTGGGTGAAGGTGCTTGGGTCTATGATCTGAGCGGTCGCCGCATCGCTGGAAAGACCTTGAAACGTGGCATTTACATCGTCAATGGAAAGAAAGTGACTGTCCAATAACAGGCAGTCACTCTCTACCTACACAGCTTTTTTGGCTAAAAAGTCTCAATCCCTCACCTTTCCGGCTAATCACCTGTTGAATAGTCGTTTACGGGTGAGGGATTGGTGAGAGATAGGTGAGGGATGGTGAGGGATTTGCAAATCCCTCACCATCCCTCACCCATTCCTCACCGAAGTCTCACCCGTAACCATTTGCGTTTCAGCAGGAAAGGTCACATGGTGAGGGGTTGAGACTTTTATTTGGAAAACCACATGTAGGAGTGGAACGTTGAGGCTGTTCTGGAAGAATGCGTACACCTGACGCCGTGAACGTACACTCCTTCCGCCCTGAACGTGTACGCCTTCCCAAGCTACCCGTTGTAGATTTCTACTCTTGCAACAATATTTAACACGAGAAGATAACAATTCCTGTATCTTTTACATACCTTTGCAACGGAAAAACCATTAAAAACCGAAGACACAATGACGAACCGCATTCCCTTTCTCGCTATTGCCATATTTGCCCTCATGCTCGGAGTGGGCATCCTCAGCGCCTCTGCCGACGACAACTCGGCATGGATGAAAAACATCGATGACAAGACCTACGTCAGTCAGCTCTCCATCCCTGGAAGCCACGACGCCGGCACCGGCCACGGTTTGAACAATGTCTATGCAATCATCAGTGGTGATCAGTATGCCCGAACACAAGACAAGACACTGACCGAGCAGTGGAACAGTGGCATCCGAGCCTTCGACCTGCGCC
The DNA here is from genome assembly GCA_017965425.1 of Bacteroidaceae bacterium. Taxonomy (GTDB): domain Bacteria; phylum Bacteroidota; class Bacteroidia; order Bacteroidales; family Bacteroidaceae; genus Physcousia. Next base: position 30,938 of record JAGCPY010000029.1, on the reverse strand, counting down.
CTAGTGTGGACGAGGGTCGGCTGCGCATCTACCACGGCCTCGTCTCGACAAACCTCTACCTCGACGAAGCCTTCTCCACACTCTGCGGCCTGCTGGATCAGCATCCCACGGAGACATGTATCGTCATCATGCGCCATGAGAACGACCACGACAATGGAGACGAGAACTGGAAGACGCTGATGAACTCATTGCTCAACAGCGAGCCCGTCCAGAGCCACGCCGTGAACTTCGACCCGGCAGCCAAGGTGGGCGACGTGCGCGGTAAAATCATCATCCTCTGCCGCGATGCCTACGGCACGACACCCGTCGGCGGCTTCGTCACGGGATGGGGCTTCGATGCCAACTTCAACAACCAGAAAGGCGGAAAAATCAAGGGCAGAGGCAGCGAAGGCCCGCTCTACGTACAAGACTACTACGACATGTCGGCCAGTGGTGCGCCCGCCACAAAGTCCAGCAGCATCCAGCGAATGTTGCAATTCTCCTGCTCGGAAAACACCAACACGAACCTCTGGGTCATCAACCACACGTCCGGCTACTCCAAGACACAAAGCATCGCCAACTATAACCTGGCCACCAGCGACGGCTACCGCGACAACGCTGCCACGCAGAACCCCGTGGTCATCAATTACCTCAGCAACCACACAGGCCCGACGGGGGTGGTACTCATGGACTTCAGCGGCGAGGATGTTTCCAGTGGCTACAACGTGATGGGTCAGACGCTGACTGATGCCCTCATCGCCAACAACTTCAAGGAGAGCCCGAACGCCGACTACTTCCGTGCGCTGGATGCCATTGAGGATGGTGGCAAGTATTACGTGACGACCATCTGCAACGACAAGAAATACTACCTCATGCCCACCGGCTACCTGACCAACCTTGAGAGGCAGGCAGGCCGCTTCACGTTCTCGCGCGTCAACGGCGATGCCTACTACTATGGCTTCCAGCTGAAAGATGCCTATTTCACCAACCCTCCCGTTGGCGGCAACCCGACTCTCAAGAACGGGCACATCGCCACGGATGCAACGTCCCACCGCAACAACTGGGAAGCTCAGGTGTTCCTGCTGAACGGCGAAGGCAAGTATGCCGTGCGCGCCACGAATGCCGCCGGAGGCACCAGCGGATGGGCCGTCAACGCCGAAACCTATTGGACGGTGACGTCAGGCAGCAGGCCCAAAGCCGAATACTCCAAGACTCCCAGCTACGTCTGGCAGCTGGAAATACCCGAAAGCGCCAACACGGTGAGCGACAACCTCTCCTTTGAAGAGGCCAGTAGAGAAAACAGAATCTATGACCTCAGCGGCCGCCAAGTCCAACCTTCACCATCGAAGAAAGGCATCTACATCAGCGGCAGACGGAAACTCGCCGTCAGATAATCAGATAGCGGAAAACGAAAGGCCGTCATCAGCACCATTCTAACAGCCCCTTGATGGAGCGGAATGATGATGATGACGGCCTTTCTTTTCTTTGAAACGACGGGGAGCGGGGCTACAGGCGATAAGCGATACCCAGGTTGAAGCCTCCGTGGTCGAAGTCGTTCACGTAGAGATACTTCGCCTCGAAGTTGACATAAATCTTCTCGGTGATGTCATACTGGACACCGCCGCCGATGTTGAAGCCGAGACGACCGAAGTTCTCGCTCAAGATCTTGCGGTGCATGAAGGTGATGCCGGCGAGCGGATAGATATGGAGACCCGTATCCTTGATGGGAACAATGTATGGATGAATATTCAGAGCGATATCCCAATCCACGGTTTCCTTGGTCTTCATGAAATAGTCGAAAGAAAACTCAGCACGGGTGCGGGAAGCAAAGTAGTACTGCACCTTCGGAATCTGAATACCAAAGTTGGTGATTCCAGAACCGAATCCCATGTTAATGCCGAATCCCAAGCCCCAGTCGCCTGCTGCTGCGCCTTCGTCATAATACTCCTGTGCATACGTGCCTACGCTCATGAGCGCCAAGCACAAAGACAAAACGAACTTTTTCATTGCTTTTTCTTGTTTTATTATGTTACTAATGCTTGTTTGCGAGTGCAAATATAGAGATTTCTTATAAAATGAGACGCATCTTTCCTAAAATAATATCAATTTATGCCAAAGGTTTCATTTTTTCTCACTACTTTTGCCGCAAATAACCCCCAAAAACCATCGAAATATGAACTTAGGAACCCCCGAAATCATTCTTATCGCCCTGGTGGTGTTGCTCCTCTTCGGAGGAAAGAAGATTCCCGAACTCATGAAAGGTCTTGGCAAAGGTGTCAAGAGCTTCAAGGACGGTGTGAAAGGTCTTGACGACGAAATCAAGGACGCCACGGAATACAACAAGGTAGAGAGTAAGTGATGGAAGAGCAGATGACCTTCTGGGATCATCTCGACGTTCTCCGTGGCAGCATCATCCGTGTGCTGGTGGCAGCCGTGGGAATGGGATTTGGCGTGTTCTTCCTGAAGGACCGCCTTTTCGACCTTGTCCTGTGGCCACGGAGCAGCGACTTCCCCACCTATCGCCTGCTCGGTGCCGACCCGTTCTATATCCGGCTGGTCAATACCGAGCTGACCGAACAGTTCATGATTCACATGAAGGTCTCGCTGGTCATGGGACTGCTCGTGGCCTCGCCCTACATCATCTACATCCTCTTCCGGTTCATCTCGCCAGCCCTCTACGAAGGCGAGCGCCGTGCCAGCATCCGCTTGGTGGGAGCGGCTTACACGATGTTCCTCGTCGGCATCATCGTCAACTACTTCCTCATCTTCCCCCTGACGGTGCGCTTTCTTGGCACTTACAGCGTGAGCAGTGAGGTGGAAACCATGCTGACGCTCAGCAGCTACGTAGATACTTTGCTGTTGATGTCGATGGTCTTCGGCATTGTCTTCGAGATTCCCGTCATCGCATGGCTGCTGGCCCGCTTCGGGATGTTGAAGCACACCTGGATGGCCGAGTACCGCCGTCACGCCATCGTGGCCATTCTCGTCGTGGCCGCCATCATCACCCCCACGGCAGACATCATGACCCTGATCGTGGTCTCACTCCCCATTTGGCTCCTCTATGAAGTCAGCATCTGGATTGTCAAATTCACCAACGCAAATCCCCAAACACTACAAGAATGCTTAGAAGAATCCGAATCATCCTCGCCGTCATCACCTTCATCGGCATCACCCTCCTCTTCTTAGACATCACTGGCATCCTGCACACCTATCTGGGTTGGCTGGCCAAGATTCAGTTTCTGCCCGCCGTTCTGGCGCTGAACGTGGGTGTCATCATCGCCCTTGTGGCCCTCACCCTCCTCTTCGGTCGCATCTATTGCTCCGTCATCTGCCCCTTGGGTATTCTCCAAGACGGGCTCGCGCGCCTGCGTCCGCGTAAGAACAAGAAGGTGGGCCGTTACAGCTATTCGCCGGAAGTGCGCTGGTTGCGTTATCCTGTATTAGCTGTTTTCATCATTGCCCTTGTGGCTGGCTTCGGCTCTTTCGTAGCCCTGCTGGCCCCCTACAGCAGTTTCGGGCGGATTGTTGTGAACCTGCTGCGCCCGCTGTATGAGTGGGGCAACAATGGCCTCGCCACCATCGCAGAGCACTATGACAGCTATGCCTTCTATTCCACCGAAGTATGGATGCGCAGTCTCCCGACCTTCATCATTGCGGCTGCCACACTGGTCGTGCTGGCAGCCTTGGCGTGGGTGGGCGGTCGCACCTACTGCAACACCATCTGCCCCGTCGGCACCTTCCTGAGTTTCCTCTCACGTTTCTCGCTGCTGAAGATTCACTTCGACGAAGAGAAATGCCGCAACTGCTCCGCCTGCAACAAGAGTTGCAAGGCCAGCTGCATCGACTTCAAGACCCACAGCGTAGATTACTCCCGCTGCGTCGTCTGCGGTAACTGCATAGAGAGCTGCAAGTTTGGGGCATTGAAATACGACTACTCGCGCCTCCGCAGACCCTCCCCCCAGCCCCTCCCCTGTAGGGAGGGGAGTAGTCACCTTTCAAGTGCAGAAGAGAAGACACCCAGTCAAATGGATTCTACCCCCCTCCCTGCAAGGGAGGGGCTGGGGGGTGGGTCTTCCCGTCGAGCTTTTATGCAATCATCGCTCCTTTTTGCTGCTACAGCCGCCCTCGCCCAAGAGGCTAAGCTGAAGGTCGATGGCGGCCTCGCAGACATCGAAGACAAGGTGGCTCCCGAACGCAAGACCCCACTGACACCTCCTGGGTCGCTCTCTGCCAAGAACCTTGCCCAACACTGCACTGGCTGCCAGCTCTGCGTCGCACAATGTCCCAACCAAGTCCTTCGTCCCAGCACCGGCCTCATGACCCTGATGCAACCGGAGATGTCCTACGAAAGAGGATTCTGCCGTCCGGAATGTACCCGTTGTTCCGAGGTTTGTCCCGCAGGAGCCATCCGTCCCATTACACCCGAAGAGAAAACCAGCATACAGATTGGACACGCCGTCTGGGTAAAGAAGAACTGCGTTGTCATCACCGACCAAGTTGAGTGCGGCAACTGTGCACGCCACTGCCCCACAGGGGCCATACAGATGGTACCACTCGACCCCGAGGATGAGGCCGGAGCCTACGTACCCGCCGTGAACGAAGCGAAGTGCATCGGCTGCGGAGCTTGTGAGAACCTTTGCCCTGCCCGTCCCTTCTCTGCCATCTACGTGGAAGGCCATGAAGTACACAAAGAGGTTTAAGGTAAATACGTTTCACTTCTTCCCTCCAAACTCTCAACATACATTCCTCAACTCTCAACAGATCACCCCATAATGAATACGATATCCCGCCGTCATTTCCTCAAATATCTGGCAGGCAGTGTTGCCGCCGTTGCACCTGCTTCAGCTGTCCTCACGTCCTGCAAACGTTCTCTTTCCGAAAATACTTCCGAGGATATTAAGATGACCATGCGCGTCAACCCCAACAGCGGCGACCGCGTCGGTCTCCTCGGCTATGGAATGATGCGCCTTCCCATGCTTCCGGAAGGCTCTCCAGAAGATCCCCAAACAGGACGCTTCGATCAGGAAATGATAAACCAACAGATTGATTATGCCCTGGAACATGGTGTCAACTACTTCGACACGGCACCGGTCTATTGCCGCGGCCTGAGCGAACGTTGCACTGGCATCGCTTTGAAGCGGCATCCACGAGACAAATACTTCATCGCCACCAAGCTCTCTAACTTTGATAACCGACAGTGGCCTCTCGAAGCCGGTCAGAAGATGTTCGAGAATTCCCTCAAGGAACTCCAAACAGACTACATCGACTATCTCTTGCTACACAGCACTGGAGGCGGAGGCCGTGACCCCGAAACGGGTGAGAACCTCAGCGGATTGGAAGTCTGTCAGCGACGATTTATCGACAATGGCCTCACCGACTGGCTCGTGGAACAGAAACAGGCTGGACGTATCCGCAACCTCGGCTTCTCATGGCACGGCGACTACCGAGCCTTCGAGCTCCTCCTGCGCCTACACGACGAAGGACGCTACCATTGGGATTTCGTCCAGATTGAGCTCAATTACCTCGACTGGTTCTACGCAAACGAGATCAACGGTGCCAACGTGGATGCCGTCACCCTCTACGGCGAACTGGAGAAGCGCGGCATCCCCGCCGTCATCATGGAACCTCTGCTCGGAGGACGTCTTGCCAATGTCAACGACGAAGTCGCCGCCGAACTCAAGCAACGTGACCCCGAAGCCACCATCGCTTCCTGGGCGTTCCGTTTCGCTGGCACGCCCCAAGGTGTACTCACCGTACTCAGCGGCATGACCTTCATGGAACATCTGGAAGAGAACGTAAAGACTTATTCGCCCCTCCAGCCCATTACCGAAGAAGACCATGAATTCCTCATGCACATTGCTGAAGAAATCTTCGGACAGAAGGAAATACCCTGCACCGCCTGCCAGTACTGTATGCCATGCCCTTACGGCATCGACATACCCGCCAACTTCACACACTTCAACCGATGCATCCGCGAAGGAAACACACCACAAAGCAGCGGCAGCCCCACCTACAGGAAACAACGCCGTGCTTTCCTCGTCGGCTACGACCGTAGCGTGCCGCGTCTGCGACAGGCTGACCACTGTATTGGCTGCAACCAGTGTACGCACCACTGCCCACAGCAAATCAAGATTCCGCGTGAGCTACAACGCATCAGCGCCTACGCAGACAAGCTCCGACGCGAAGGGGGACCACTCTAACAGCCATCTTTCACTTAATCACTACCTTCTTTCCCGTTAGGATATACACCCCGCTCAGCGTCTGATTTCTTCCCATCTTACGCCCGCTGAGGTCATATACTTCCCCAGCCCATTTTTCATTTTTCACACTTTCATTGTTCACTTCTTCAATTTCCGTCGTGCTGTCGAACACGCTGAAGAAGTCCCCCTTGACCGCGCCGTCTTTCACAGCGAAATAAGCCTCGAAGGGTAGCACGTCACGGTAGTCACGAATGAAGACACTTCCTTCGGGATGGCCATGATAGGTCTTGCCTATGTTCAGGACATAACAGCCTTCCCCTTTCAAGCGGCGTTGGAAACACGGATAGAAGGTGCGGAGGGCGCCTGTGACAGCCGCTGTCTCGTCCGTTGCCTTAACCTCCACGTCCTCAGCCGTGAACTTTACCGTGCCGCCCAGCCGGTAATCAATGGCGTAGTTCGGGTCGTTTGGCATGGAAATGATATAGGGTGTGTTCGCCTCTATGCTGCCCGTAGCCTCAAAAGTGTCGTTCATCGTGTAGCGGTAGAGCCAGAAAGGCTTCTTGCCGGCATCCCTGTCCTCTTCTGTCAGGACAGCGAAGGGATGAATCTCACCTAGCGTTTGATGCTCGATTTTGCTTACCGTGAAGGGTAGCACAAGTGACTCCCATCCCTGACAGATTCCCTTCTTGGTTTCCATCTGGAAGTAATGGCTGTAGGAGATATTGCGTGCCGTAAAGGTCTTCGGACAATAGAATCCGCCGTCCAAGGCATCGTCATCCTCGTCAGGTTCCTTGAGAATGATACGCTCGGCCACGCCATTCACGACAACATTTGTGGCGAAACTTGGAGCGTACGCCGCCGCCGTCACATAATAGAGCATATTGGGGTTGCTCAGGTTACCTATCCGCTGCCGCGTCAGTTCTATGGGGGCATCCCACTCGATGGCCGCCAACTGGGTGCAACCCTCAAACAAGCTCATACCAGTCTGCTCTGCCTCCAAAGTCCCCGGCAGGCTGATACTCGTCAGCCACTTGCGTCCCGCAAAGGCTGAGCCGTCAATGCCGATGACCGTCCATGTGTGACCGTTATATTCAAAAGTGGAAGGAATGGTCACATTACCCTCGAAGTCGCCACTAATCACCTGTGCCTTATAAATATCGTTCTTCAGTACACCGAAGGTGACAGATACCCCGTTGATGGCCACTTTGAAGAGATCCAGGTTTTCAACAAAGAGGATTTGCAGCTCGATGTCCGTCGTTATATTCTTCAATTTATAGGTGAAGGCATTATCTGTTGAGGCTGTCATCATCTCTTCTGTGATGATCATTCCGTCCATCGTCAGTCGCCCGAGGCGGTAACCGCTCTCAGGTTTCAAAACCAACAGATAATCACGTCCCTTAGCTAAACGAATTGTTTGCTCCTCTTCATCCACTTCATCTTCACCAATTGCCACCGAGCCAAAGCCTTCAATCGATATTTTACAATAGATAGAATCTGCGGCCACTGCATCGGGAACGTATTCCACCGCCACATGCGTATCCGCCGTCAGCTTTCCTAAATGCCATGTTTGTACAGTTCTGTCCGTAGTGACAACGCTGTTGTTCACCGTCACCCTATCCAGATGATAGCCCTTGTGAGCCGTCAACTGTAAATCAATGTCATCGCTGTCTTTTACCTTTATCGTCGAAGAACCGTTCTCCACGGAAACATCCCCGTATGAAACCGAGCCACCGCCAACAGACGACAACACCAGCTCATATTCTTCCCAATCATTCTTCACAAACTCCACATAGACATACGTGCCGGATGTGTAGTTGTTTAACTTCAGCTGTCCGTTCACCACGTTCGACGTGCAGTCCGTCTCTGTGGAAGAAGCATTGCTGCTCCAGACGACTCGTCCGATATGGTAACCATCATCGGGAACAATCGTCAGCGTCACTGTCTTGCCCGTCACCGATTCAAAGTTCTGCACACCCTCACGGACGGTCAAGCCATTGAACGTCACCGTTCCGTTTCCTTTGCTTTCAATGGTCAGCCCATCGGGCAACTTCTCTTCCTCGTTACCCAGATAGTATAGCTTGAATTGGTCAACAGCCACCCAGTTAGCGGTCGTGCTCTCCGTGCGCAGACCGATGATGATGGCGTCTGCGTCGGTTTTCGTGAAGGCGAGTGTATAGGGAGTGAATACACCATCCCCTGTTGCCACCGCGACAGTTTCCTTTCCGGCGAACAGGTTGACACCCGTAACCGCAGAACTACCCTGTTGTTGGTTTGTTGCCACCACGTAAGCTCTCAACAGATATCTTCCAGCGGGAAGACCGTAGATGGTTTGGCTGATTGTGCCATCACCCAGAGAACTGATAGAAGGAATCCATGATTCCATGAACTTCTGGATATTTTCTCCGTCGGAGGCCACGTAGACCGTTTCTGTCTGCAAGCTTGTATTCTTTCCGGAAATGGTGTTGCTCCAGGGCTCAACTCCCTCTTCAAATGAAGGATTCTTGATGAAGCCAGTCACGTCAATAGGATTCTCTGTGCTTGCCTTATCCCACTCGTATGTCGTGGTTGCTTGGATAATCTCTGCATAAAGCCGTCCGTAGGCATCCTGCACTTGTTGAAGAGTAGCATTGCTGTTATTATAGACGGTTTCTGCTTGCGTCGTGCTGATGCTCAGTTTCTTTGCCTGTGTGAGAAGTGTGCGCATTTCCAGCTTTGTCTTGTAGGCATCGATGGCATCTTTGGTAGACCCATCTGCTGGGATCAGTTCCCAGTCAATCCATGCATCCTCATTGGCTGTCAAGTTGAAAAGAACGGGGAATCCTTCTGCCGTTCCATTCTGCACGCCTGCATATTGCGTGGTGGCGTTGGGGAAATAGGTATCACCACGGTAAGTTTGCAGACGATAGTACTTACCCACCTTGTTAATTTCCCAGAAGCGTCCGTGGCCTTGTCCATTCCAGTCAACGTACCCAGTTTCCTCTGAATCGCGGAAAATAGCCACGTAGGCATTGACCACAAAGTCGCGCTCACGATTCTCTGTATAGGAATAACCATGGAAAGTGTGCGTACTTGCATGACGCAACCTGTATCCAGGCAGATTGTTATACTTTGTGCCACCCTCGTTGGCGATTTCATCTGCCGTCAGATAGTCAAACCACAGATCCATATAGGGCAGCCCGTCGGTTCCAAGACTGATTTGCGTGCCCCAGTTATTGGCACCTGTCATGAATTGTCCCGAACCGACGTTACGGAGGTAATAGGTGTTCCCTGGCGTGAGGTCAGCAGCGGTCAAGGTAAAAGGCGGCAAGGGCCAAGTCTCTGCAACCTCTTCCTCCTTAAAGGTGACGCGAATCGTGGTGGTAGCTATGACGTTCTCGATGGTGTAGATGCCATTGACCAGCTGGCTGGTCACGTCCTTTCCGCCCACGGTCAGCGTGTTCACCACATAGCCTTCGTTGGGCTCTGGCCTGAGCCTGACATCATTGCCGACAGCAATCTCAACAGGAGCCGCCACGTTGGCACCGCCAGACGAGAGGATGTGAATGTTGTCTAACCACATATTTCCGTTTGCTCCGACATAGACGTTGAGGGTGACCGTCTTGATTTCCTCCTCGTTCCCCAGATAATAAAGACGCACATTGTCAAAGGCCAGCCAGTTGGCATTGGTGCTTTCGGTCTTGATGCCAATGAGGACAGGCTGCGTATCCGTGTGGGCAAAAGTCAACGTGAAATGCTGTGGTGCTTGGTCGCCAGTGCTGATGCTCGTGGTAGATGTACCGGTGGACGTGTCTGCGTACAGGTAGGCACCCGTGACAGTTCCTCCATAATATTGGTCTGTCGCAACCACATCGGCCTCCATACGGTATCGTCCCACGGGCAAGTTATCCACCTCCTGCCAGATGCTGCCATCGCCCAATGACGTTCCTCCACCTCTCCATGCCTCACAAAAACGACTAATGGTAACATCGCCATTTGTGTAGGATGCACCACCTTGGTAGCCGAGATTATTTGCACTCACACCTCGTATATAGCTTATATTCCAACCCAAAGCTGTACCATCCTCAAAGTCTGGATTCTCCAACAGCGACGTGATGTCTAAAGGATTTGCCTGGGTGGCACTGTCCCAATCCAGTTCATCTGTTTTCTGCTCAATGAACGTGAAGGTGAAATTGTCCGTTTGGGCATTGGATATGTTAAAGGTACCGCTTGTATAGCGGCTGGCAATGACATTACCGTTGCTGGATATTTGCGTGTCGTATCCGCTGTCTGGCGTGAGCGTGATGCTAATGTTGCTACCCTGCACGATGGTGAACTCCTTCGTTTGGTTACGCAAGGTGGAACCGTTGAACGTGATCGAACCATTGCCTGTAGCCGTAAGCGTGAGTGTGGCTTCCGTGGGTGTCGGACCCACAGGATCATCGTCCGCATTGACGAGTTCCAGCTTGAAGCTGCGCCACACCATCCAGAAGTCTGGCGTGGTATTGTCTGCCGTGAGAGCAATTCGCACATCACCCACAGACGAATTGTTGAATGTCAGTTTGTTGACACCGTTGCCCGCATTGAACCATGTGTCGGCTTGAGTAAGGGTGTTGACCTCACTCTTGTTCACGCCGGCAATAGACATTGATGCTGTTCCCGCAATCAGGGTGGCGGTCATGTTGTCTCGCGTGAACGCCTGCACGGTCAAGCGATAAGTGCCTTTCGGCAGATTCTCAATTGTTTGGGCGATGCTGGCTCCTGCGCAGTTCCAGAATTCAGCACAGTTGTAGCTACCTGTGTTTAAGGCACCATATTGGCCTTGTTGTCCTATATCTGTCTGCCATCCATTGGTGTTGTCGGTTGGCGTAGGATTGTTGATGAACCATGTCAGGTCAATGGTCTTCCCTGACTTCATGCTAATGTTCCCGATGAAGGTGTTGGCGGCGTTGCGCAACTTGTTTGTCTGCACCAGCAATTCAGACGAGTTCGTAGCAGCATTGGCCTGGTCGTTAATCGTCGGGAGTGCTGTTTGCAACGTAGACACGGCATTGCCTTTGTCCGCGAAGTCATCCTTGTTTTCCAGCCATGTCTGAACCATCTCGTAAAACTCTTTGAAGGTGGAGTAGTCGGTGACAAGGGTGAGCAGTTCTTCATATTTTTGCTGAATAGCCGTTGTTGCACTTTGGTATTCTTCTGCCGTGGTGTAGGTCTTGTTATTAGTGTCAATCGTTGCCTTTAGGTTCTGCCATGCGGCGGCGGGGATGCAACCTTCCAGAGTCTGTGCTTTGGTCACAGCCTTGGCCAAAAGTTCCTTATATACGTTGAGGTCATCACCAGAACCACTGCCGTAATAAGTAAGTCTAAAGTTATCCCAACAGACCCACAAGGAGGTGGAGCTTGTGTTGCGGATACCGAGGGTAAGCGTCTCGCCTGTAACCGTGGAGATGATGGGGTCGATGGTGTAGTTTCCTGCCGTGAAAGCTGTAGAGGCCGTGCTCATGCTGTTGATGGTCGTGCCATATAAAAGCGGCACAGCTTCGGTAGCATCATTGAGGAAGAATTGCGGAACTTGGCTGTCCGACAACGTACCGCCGTCTGAACGGTAGAACCCTTGTGCGGTCATAGAATAGGTTCCGTCAGGTATTCCTTTTATGTCCTGACTCAGCGTAAAGAGAGAATGAAAGCTTTCAGCACAGTTGTTGACATTATTACCTCCTGAGCCGGTATAGTTGTAGCAGTTATCTCCGAGTTGCCATTGGCTGTTGCGCGTATCGTTACGGCTGAAGTTGGCTCCACGGATGAGGAAGGTGACATCCATAGGATTGGCAGCAGTTGCCTCGGCCATTGCAGCAATGCGCTCTTCGCGTGTGACAAGAATCCAAAGTGCATTGTTGTTGGCGTTGCTGGTTTGAGTGAGCACTCCTTGGCCGTCATGGGCAAGATAACCATTTGCATTGCTTATCGTGTAGGTGATTGGAGAAGTCCCCCATTGGGTGAATGTCCATGTTTCAAAGTCTGCGTCACAAAAAAGATTAGAGCCGAGATAATGATCATAAGTACTATTTTGGATATCAGTATCTATGACGTAACCTTCGCCGTAGGAACTTACTTTAATGTTGACATCCAGTCCTCCGACATCGGTCAGGGAACCTTGCGTGCCCCAGCCATTGGCAGCCGTGAACCATTGTTCTGCTCCGACATTATACAAATAAAAGGTACCTTGTTTAAGTGTGTTGCCTTTCCATGATGACGCATGAATCGACAACGGCATGAGCGATGTTAAGAGAGCCAGCAATGCCAGCAAAAAGGAACTTTTTTTCATTGTAATACGTTATTATTACATTATTTGGGTGCAAAAATACGAAATAATGTTGCATGTGCAAAAATAATAGGTTCTTTTTTGTATTTTTGCACCGATGATTCATTATTCGAGAAAAGAAGACCTGTTCAACTCGTGCAGTCATGCCGTGGGAATCGTCGGGGGCTTGGCGGTGGGGATTCTGTTCCTTATCTGGTGCAGCAACGCCCAAAATCCGTTGGCCACGGCCTCCGTCATCCTTTATCTGACAGGTATGCTGGGCAGTTACGTGACCAGTACCGTGTATCATGCCTTGCCGTCGTCCTGGCCATCACGAGAGGTGCTGCGCAAATGGGATCATGCTGCCATCTACTGGCATATTGCAGGCAGCTATTCTCCGGTGACGCTGATAGCGATGCGTTCAGAAGGCTGGTGGGGATGGGGACTCTTCTCCTTTGTCTGGTTAGCGGCCATTAGTGGTACTATTGTCAGCTTCCGTGGTCTGAAAGAACACAACCATGTAGAGACGGCTTGCTTCGTGGCAATGGGACTCTCTGTCTTGGTGGCTTTCAAGCCGTTGATGAACTGCGTGGCACCTGAAACCATCGGATGGCTGATAGCCGAAGGTGTGTTCTATGTCTTGGGTGCCGTCATTTATGCTTTTTCTCACAATCGCCCGTTCATCCACACGGTCTTTCACTTCTTCGTCTTAGCAGGCAGCACCTGCCACATTATTTGTGTGTGGCAGGTGCTGCAACAATATTTATTTACTTGATAAGCTTCCTTATCTATTTACTTGACAATCTTCTTTCCGTCTACAATGTAGACGCCACGTTGTGGTGTTGTTACCTTGCGGCCTGACAAATCGTAAGTTGTATGTTGTTTGCCGTCGGCGGCCAGGTTGTCGATACCATCCGCATTTGTGACGGTGAGTGTACCGGCTTCGTAGATGAACTGATAGTTCTGTGCCTCTGCACCATAGGCACGAATCTCGTAGGTGCCGGCGGGGCTGTCGGGAGTGGCGTCGCACTCGAAGGTTGGCCATGTGAGCATGACTTCTTCAGCCTTCTCCCGGTTCTTCCATCCGGAATAGGTGGCGGTGAAGTCGGGATTGGCGACGCCGCGTGGACGTTCGCAGTTCTGTACCTTCACGGTCACCTCGGCAGGTTCAACGGTCATGGTGCCGTTGACCAGACGGAGTCCTTCGCTGGTGATGGTGCCAGCCTCGATGACGATAGGATAGTCGCCGACGGGCGTGGTGGCGACGGCATCGCAGGAGAGGGTGGGTTCACCATTGATGGGTGCCCCAGACACGGTGTAGCTGAATCGGCTGTTCGTACGTCCGTAGGCGCGTGCGGCATCCTCAGCCTGAACAGTAGGCACGCCCGTGTAAGGAACAATGGTGGCACGGTTAAACTGTTCGTCAGCAGCGTATGCTTCGAGCTGTTCTTGAGGCACGAAGAGCGTGATGGTGCGTGCCAACGTGGTTCCCATTTCGGGTTTGCCGCCAGGAATGGCCACATATTTGAGGGCGCTGCAACCAGTGAAGACATTGCTGCCGATGGCCGTCACATGCGCAGGCACATAGACAGAAGTCATGCCCGAACAGCTGCGGAAAGCGTCGTCATCTATCTTGGTTAATCCTGTAAAGAAACGCAGTTCCTCGAAACTCTTGACGCTCGACGCACTTTTGAAGCGGGTGCCGAGGTCTGTGACAGCCGCCGCTTCCTCCAGGCTGAGCTCACCGTCGCCATTTCCGTCCCATTCGTTGAGGCAGAGCGCCTTGGCCCGTTCGTCAGCAAAGGTGATGAAATGGTATTTCCTGCGCAGTGAAGCAATCGCATCGGAAAGCTGAGAAAGCGTACTGGCCGGGTCGTCATAAACGGCTTGTTCCTCGACGGCCTCCATTTGGCGTTCAGCAGCCATCGTCAGGAGCTGTTTGAGTTCAAGGGCCTTGCTGTCCATCGTGCGGGCTGCATTGACATCCTCCGCAAGGATGAATGCCCACTGACAAGAACGAGGATTGTCGTCAGCCACCACATCCCAATAGAGTCCGAACGTCGGATAGGCAGCTTTGGATTCATGGTCGAGTTGCACGCCCAGGTATTCACCATCGACAAACGAGGCATCGCTCTCTGGCACCTGCAAGGTGTAAATGCCCACACCGACAGAATCCACCCGCCAATAGGCCTTCGTGGAAGACGTCCCATCGACAAAGCATGTCTTCACACCTGCGCCCACCTTGGAATCCTCGTCGGTACGGAAAAGGATTTTGTTGGACTGTCCGGTCTCTTCGGAATAGAGATAATAGACGCCTTCCGCCATACGACTGGTGCGACGGAATTGGTAGAGCAATCCTGTTTCGTTGACGACCGCCTGGGTGCCGTAGGCTTCTCCGTTGCCGAGGAAGCGACGAGTGCCGAGGTTGAAGAGATAGCCAGGCGCATTGGCGACGAAGGGAGAGAAGGGAGGCATTGTGCGTGCACGAATCTCCTTGATAGTGCCAAAAGCCTTCCATTGGTCGGCCTCAGCAAAGAGCTCTTTAGAGCCGAAAGGAACGTAGAGCGTGGCATCGGCCAGATTCACGCCGGCAAACACGTTGGTTCCAAGCGAGATGGAAGACGGGTCAGGATTGAGAACGGTCACCTCGTTCAAGGCCACGCAGCTGGCAAAAGCCCTTTGCCCGATATAGACCAGACATTCGGGAAGTTCGATGCTGGACAGCTTGCGGCATCCGCTAAAGGCTGAGTAGTAGATGCGCGCGAGTCCTTCTGGGAACTTGATGCTCTGAAGGTTGGAGCAGTTCTGGAAGCTGTTGCCATAGAGCATTGTCAGATGAGAGAACTGCTGGAGCTCGTCGAAGGAAACAATGTTCTTGTTGGTGTTGAATTCATACTCCAGACTTGGAACGGCATCGATTTCCGAGGCAGACAGTTCGCCATCGCCGTCAACGTCGAAATGATCTACACAAATCTTGCGAACGTTCTCATCTGCGAAGTCCATCAAGCCGAGCTTGCTGCGGAGGGAGCGCTGCGCAGCACGCAGTTCTTCTTCGCTGCTGTCGAGATTGTCATAGACCGCTTGTTCGTTGGCTGCACCGATATGGCGTGTGTCGGCTTTGGCCAGCAAACGTTCCAACACTTGTGCACTCTGGAAGCGTTTAACATCCGCCTCATTGTACTCCACGAAACGCCATTGGCAATTGAGAGGATACTCCTCATAGACGACGTCGCTGTAGATGCCGTACGTCGGGAACGAGTAATCGCTGGCATGTGAGGGCAGCACGCCTAAATATTGCGACGCCACATAGCCTTTGACATTCGACGGAATCTGCAACGTGAAGATGCCTTCAGAAACTGACGCCACCTTCCAGTATGCCGGATGTGAGGAGTCGGTTCTTTTCGAGTCGGCACCATCTACGAAGCAGGCATTGATGCCTTGACCAACGGTCTTGTCTGTATTGGTGCGGAAGAGAATGTGAGCATTCTCATTCCCTGTGTCGTTGGAGTAGAGATAATAGACCCCATCGGCCATCGCCGCACTGCGTCGCAACTGGAATCGCATGGGTTCGTCGGTTTCTGCAACCACGGCTTGGGTTCCGTACGCCTCGCCTTTGGTCAAATAGCGTCCTGTTCCTACATTATAGACATATAGATCTTTCAGCACGAGCGGTTCGTTGAGGAAACGTCCGTAGGAGAGGTCACGTTGCTGGTAGATATTGCCAAAGGCATTCCATTGGCTGGCCGCCTGGAAGTAGGAGCTGGTGCCTTGTCTGACGTTGAGCGTAGCGGCTTCAAGACTCACCCCGTCGAAGACGTTGTTGCCCAACTTGATGTTTTCAGGTAAGAAATTACGCACGGTCACACTTTTCAGTTTGGTGCAACCAGCAAAAGCCTCATCCCCGATGAACGCGACATTCAACGGCAGCGTCATCGTCGTCAAAGCTTCGCAGTTCTGGAAGGTTCGCGCGGGAATCTGCATGATGCCATCAGGCAGGCTCGTTAGCGCAAAGACCTTGCAACCTTCAAAAGCCTCCTCCCCGATGGAGGTGAGACTGTCTGACAATACCATCGTCTTCAACTTCGCGCATCCCTTGAAGGCCCGAGCCCCGATGTGCTTCAAGTGCTTAGGCAGTTTCACCGTCGTGAGCATTGCACAACCGCTGAAGGCATCGTCGCCAATCGACGTCAGACCAGAGAAGTAGTAGAGTTCGTTGAACGTCGATATCCTGGTTTCCTTGAACGTCGTCCCGAGGTCCGTCACAGCAGCGGCTTCACCATACGTCAGCACCCCGTCGCCATCGGCATCGAAGGCTTTTGTGCACAGTGAACGAAGGGTGCTGTTGCTGATGGGCAGCGAGCGCGATAAATAGTTCTCCGGTTCGATACCGATGACAGCCTCCTGCTGCTGGTTGTATCCGTCGCCCGTGCCGCCAATGCCCTGCGAAGAGGGATTCAGACTCGACAGCAGGAAATAGTTGTCGCTGCTGCCTCCCCAACCCCAGTTGATGTGATAGCATTTGTTGCCATCGTAGCCGTCGCAGACGAAGGCATGACCGCCTTCGGAATTAGCACCACTCAGATATACGGGACGACTATTGGCAATCTCATTATAGATGATTTCGTCCCACTTCTCTTCCGAATAGTCGTTCCGCCACAAATAACGTGTTGAGCTGCCGTAACCGAAATATTTCTGAAAAGCCGTCGGCACGTTGGACGAATAAGCACCACTGGCCGTGTTCGAGTAACCCATCTCAACGGCGACACCACAATAGTGCATCAGTTGAGCCACGGCCTTCTTCTGCTTGCCCGTGGCACTGCTGCCATACGTGTCGAGCATGTTATCCCAGTCAATAGGCGAATGCTCTGGAATGCCTTCCACAATCATCTTTTGGCCGTTATAGTCTGTCGGATTCTGATAAGAAGGCATCTCTGCTTGCGTCTCCGTCACTGACTTCGCACGCTGATAATACAGCAACTGGGCCATCGCCGTCGCCACGCAACCCGTTACGGAGCGACCCTGACCGAAGAAGTTTGGGCAGTCGTCATTGTAGGGCGAACCTTGGTTCCAGCGGGACGTACACAGGATTCCAACAGCAGGATGTGTCTTCAAGGCACGTCGCGGGGTTGCCTTGATTTCCTCTGCGTGTGCGCTGATAAACTCCACCTCACGCGCATGGCCGTCAAGCATGTAACGCATGGCAGGAGCGATCTGCGTGTAGTCAAACTCACCCGACTCTGAATAGCAGATGACGGGTTCTGCGAGGTCGTCGCCCGAAATGATGATATAACCCTCACCGGCACCACGGTTGAAGACATAATAGAGGTCGTGACCCGTGGCGGCATTCTTGTTTCGCGGAGCCAGTTTGCGCCCATTATCTACGGGTGTGAGCAGCCGGCTACCTGTGCGGCCTTCGAGAAAGCGTGAAGCCTGTTGCAAAGCTTGCTGACGAGTAATAGGGTCGGCACTGACTTGGAGCGTCGTCAAAAGACAAAGCATCACGAAAAGCCATCGCTGTGGACGGCGGAAACATGTAAAAAACATCATATCCTTAGGTTGAAAGTTAGTTTTCGGGGGCAAATATAATGATTTTTATCCAACCCACACCATTTTCCTGACGAAAAAACACTTTTCGTCTGCACGAAGCCGCTTTTTGTATAGACGAATAGGCCTGAACGTGTACACCTTCCATGAAAGAGGTGTACATCCTCACGCGCGCGCGTACGTACACGCGCGTCTTAGGGAATGTTCGAGAAAGCCTCAATCCCTCACAGAAGGGGGTATGTCATTGACCATAAGGCATTTACTGGTGAGAGAATGGTGAGGGAAAGGTGAGGGATGGTGAGGGAAACACAAAAACCCTCACCATCCCTCACCTTTCCCTCACCAATCCCTCACCTGCAAGCCGCTCATAAACAGAACGATAACTTGCGAGGTGAGGGATTGAGGGATTATTCGCTAAAGACAGGGTGTAGCTTCTACAAGAACAACGCCTCCATCTTTCGCGCTATTTTGCAGTTCGCTGACTATAAGTCTGTTAAGCTTACTTCACAGCCACTTTCTTCCCATCGCGGAGGTAGATTCCACGCTGTGCAGGAACCGCGACACGACGACCTGCGAGGTCGAAAACGGGAGCAGTAGCGGCGTTTTTCTTCACGTCGCCGATGCCCACAAAGGCGTTCGCATCCACGAAAGTGATGTTGAAGACATAGCGCTTCTCGCCGTAGGTAAAGCCGAAGGTGGCCATGACCTTGTCGCCTTCCAGGAAGTGCATGTTGGTCACCGAGAAGTTGGCCACGGTGTCGTCCTCGTCTTCCAGCACGATACTGAGCTTGGCATTTGGACGGCCTTCTTCCGTGTCAAGACAGCCGTTGGCATCCAACTCAAAGCTCTCAGAAGGCTTCACGATGCTGGAGAAGTTTCCGTCTTGATCCAGGATAGCCAAGCTTTGTTCTGCCAGGAGATTGCCCACGCTTTCAACGCCCAGAGCCTCCAGACATGCGGTCATGTCAACGGGGGTGTCTTCATAGTCATTTTCGGTCAAGGTGACGGGCAGGACAAGACTCTCGCGACCCACGATTTGGGCTTCGGGAATAACGGTCTCGACGAAACTGATGGTGAAGTTGTAGGTAATCATCTTGCCCGTCGTTTCGTTGACTAAATAGATGGGTGCTTTATAGACATCACCCACATGGCTGTTGTTCGGCAATTGGAAGAAGATGAAGTTCATTTCGGCTTCCTGATAGCTGAATCCCCAAGGCGTGCTGCCCCAAACGGAAGCATAGCCATCTGCACTCATCCAGAAACCAGGCTTGGGATCGCAGCTGTAGGCATCGGAATAGCGTCCTGTCCAGCTTTCTTCTTCATTGGCGGGTGCTTCACGGGCATAAAGCTTCGGAGAGCGAGTGCCAATCAACGATTCCAATTCATCAAAGTCGATGTCGTAGGTCATGTCGATGGGATAGACGCCTGCGGGAACGGTCTGAATGTTCACCGCACGGGTGGCAACGCTGACAAATTCAAGGGTCGGAGCCGGCTTCTCAATCACATTGAGGGTGATGTTGAGCGTGTAGTACTTTTCGCCACCGTCCGTCAGGTAGAGTTGATAGGTCATGGATTCGCCCACGGCAAAAGCACCAGGGTACTGACAGAGGGCGTATTTCGAGAAGTCGCCGGCGGTGTTGGGATTGACACAGACAACGCTGCTCTGTCCCCACTTGACGACGACGCCGTCGCGGTTGACCCAATAGCCACCACGCTCACCAGAGGAAGCATCAGTGAAACCGCCGTTCTCGTCCTTTGCCCAGAACTTGACATCGGCAACGGCAACGCCGAGTGCGTCGGCCACGGCCACGATATCAACCTCAATGGAACTGGTGGAATAGTCGTTGTTCGGATATTGCTCGATGACGATATCCTGAGAACCTACCTCATTGGCGGGGTCGATGGGGATGACGGTGGGTTCCACCACAACGAGGTTGAAGTGGATGACATAGACTTTCTCGCCGTAAATGAAATAGATGTCTGCCGTCATGTCGTCATCGACATTCAGCGAACCGCTCTGACCGATGGTGGCCGTGAGGATGTTATCCGCTGCATTGAACGAGAAGCCATTCACATAGAACAGGCCCTCTGTGATGTTGCCAGCGGCAAATTCGCCCGCAAGGTTGTTCTGCTCTTTGTCTGTCGCCTGAATGAACCACCAGCCATCACCCTCGGTGGCGTTATTGGTGAGTTCATCCTGAATGGAGTGATCTTCGCCTGAAGCTACAACGACCTTGGCGTATGCCATCATGCCGACTACATTCTCAAAAAGTGAAGGATCTACACCGAGTTTGTCAATGAGGTCGGCGGCATCCACCTCGACCTTGGAACCATCTGTGGAAGCACGCAGGGGCTGGACAGATTTCACTGTCTGCTCACCTACAATGTGGTCGGCCAATGTGGCAACAGTCGTAAAGGGAGTAGGCAGATCGACGGTCAGGATGTTCAACGTGATGTCAAAGGTAGCTTGTTTCTCACCAAAGACAAGGACAAACTGAGCGCTGAGGCTCTCGCCACCCTCGAAGGCATCAGGATGCTGGCCGATACCGATGTTGATGTATTCTTCATCCACCGAGAACACGTTGTACCACACGTCATCACCCACCTCGCCTGTCCAGCCTGTGGGAACGGCGGGATTGGCGGTCATCCAGAAGCCGCCCTTTCCACCTTGCGTGTAATTGTTACTGAGTTCTCCGTCTGCATTGAGGAAGAAGTAGTCGGTGCTTCCACCCTCAAGCCACTCCGCGAGTGCCGAACCGAGCGTCTCGGCATCCGTTTCCAAGGCGGCAGCAACGTCCGTGAGGCTGAATTTGGCATAATCCACCGAATAGCCTTTGACGTACTGCTCGATCGTAGCCCTAAACTGTGCATGGGCTGACAGCGATGCGACGAGGCAGAACGCTACAGCCACAAAACGTGTAAAGTACTTTTTCATAAGCGTTGATAGTTAGTTGTTGGTGAATATGAATTTTGAAAGTATCTCAGTTCTGATAACCCATGCGGTGGGTATTGCCAAAACGCACGCGATAGGGCCATTGCTGATCGTTGCCGTCGGTCTCGTCCCAGGCATGACGACCGTATTTTGTCGGTGCACCGACGACCACAAAGTAGAGTCGCTGGGTGTTGGCGGGAATGGTGAACGAGGCGGTTCCCTCGGCATCGTGGAAGGGTGCCGAAGCGACGGTCTCGTCATCCACAATGGCCACAAAGCCATACCTCCAACCTTTGTTGGATGCAGCTCCGGCAGTATTGTAGGTCGTCATCTTCGTAAACTTGCTGGCATTGGCACCGTCTGCAGGGTCGCCATTCCACGACTTGCCTGGATCTGAAGCGTGCAGCGGAGAACCGGGATCGAGGCCGACAAAGTCTGCCGTCACTTCCGTGCCTGTCGTCTGAGGCACACTCAGGCGTATGATGTTCACACCGCTCGTCTCGGGACAGCTGGCGTAGGCCACCTGCCAGGAACCATCTTCGTTCAGGTTCATGTTGATAGGATAGTTCTTATAGGAGAGGCTGTTTGCATATTTGTGGACATCGGCGAACTGGTAATTGGGTAGCTTGGCCGCATATTCCGTCCAGTATTCGTCCCAGAAAGTATCCAGATGATTGTCGCAGAAGAGGCGCATGTAGGTCTGCAACGGGTCTTCGGGGTACTTGCTCTCACGCCACAGGCGACCGTAGGCTGCATAACCGTATTTCTCCGTGAGGGCGTAGGGCCACCAATAGCTGGCATAACGCATCCACTCATGACAAAGATGGCGATGATAGTTCTGCTTCCACACATCGAGGTGATAACCGAAAGCTTCTGCCGGATAGTCCTGCATGGCCTGCCATTGGGCGCACTGCTCCCAAAAGGCATTGCCGCCACCACCGTTAGAGCCATAGCCATAACGCCAGCCGCGCTGGGTGTAGTTCGTGACGCCCTGCTTCCGATAGTCTGCTGCCACCTGATATTGGAAACAGTGACCCGTCTCATGAGCAATCGTCGAACCTACGGGATGGCACGTCGAAGGTGTCACCCACAAAGCTCCAATCATGTCGTCATAGCCAGAGCCGACTGCCGTCCAGCCATCATCGTAGAGCAGATGGATGATCATCTTGTAGTCGTCAAGACGGGACGTACCGGCACCGAGGGTTGCCATTTGGAGCTTTTCCACATTCGTGGCATAGAACTGTTCGGCTTTCTTTAGCAGGTCATCCACGTTCACGCGCAGGTTGGAGGGAACGGTGCTGGCATTGGGGTTGTCGCCGAAGCGTTTGTCCCAATAGACGATGACGTGCTCCGACTCTTGACTGCGCTTGAAACTCCACTGAGACTCAGGATTGTTATAGTCGTTGTTGTAGTTGTTGTCGCTGGTCGTTGGCTTCCAGATCGCACGGTCGGGAATGCCCAGACGCATGGCGGCACTGGAGTCGGCTTTTGAACCGAAGGACAGCAGCGACGAATAGGTATAGGACAGAGCCTTGCCCTCGCGATAGACACGCATATTCCTTTCTGAAAACAGAACGGAGTCTGAACCTGTTATATCTACACGTGAGGGAAGCGCGTAGCGGTCGTCGGTCGGCACCCACAAATAAGTTTGGGCAGAAGCTGCTATGCTCGTCACTGCCGCATACAGGAATAGAAAGAGTTGTTTCTTCATGGCTTAGCGGATGACTATTTTCTGGTTGTTGACAATATAGATGCCTTGCGGTAAGGAACGATGCACGCCGTCCTTCAGCTGCATGAGCGAGTCGGCCACCTTTCGCCCACTGAGGTCATACACGGCACTGGAAATAAGCGGTTGAACGGCTTCGGGGGATGTGATTCCCAACAAAATGGCATCATCGGGCAGTTCACGGAAAATGCGGAGTTCCTGAATATCGTCCTTGGCAAACGTGTGTCCATTGAGCACAACGGCATCGTCGGCCTGGGTCATCAACACATTTTCCGTCTTGGACAAAGTGAAGGCCATCCGCTGGCCATTTTTCATGGTCAAAACCAGCCCGCTTGCAGAAACCGTCGAAAAGGTGAACATGAGCACAATGCCGAATATTGACAATCTCTTCATGGCATTCATATTTAATGTTTACGGTATTTATTTTCCTTATCTGACCGACCACTCGAAGACACCAGAGGCATTATCGTCTGGCAGTTGCACTTCCAACTTCAAGGCATCGGTTTCAACAGGGTCGAAGTTGACGGTGCAGGCGGCACCCTTTTCGGTGGGATAGCGGTCTGCTCCCGTGACGGCCTGCCAATCGCCAGAGGCATTGCGGTAGTAGATTTTCCATGACTTCGGCACACGACAGCCGCCCCACGGTCCATCATCGAACCAATAGACGGTGGCACTCTGGACCGTGGCCTTCTGAGGGAAGTCGTAAGTGAGCCACTCCGTAGTGGCTTTCTTCGGCCACCAGTGGAAATAAGGAACAGAGCGGTCATCGGCGTTCTTTGGCACCAAACGGTCATTGATGCTGGACAGAGCACCTGCCCGATGGCTGCTTCCCACCTTGCTCGCGCTGGCCAGCGTCGGAGGCAGAGTGGGCGAAGAAGCGCTCAAGTCTTGCGACAGCCACACTTGCATCTTGCCGCTTCCACGATGACACCACGCATAATAAGGAATCAGGGTAAGGTGCACGTCGGTCGTCTGCAACTTCCCTGCCTTGTCGAAATTCAGAATCTGTGCATCCGTGGTGATGGTGGTGAGTGGCGTGTTAGCCACGGTGGCCTGCCCCAGCTGGAAACGGGGTTCCTGATTCACGAGAACGCCGGCAATATCAAAGTTGTTGTCGGGATGTTCGGCACAATAAACGAGCGGCCCCCTTTCGATGCTGATCATTCCACGGTCGGCCTCCACGCGGTTGTTGGCACGGACGGTGCGCGGTTCCATGTCGAAATGAACCTCCACGCGGTCGCCTTTCTTCCATTTGCGGTTAATCGTACAATAACCGTCCTCGGCGGGTGTGGCATCAATCTTCCGACCGTTCACGTTCACGCGGAATCCCAGACGGCGGTTGTCGGAGTAGGCATAGAGGTCAGAGGGGACGACATTGTTACGTACCCAGCCGGGAATGCGAATCTTCATGGCAAACTCCCCTACAGCATTCTTGTCCACCGTCACGGCAATGTCGCCCTTCCAAGGATATTCTGTTTCCTGACGAAGCGTGACAGCCTTGCCGGCCACCTTCAGTTCGCTCTTGTTGGAGAGGAACAAATTGACATAGACGTTGCGGTCGCGCACGGCATAGACATAGCCAGGCAGCGAGGGAATGAAACGGCAGATGTTGCTGGGGCAGCAGGCACAGCCAAACCACGGTTGGCGCTGATGTTGCCCCATCGAAGCCAGAGGATTGGGATAGAAGAAACCGCCGCCGTCGAGGCTGACGCCCGAGATAAGGCCGTTATAGAGCGTACGTTCCAGCACGTCGTAGTACTTCGAGAGGCCGTGAAGCAGGAACAAACGGTGGTTGACGTAAACATTTCCGATGGCAGCACACGTCTCGCAGTAGGCACTCATGTTAGGCAACTGATAATTACGGCCAAATGCCTCGCCACTGGCCGTTGCACCTATGCCACCAGTGATGTAGAGTTTCTTCGTGACGATGTTGTCCCAAATGGCATCAATGGCCTTGATGTAGGCTTCGTCGCCTGTCAGGGCTGCCACGTCGGCCATACCGGCATACATGTAGGAAGCACGCACGGCGTGACCTACGGCTTCATCCTGCTCCACCACGGGCTTGTGTGCCTGAGAATAGTCGTGCTGAATGGTGGTCTTGCCGCGATAGTCGAGCAGGAACTTGGCTTCGTCCAAATATTTCTTCTCACCCGTGAGGACATAAAGACGGGCAAGCGCCATCTCGGCAATCTGATGACCAGGAACAACGCACGCCTGTCCAGGATTAGGCCCAACTTCGCGGCACACGCAATCGGCGTATTTCAACGCGATATTCAGGAAGTTACGCTTGCCGGTCGCCTGATAATGGGCGCAGGCTGCTTCGACCATGTGTCCGAGGTTGTACAGCTCGTGCGAGAGGTCTTCTTCCTTCACCCACCGACGGTCACCAGCCCACGGATGGGGGTGCTGCGGATTTTGCGTGCGGGAGGTATAGAGATAGCCGTCAGGTTCCTGAGCACTGCCGATAACGGCGATGACCGAGTCGATGTATGCCTCGAGCCGCTTGTCGGGGTAGGTCTGCAGGATATAGGATGCGCCCTCGATGGTCTTATATGGGTCGGTGTCGTCGAAGCTGTAGGTGCCATCAGCTATCTTGAAGACCTTCGACGGGTCTTTGAGATGTTGAGCTGCGTTACTGAAGTTCGTGTAGCGACCCGTTTCCTCGCACTTCGAAAAGGCCAGGGGAATGGTCACTTCCCGGCTGGCCTTCAACCGTTGACCCCAAAAAGCATCGGTGACTTTCACTGAAGTAAATGGTACAGGGGTAATAGGATAACCCGCCGAGGATACCGAGGCATCCTTGGCATGGACGGGCAGCATGAAGAGCAAGCTCAGAGCCGCTAAAAATGAGCTTTTCATTGTGTCTGTTTGTTGTTGATACGTTTAATTTTGTGGCAAAGGTAGTGAAAAATAAGTGACACAGATACACTTTTAAGAACTTTTTTACGAAATCACCTCTAAAAGGGAAGGAAAATGCCGCGAACCGTTAAGGTTTCATAAAAAACAGGCTAAAAAAGATGAGTTTTCTCTTTTACGTACTTATTTTTGCAAAAGATTTTGCGAATCATATTCTTTTTACCTTTAAAACGACACATCAAATGAAACACTTTCTAATGACAACACTCCTAACCCTCTGCTGCCTTTCGGCATCCAGCAAAGACAAAGGGGATATCTATAAGTTCAACGTCCGAGGTGCCGACGGCAAAGAGATGAGCATGAAAGACTTCAAAGGCAAGGTGCTTCTCATCGTCAACACTGCCACCTACTGCGGCTTCACGCCACAGTACAAAGAGTTGCAGAAACTCTATGACACGTACAAGGACAAAGGCTTGGAAATTCTGGACTTCCCCTGCAATCAATTTGGCGAGCAGGCTCCGGGCAGTATCGTCGAAATACGCGACTTCTGCACGTCTAATTTCCACACCACATTTCCTCTGTTCGATAAGGTAGATGTCAATGGCGACAAGGCGGAGCCGTTGTTTGTCTTCCTCAAAGAGCAACAACCTTTCAAGGGCTTCGACAAGAAGGACCAGACAGGCAAGTTCATGGATCAAATGCTACGCAAGAAGGATGCCGAGTATGACAAAAATCCTGACATCAAGTGGAACTTCACCAAGTTCCTCGTGGACCGAAAGGGAAAAGTTATCAGACGTTTTGAACCAACCGAATCCATGATGAACATCACACGGGCTATCAAAAGCCTGCTTTGATTCATACCAAAACAACAAATCATAAAAACCATTATTCATCAACCTTTTAACCAACAAACTAACTCATTATGGCTTACAAGATTATTGACATTGAGGGCGTAGGCGATGTGTACGCCGAGAAACTGACCGCCGTTGGTATCGTGAAAGTGAGCGACCTGCTCGAGAAGTGCGCAACCCCCAAAGGACGCCAGCAACTCGCTGAGCAAACAGGCATCAGTGACAAACTCATTCTCCGCTGGACGAACCACGCAGACCTCTTCCGCATCAAGGGCGTTGGCCCGCAGTTCGCAGAGCTGCTGGAGGCCGCAGGCGTTGACACCGTCAAAGAGTTCCGCCATCGCGTGCCGGAGAACCTTCAACCCAAGCTCGAAGAGACCAACGCCGAGAAGCGTCTCGTCCGCCGCGTGCCGTCGCTGAAGGAAGTCGTCAAGATGGTTGAGGAAGCCAAAGCTCTCGAACCCGTCGTCACCTATTGATGAGCACGTCTATACATTTCAGCCTGAAGATGTAAACGTTCCTGTCGGAAGGTGTAAGCGCTCTGGCTGGAAGATGTACACCCTCCCAACAAAAGATGCGTCCCCTCCATGTGGAAAGGACGCATCTTTCGTTTGCCACCTCTACTCTCAACGACCGAGAATGATGTTCACCAAGGCTGTTACGTCTGATATATTGACCGTTCCGTCGTTGTTCACGTCGGCTTCGGGAATAGAAGCCTTGCGACCCAGGATAATATTCACCAAAGCTGTCACGTCCGAGATATTCACCTTGCCATCACGGTTGACGTCGCCCACCACTCCAGCCTCCGTGCCTTGCTTCTTCAGCTGGAAAGAGTCGGCCTTGAACCATTTCGAGGATTCCAAGCCGATGGTGTAGGTGGAGGATGCCTTGCAATAGGCTGTGACCTTCACTTCCACGCCGTGCGTCCGATCCGTGAGGATGCCAGAGTTTTGGCGGACATTACCAAACACGAGGTCCACAGATGTGTCGCCCTCTTCTCCACCGCCCGAAGCGACCACGGCAGAGAGTTCATAGTAACCGTCCTCGTCGATGGTGACATCTTGCTTGCAGAAGAACGTCCCTTGCCCACCCCATGACCAGGTGTTGAAGAGATGGTTGCCGTCCATGCCCGTGAAATAACGGCCATTGGCGTTGTCGGGATTCTCCCATGCAGCAAAAGCTTCCTCGGCCTGTCCGCTGCCAGAGACCGTCCAGCCATAGACCTGATAGTTCGTACCGCTTTCGGTCGCACCCAACAGACTCGACGAAGTCTTGTATTCAAATGACGGGTTGCGGATGTAGCCTGTGCAATCCGTGACGGCATCGAAGCTGGCGTAATAAGCTTTGATGTCCTCCACCACCTGAAGAAGTGCAGTGGTCGATGCCTGGCTGTTGCTGTAGTTGACCTTGGCTGAGAGAGCCGCCATCAACTGAACATACAGTTCGTCGGTCAAGGCATAATCTACATAGGCGTTAGCCTGAGCGAAAGCTTCGGTATATGCCTGATAGGCATCGCGTTGTGCTTCCGAAATAAACAACCAGTCAGAATAGTTGGTCTCATAAGTGGAACCCGCATCAAGGGAATAATTGTCGTCCCTCTCCACGTTGACGTAATGGTTGCTGGCTTTTAGCTTGAAGGCATCGCCCTGAGACCATCCACTTTCCAACGTGAAAGTCGTAGCTCCGTCACTGGTTTGTGTCTTGCAGTAGTAGCTAAAACTCTGCAAACGATAGCCCAATACCAGCCGATAGTTGTTGTCGGTTGAGAAGGTGCGCTCGTTCCCTTCGCCCCATAGCCTCCACAACGAGGCGTTGCCAATGGAAGCAACCATCGAACCGTTCTCGTGCAAGAACATTTGGGATCCGACATTATAAAGATAGTACGGAGCGCCACTGGAATTCATTGGTTCGCCCACCCAGAAGCCCTCTGCCGCCGTCGGCAACTGTTGCTCACCTTCAGTCGTAAAGACAGCCACCAATGGAGCATGGTCGCCCAGTTCGGTACCCGAATCATTGACGTAGTCTTCTTCTAAATAGACATTCATCAACTTCAACTGACGTCCGCTGGGCGGATTCACGAAGAATATCTTGTCCACCACTTCATAGTTAGGACTATTCGTGCCCTGACTGCTGTCAGTAAGGTCATGCGCATTGCTGCCATCGTTGTAATAGGTAGGATAATTGCCACCACGGTAGAACTCAACCCATGCGTCTTTCACAGTAAGCGTGGAACGCTGGTTGACAGCATCCACGAACAGGGTTTTCAGCTGATCGCGGGTATAGCGGCAATTGGTGTCGCCCATGACAATCTTTGGACGTCCAGTCGTGTTGGCAATGACCTCCTCTGCCAGTTGCTTGAGCTGAACCTCGCGTGCGGCAATATCTCCGGCATCGGTCTCGGCATCCATGTGCATGATATAAACATCAACAACTGTGCCATCGGACAATGTGAGCTTGTAGTAACGAAAACCTTTATCTACATTCGCGTCAAAGCCGTGGTCGAGGTTGCCGTAGGTAGTATTCCAAGAAGTCCAACGCTCATCGGTCGCCGTGTGTTCTTTCTTCCAGATCAAGTCCAAACCATCGGTGTCCACCCTGAAGTTGCCACCGAAGATACCGCCAGCGATGGAACCGGCATCCAATGCACCACGCCACGTGCCTGCATTGTACGTCCCTTCAATGTTCGACATCAGCGTACCGTGGTAATTAAAGTCCTCGCTCACGGCAATGACGTCGTAACCCTTCGACGCGAGATAAGAACTGATGAGTTGCGTACCGTCCGCACCGGGACCAGTCTCATTCACGCTGAAGGTAAGGATTTTTTGTGGAAGACCATCAACGTTCAAGGCACAAACCGAGAACGTATTGGAAACCGAATCACCGACTTTCGAGAGGCTTAAGGTCGTGCCGACTTGACGACTCATCAAGTAAACACGGTTGGCAGAAATGGCCAACTGGGGTTTGGCAGAATAGACAGACACATCGCCAACTCTCTGTGCGCCGTTCGTGGTATAAACAACGTCAGTCAAGTCGCCCGACAGTGCATAGGTTCCGCTCGATGGCAAGTCGTAATAATACCATTGATTAGCCGCAAGTGCCGTCTGATGATTATTGGGCAGAGGTTCTGCGAATGCACTGAAGTACAGCCCTGTACATTCTAAGGCGAAGTTGTCAAAAGCACACCAATCTACTTTTGAATCCAGAGATTTTACGCCAATGGTCAACTTGCCATCAACAACTTTAACGGTTAATCCACTCACTTGATAATAAGCATGTCCCGTCTCGTTGTCAAGGAGGTCAGCTGCAGTTGAAATGTCGTTGGGCAATGAGCCATTCCCATCAGAAGCGATGGGCACCAGAGGTTCTTGCACATTGTTTGCATATAAGTAAGGAATACCATCAAAACCATCCGTACCCGTCCTATAGAAGCCCTGTGCAGACAAAACGTATTCTCCATTAGGCACATCTATCTGCTGGTATGTGTCAAACGTCTTGTGGTATTGTTCCACAACGAAATTACGCAAATTCCCGAAGTACGCCGTCAATTCAGTTCCAGACCAGCCAGCATCTGCATAGATGCCATCACCTCTGGCCATCCATGAATTGCGAAGCAAGAAGGAAGCATCCTTTGGATTCACAGTCGATGCATTCACCAAATCGGACAACAGGTCTGCCTTAGATACCAACTTCCAATAGCTCTTGTTGCTGTTGGTGTCATAGCCCATACTGGTAGTTGTTGTCCCGTTGCCGTCCCAAGACAAATAACTACCTGACTTCATCCTGTAAGTAAGACTCTGCCCACTTACGGCTTCAAACATCCAAACAGAAGATGTACCATGATCGATATAACCGTTATCACCAAGATA
This sequence comes from Bacteroidaceae bacterium, assembly GCA_017965425.1. Lineage (GTDB taxonomy): Bacteria > Bacteroidota > Bacteroidia > Bacteroidales > Bacteroidaceae > Physcousia. The sequence goes on along the minus strand of JAGCPY010000029.1, from coordinate 707 downwards.
ACGACCATCATAAATGCTCTCAGAGGAAAGAGTATAACCGTTACCAGTCTTAGTAAACCTTAACGGCATCGCACGATGAGAAATCAAGGACGCACGTGAGCCCCAATCGTTTCCAGAGGACAGAAAACAACCTGCACCTACATTATAAAGATAATACTCTCCATTTGCTGGAACGTGAGCTTGCCAGCTCTGCGCCTGAACCGAACATACATTTAAGAGAACGGCCAATACGCTACCTAATAGATTTAGAAAACAATTATTCATCATAATTCATTTATTCTTGGCCGCAAAAATATTAAAAAAAACGCAGACTCAAGTATTCAACCTTAAGAATACACATCTTTTAACAAAAGAAGACACAGAAAGACGAAACGACAGTATCGCACAAACGTCAGGAGCCCCGGCATCCTTACGGACGTCGGGGCTCCAGCATCAAGGGGCGGCTACCTACTCTCCCACTCTCGCAGTACCATCGGCGCAAGCGGGCTTAACTTCTCTGTTCGGGATGGGAAGAGGTGGAACCCCGCCGCTATAGCCGCCTAAGTCTTTCCGGGCGGGGATACATCCGCCCGTATAGGTGACATTCGGGAAGGAAAAGCATGACCGCAGAAGCAGCGGACGACTCACTCCGCGTACGGCCGGAAGCGTACGGCACGCGATGAAAGCTTTCGGGCTATTAGTACAGCTCGGCTTTGTCGTCGGCGCCT
>JAGCPY010000028.1 GCA_017965425.1 Bacteroidaceae bacterium | reverse complement strand
CTCATTTGACTCCTTTTTATGTGGTTTTACAATCAATCTCATGCAAACCGCCACGGAGTGAACTGTCGTCAATCATTGACAATCCTTGTCAACTCATTCCACGATGTCACGTTCTTCAAATGAGGTCACTTCCTTGCTCTTTTCCCTCTCGTTCATCAGTCAACCGTTGTACACTCTTGTCAACTTTTGTCAACCTTGTCCACGAGATGGCAAAATAAAAGCCCTCATAATTCTCCGCGGTAGAAATGCGTTGCAAAGGTAAGCGGATTTTTGAGAACCACCAAAAAGCAAGTCCGAAGTGTTAAAATCTAAAAGTAGTTGATATACAGCGTTTTATCTCTATGTGTTTTTCGTTGTTTATGGTTGTTTAGAGGTCTCTAAATACAATGCACGAAAGCGTCGGAACCAATGGATGCCACGCTGTTGGGAATGGTGACGGAGGCCAGACTACTACAGCCATTGAAAGCATAATCACCGATGCTGGTAACAGTGTTAGGAATGTCAATGGACGTAATGATGGCACCGTAAAAAGCATTATCTCCGATAGCGGTGACGGTGTAGGTAACACCGTCTTTATCCACTGTGGCGGGAATCTGGATTGCACCACTGTATGAGCTACGGTTCCATGGATCCTCTCCAGTGTAGGTCACTGTAGCCTGTTTGGCTTTTGGCACTAGGTTGTAATAGATGCCGTTAATCTCCACATCGTACGCATGGGCTGCGGTAGCAAGGAGCAACAGCGCGAGTGTTGCCAGTGCTTGTTTGAAGTAATTTGTTTTCATTCGCTTTTGTTTATTAATGGTTAAACATAGATTCTTCTTTAATATGACACACAGAGTGTGAGTCTTCTTGCCCTTTTACCTTTGGATTTTGCAAATTCTCTGGCGGCCAGGAGCTTAAATGCTTTCCTCAATGCACGCGGCACGGACATGCCACACGGCAGGGCTGGGGATGGCCCTACGGCTGCAAAGGTAAACATTAAACCTGAAACTCTGTTCATGTGAGCCGATTTTTTATATTTCGGCGGCAAAAATAACCAATTCGTCTCAAACTGCATTGGTTCAAATGGGTTCAAATGGGTTCAAATGGGTTCAAATGGTATTTTCAGGCGAAAAACGGGAAAGAAAGGAATCGATATATTTGATATGAATGGCCGTAATTAGCGTCATTCGAAAAATGATGTTTTTCTTGAAGTCGATACCCTCAATTCCTCACCTTTTGGTATAAATGACCGATAATCCTCTTCTTGTTTCTGCTCACGCCTTATCCGGGACGTCGTCGCCGTCCTCAAAGAACGAGCCTACGGGCATGTCTCTTTCCTCGGCCAGGCAACAGCAGTAACGCTCACGGCTGCGGCGTTCACGCTCGAACATCTTTCGGGTTCCCTCGACATCCTGGTGGAACTCCAGATGCTCGTCGATGGCGAAGGAACGTGCCATGGCCTCGACGTCGAGGTTATCGGTGCCGATGAGGGTGAACGTCCAGTGCTGCTTCTTCAGCTTCTCAATCATCGTGCGGATCATGGTCAGCGTCCACTCCTGAGAGCTGTTCTCTTCGCCGTCCGTGATGACGGTCACGAGGACGTTGTCACCTTTTGCCACCTGGGCATTGACCTTCGAGATGGCCGTGCCCATCGCATCGTAGAGTGGCGTAGCGCCGCAGGGACTGTAAGCCTCCCAGCTGAGATTTGTCGTTTGCTGTGCAGGGATGTCATTGTAATGCCAAGTGGTGTGGTCACTGTCAAAGGTGACAAGTGTGACCCTCTGCTCCTGGTCGGGGTACTTCTTCTGCATCTGTCGGACGGTCTGCAGCGTTTCGTTCATGCCCGTAAAGGCCTGTTTGCGGATAATCGACATCGAACCGCTCTCATCGACGATAATCAGGTTGAAGACTCTCTTGGCTGCTACTTCTTTTGTTTTCATAATTGTTGTTTGTTTGAAGGGTGAATACTCTGTTTTCGACATGTCTTTATCTCTTAGAAGATGTTTTTCGCGAAAAATTAAGCTCGGAAGCAGATTTTTTTGTACTTTCGCGGAAAAATTTTCCTGTATGTACCATCAATCATTGTCAGAAGGAGAGATCCTCCGAGGCTTCCGAAGGGGAAATGCCGACATCATCCGCAGGTATTTCTATGGCTACTGTCATGCGGGCTACCTCATCTATGACCAGCGCTATCAGCTGAGCAGCAAGGAGAACCTGGACTTCATGTCGCTGGCACACCAGTATGCCATCTACCTGATGGAACACGACTGGAAACCGTTGGAAGACCATTCGCCAGGCGTGAGCCTGAAGACGTGGCTCATCAACGGGTTCCGCTATGTGGTACTTGATGCCCTGAAATGGTATCGGAGGGAATACGGCAGCGTCACCCATGAGGAGTATCTGCGGTCGTTCGACGTAACGGACGACTTGCGATTGCAGTTCAACCGAATGGTGGAGGATGTGTGCGACCATGCCCCGCTCAGCCGCGAGGACAGGCTGCTGATCGACTTGATGTTGCTGCGCGGCTTCAAAGGGAAGGAGGTGGCGGAGCAGATGGGGATGACACCTTCGGCTATCTCGCAGAAATACAAAAAACTGAAGGAGAACATCATTGTACCCTACTTCAAGAAATACTTCGATCTGGATCTGGACATGCCGGAGGTGATGGACGAGTGGGCAGTGCTGCGTGCCGAGATGCGAGAGCAGACAGTGCGGCAAGCCGAGGAACGGTACGAGCTGGCTGTGCCGATGCCAGAGGCAATGGGAATCATGGACGAAATATCTGACGAGGATATGTATTTTACACAAATGGAAATTATGGAACAGAAGAGAACAACACCAGAGTTCATCACTTCGCTGGAGCCGAACGAGGTCTTTGTGTTCGGCAGCAATCTGAGAGGTATGCACGGCGGCGGAGCTGCCTACATCGCTCTACGCAAGTTCGACGCCGTCATGGGACAGGGCGTAGGCCTGCAAGGCCAAAGCTATGCCATCCCCACGATGCAGGGCGGCGTGGAGACCATTCGTCCCTACGTGGACGAGTTCATCGCATTCGCGAAACAGCATCCCGAACTGACGTTCCTCGTGACGCGCATCGGCTGCGGCATCGCTGGCTTCACGGACGATGAGATAGCCCCCCTGTTTGAACAGGCTCACGACGTAGAGACTATCGTGCTGCCCAAAGGGTGGTGACGGTTTATTCCACCCTTGAATACCAACACACGAGGATGGCACCATACTGATTGTGCCTCTCCCCTGCCCTACTGGCTGAGGTCATGATGGTACTATTTTTTTGTGATTTCTTTTGTAGGATAAAAAGTGTTGCGTATCTTTGCAGGCAGAAACCTAATTAACTTTAATCATCATTTCACGTATGAAACTGAAAAAAGCTTTATGGTTGCTGTGTGCGATTCTGTGCTGCACAGGCGCCACGGCGAAGCCGAAGAAAGAGATGGGCTTGCAGCTGTATTCGATTCGCGAGGTAATAGGTTCCCCTGAGAACTATGCGAAGCACCACGTCGAGGTGTTCAAGAAACTGCACGATTGGGGTTACACGGCTGTGGAAGCGGCCAGTTACGACCAAGGCAAGGGGACGTTCTACGGAGTCTCGCCACAGCAGTTCAAGGCCGACTGTGAAGCTGCGGGATTGGAATGTCTGAGCAGCCACGCCACACGCGGACTAAGTGGCGAAGAAATCAAAAGCCATGATTTCACCGAGGCTTTGCGCTGGTGGGACAAGGCCATTGCCGACCACAAAGCAGCAGGCATGAGCTACATCGTTACTCCTGGTTGGGGGGTGCCAAAGACGCTGGCAGAAGCGCAGACGATGTGTGACTATGCCAACGCTATCGGACAGAAATGCCGGGCAGCGGGATTGAAGTATGGCTATCACACCCATTCACATGAATACCAGAAGGTGGAGGGGACGCCGTGGATTGACTATATGATGCAGCACATCGAGCCGGAGAACATGTTCTGGCAGATGGACACCTACTGGTGTGTGATGGGACAACAATCGCCTGTGCAGTATTTCAAGAAATACTCCGGACGCTTCACGATGCTGCATATCAAGGATCTATACGAGTTGGGTGAGAGCGGTATGGTTGATTTCAACGCCATTTTCCGCAATGCCGACACGGCCGGCCTTTGTGATTACATCGTGGAGATGGAGGGAACAGACGGTACGATTGATATCATGGAGGGTGTGCGGCGCTGTGCAGAATACCTCAACCAATCAAAATCAGTCAAGAAAAGCTATCGTAAATAGACTCGGTTCTTCAGCGCTCCTAAGCCTTCAAAAGTCAAAATCAGAATGGTGGCTACGAGGGCAAGCAGTTGTGTAGATGACGGCAGCATATCTGGCAGGCGATGCAAATAGAGCATTGCCTGCACGAGTATGTTGTCGTAGTCGAAAGTCAGGATGCCCACAAGCAAACGGTTGCTGAGATTGTCCAGCCCATCCCAAACGAGGGAGAAACCTCCAAAATAGATGAGCACTAAGAAGCCAGCTGCAACCCCGAAAACGTTCAGCAACAGCGACCATCGACGCAGACGTATTGTCTCGGACTGCCAACTGTTTTCGGAGAGAGGTAGCGCATTCAGTACACGACTTGTGAATCCGTTATCTTCGATGGGCTCTCTATGCTGATCAAAGAAATTGATAATCAGCTGCTCGTCGGAAACTTTCGTATTGAATCTATCCATTATATCCATTTTTTCTAAGGTAGTTAGCTAAATTCTTCTTTCCACGTAGGAGGTGGCTTTTGACGGTATTCTCTGGTATTCCTGTTATCTGTGTAATCTCCTTGATACTTTGCCCCTCTACGCATTGGAGGACGACGCATGTGCGTTCCAATTGAGAAAGTGTGGAGAGAGCCCTATCCAAATCATATCGAAGGGAAAAAGATTCGGGTTGCATCGGAGCTTTGACGGCTTCTTCAAAGGTATCGGCTGTTTCCTTGCTTTTCCTCTGTTCATCGAGGAACACGCGAAAGGCGATCTTGAACAACCATGTCTCAAAACCTGAGAGCTGCCGAAAGCTGCTGAGGCTTTGCCATGCACGAATGAAGGTCTCTTGTGCAAGGTCATCGGCACGCATCTCATCGCCAGCTGTCAGGCGAAGCAGGAAGCGACGCACGGCTTCCTGATGGGCACGGACCAACTGTCCGAAAGCCCGTTCACTGCCGAGCGTCACTACCTGCGCGATGAGTGCGATGTCTGAGAGACGTTGCATCTTTATAATAAATGCTTAGTTCTCTTTTTGGTTGTAGCTTTCTGGTTTGTCTTCACCGCCTAACCCCGTAGTGAAACTTTCTTGCTGAGGAGTCTCAGAGGTGGCATCCTTTTTTCCTTTCGTTGTCGTGGCAATAACTAACTTTGCAACACCGATTGCAGCGACAAGGGCTCCAATGCCCCAGAGGCTGCTGGCTCCAATGGACAGGAAGACGAGGATGAGACCGACGCCGATGCAACTGTACATGATACCACTCTTCCACATTTCCATGTTCTCTTCTTGGTAATAAGGCGCATGAGGCTCGTAGGACTTGTGAGGCTCATGGGGCATATTTGACGAATAAGAAGCATGGGATTTACTGCTGTTGCGCACAAGGAGCCAGATGACGAGGGCAATAACCCACAAAGGAGCAGTCAGGACGAGGAAGACAATGGCGACGACAAAGATGGCGATAAGGATGCCAAAAATGCCAGCCAACATGCCAAAACCTCCAGCAAGCAATTTGCCCCACCAGCTGTTCAACCAACCGAAATGTTCTTCAATGTCTTGCTTCAGGTCTTCAAAATCATCCTCTGCGTAGGTGAGGCTGTCATCGTCTTCGCCTTCATAGAAGAACGTCGTGTCTTCAGCCATTGTCTCCAAGGAATCTCCCAAGCGTTCCATTTCCTCGCCCATTTCTTCCATTTCGTCAGCAATACTTTGGGCTTTTTGAGGATTTGTCACAGTGGCTACCGCCAGTTGCACACCCTTTTTGGCCATTTTAACACCTTGTTTGGTCATCTGCTTGGCGATGGCTTTCTCCTGTTTCGTAGCAGGCCGTCCGTTCACGGTCATGCTGCTGGTGGTTTGTTCTGTTTTCACGCTGTCCGTGAGTTCTGCGGCAGAAAGCGCAGGAGCCTGTGTCAGGGTCATCATAGCGACCATTGTCAGGGCAAGAAATTTCTGAATGTTCATAATCTTGATGTTTTTGAATTGGTAGTTGTTTTTGCCCATTAGACGACAAAGGAACAAAAAAAGTTGCAACCATCCTCTCTTTTTTTCATTTTTGTTCGGTTTTCAATCAATTCTATCCTGTTTTCAATCGTTTTTGCTTATCTTTGCGCCATGAAACGTAAAGACTTTGAAGTGATGGCCCCTGTGGGGTCGCATGAGAGTTTGGCAGCGGCCTTGCAGGCAGGAGCAGACAGCATCTATTTCGGCATTGGACGTCTGAACATGCGAGCTCACTCGGCTTCTGTTTTTTCCATTGATGATTTAAGAGAGATTGCAACGACCTGTCAGGAACACGGAGTAAAGAGTTACCTGACATTGAACACGATTATCTATGGCGAAGACTTACCTCTAATGCGCGAGATTCTGGATGCAGCCAAGAAAGCAGGCATTAGTGCCGTGATTGCATCGGACGTAGCCGCGATGACTTACGCCAGACATATTGGAGTGGAAGTACACTTGAGTACACAATTGAACATCTCCAATATCGAAGCTCTACGCTTTTATGCGCAATTTGCCGATGTCGTCGTGCTGGCTCGTGAATTGAATATCGGACAGGTCAAAGCGATTCATGAAGCGATTCTGCGCGAGGGTATTTGCGGTCCTTCGGGTGAGCTCATCCGCATTGAAATGTTCTGTCATGGAGCGTTGTGTATGGCTGTCTCGGGTAAGTGTTACCTAAGCCTGCAAAACACAGGCAGAAGTGCAAACCGTGGAGAATGTATGCAGCTCTGCCGCCGTGGCTACCTCGTCCGCGACAGGGAAACGGACACGGAATTGGAAGTGGATGGTCCTTATATCATGTCACCGAAGGACTTGAAGACCATTCGTTTCCTCGATCAGCTGATAGAAGCTGGGGTGCGCGTGCTGAAGATTGAAGGTCGCGCGCGAGGGCCTGAATACGTAAAGACGGTCGTGGAGTGCTATAGTGAAGCGTTGGATTGCCTGGTTGCCGACGCGGCAGAAGGAGAGGAGAAACAGAGGTTCAAGGCAAAGTTGGATGACTGGGATGAACGCTTGGCTCGGGTTTTCAACCGTGGCTTCTGGGATGGATATTATCAAGGTCAGCGGTTAGGAGAATGGTCGCAGGTTTATGGCTCACAGGCAACCGAGCGCAAAGTCTATGTGGGACGGGGCACGAAGTATTATTCACGTCTGGGACTTGGTGAGTTCCACATCGAAGCAGCAGAATTGCACGTCGGCGACAAGTTCCTTGTCACTGGACCTACCACAGGAGCAATCTTCGGTGTCATTGAGGAAATGCACGACGACACAAACGCAGCCGTTTCTCTGGCACGTCAGGGCAGCAATGTATCCTTCAAGGTGGATGGGAAAATTCGTCACAGCGACAAACTCTACCGGATAGACAAGGTGTAATATAAACAAAAAAGACATGTTTTACAAAAGATTTCGTCAATTGTAATTCATGAATCACAAATTATCCTTACCTTTGCGCCGCAAATGAATCATTCAACACAAACTGTCTTGACGACAGTAGCCAAAGAGCTGGCCAGCCCCAAGTCGCTTTGCGGCCTTTTCCACGAACACCGGGACGGTGATCCGTTGCCGTCGCAGCCAGAGTTGGCCGAAGCGATGGAATTATGTCGCAGCATTCTCTTTCCAGGATTCTATGGAAAGAGCAACGTGAACAACCAAAACCTTATTTTCCACATTGGTGTCGCCTTGGAACGTTTGTATGGCCTTTTGTGTGGACAGATACAAGCGGGGCTCTGCTTCTCGACAGGTTGGGGGGAAGCCGAGGCATACGGCGAAACTTATGCTTCTGCCCAAGACACCCGCAAGCGCAAAGCCTCAGAACTGGCGCGCACTTTCATTCAGAAACTGCCCCTCCTGCGACAGACATTGGCCACAGATGTAGAAGCAGCTTATCTGGGTGACCCAGCTGCAGAAACATACGGCGAGGTCATCTCGTGCTATCCTGTCATCAAAGCCATCACCAACTACCGCATTGCCCACGAGCTGTTGCAACTGGGCGTGCCACTGATTCCCCGTATCATCACTGAGATGGCTCATTCAGAAACAGGCATAGATATCCATCCGGCTGCCACTATTGGCCACCATTTCACCATCGACCACGGAACAGGTGTGGTCATTGGTGCCACATGCATTATCGGTAACCACGTGAAGCTTTATCAAGGTGTCACACTTGGAGCCAAGAGTTTCCCAGTTGATGATAACGGGCATCCCATCAAAGGCATACCACGCCATCCGATTCTCGAAGATAACGTGATTGTCTATGCAAACTCCACCATCCTCGGACGCATAACCATCGGACACGATGCCGTCATCGGCGGTAATATCTGGGTCACCGAAGATGTGGAACCTGGAACGAAAATCCTACAGAATAAATATTGCCATTGAATATGACAAGCGAACTCATCGCCAAGACTTTCCAAGGTCTTGAGCCCCTGCTGGCACAGGAACTTACAGAATTAGGTGCCAGCGACATTCAAATAGGGCGACGGATGGTCACCTTTATTGGTGACAAGGAAATGATGTATCGTGCCAACTTCTGCTTGCGCACAGCCATCCGTATCCTCAAGCCCATCAAACAGTTCAAATCCAAGAGTGCCGACGACGTGTACAACGCGGTGAAGGAAATCGACTGGACAACATATCTTTCTCCAGAGACGACCTTTGCCGTAGATAGTGTCGTCTTTTCGCCGGAATTCCACCACTCGAAGTTCGTGGCCTATAAGGTCAAGGACGCTATTGCCGATCAATTCCGCGAACGCACCGGGAAGCGCCCCAACGTCAGCGTGACCAATCCAGACATTCAGCTTCACATCCATATCTCTGACTACGATGCCACGCTTGCCCTCGACAGCAGTGGCGAGAGCCTCCACCGTCGTGGCTACCGCCAAGAGAGTGTTGCCGCTCCTCTGAATGAGGTGCTGGCTGCCGGCATCATCCTCATGACGGGATGGCGAGGAGAAAGCGACTTTCTTGACCCTTTCTGCGGCAGTGGTACGCTTTGCATCGAGGCTGCTCTCATTGCACGCGGCATCGCTCCAGGCGTTTTCCGTCAAGGCTATGCCTTTGAGAAATGGCCCGACTTTGACCGTGACCTCTTCGAACAAGTCTATAACGACGATAGCAATGACCGCGAGTTCACACATCATATCTACGGACGCGACATTGACCCGAAAGCTGTTGGTGTTGCCACTCGCAATGTGCGTGCTGCCGGATTGAGCAAAGACATTACGATTGCAGAGGCGGACTTCACCAAATGTCCGCTCCTACCAGCAGATGGCCAGAACAAGACACTCTTGATTACGAATCCACCCTATGGTGAGCGTATCTCTTCGCCCGATTTGCAAGGACTCTACAAAACCATCGGTCAAAAGCTCAAGCGCGAGTTCACTGGCGGCGAGGCTTGGATCCTCAGCTATCGGGAGGAATGTTTCGAACAGATTGGCTTGAAACCGTCATTGAAGACACCACTTTTCAATGGCTCTCTTGAATGTGAACTACGTAAATATGTGCTTTTCGACGGACGCCTGAACGACCATCGCGCCAATGGCGGTATGGTCAAGACGGAATACGAACGTCGTCAAATGGCCGAAAAACACCGCTTTAAGCAGAAACGCTCTTTCTTCAAGGGTGAAGACGATGAGGCTCCACGGCCCGAACGTAGCCACGGCTTCAACAAATACGCACGCCACGAACGTACTGACCACAGAGAAGAGGGCTTCAGAGGACGCCGAGGTGGTTTCGGGAATAGAGAAGACGACTTCGACAAACGTGGAGGCAAACGTGATGGCTTCAACAGACGTGAAGGTTTCGACAAACGCAACGGATTCAATTCACGCGAAGGCTTCGGAGGTCGTGGCGGTTCCTCAAAACGGGGTGATTATCGTGCCAAGGGCAATGACCGTGCAGCCCGTCAGGAAGCGCGACGCCGTTTCTTCGGTGGGCACAATGACAACGAGGATTAAGCCCTTTGAAATGGCCGCATTGCCTGCAACTTCTCTATGCCACGCCGAATGCTAAGGAGTCCGAAATCTTCTGGGTGAATCTCTTCTGGACGCAACCAAAGAAGTTCACCAGCATCATCAGCGGCTCTTGCGGCGGAGACATCACCAACGTGGCAACGATAGAACATATCTATTGTGTGAACGGTGAAGCCCGAATAGACGTAGAGATTGGGCAATGAAAACAGAAACTCCACACGGTCAACCGTCAGACCTGTTTCTTCCTTCACTTCACGGCAGACACCTTCCTCGCTGGTTTCAAACATGTCAGAGAAACCACCAGGAAGGTCGAGTGTGCCTCGTGCCGGTTCTTTGGCGCGCCGCACGCAGAGCCATTCGCCACGTTGGTTCTCGATGAGTGCGACGGTAGCCGCAGAAGGGTTGAAGTAATAGGTGAAGCCACAAGCCTCGCAGTGCTTCGACTTGCCGTTATGCTCTACAAAATGGGAAGAACCGCACTTTGGACAAAAGCAAAACTGATGGAGGGGATGAAGCGAGGTATCTACTCGAACAGACATATCTTCTTTTACCATTTTACCTGAAATAATCTATCCATATAAATGTCATCGATATCATCCATCGTATGGGCATCGCCCGTATATGACTGCTATATTTCATGGCCATATATAAGGATATAGCCCTACGATGGAGAAGCATAGAGCCTCTATTAGAGAGGGCTTTCTATTTCACGAATCAAGTGGTCGGCATGTCCCCATTTCTCCATGAGCCAGAGTACGAAGCGGATGTCAACACCGATGCAGCGGGTCAGTGAGGCATCAAAGGAAATGTCGGAGCTAAGGGCGTCCCAGTTGCCATCGAAAGCCAAGCCGATGAGTTCGCCTTTCCCGTTGAACATGGGGCTTCCGCTGTTGCCGCCAGTGATGTCGTTCGTCGTGAGGAAACAGAGTGGCAGTTGGCTTGTACGTTTGTCGGCGTAGCGACCCACATCGCCCGACTTGAGCAACGTCAGGATTTCAGCTTGCATGGCATAGTCGGGGTTGTCTCGTCCGTTTTCTATTTTCTTGATGAGGCTGGGGAGCGTCGTGAGAAAGTCATGATGCTGTCCGGCATTGGTGTAGTCGCTGACGATGCCAAAGCTCATGCGTTGGGTAAAGTTGGCATCGGAGTAGTGAGGTTGATCCTGTTCCATTTCCAACACAGCCTGCGTGAGCAGATTCTCGTTGTGACGAATGAGGTCACTCGTCTCATTGAGTGTTTTCTGAATCTGCGCCGTCACCATACGTCCGACATGATAGGCGATAATGTCTGCCGGGTCTTTGTAGAGCTGACCCTTATCAAGGACAGAGTCTCCGCCCATCTTTTCAGCCAAATCAGGGTCTGACGTGTTCACGACTGGCAAACGTTGATGGCACAATTCGTTCCATTTCTCCCATGAGGTGAGGCGTGAGTTCTGGAACACATAGCGGGCGTAGGCACGATAATCGTTGTGGAATTTTTTTCGGATGTCCTTATAGAATAAAGGAAGATACTTGGAAGGTACCTGCTTGGCATAGTTCTCGAGCAGGGCCGCCATCACTTCCTCATCCACGCGAGGGTCATAGTCCTTGTACAAGGTCTGCAAACGTTCGTTGATACGGGCACGTTGGGCTTCAGACGCGTGGCTACTGAAGTACTGGATAGCCAGTTGGGCGAAGTTGACAATTTCGATGCCTCTGTAGAATGTCTCGTTGACGAAGCCCATGGCATAGCGCGCATCGTGACGAGCCTTATAGGCTTGCTTGAGCGTGGGGAACATGGTGGAGAAACGTGCCTTGCGTTGCTTGTCGGCACTGAACCACCGACGGATTTCCCTTTCGCGTTGTTGTTTTTGCGCGATGATGCCTAAGCGTTCAACCGCTTCGTTCATCCCTTGTGAGTTCTTCCAATAATTGGAACTGCTGGCAAACTTAGAGGCATACTTGATGCCGATAGGACGTTCAGCGCGCATCCATTTCCGCCAAACGTCCTGCTTGATGCCCCGCACCTGAATCATCGGAATATTGGTCACGTTGACCCGTTCGTCTATACCATAACTGCTGAGGTAACGGCTCGTGGAACCTGGATAGCCAATGGTCATGCAATAGGAGCCTTGGTCGAAGCCTTCGAGGCTCACATGTGCCCACCGCTTGGGGTGCAGAGGAACATTGTCAGCACTGTACTTTGCGGGTTGTCCTGTTGAGTCGGCGTAGATGCGGAACACACTGAAGTCCGCTGTCTGGCGTGGCCACATCCAGTTGTCTGTGTCGCCGCCGAACTTACCGAGTGACTGCGGAACGGTGAAAACAAGACGAATGTCGGAGTATTGTTTATAGTAGTTAAGCAAATAGACTCGCCCTCCCTCGAACGCCTTTGCCTCGCAGACGATAGCCGTCTGGCCCTCCTGCTCGGCACGTTGTTCGGCTCGGCCTGCAAGCCTGTTGAGGATGCCGCCAATGTGTCGGGCATAGAGCACTGCCTGGCGTCGCTTACCGAGTTTTGCACCCTCGTCTTTGTTGTCATAGACTTTCTGCAGCTCCTGGTTGACTTCAGCTGTCACGTCCTCGGTGCGCTGCCAAATTTTCACATACAAATCCTCTACAGGTCGCTCTTCTGCATGGCTGTGAGCCACGAAGCCGTTGCCAAGAATGTCGTCTTCAGGCGTGGAAAGTTGCTGGATAGCACGGTAGCCGCAATGGTGATTGGTGAACAGGAGGCCTTCGGCTGAGACGATGACGCCGGAGCAATAGTCTCCGAAGTCCACGACGCAGTCCTTCAGGCTGGTACCATCTTCGCCATACAGCTGGGCATCTGTCAGCTGAAGCCCCAACTGGCGTGCAACAGCCATCGCCTTGGGGTCGGTGCGTCCCAAGAGCCACATGCCCTCGTCGGCATGAACATTCAGGTTCAACGCGAATGCCAGCAACAATAATGGCATCCGCCACAGAGATGTATTCTTCATAATCTTTCCATTTATTCCACCTTGTACCCAGCTATCTTAGCCATAGCGGGCGCAATTTCAATGTTGTCGATACGGCCTTGGAAGACCTCGGTTCCAGGGCCGATGGCATAGACGGGCACATAGCCGTTGCTATGTCCGCCACTGGCCCAGCTGATCATCGCCACTTCCGAGAGAATGTGTTTGGTGGTCTCGCCGAGGTCATTGATGCGATCCTCTACTTTTCCGCCCTCTGCGATAGCTTTCTCAATAGCGTTCCAGCGATTTTTCACACGCTCGGTCTGCTTCTCGTCAAGCTGAATGCCCTGCCAGAAACCCATGAGCGTCTTCAGCTGTTTCTCCACGGCAGCCCATGTGAATTTCTTGGGAGCTTTCTTATATTGCTCACGAAGGATTCGCTTGAACTCGTCGATGCTCTTGTGCTGGAAACGCAGCAGGTCGGTGTGCAGCTCATACGGGCCACGACCCATGACGAGGCCGCCCGTCTCATGATCTGCAGAGATAACGATAATCGTCTCGTCGGGATGCTGCTGGTAGAATTCGTAGGCAACTTTGATGGCCTTGTCCATGTCGATTACTTCATTGATGACATTGCCGATGTCATTTCGGTGGCAAGCCCAGTCGATCAAGCCGCCCTCAATCGCGAAAAAGAAGCCATCCTTCTGCTTGCCAGTCAAGTAATTGATGCCCGCGCGGACGATTTGTTCCAGCGTCAGGTCGTTCTTGTCTTGGTCTAAGGAGTAAGGGAGCTGCTCGCTGCCCAGTTTTGCATTTTGGGCATCGCTCTGAAGGAGTATCAGCTTGTCGGCCTTGCGACCTTTCTTCTCATATTCCTTGTAGCCCTTGACGATCGTGTAGCCAGCCTGCTGAGCCTGTTCGTGCAACGAAGGCTCACCCTCTTTCTTATAGGGAGGATTGAAATCGCTGCCACCAAAGAAATCATAGCCACTGCGGCAAAGATCCTGACCCAGTTCGTAGTACATCTGACGTCTGGGCTGATGGCCATAGAAGGATGCCGGTGTGGCATGAGTGATGGACACGGTCGTGGCAACGCCTACGGCCTTTCCGGCTTTCTGCGCCCATGCAGCGATGCTGGTGCAAGGCGTCTGAAGGTCTTCAAGAACGCCGATGGCACCGTTCTTCGTCTTCTTGCCACAGGCCAGTGCTGTGCCTCCGGCTGCCGAGTCGGTCACACCATTGGTGGCAGAATACGTGTTGACCATGCCCACGACGGGAAGGCTGGCCATCAAAATGGGTTCATAGCCTATCTTGCCCTTCAAGGCGGCCAAATAGGTTTCCGTGACGTTGATTTGGTTGACGCCCATGCCGTCGCCAATGAAATAGAAGACATACTTGACTTGGCCCTGAGCCGTGGCAGCGAGGCAGACAAGTGCTGCAACGAGGCAGCTGAAGAAACGTTTTCTCATAGGTCTTTATCGTTTTAAGTTGTTTTGAATAGATATTTTCAGACACGTGTACACTTTCCTGCCAACTTGTATATACGTTACAGCCATCTCGTATATGCGTTCCGGCCTTCACGTATAGACAAGTTTTCACTCGACGACGGCCCTGAGCAGAATGACGTCTTCAAGCGGACGGTCGAACTTGTCAGTCTGAACACCTTGGATGGCTTTCAGCACCTTCATGCCATCTACAACGTGACCAAAGACCGTGTAAGTGCCGTCGAGATGAGGGGCACCGCCGCGGCTCAGGTAGTCGTTCCACATCTCGTAGTTCATCTCCACGCCTTGCTCTTGCAGGGTGGCTCGAATCTTGCCCAGCGACCCTTCTCCCCAGGAGCGTCCATAGACGATGTAGAACTGTGAACCGCTGCTTCGCATCTCCGGGTTTACCTCGTCGCCCTCACGGGCAGCGGCCAAAGCACCCCGGACATGATACAACCACGGAAGACGGAATTCAGCAGGAATGGTGTATTCGGGACCGCCATTGCCCAACGGGCGTTCACGCGAGGGCGAGAGCGTCTTGCCGTCATCACCGCGACGGACACGACTATCGGGGTCGCCGCCTTGAATCATGAAGTCTTTGATGACGCGGTGGAAAAGCGTACTGTCATAGTAACCGGCGCGACACAGCTTCAAGAAATTATCGCGATGCAAAGGCGTTTCGTCAGACAACTCTACACGAATCACCCCTGCCGTCGTTTCCAGACGCACACGCTGAGCCTTCGTCTTGCAGAAGGCGACCACTGCCACCGTGAGAAGCGGCAACAGCAAAAAAATGATTTTTCTGAACATGGCGCAAAGATAGTACTTTTTTCACGAACCTCCTTACTTTATATTCCTGTTTTTACAATTGTTCGCAAAAGTTCCCTCAACCGAATAGCGGCAGAGGGAACTTTTGCGAACAATGGAGGAATGTCCATCGTGCCATCGCGGCAACGTAGGATTCAGTAGCGATAAGCTATTCCCAATTTGGCGTAAAGTGGGAACATCTTGAAATGGACAGTCTTGAAAGAAGAGGGGAAGATACTGCTGCAAGACCAGTCAAGGCCACCGAAGACATTCATGTGACGCATGGCCTTCCAGTCAAACATCAATTCCACACCCCAGTAGCAGTTAAGCATATCGTCCTGGAAATCATACGTGGCAGGGCTATCCTTTGTCATCTCTATCTTCTGCCCGGTAGGGTTTCCCTCACGGAGATAGCCGTCATAGACCTCTCCCTCAAAACGCTTGGTGTAGAGCATAGACACGAACGGGCCGGCACTGACATTCCATCTCGGAGAAAGTCTGAAAGTTGCTGTCAGCGGCACCGTTGCACCGAACATCTTCGTATCGGTCTCATCCACGCCGGTAAAATACCCTTCGAGGTAGTTGCCATCCTTCGTAATGCCCATGAAGTAGTTCTTAACATTCGCACTTGTATGGAAACCCTCGTAGAAGAAATGCCATCCTACCTGTACGCCCCAGCGGCGACTCAACATCCAATAAGCGTCGGCACCGAGGGAGATTCCACCAAACGGATGGAACGCATTGATGCTGCGGATTTCTGCAGGAAGGGGAACAGGCGTGGTGCCTCCTATCACATAGCCAAGGCGTACCATGAAGCCAGCTTGCCGTTCAGTGTCTGTCGGCCCCCAGACAGCGTATTTGTCCGTGTCCTGTGCACGTGTCACACCTGTGGACAACAAGAGGACAAAGAATGCTAAGAAACGCAGTTTCATAAGGATTGTATTCATCGGAAATAGCGTTTTAGAAAGCACACTCCAGCGTGACATCGTCAATCCACAACGTACTGCCGACAGCACCTTCAAAGTAGGCACCATCAATGCTGGAAGTGAAACTGATAGTAAAGGAATACTTCTTCTCGCGGATGTCGTCGTCGCTCACCTCGCCCGTATAGACAAGAGGTATTTCAAAGCGACGCCATTCCTGACCCGTCGCATCAACATCCTCACTGCGCAGACGACCCACGGCGACAATGTGTGGATTCGTGAGGACGTCGGCTCCGTCCAGCTGAACTTCGTTGCCATCTGCATCAACGTTGCGGTAAAAGACCGAATAGATGTCGGGATAATCTACAGCTCCATCGATACGTTGTCCACTACGATCTTGCTTGAAGGCACCTGGAAGATACTTATAATAGCCACGCAATACCAACGGTTTGTGTGGGAAGGGAATGCCGAAGCGAGTGGCAGCCAAGGCTCCTGCCTGACCCTTCAAGGCCGGACCGACATCGAAGGTTCCAATGAAGTGGCTACCTGGAGCTATCAGCATGTTCACCATCTTTCCAAAGCCGCCTGTGTCCTGTGTTGTCAACTTCAGACAAGGACCACCGTCGAAACCACCGTGAGCCTCGGGAACGGTAGGATAGGCATCGCTAAGGGCTGAACTCTTGCTGATAGCGAAGCCTGGATTGCCATTAGCCCACTGCACGTCGGGCAAGAATGGATTGGCTTCTGTCCAGACATAATATTTCCCCTTGCTGTCCAACCCATAGCTGTCGAACTTGAATTCAAAGCCCTCGGGAGGATAGGACGGCATGGGAGGAACCTGGATGCTAACTCGATACGAGCGTTGCCATTTACCGTCCTCAGAGCGAACGATAAATGTCTGAGGTGTGTAGCGACCCACGCCCGTAGCCTTCAAGTCAACCGGCGTGCCACTGACGAATGGCACTTCGCGCCCATCGACCAGATGAAACACCTGAGCGTTAGGCGTAACACGGAAGAACAGCGGAACCGAATGCTCGACGGTTGCATTCCAACGGGTTGTGAAGATAATACTGTCAGCAGTAGAGGGAATGACCTTCACATCGGGTTGATCGGTCGAGACAGGAATGCCGGCCAGCGTATCATAGCTATGATAGAAGACAGCTTCGGGGGCATCAAGGTGAATCCAGCACTGCTCGATATCGCATTCTGCATTGGCAGGTTCATCGGCGATGCAACCCGTCAACGCAAAAACACCCATCGAAAACAATGGAATCAAAATACGGAAATTCATCGCACGGCTACCTTTTTACCATTTACGATATAAAGTCCTTTCTTGGAACCGGAAACACGGCGGCCAGCCAAGTCAACGATTTGACATTTACCATTACGCGTAGAGACGATAGAGCGGATGGCATCTCCTTTCTGCGGGAAAGGTGTACCCACAACTACGTAGACGATTTGACCCAGTTGTTCCTGCAAGTCGATGTCGATGGTTGCATAGATTTTCTTTTCATCCAGCTCACCTTGAAGCACGAGAGGTATTTCAGGGAGCTCAGGACCGAGCCAGATACCAGAGGGCGAATCTCCCTCTCCTTCAGTAATCTTGATAGTTTGTTCGATATTGAAAGTGAACCGGCCCTCTGTATCCTTCTGGACAGGAATGTCTTTGACTGCGATATTGCCGATACCCATCGTATTTTCTCCGTCACTGAGGCAGAAATTCTTCAGGGTAAGGTCGATGGTCTGTTCTTTCTCATGGAACAGCACGTCGATGTTTGCCGGCTGGGGAGGAGCAGACTGATTGTTGACAGTCACGATAATGTCTTCAGTATAAGTGCGGGCTTCCTGTGCCTGCATGGATAGACCGCATAGGCAAAACGAAGCCAAGAGAAGTAGTGTTCTTTTCATATAATAAGTAATGGTTAAACGGTGATAAACAGAAAAACATCCAACCGCCATGAACCTTTTCTAAGGGTTGATGGCGGCGGATGTCAGTATGTATGTCAATGCTTATTCAGCATCGTTGCTCCAGATGTCGCCCCAGTTACCGGCAGCGTTCACGTCGCCACTCACACCATTCTGGGCTTCATTGTTGATGATGAGACTGGTGGCAATAGGGAGGCTTTGCTCTATGTGAGCAATAGTAAGTGCGGGTTTCTGATATATCTTTTTCATAACGAATTCTTATTAAGAGTTAGATGCTTATCTTTTCTCTTTTTATTGTTTATTTTTTAACGAGGATCTTTTTACCATTTACAATGTACAGACCCTTCTGGGCATTGTTCACACGACGACCAGCAAGGTCGAACATGTCGTCGTTGTCCTGAGCAGCCTTAGTGGCATTGATGCCATCGGCAGAACCATTGAGGTAGAAGCGAATGCCCTTCACCTCGTCAGTAACTTCGGGAACGAAACTCATAAATAGAGCTGCGCGGTGGGCGGCAAGAGTGCAACCTTCACCTGCAAGAACAATCTGATTGTTGGAAAGCAGATAGATGCCATAATTGGTCGGTACGTCAATGGCGGCAAATGTACCCGCCAGACCATTATTGGCTGTGATATATGAAGCATCGGTCGGATCAACAACAGCAACAAAACCTTCACCGTTGACAGCTTTGATTTCGGAAGCCGTGGCCTTGAAGAGATAGGGTTTTCCTGCTTCCAACGCAGATACTTCATTCAAGACGATGTAGTTAGGAGCACCACCAATACTCTTTTTACCGGCTACAGTGTAGAAGGTAGCACCAGACAGATTATTAGCAGCGTAACCAAATGGTAAGCAAATCGTGCCCCAGTTTCCTGCGTTGATGCTACGGCTATAGTTGTAGACGAGATCATGTCCGAAGCTGACTTCCACAATCTGTTTGAGAGAAGACGTAAGGTCAATATTGATGGATGTCTCGAACTTATCGTCTGTCACTACGCCCTTCATCTCCACGGGGATAATGCCGATTGAAGGACCTATCCATCCTGCGTTAGCTGGCTCACCGTTAGCAATGGTAATGTTTTGTGTGGTTTCGAAAGTGCCGTCCTGGTTAATGGTAACATCATTCAGGTTGATATTTCCCACAGGAGTAGAACCAAGCATGAAGTTTTTCAAGGTGAAGGCATTGGTGCCATCTGCATACTGCACTAAAGTAATGTTGGATTCTTGCGGAGCATTGTAATAACCGTTCACTTTCACCATGAGGGCATCTGTATAAACTGTCGTCTCTGGGGCTTTGAACTGGATAGTATATTGATGCTGATTCGTGGGATCATCACTGATATTATCACCCTTGATTGTAATGGTGAGAAGGGCAGAGAGCTTGTCATAAGTGGTCTCAATGGCTGCTCCTTGTCCATTACTTGTAAGTGTCAGCTTTGCTGCATCATAGGCTACATCTATTACAGCCGCACCATTCGTAAAGACCACGTTCTCACCATCGTAAGTAGCATTGGCAAGCTCTGAGTTGTAAAGGAACTCGAAGTCGTCAATAGACAGGTAGTCGGAAGTACTTCCTTCTCCAGGAGTACCACTTGTGCTAATGGTCACAAGGGCATAAGCCGGACGAGTGCCGTCGGTGAGATCATAGTTGAAAGGTATGGTGAGCTGTTTCCATTCATTGGTTGCTTCGATTGCGCTGTTTGTTGCCTTGGCAACAACTTGAGCCGTAATATCGTTCGCTTCAGGATCTTGGTAATAGCCCGTTGTGTGAAGGACGCAGTTGATAGATGCTTTCTTGGAACAGCTACCCTTCACCCATACACGAAGATTGTCGGGACGCCCCGTAAGTTGTTGATTGAAATCGGCATCATCTTCTTTAGTGTAGTTGTAGTTTCCAGAAGCATCTGAAGCACTCGTAGAGCCGCCATTGATGCATCCAGTGGTCATATTACCTTGAGCAGCAATGCCAAGCATTACATTACGTGAATAGATTCGTGCGCTGTATTGACCGTTGGAACCTGGACGCACTTCATTTGATTGTTGGATTTGCTGAGCCTGAACCATTGAGGTTAAACTGCCAGTGGCATGCATGAAGGAGTTCCAGTGAGCAGGTTCAATGCTTTCCGTTTCCTCATCATCCCACAGCTCAAAGCCGCCATTCTGTACCTGATACATGGACTTGGGCTTGGTGACAATGACGACGCAAGTGGCATTAGCGCTGGTGTAAGCATTGTTCTCAGCTAACGTGGCAGTGATCGCTACTTTACCTTCGTCAAGGGCTGTCACCTTACCTGTTGCATCAACACTGACAAGTCCAGGGGCAGCGCTTGCCCAAGTGATTTCGGCATCATGGCTCTGGGAGGTTACAGAGAGGGTGCTCGTTTCACCAATGGCGAGAGTTAATGTGGAGGTGGAAATGACTAGTGAACCTTCTTCTGCTCCTTGGCGTGTAAACACGGCTGTGATACTCTTTTCAGCAGCACTGCTTTCTTGGCTGTTAATGGTAACAGTAGCCGTCGTGTTGTCATTAGACGTGGGTGTGACGGTATAGTCATTAGATTGCCAAGTGACGGTATATCCTTCTTCCGGCTGGGCAAAGAGATAAATAACCTTGGTAGGAGCAGAAGAAGTGTTCTGAGAGCCTGCATCCAATGTGTAGCTTGTCTGATAGTCGGGGGTTGCATCAGATGAAGTTGCGGCATAGACCTTTCCTGCACCTGAGGCTTTCACGGTTACTTTGTCAAAAAAGTAATCCTTGTTGTTTGCAAACGTTGTGGAAACGCACAACAACAATCCTACGATTAGAAGTAGTTTTTGTTTCATAGTTTTTTGATAATGATTAATGATTAAATGATTTATAGTATTTGTTGTTATTTACTCTTATATCTGATTTCAAGTCCTTTGAATAAACATCTTACGGCAAAGGTGGAAACAAGAAGATATTGTTCGAGAATCAAGTGGTCACCAACGATTGCCATGCCCATCATAAACAAAACAGCCCACACCGTATAGCCTATATATTTATAATATATATGTGAAACGCTTGGATGGCAAAGATGATAGAGCCACAGCAACAAAGGAACAGGATTGTAAAAAAGGAAGTTCCAGTTCCAACCACTGATGCTGGGAAGCGAAGAGCGCAGGCTGAAAAACAGCATGGTAAAAGCTATGGCATTATAAAGCAAGAAAAGCAGAAGATCGATTAGATGAGTGAGCCAAACGACAGGCTTGACAGACCAACACACACGAACCAGACAAATGACAACTACCACACAGAGCATAGCCAAGAACCAGACAACGATAGGTGGGGCCGTATTCTCGGAAAAATGTACCTTTGGATGGTGCTCAATAGGAGTCACATCCTTGAGAATAGGACGCGATATGCCATCGTCACCCACAATGGTGGCATCGGAGAACAAGTCTGGAACAATCCACGGAATCAGTGTTTTTTCTTCGAGAGAGAGAATACGGTCTGAGAAATCGGTGGTTCCTAACATGGTAGGAGGTAGGTGCATCCAGCTGTTGGATGGTAAAGATTGGTTGCCAAGCACCAAGATGGTACGGCCATAGCTCTCTGCACGTGAACCATAAACGAGTTTTCCTTGAAGCTTTGACGTGAGCAAACTGACGATTTCCTGTGAACAACCGTGATGAAAGAAGTCGTGATAAGGAGATATGCCTTGAGCCGCCGTTGCGTCCAGCAATTGCCAAAGACTTTGACTCTCTTCCAGACGGAGATTGAGAGGGTACTCCGTGACGATGCGCCCTTCTTTCTCGAAGATCGACAAGTATTCATCGGTCGGTACACAAGCCAAACGATTCGGATAGTTACCCAAACAAATATCTAAGAAGTTTTCGTAATTTCCGCTTTCCATCGAATAACAATAGTCAAGATTTTCCGATGGACATTGCATCCTCAGGAAAGCATGACCGAAAACACTTTGAGCTTGAAGATGGGAAGGTTCACCAATCATCAAGCTTGCTTGGATGAAAGTGGCACTATCTTTGATGACAGGTTCTGCATAGATTGTATCTGCTACCGCTTGACCTCTCACATGATGGAAGATAGTCAAGCAACACACAAAGATAAGTACAATCTTTTTCACCTATACTGTAATCGATTAGTCAAACGGATGCAAAATTAGTACTTTCTTTTCTTCTAAAGAAGGAAAAACGGTATTTTTCGCCTTTTTTACCGAAAATTCACCCCCAAAGTACCTTTATAACATTCTCATTATCCTATCTGTTCCCCCACAGACAGAAAGGATAGCGGCGCATGTGGGAGTTGTAGAAGCGGCGGTCGCCCGTCACTTCTTGTCCTAAAAAGTCTGGTTTTAGGAAGGTCTCGTCAACAGACTTTAGTTCGATTTCAGCCATCACCAATGGTGCGTTGTTGCCATGAAATTCATCCACCTCGAAGACATGGCCGTCCTCTGCCCGCACCAGCCAACGTGTCTTCTCGATGATTCCTGGTTCGCAAATGTCCATGAGGTCACGGGCATCCGCCAGCGGTATCTCTGTCTCGAACTCGTAACGAGAAAGACCACCGTCATGGCTTGCCCCCTTGATGGTCAGGTAAGCATGGTCATCACGGATTCTCACTCTCACCGTGCGGCCATTGCCAGAGGCGATGTAACCTTGCGTGATGTGAGTATGATTAAAGGCGAGCGTCTTGTAGGCGTCGCCTTTAACGAGGAACTTGCGTTCGATTTCCTGTGCCATCGACTTAGGAGAACATGATCAGGTAGCCGAAAAACATGATGAGGAACAACACTGCCAGACACCCGGCAATCCATTGGATGACTTTCTTTCCTTGATTGGCTTCGCGTACTGCTTTCTTGGTAGCACGCATCTCTTTCTTTGTCTTACTCATGATGATCGTTTATTTTAGTTTTATGATAGGCTTATAAGAATGATGGAAAGGGTTAAGACTCAGCGGCACCAAATTCCATGAGGTATGCTTTGATGAAGCCGTCGATCTTACCATCCATGACGGCTCCCACGTCGGAGGTCTGGAAGCCCGTGCGGTGATCCTTGACACGGCGGTCGTCGAAGACGTAGGAACGTATCTGCGAACCCCATTCAATCTTCTTCTTTCCCGCTTCCACCTTGGCTTGCTCGGCCATGCGGTGCTGCAGTTCCTTGTCGTAGAGCATAGAGCGCAGCAGGCGCAGGGCGTTCTCTTTGTTCTTGGGTTGGTCGCGCGTCTCGGTGTTCTCGATGAGGATTTCTTCCTCTTCGCCCGTGTAGGGGTCTTTGTATTGGTAACGCAGTCGCACACCAGACTCGACCTTGTTCACGTTCTGTCCTCCGGCACCACTGCTTCGGAAAGTATCCCATGAGATGCGGGCTTGCTCGATGTTGACCTCTATGGAGTCGTCCACGAGGGGTGTGACGAAGACCGATGCGAAGCTGGTCATTCGCTTTCCCTGGGCATTGTATGGCGACACGCGCACGAGTCGGTGCACGCCATTCTCGCCTTTGAGGTAGCCGTAGGCATAATCGCCTATGATTTCCAACGTGCAGCTCTTGATGCCCGCGTCGTCAGCTTCGAGGAGGTTGCTGACCACACATTTATAGCCGTTTTGCTCGGCCCATCGCATGTACATACGCATGAGCATCTGCGCCCAGTCTTGTGCTTCGGTGCCTCCTGCACCAGAGTTGATTTTCAGCACGGCATCCATGGGGTCTTCCTCCTGCCGAAGCATGTTCTTCAGCTCCAAATTCTCGATGGAATCTACAGCTCTGGCATAGAGGTCGTCCACCTCCTGTTCGGTAACAAGTTCTTCTTTGTAGAAGTCGAAGGCAGTGGCCAGTTCGTCGGCGAGAGTGCGCACTTCGGCATAGCCTTTAATCCACTTCTCGAGTCCCTTCACCTTCTTCATCTGTTCTTCGGCGCGCTTGGCATCTTCCCAGAAGTCAGGTGCCTGCGTGCGCAGTTGTTCCTCCTCGTACTCCATCTGCTTGCGCGGGATGTCGAGGTATTTGTAGAGAGCTTCCGTTCGCTCTTGTATTTCCTTGAGTTGTTCTGCTGTGATCATGGGTTGAGTAGGCTGCGATGGTGTCGCAGCAAAGAAGGACAAGAATTATTCTTCGTACATCGCGTCGATTTGTTCCTTATAGTTCTTAGCGATGACGGGACGTTTGATTTTCAATGTGTTGGTCAGCTCTCCGCGCTCCATGCTGAAGGGTTCCGGCAGGAGTGTGATGCGCTTGACCTGCTCATAGTGGGCAAATTCCTGTTGCAAGGTCACGATGCGATCCAGGATCATTTTGTTGACGAGCGGATTCTGGCAGAGTTGTTCGCGATTCTCGAAAGCGATGGCATTGTCGCGAGCCCACTGTTCCAGCAACGCATAATCAGGGATGACGAGCGCAGAGACAAACTTTCGTTCATCGGCGATAATCGCCACTTCGTCGATGTAGCGATCGACGACAAACTTCGACTCCAATGCCTGTGGCGAGATATATTTGCCGTTGGAGGTTTTGAACAAGTCCTTGATTCGATCTGTCAGAAAGAGCTCACCATTCTTCAGGTATCCGCAGTCACCTGTGTGGAACCAGCCGTCTTCGTCGTATGCTTGGGCGGTTATTTCTGCCTTGCGGTAGTATTGCTTCGTGATGGTATCGCCCCGCAGGAGAATCTCGTTCATCTCACCAAACTTGATTTCGATGCCTTCGAGCACTCGTCCCACAGACCCGATGCTCACGGGTGAGTGGTGCCAGTCACAGGAAACCGTGGCAGTGGTTTCCGTCATGCCATAGCCCGCAGTCATTTTGATGCCGCAGGAATGCACGAACTCCTCAATGGCGGGAGGAATAAAGGATCCAGCCGTGGGGAAGAAGTTGGCATTTTCCAGCCCCAGTGTCTTCTTCAGCAAGGCGATGATGGTCATTTCGTAGAATTTATAGCGCAGTTTCAGTGGCAGCGGTGGTTCCAATCCACGCATCTTATAGTCCACATTATAACGCTTGCCGACGGCCAAAGCATCGAGCATCAGCTTTTGCTGTATGGCGCTGCTTGAAGCAATCTTTTCCTGTACGCCGGAATAGACTTTCTCCCAGAATCGCGGCACGGCGGCCATACATGTCGGGTGCACTTCCCTCAACGTCATCAGGATGTCCTGCGGTCGCAAGTTGATGGCCAACTGGCATCCACGGCTCAGACACCAATAGCTCCAGGCACGCTCAAAGACGTGGGTGAAGGGCAGGAAGCACATGATGACGTCGTCTTCCGAGAGGTCCATCACCTTGTCGTTGGCCGGGATGGCGGCGGCGTACATGCGATAGGTGAGCGTGACGCCTTTCGACACGCCCGTTGTGCCGCTGGTATAGAGGATGTTTACGAGGTCATCTGGTTGAACAGCCGCCACACGACGCTGGATTTCGTCGGCGTATGGTTCCCCCTTCCCTAAGTTCAGGAAATCGTCGAAGTACATGGACACTTGGTCACGGGGATTGAGTTCCACCTTGCGGTCGAAGATGATCAGACGTTTCAACGTCGGACACATCTTGAACACACGGAACGCCGTGTCATACTGATATTGTTCGCCCACGAAGAGAAAGCGCACAGAAGCATCGTTGATCATGTACTGGATCTGCGCCTCACTGCTGGTGGCATAGAACGGAATACTGATGGCACGGATGCCATAGGTGCCAAAATCGACGCACACACCTTCGGGTTTGTTCTGCGTGAAGACAGCCACATTCTCCTGCTCCTCCACCCCGAGGTGAATCAGGGCGTTGGAGACCTGTGAGACCATGCGGGAGAAGTCACGCCACGAAATCTCTTTCCACGATGACGTGTCATAGTCGCGATAGCTCAGTGCTGTCTTCTCACCATAAACTTTTGCCTGCTCATGGATGAGTACAGAGAGGTTAGAAGTGTTCAGCATAGACGTTCGGTTTTTTGTTTTGACGCCGCAAAGATAAGTATAATTTGCGATTTACGATTTACGATTTGCGATTTATCTTGCATTTCCATCGTGTTTTCTCTGAAAAGCATTACCTTTGCAGGCAGAAAGCAACCCTAATGACGCATGACAGACATCGAAAATCTCTCCGCCGAGGCTACCGACCTGCTGAAGCAGCTGGTGGCCACTCCACGTACCAGTCGCCATGAAACCGACGCCGCAGACATCCTCGCCAGATTCATGGAAGAGAAAGGCCTCTTTCCGCATCGCGAGGCCAACAATATCTGGTGCATTGCCGAAGGCTATGACCCCAACCGCCCTACCCTACTGCTCAACGCCCACATCGACACCGTGAAACCCGTTGCCGCTTGGACGCGCGACCCTTTTCGCCCCACGCTCGAAGGCGACCGCCTCTATGGCCTGGGCACCAACGACGACGGTGCCTCGTTGGTGTGTCTGTTGCAGACGTTTCGTGCGATGGCCATGCGTCCGCAATCCTATAACCTTGTTTTCCTGGCATCTGCCGAAGAGGAGGTGTCTGGACAAGACGGCCTCAGCCGCGCCCTGCCCCTGCTGCCTCACATCGACGTTGCGCTCGTCGGTGAACCCACAGGGATGCAGCCCGCAGTGGCAGAGAAGGGTCTGATGGTGCTTGATGTGACGGCCACGGGCAAGGCCGGCCACGCCGCACGCGAAGAAGGGGTGAACGCCATCTACCTTGCCCTCGACGACATCAACTGGTTCCGCAACTACCGTTTCCCTCTGGTCTCGTCATTGCTCGGGCCTGTCAAGATGAGTGTGACCGTCATACAAGCCGGCACCCAGCACAATGTCGTTCCTGACTGTTGCACCTTCACCGTCGATGTTCGCAGCAATGAATGCTATTCGAACGAAGAGATTTATCAGCATATCTGTGCTGCCGTGAAAGGGCAAGTGAAAGCACGTTCCTTCCGACTCAATTCCTCACGCATCGACGTCGCGCATCCCTTGGTGCAACGTGCCATTCTACTCGGACCGACTGCCGACGGGAAACCCCGTACCCCTTTCGGCTCCCCTACCCTCAGCGACCAAGCGCTCATGCCGTGGCCTTCCATGAAGATGGGTCCTGGCGACAGCGCCCGCAGCCACACCGCAGACGAATACATCTGCATTCGTGAAATCCGTGCAGCCATTGCCGACTACAGCCAAATGCTTGACGGGCTCCAGCTCTGATCACCCTGTTTTTTGCAAAAAAAGCCTCAATCCCTCACCTTTCTCATTATCAACTTGACAGACAAACGCTTACTGGTGAGGGAATGGTGAGGGAATGGTGAGGGATGGTGAGGGATTCATGAAGAACATATCACCATCCATTTGTCCTTTGCTTTCCCCAATCCCACACCATCCCTCACAATACCCTCACCAATCCCTCACCAACAAAAGGTTGTATATCAACCAGATAGCATGAAAGGTGAGGGATTGAGGCTTTTTTTACCTAAAACACAGGTACAGTAAGCTCATGAAGTCTGTAAACGCTTCTATAAGAAGTCGTTCACCTTTCATGTAAAAGGTAAATACCTTACGTGAAGAAGGTAAATTAGTTCCGTGAAGAAGGTATATACCTTCCCATCTTATTGGTTTATTGATAGATGAGTGTGACGAGACGGTCTGGCGCAAAGTGTTCTTCAGCGATGGTTTGCAGCGCCTCGGGGCTGAGGTCATCTATCTGCTGATACATCTCTTCCAGCGTGGGCACCCGGCCTTCATGAAGGAAACGTTTGGCCATCGACAGAGCCACATTCTCGGAGTTGTCATAGGCGATACCCATCTGCCCCTTCAGTTGTCTTTTGGCAATAGCCAGCATGCGGGACGAGAGTGGACGCTCGACGAGTCGTTGCAGTTCTCGGTTTACGAGCCGCAGGCATCGGCGTACGTCGGCGTGGTCACATCCGAAGTAGGTCGCCCAAACACCCGTGTCGCTATAAGCCGTGTAGTTGCTCTCGACGGCATAGACAAGTCCTGTCCGCTCGCGCAAGGCAAGGCTGAGGCGCGAGTTCATGGCAGGCCCGCCGAGGATGTTGTTGAGCAGATAGAGCCCCATGCGTCGTGGGTCATTGGCGGCGTAGGCACGGCTTCCAAGCATGACATGAGCTTGGTGAGTGTGCTTGGAGATACAAGTCTCACCACCCGCCCCCTTCTCCAAAAGGAGAGGGGGAGTGGTTACCTTTCCATCTTCAACTCCAAATAAGCATATACTCCCCCTCTCCCTTTCGAGAGGGAGGCGGGGGATGAGGCTTCTGATGTCCTCTTCACTGACATTTCCCTTGACAAACAAAACGGCACGATCGGGCGTGTAGCATCGGCTGACGAAGCGCTGAAGGTCGGCAGTGCGGTATTGACGGAGGCGTTCGGCATTGCCGAGGATTTTGCGTCCAAGAGGATGATTGGGAAAGAGCAGACCCTCGAAGTCATCAAAGATGAGGTCAGAAGGGGTATCGTTGTAGCTCTCTATCTCGTCGATGACCACTTCGACCTCCTTGTCCAATTCGGCTTGAGGGAAGGTGCTGGAGAAGACGATGTCAAAGAGCAACGGGATGGCTCTTTTAAGGTGGGGACGCAGGAAGGTGGCATAATAGACTGTTTCTTCTTTGCCCGTATAGGCATTCAGGTCGCCGCCGACACTCTCCATGCGGTTGAGAATCTGCACGGAAGAAAGACGTGCCGTTCCTTTGAACGACATGTGCTCGACCAAGTGGGCCATGCCGCTCTCGGTGTCGAGTTCATGGCGTGTCCCTGTGGCGACGGCAATGCCGGCATATACCACGTTGGTTTCTGAAGGAGCGAGAATGACACGCAAACCGTTATCGAAGACGAAAGTATTCATGTGGCTGAATGCAGGGGTTATGAGGCATTGGCGTAGCTGTGCATTCCTCCTAAGAGAAAGTTGACACCGAAATAAGTCATCAGGACGGTGAGGAAGGCAAGGAGCATATAGAAATGATACGCGCGCGAGCGCTGGAACAGTGGCAGGCTGCTCCTGTGGAGGGGCAAGGAATAGACCAGGAACGTAATCAACGCCCACACCTCCTTCGGATCCCAGCTCCAATAGGCTCCCCACGAGACGTTAGCCCACACGGCTCCCAGAAAGATGCCAAGGCCGAGCAACATGACAGCCGGATAAAGCAGAAGGCGGCTGAGCTGAGTGAACTGCTGGAGCGAAGAAGGGCTGGAGCGTAGCGTGCTGAGTGCAAAATAGAAAAGGGCAATCAGGAAGGTGAAGGACAGCAGGGCATAGGCAATCATGATGGAGCTGACATGGCTGCTCAGCCAAGGAGAATTCAACACAGGCATGAGCGAACTGACCTGCGGATTCATCAATCCAAGGTGAGCCACCAAGAGGGTGAAACCGGAAAGCAGGAAGCCAAAGGGGATGGCAAACTGGAACCGGCGCGATAGCCAACAGGCAACAAGGAGAATGGCTAAAGCCACGAACATCATCGTCTCAAATCCATTGGAAAGAGGTATGTGACCGCTGACATACCAGCGCAAGACGTAGGCAAAGGTCAGCAAGATGGTGGACGCGTAAAGAGCCGAGTGCAAAACACTTAGAATAAAGCGCCGAGTGGTGGAGGATGAGGGCTGAACCACCGAGGGCTGAAAAAGGAGGAAGAGAAGGGCCAGCAGTCCCAAAGTGAGGTTGGCCATGAAGAGGATGCTCACGAACGGGAGGCGGTTGTACAAGAGCTCGGCCTGCAGGCGGAAGGCAGAAAGCGGAGGTGCATCCACGGGTGCACGTTCGATGAGGCTCCCGTCGATGATCATTCCAACAAGTGCAACCCGTTCATCGGTTTCCCGAATGGCTTTGCAGAGTTTGGATTGTTTGTCTGTTTCGTTGTCCCAAAGCTGTTGAAGGCGATAGCTCTCTCCGTCATAGAGTTGGGAAAGGGCGATATGCTGCTTCTCTATGCCGAGGCGTTGGCGAAGGCCTGCATCCTTGACCTTGATGAGCGGCGCACGGTTCCACACATCGGGATAACGTGCCCAGCTCACCACGACCTGTTCAGGGCTGTAGCCGTGAGGAGTGCGTTTTCCGCTGATTTTCGTCACGACATCTGTGGCCAGCGTGTTCAATGGACAGATGCGCCCGTTCCACACCACCGGTTCCCTCGCCAAACTGTCTGCAAGAGCGCGACTAACGCATGGAATCTTCTCGGTGGAAACGTCCTCCCCTACCCTTTGCCAAGGCCAGACGGCTGCTCCGAAGGCAAGAAGCATCGCCAGACAGAGGTAGGTGTTTGGACGGCTGACAACCTCGCCATCCAAATGCCTGATTTCCTTCCTAAAAGTCCCCTGACTGCTCAATAGCATCATGACGCCAAAGAGGCCGAAAAGCAGGAAACCCGCATAGGCAACAGGGGTTCCCCAAGGGTCGTAGGTGACGGTCAACCAAGAGCCATGCCCGTCGGGGTCATAGCTCGTCTGATAGAAGCGATAGCCGTCGTGATGAAAGATGCGATTCATCGAGATGACAGCTTGCAAGCGTTCCTCGCCCGTGCTGTTTCCGGCTTCGGTTGACCTTTTGTCCGTGACCGTGATTCGGCTGACGAAGTCCTGGGGAGTGGCCGTATGGGGATAGGGTTGTATGAAGAAGGTGTCGAGACACACACTGAACGAAAAATGCCGTACGTGTTTTTCGTTATCCACAAACGCCTGTATCTCTTCACCCTGCCGCAAATGCAAGATGCCCTTCTGGCGAGTTTGTGACGTCAGGAACCCACCCACGAGAATGAGGATAAGACTCAGGTGGAAGCCCAGCACGAACCAACGACGCCATAGCTTCTGTGTGCAGAATGTCCAGATGGCAGATGCCGCAACAACAGCCCACAACAGCTGAAACCACCAGGCTCCATAAACCGTCGTGTGGATGAAGGACGTGCCGTGGCTGTCCTCGATAAAAGTGGCTATGGCCAGAACAGCCACGCACAACAAAAGAAGGAAAAAAGGAACTCGCTTCATTTAGAAGTCACGGAACTCGGTCTTCTTTTGCTCCTTGATTGCCACGCATTCCATCTCAATGAGCCATGTGGGCCGACAGACGGGAGCGTAGGTGATGACACAAGGGGTGGAAGGAAATTTCTCTTCGAACATCGCCTTGACGATGGCATAGTCACACACATCGCGCAGATAAACGATGATTTGTGCCACATCGTCGAAACCACTGCCGGCTTCGGTCAGCAGGGCATTGACGTTCTCCCACATGCGTTGTGTCTGACGGACGATGTCGCCTACGTGAACCACCTCGCCCTTGTTGTTGATGCTGGCCGTGCCACTGATGTAAACGTGGGAACGGTCGCCATAATCCATCACGGTTCCACGCTCAAAAGTCACCCCGTATTCATAAGTCGAATTAAGGTGTGTCTTTGCATACAGATAGCGTTGTTGCCGAGGTTCAAAACCTATGAGAGCGTATGTGCCCAATTGAATGAGTGCACGTGTGTCGGCAGGCAGGCCACCGATTCCTGTCGAAGCGATGTAATGAGTCTTCTCTGTCAGGCCTTGTTCGATGAAATTCTCGCGACGTGCCTTGACCATGCCGGCATATTGTGTATCGACATCACGGACGTAGAACCACGTCCGTATGCAATTGTCGGCCAACGTGGCTCCAAAACGCTGCAAGGTCTCTTCATAGTTGATGAGCAGGCTTTCGGTCTGCCAGGCACTATCGCCTTTGTGCTCGTGCATCCCCATCTTCCAAAGGTGCTGGTAACCGTTGTGGCTGGCAATGACAAGGCCGTCGTGGTTTTCGACCTCCATACCATAAACAATGTACAACCACGCGGCCACCTTAGACCCGTCCAACGGTGGTTGCTGGATGCAACTGACAGAAGAGTCGTTCTTCATTCGCGACATTACATCAGGCTGCTGGTTCGTTGCATCGCTGAGGAAATAGCGTTTGAAGATGGTGCGTGCACCTGCACACTGTGGGAGATGCAGCAGTGCCTGCTCAGCGCGGCAGATGCGGTCGAGCTGGCCCGAAAACAACTCACCGCGCGGCTCCACGTGGAGGATGGCGTGTTGTTCTGTTACTTTTTCCGCGGGTGCAAAGGTGGCAAGTTCCACCGTCACGCCCAATTCATGGAATGTTATCTTTTCGTTTGTCATATTCTTACGGCTTCGCACCAGCCGAAATCCAGTTGTCGATGAGGGTAATGATGCTGCTCTCCTTGATCATATTCGAGTGGTCGAAGTTGATTCCCGAATCCGCATCACCGTGGATGACCTTATGTAGCAGACTTGCGTCTGCATCGCCAGGAACGACCCGAATGCCATTTTCCGGTCGGCGTGCCTCATGGTTGACAAGTGAAGCATAACTCTCATTCCCTGTCAGCGTCAAGTTGCCCGCAGGCGTGTTCCCAAGCCCGTGGCAGCGCGCACATGTGATGGTGAAGACCCGATCCTGAATGGACTTGTACATCCCCACGTTCACCGT
This sequence comes from Bacteroidaceae bacterium, assembly GCA_017965425.1. Classification (GTDB taxonomy): domain Bacteria; phylum Bacteroidota; class Bacteroidia; order Bacteroidales; family Bacteroidaceae; genus Physcousia. The sequence continues at coordinate 28,817 of JAGCPY010000028.1, read as the reverse complement.
ACCTACTTCCAGATGGAGCGTATCGCCTTGTATCTGGCCAGCGGAGGCACTGGCGAAAGACAATATGCGCTGCCCCAGCCGATTGGTGACGCACAACTCGATGGTCGAGATGTGGTCATCGCCTATACGCAGCGTCGTCGTCACATTCCCCGCAGAGATGTTCGGTAACGGCTTCTGGATGACTGCGTAGTCGCTGTTTTCGGCAAAACCTGCCAGGACAAGACTATAAGGCGAACTCCAACTATCTACACCCGTAACATAAGCGGTCAGTTTGGCTACCTTACCAGACGTCTGTACCTCTGGCTTTCGCTCTATGATATCACCTTCGTCACAAGCAGAGAGAGCCAAAGCCCCCAATAGCGTTGCAAAGATAAGGCTGTTTTTCATCATTCCATTTACTTTTTTTGAATAATTAACAAAAGACTTACCTCCTATCCTCAGAATGAGTATTGTAACATGACCACGGCTTTATGCGTGGAGATGCCGAGGTCGTCGATGTCGCGGTCAAGTTGGGTGTCGTGACCCCATCGGCCTACATATTCATACATTCCCGATAATTTGAGATTGCATCCAGGGATGAAGTAGTTGATGCCGACGGCTGGACAATTGAGAAAACCGCCTGCTCCGGTCTTACCGATGCCGTTGCGGTCGTAGAAGTCGTAACGAAGAGCGGGTTGCAGGTTCTTCGTCACGAAATAGCCTGCCTGTATATATGCACCGAGGTAATTGTATTTGTCCTGAATCTTTTGCCGGTTGGTGAAATCGACTTGCATGAAGTAGAATTCACCAGCCACGTACAGACGTTTCCAAAGCATGGCAAATTCGGCTCCAAGACGCAGGTCGTTGGTGGATTCGTTTTCGCTTTCAACATTGTAGTTGGCCGAAAGGCCGAAGAGCATCTTCTTTTCATTCAGCAACTTGGGATTGCCTTGCGTGGTGGGCATCTCTCCAAATGGTTGGTAAGTGAGCCGCCCCGCATAGAGCAACGAAGGAATATGGATGTCGTCGGAAAAAGTTTTCGTGGCAGCGTTCACGTTAATGCCTGTTCCATTAAACAGCCCCACTTCATAGCCGATGCCGGTTTTCGTGATGCCATGAAACTCTACACCCAAGTCAAAACCTGTGGCAAAAGCGGGGGTGACAGCATTGAGCGAGTAAGGCAGGATGACGGCTTGTGTCATGGAATTGGGCAACGATGGCAACAGCGTCTCTCCAAGCGTCGTGAGGTAGGCGTGTGAAAACGGCGTCTTGAACTTTCCAACACGGAAGTGGGCTGCTCTGTTGATGCCATAGTCTATCCAAGCCTGTTGCAGGATGGCCGAACCGCTGGCGGCGGCGTTGATGCAAAGGTTGTAATCGATTTTGCCAAAAGCACGACCCGTGAAACCGAGGATGGCATTGGGGATGGCAAAGCCGCTGTTGGCAACATTGTCTTGATTGTAGGCCTTGTCGAGACCTTCGCTGTCATACCAGTTGAAGTTGCCGCTGGCCTGAAGCATCAGATAAGGCTTGAAGATGAATTTGCCGTCCTTGCTCTGGAGCGTGAAGCCGCGGTTGTCTGCAATTGGAACCACGCCATTGGTCATGTCGAGCTTCTCCTCCCCTGCCCCATCCCGTGAAGGGAGAGCGGCAGTTGTTTTTGCAGAAAGCATATTCACATGTGAGAAAGAGAGGCTTATGAATAATAGTATTTTTACTGTTGTTTTCATGTGACGATTGTTTATGTGGAGTTTGAAGGATGTTTCTGTTTTTCAAAGCGACTTCAAAAACCTTAGCAAGGCCTTCCGTTCGTCGCGGCTCATGTTTTTGAACTTGTTCTTGGATGCTTCTGCCTCTCCACCGTGCCAGAGGATAGCTTCGGTGAAGTTGCGGGCACGTCCATCGTGGAGGAAATAGGTATGTCCGTTGACGGTTTCCTGTAAGCCAATACCCCAGAGCGGAGTCGTACGCCATTCGTTGCCTCTTGCCAGGCCGCTGACGTAGTTGTCGTTCAACCCTACACCCATGATCTCGCTACCCATGTCGTGAAGCAGGAAATCGCTGTAGGGATGGATGGTCTGCCCACCCAGCCAAGGCAGTTGTGTTCCATTGAGCAAGGTCGTTCCACGGTTGCGGGTGTGCAGTGTCGTGGCGTGGCAAAGGTGGCATCCAGCCTGATAAAACAGCTGCTCGCCCTGACGGACGGTGGTATTGTTGACGTTGCGTCGTGCCGGAACACCCAAGCATTGGAGGTAGAGGTCCACATCTTCCATATCTTCTGTGGAGATGTCCAGCTGGTCATAGGTCAGACCCATCATGGAACCTTCCTGCATCTGCAACTGTCCTTCACAGATTTCTTCTGGATAACGGCTGTTGGTGACACCCATGTCGCTGCTAAAACCCAGTTCTACGGTGAGGTCGGCGTGCTGTGCTTTATTGCCACCAACACCCAATTGCCGCTTTCCACGTTCAGTGATGTAGTTACACCGCCCGCTGATGCCCCATTCGGGATAGTTGCTCTTGCGGGCAAGGGCTTCAATCTCATTGGGATCGAGTGCCATGATCTGCCCCATTCCTACGTGCCGAAGCGGTATGCGCACTGAACAGAAGAGGTCTTCGGGACGAATGCTGTCGGCATACCAATCGGTGATGCTGTACTCGGGATAACACAGCTCGTATGTCTCGCCATCGGGAAACTCAAAGGTCTGGTAGTGCTTTGTCACGTGGACTTTTCCTTCGGGCTGCACACCGTAAATAGCCTGGTCGTGAATCACACGACCATAGTTCTGGAAAAAGACGCCGTTCTTGCGAGTCACATAGCAGAGCATGGCCGAGAAACCATAGTTGCCACTGCCTTCGGCACTTTCCCAAAGGGCTGGCTTTGTACGTCCGGCATTGCGATGACAACTGCCACAACTGTAGCCGGCATAGACAGGACCAAGCCCTCCTCCATAGCCGTTGGAACTGGTGCGGGCATCGTCATAGAGCTTGTCACCTCGATTGAAACGAGTCTTCAGCGTGCCTGTCACCCATTCTGCTTCGGAATCATAAGCGAATGACGAGGTGGAATAGATGGTTGACATTCCAGCTGAGAGCGCATAACCTTTTACCGGTATCAGGTCGGCTTCTGTCAGCCCGTCGTCGTCGCCCGAACAGGCCGCCAGACTCGCGAGTCCGACGGCCATGATTACTGCAGACAACAGATGGTGTCGTTTATTCTTCATCGCCTATATTGTGATTGAGGAAGAGGTCTTTATAGGCTTTTCCGCCTTCGTAGCTGACCGTCCACGCGTCGTACAACTTCTGAGCATCGTCTTGCAACAGACGGCCAACTTGTACCATATAGTTAGCCCAGCTGGCAGCATTCTTCTTAGTATAGTCAAGGTTGGCATAATCTTGGTCTTCTTGACCGCCATTGACGGTGCGGGCTTTGCCATCCTTGAAGATGAGGAATTCCATTGTGTGGAAGCCTCTCACGCTTTGGACAGCTTCGATGGCATCTTCATCGTCTTCGTCGCCCCAAGTAAGGTTGTCGTATTCGCCTGAATTGAGGATGTTCACGATGGCTTCCTGATCCAGGGGCCAGCTGTCCATATTGGGGTCGAGGCCAAGGGCATCGACGGGACCGAAGAGAAATGCTTCGCTCGTCTCCCAAGGTTCACGCGCTGTGAACCAGGCTTCGCAAGCATCCTCAAAGGCTTTGTCGCTGGGCGACTGCTGAAAAGCCAGAGCCGAGCGATAGAGGGCAGTATTGGCCTTAACGAGGTCGGCGTAGGTGGGAAGGACTACATCATTCACGTATGTGTTGAGGATGGGCTGCAAGACAGCGTCGCTGTTCACAGCCGGCGTCTGCTGAAGATAGGCTTTCAGGCGACTTATGATCTCGTTCAAATCGTTGCAGGCGTTCATGGCTTCCTGCACCTCTGGCGCGCCGATGTTGTTGCGGAAGGGACTGGGAATGTCTTGAATAGCATCGATGGCTGCCTGAATGGCAGTCTTCACTTGTCGGTCGAGATTGGCATTGTTGGCTGCGATGAGCTTAGCCAATGAGTTGTCGGCAATCTGACCGTTGCGGCTGCCAAAGTAGGCATTGCGAATAGAGCGGATATTGTTTGTGTAGTCGTCTTTGCTGTGCCAACTATACCATGATTCCACTGCATACAGCGCTTTCTCTGTCTCGCCATGCTTGTAAAGGTCGTAAGGGTCGCCGATTTTGGCGTTGCCCACTTCGTCGGAAATGTCCAGACACCCATCAATGATTTGTTCGATACAGACGAGTGCAGACAGGGTTTCGTCTTCGGAGGCTTTGTTGTCTTCGCTGTCGGAGCAAGCGGTGAAGATGGTCACGGAGGCGAGCAGCAACGTGGCCACCCATAGGAATGAATGTTTCATAGTTAGATGATTAGTTAGATGTTGATTTGTTATTATAGTTTTCTCTATTTCTTCCAAAACCATCCGGCATAAGCGACGCCGATGGAGAATTCATTCTCTCGGTTATAGCGGCTGTGGCCAAATACTTTCTGCGTGCCAATTTTGCGGGTGCTGTAGTCGGCTTTCACCACTAGGTTCGGCAGGGCCATCCAGTTGATGCCTCCCACCCATTTGCTGACTTGGCAGCGAGCCTCCATGGTTTGGTTGTCTTCTCCTCGCTGTTGCGGGTTGTAGTACTCATAGCGGGCAAAGGGATAGAAAACGGGTACGTGGCTGTTATTGAAGATATTGCGGAGGTTCAGGCCAACTTCCGCTCCGTAGGAAAGGGCGTTCTTCGCAACCCTGTGCATGGCACCGCTGTGGTAGGGCGATTTGCCAGACAACGAGATACCGCTGAGCTTCTTAGCATTGCCGACCTCACCCCATAGGATGTTGCCACGTGCAGTGATATAGCGGTTCCTGAACTGAGCATCAGCCGTCACAATATGCACCGGCACCTTGCCAACTGTGGCATATTTATAAGTCTTGTCGGCGTTGGCTGCTGCATCGTTGCAGAAGTAGTAGCTCGCACCGACACGTAGGTTCGGAACACCTTCATAGTCAACGCGCAAAGTATAGGCAGGACTGGTGAAGTTGTCGGTCTCGAAAAGACCTTGCTTACCATCGGCCACCCAATGGTCGCGACCGAAACCGTCGGCATTCAGCCCGGCTGTCACAAACGCCTGATAGCTGACGCGGCTATAACCACTACCAACTGAACCGAAGATGCTGAGACCTGTCTCGTGCCATGTCGAAGGAATCACAACCGTCTCTGATTCTGGCCGCACTGTACCGAAAAAGAGAATAGGTTCATGATGGGCATTGGTGAGACCAACAGGAAGCACCTGATGACCCAACCGCACATGGAACGAGCGATTGAGCGTGTAGGTGACATGGAACTGCTCCAAAGCCACCTCGCCGCCTTTTTCCATCTCAGTTTCATATTCGCCATTCTCCGAGGCTTCCAGCTCGGTCTCAACGCCGACACCACCTGCTTCGAACTCTATTTCAGCACCTAACTGCCAATGGCTATTGAACTTATAGTCTCCTGCAAGTACGAAACGCGGGATGGCTATACTGTTGCGGCGTTCATAACTATTGCCGGTCGTGGTGCCATTGAAGCGGCTGGTGCCATATCCCATGAAAGAAGCCACCATTTCGCCATAACCTCCAACACGGAGCTTCTGGAAATCGCCAACTCCACCTTCTGAACCTTGAGCAGATACTGTGCAAACGACACCTAGTGCCAGCATAGACGTCAATAAACGATGTAATTCTGTTTTCATTCGTTGTGTATTTCTATATCCAAAAATCGGTGCAAAGGTATATGAAAAATATTTATACATCAACCGTCAATCGCCAATATACCTATATTTAATGAGCTACCGTTGACGGTCAATACTCACTTTTGATGAGCCTTTTGCCGACAAAACGATTCGTCCTATGAAGCGCAATCATTGGAATTAAGTATGGCACTTCCGCACCTTCAGGTGTGGACACTAAGCGGTATGGCATTCATCTTTTCTTCAAAGATGTTCGGGAATCAGAAGTTTACCAAGTAATATTTTTCGTCATTCAGCTTATGAAGAGGAGCAATGGTTACTGACGCAGATTCACAGCGTAGTCAAATCAATCAGTGAACACGCGTTTGAAACCGCTCATAAGAACTCATACACCTATTATTTCATAGAAAATCCCTCAATCCCTCACATTTTGCGTTAATCGTTTGAAACAAAATGATTTAAAGGTGATACTTTGGTGAGGGATTGAGGGATTTTCCACCAAAAAGACAATGTAGAAAGGGTGGGGGAGAAAAGTCTTGACAATCTGACAGAAGGTGTACACCTTCGGCACGGAAGGTGTACACGTTCCTAACAAAACGTGTGTTCAAGTTCTCTCTTTGAATTGTTCCAGAAGGGTATGTAGCTTTAAAATTCGACCTCTTTCTTGTTGTTGGTGATATCTTGAACTGAATGAACAAAACATTCATACAAAAAAAATCTGCCCAAGACACTATTTATGAGTGCCTTGGGCAGATTTTACGTCTCTGAGAATTGTTCAAAATCTTTTTCTCGGTCAGGAATACGTGATTTTTCGAGTCTCAAGAGGGAAAAATCAGAAGAATTTGGTTTCTTGGCCGAGAACTTCAGAGAGGAGAAGGTTGGCGAGACGAGAGGTGCCGAGACGGAGCCACTGGTTCGTCAGCCATTGTTCGCCGAGGACTTCCTTGACGATGGTGTAATAGACAAGGGCATCGTGAACGGTGTTGAGACCGCCGGCGGGTTTGAAGCCGATCTGGATGCCAGTCTTCTCGTAGTACTCCTTGATGGCTTGACACATGACATAGGCAGCCTCGGGGGTGGCGGCTGGCTTTTCCTTACCTGTGGAAGTCTTGATGTAATCGGCACCGGCATACATGGAGAGAATGGATGCTCGCTTGATGTCGGCGCAGGAGGGTAGGAGACCGGTCTCCAGAATGACCTTCATCTTCTTGGCGCCGCAGACGGCTTTTAATTCGCCGATTTCATCGCACAATGTCTCGTAGTCACCACTTAAATACTTACCTACGCTCATCACAATATCTATCTCTGTAGCACCATCCTTAAGCGCAAGAGCTGTCTCTGCCACTTTAACCTCTAAAACGGCCTGTGAACTTGGAAAACTACCGCTGACACACGCTACCTCAACGCCTTCAACTTCCAGACTCTGAGAGACAATCTGGGCGAAACAGGGATAAACACAGATGGTGGCCACATGCGGAAGATCGGGATAAGCGTCCTCGAACTTGTTGACTTTCTCCGTGAAGGCCAGCACGCTCTCTTCGGAGTCGGTGGTCTTCAGGGTTGTCAGTTCCACGCTGCCCATCAGGAATTTCTTCACTTCAACGGTGTCATTCTGAGGCACTTTCTCCTCAATAATCCTCTTCACAGCGGCTGCCACTTCGGCATCGCTGATGTTCAGGTTGTACAGCGATAACGCTTGTTCATACTTGTTTTGTTCCATAATCAATTACTATTATTAGTTGGTGATATGATTCAAACGGTCTTTTATTCCTTATTATGGGTATCCATGATGATCGTGACGGGTCCATCGTTCGTGAGAGACACCTTCATATCTGCACCAAAAACTCCATGACCTACAGGACGACCAAGAGTCTCGCCAAGCCTCTGAATGAAAGACTCATAGAGTGGTACACTAATATCATGAGGAGCTGCACGTAACCATGAAGGTCGGTTGCCTTTTTTGTAGGATGCAAAGAGCGTAAACTGACTGATAACTATAATGTTACCATCAGCACCTTCATGTTCTCCGGCAATGTCCAAAATACTACGATTCATCACTCCTTGCTCATCATCGAAAATACGCAAGGTGGAAACCTTCCTGACAAGCCAATCCACATCCTCGTGAGTGTCCGTTGATTCTATTCCAAGAAGGATAACGTAGCCAAGTCCATCGAACTTAGCATGAGTGCAACCATCTATGACGACGCTGGCACCTTTGGCTCTTTGTATGACGATTCTCATTAGTTAGATTTTATCATTCATTTTAATCATTATTACTCAGGATAGGGTAGGGGAGAGGCCTTTCTGTATAATTCTTGCCTTTGATTCGCCAATGAGGTTAGACAACTCTTCAAAGCTGGCATTGCGAATGCGCCTAACACTCTTAAATGCTTTCAACAGGACTTGTTTGGTCTTAGGACCTATACCAGATAGAAGATCAAGTTCAGATTTTAACTGGCTCTTACTGCGTTTATCTCGATGAAAAGTGATGGCATAGCGGTGAACCTCATCTTGTATCTGTGTGAGCAAGCGGAAGAGAGCACTGTCTTGTTTCAAAGCAATAGTCATCGGTGGATTTCCATAAAGTAATTCGTGCGTGCGATGGCGGTCATCTTTTGCCAAACCTGCGATGGGTATTTTCAACCCTAACTCACCCTCAACAACAGCTCGGACTACGCTCATCTGACCCGAACCTCCATCGGTAATGATAAGATCGGGTAGGGGAGTTCCTTCGTCAATCATTCGACTGTAACGACGACGAACTACCTCTTGCATCGACGCATAATCATCAGGACCTTGAACCGTCTTAATATTATACTTTCGGTAGTCGGCCTTGCTGGGTTTACACTTCTTAAAGACAACGCAACCGGCAACGGCATCAGCTCCTGAGATGTTCGAATTATCGAAACACTCTATCTGATAGGGTAGGGTAGGGAGATGCAAATGATCTTGGATTTCTTTCATCAACCGTACAGCTTTCTGTTCGGGATTGAGCTTATCCTCTTGTTTCAAACGATCCACTTTATATTGCTTGACATTGAGCTCAGACAATGCTAAAAGTTGTCTTTTATCACCTCGCATAGGTACGGTGATTTCCACATTGTTAAGGGGTAGTTCCACGGGGAACGGTAACACTATCTCCTTTGCTTCAGAACCCCAACGGTCACGCATGTCCATGATGCCGCGAACCAATAATTCCTCTTGCGATTCATCCAGCTTCTTCTTATATTCAAAGGTGAAAGCCTGATTGATGGCACCTTCAACCACGTGCAGATAGTTGATATAGGCCGTACGCTCATCATTCTCGATAGAAAAGACATCAATGTTATGAGCGGTTGACGTGATGACTTGGCTCTTTTCTATATGCTCGGTAATGAGATCATATCGACGTTTGATAACCTGCGCTTCTTCGAATCTCATCTCAGCCGCTAACGTCTGCATCTGAGCAAGCATATCCTTACGCAGGGAGATAGTATCACCTTTAAGGATTCTAACGGCAGAATCGATGTATTGCATATAATCCTCGCGGCTCTGATAACCTACACAGGGTCCAAGACAATTCTTCATGTGATACTCCAAGCAAAGCTTATATTTGCCAGATTCTACCCCTTCCTTGTTCATGGGTTGGTGGCAACGACGAATGGGATAGAGGTTCTTGAAGAGTTCGAGCAAACCACTGATGGTTGGATAATGACTGAAAGGACCGAAATAGATGGCACCCTTGCGGTCAATGTGTCGAGTCTTGAAGATGCGTGGCAAATACTCTTTGGTAACAGCGATGGAAGGGTAGCTTTTACCATCTTTAAGAAGGACATTATAGCGCGGTTGAAACTGCTTGATCAGCTGGTTCTCGAGGAGCAGCGCTTCTGCCTCTGTCTTAACGACGGTATAAGTGATATTCTCTATCTTGCTAACAAGAATTTTCGTCTTATAACGATCTACCTCTTTAAGGAAATAAGATGAGCAGCGGCTTTTAAGGTTCTTCGCTTTACCTACATAGATGATTGTACCATGAATGTCATGGTACTGATAGCTCCCTGGCCTTTCGGGCATGTTACTCACTATAGCCTTGAGCCGTTTGAGCCGTTTCTCATCTTCTTCCTTGGTCATATCAGATAGTCACCAATGTCGTCAAGTCTATGCCTTCAAATTGGTCACGTCCATGCAAACCTTCATCTGTAATCTCGATGATGAAGTTGATGTAAATCTTCTTAGGATTGAAATGTCTGACCAGTTTGTATGTTGCCATCGCTGTTCCGCCAGTAGCTAATAAGTCATCATGGATGAGCACCACATCGTCTGCACATATAGAGTCAATGTGCATCTCTACGGTGTCAACACCATATTCTTTAGAGAAAGATTCTTTTATGGCTGTAAATGGCAACTTGCCTGGTTTGCGAGCTAACACTATACCGCAGCCTAACTTGGCAGCCAAGGCAGAAGCCATGACGAAACCGCGGCTCTCCACGCCGACGATTTTCGTGATGCCTTTGTCTTTATAGAGCTCGTATAGTTCGTCGAGCATAATCTTCATGCACTCGGCACTTTTGTAGAGGGTTGTAACATCGCGAAAGTTGATTCCCTTCTTTGGGAAATCTGGAATACAACGAAGGTTGTCAATTAGTACTTGATTGTTCATTTGTCAGAAAGAGCTTAGCTCATACTTTTATGTTTAATGTTTAAAGAATGTTTCACGTGGAACTTACCTTCCAAGGAGAACAAGAAGAACGTTTATATCAGAAGGAGAGACTCCTGGAATTCGTGAGGCCTGAGCGAGAGTTTCTGGATCATGATAGATGAGTTTCTGGCGGCCTTCGGTGGAAATGGATTGAAGTGTTGAGTAATCAAATCGGCCACGAATACGGATATCTTCAAGACGGTGCATCTTTTGAGCTTGCTCTACTTCACGCATGATATAGCCTTTATACTTAATCACTATTTCAGCAGCCTCAATAATCTCTTCATGCCTATCGACTATGGAATCAAAAAGTCCTTGCAGGCGTGGAAGTACAGATGAGAGGTTTTTAAAAGTAACCTGAGGACGACCGAGTAATTCGACCAACTTGCAACTTCTGACAAGAGGAGCGGTGCCAAGATGTTCCAACAGGCCATTGACGTCATTCATCTTTACAGAATAATCTTCGGCAAAATGAATGATCCGTTCTACCTCCTTTTCCTTTTTTAAATAATGTTCTAATCGTGCTGTATTCGCCAAACCATAATGATGACCTAACTCGGTCAAACGAGCATCAGCATTATCCTGTCGGAGCAGAATACGGTACTCAGCCCTGGAGGTGAACATACGATATGGTTCATCCACTCCTTTACAAACGAGGTCATCAATGAGAACTCCAATATAAGCTTCGTCTCGCTTCAATACGAATGGTTCTTGACCCGTACAATGGCGAGCAGCATTGATACCTGCTATGAGTCCTTGCCCTGCCGCTTCCTCATAACCGGTCGTTCCATTAACTTGCCCAGCGAGAAAGAGACCACTGATGACCCGTGATTCCAAAGAATGATGGAGTTGGGTGGGATCAAAGAAGTCGTATTCGATTGCATAACCAGGACGATAAATCTTCAAATCTCGGAAAGCAGGGATGAGTTTCAAAGCTTCTATCTGTACGTTGATTGGAAGGGACGAAGAAAAACCGTTGAGGTAATATTCGTTGGTATTAGTTCCTTCTGGTTCTAAGAAAAGTTGGTGCTGATCTTTGTCGGGGAAGGTGACAAGTTTGGTCTCAATGCTGGGGCAATAACGAGGGCCGATACTTTGGATTTGACCATTATAAAGAGGAGAATCGGGTAAGCCAGCACGGAGACGTTCATGAACTTCTTCATTGGTATAAGTAATCCAACAAGGAAGAAAACAATCCTTTCGAACCTTGTCTTCATGGTGATCATTTGTTGAATCAAAAAAGGAAAAACGACGTCCATCAGTGTCTCCTGGTTGTTCAACCATGAGCGAAAAATCAACACTGCGCGCATCAATTCGAACAGGCGTACCAGTTTTCATCCGGGAAACGCGGATACCATGCTGAGCAATACTTTCTGCCAATTCTAAAGAAGGTGGCTCTGCACAACGACCTCCAGGCAGTTTCACTCGACCAATGTGCATGAGGCCGTTTAGAAAAGTGCCTGCAGTTAGAATAATACTCTTGGCATGAAAGATCATACCAAGATAAGTTTCCACACCAATGGCAACACCATTGTCCACAATGAGCTTCCTCACCTGATCTTGCCAGATATATAGATTTGGTGTATGATCCAAGACTTCTCTCCAGGCCCAAATGAACTTACCACGATCACACTGAGCACGAGGACTCCACATTGCTGGACCTTTAGAACGATTGAGCATACGGAATTGAATCGTGGTGGCATCTGTCACCTGTCCCATAGCTCCTCCAAGAGCATCTATTTCTCTGACAATCTGTCCTTTAGCAATACCACCTACAGCAGGATTGCAGGACATTTGTGCAATCTTGTTCATGTCCATTGTTATTAAAAGCGTGCGAGCACCTATCAGTGCGGCAGCATGTGCAGCCTCACATCCGGCATGGCCCGCTCCAATCGCAATGACATCATAGTTCTGTTCCAAGCAGTTTCTCTTCTTTATAAAATTTCACGCCGCGAAGATACACTAAAATCGCTGAGGTAAAAAGTGTTTTTGCGAAAAAGTGTACAAATATCGTTTATTTCTTACTGTTTTGTCTTCTTCCTTCTTTTCTTTTTACGCGGAGAAAAGGTAAATGTCTGTTGAACATTACCAGAAACAAGATTATGGATTGTTATGTGAAGTTGATTGTTAATAATTTCACCCTCAATGACGGTGGGGAATTTGTCTGCACGTTTCTTTCCATCATATTCGCCCATCTCAGGACCGCCTCCAATTATTTGTGCCCATGTATGAATCTCTGAAGACTCAAAGTATTGATACCGATGCTGATGAGCAGTAATAATGAGTTGGCAATGAGCAGCATCGAGCAAAGGACACCACAATTCAGCACAAGTGCGTTGCCACATAGCAAAGTCGCTATCATATCTGGAATCTTTGTCATCGGGTGCTACGTCACCAGGATTATGCCTGGGGTTAGTGTCAAAGAGCGGAATATGGCAGAAAGCAACAAGGAAAGGAGCTTTAGCGATCTCTGTTCGCTGTAAAGCTTCGGCCAACCATTGAGTCTGCGCTTCACGGTAAGCTTTCATGGTGAAAATACCAGCAAATTTAGGATTGGTGTCAAGTTTATCTTCACCTGTATCAAGGCCTATCATGGCAATGTCACCCATACGGACGGCAAAGTTACGACCGAGATCCCAGTCACGAACATTACGTTCTTCTGGCTGTCGATACATCCAAACTCGCTCTAAATGGCGATTGGCCATTCCACGGAAGTCATGATTACCAGAACAGAAGAGATAAGGTATGTAGGATGCATAGTCTTTCCGTTCTATATCTGGTGTAAGAAAGATACGAATCTGATCTTCTATGGTTTCCTCCACATTACTGGCATCGCCGTTCCAAACAACACAGGAAGGATTTAACTGAGCAATCTTCTCAATTGCCCGTCCGAATGGTTCCCAATTGACGTGCGTATCATTGATCACGCAAAAGTGAGCTTTTGCATCAGCACCAGCAGTAGTAAAATGGTAAATAGTCGAGTCTTCTTCCGTTCCGAGATTCTTCATTTTATAACCACCTTTATACTCAATACGGTCAGCACCGATACGATAATAATAAGTAGTGGCAGGCTGTAATCCAGTAATACGCACTTGAATGACATGATTGCTGATTTCCGTTGTACGATACCCTCCACATAACACCTTCCGACCATCACTAAGATTAGGTTGACAACCTATAATAACATATCCATTGGCCATGTCACTAACGGCAAAAGTGATGCCTATGCTGGTTTCAGCATAGTTTTGTAACATCGGTGCAGATACAATAAGAGACTGCTTTTTCTGATCCAACGAGTTGGAAACGTTTCCTGGTTCTTCATCGTGAGTGAATAATGTGGCAGCTTGAATAACTTCACAAGAGCCAACGGCAGAAGATAATAAAGCCGTTTTCTTCAAAAAATCTCTTCTATTCATACAACAAATATAGCGTTCTGGCTGCAAAGATAATGTAGTTTGACGTCGATAACCCAAACTTTTTACACTTTTCTTTTGTCGAATCGTTAAAAAGACTTACTTTTGCGGCAACTTACGTACTATGAGCATGTAAGTACCCACATTGAACATAACTTTAAATCATTTTTTAATCAACACTTTATTTTATTCTTTATGTGGTTAATTGATTCATCCATCGGAAGGAAAGTAGTCATGTCTGTCACGGGCTTGGCCTTGATTCTCTTCCTGACGTTCCATGCGTGCATGAACGTCGTAGCCTTGTTCAGTGCAGAAGGCTACAACATGATCTGCGAATTCCTCGGCGCCAACTGGTATGCCGTGGTCGCAACCGTTGGCTTGGCAGCCCTTATGGTGCTGCACTTCGTCTTTGCCATCATTCTGACTTTGCAGAACAAGAGGGCTCGTGGCACCGACAACTATGAAGTGTCCACGAAGACAAACTCTGACGGTCTGCTTGACATGGGAGAACGTTGGGCTTCAAGTAGCATGTTGCTGCTCGGTTGCATCATCTGCCTCGGACTGATCCTGCATCTGTACAACTTCTGGTACAACATGATGTGGAGCGAGCTGATGGGCAATGCCTACACCCAGCTTCCCTCACCCAGCGACGGCTATGCGTGGATTGAACAGACCTTCTCACAGCCAGTATTCGTGGTATTGTACATCATCTGGCTTTGCGCTATCTGGTTGCACATCAACCACGGTTTCTGGAGTGCTATTCAAACCCTCGGTTGGAGCGGCAAAATCTGGCACAACCGCTGGCAATGCATTGGCTTCATCTGGTCAACCGTTGTCATCCTGATGTTCCTTGTAGTCGTTATTAAGTTTGCAATATTCTAAAAGCTATATACATCATGAAAAAGATTGATTCTAAGATACCCGCAGGTCCAGTAGCTGAGAAGTGGAAAGAGTACAAAGCTCATCAACGTCTGGTCAACCCAAAGAACAAACTGAAACTCGATGTCATCGTTGTCGGTACGGGTCTGGCCGGTGCCAGTGCTGCTGCCTCTCTCGGTGAGATGGGATTCAACGTTCTCAACTTCTGTATTCAGGACAGTCCTCGTCGCGCTCACTCTATTGCCGCACAGGGCGGTATCAATGCAGCCAAGAACTATCAGAACGATGGTGACTCCGTCTATCGTCTGTTCTACGACACTGTAAAAGGTGGAGACTATCGTGCTCGCGAAGCCAACGTCTATCGTCTGGCTGAGGTGTCGAACAATATCATCGACCAGTGCGTGGCACAGGGCGTTCCTTTCGCTCGCGAATACGGCGGTATGCTGGCCAACCGCTCCTTTGGCGGCGCACAGGTTAGCCGTACCTTCTACGCCAAAGGTCAGACTGGTCAACAGCTGCTCTTAGGTGCCTACAGCTCCCTTAGCGCTCAGGTGCAGGCCGGCAAGGTGAAGCTCTTCACCCGTTATGAGATGGAAGATGTTGTCATTGTGGATGGCCGTGCTCGCGGTATCATCGCCAAGAACCTGGTGACAGGTAAGCTGGAGCGCTTCAGCGCCAACGCTGTCGTCATCGCCACCGGCGGCTACGGCAACGCCTACTTCCTCTCCACCAACGCCATGGGCTGCAACTGCACGGCTGCCGTTCAGTGCTACCGCAAGGGTGCTTACATGGCCAACCCCTCCTATGTGCAGATTCACCCCACCTGCATCCCCGTACACGGCGACAAGCAGTCCAAGCTGACGCTGATGTCCGAGTCCCTGCGTAACGACGGCCGCATCTGGGTGCCCAAGAAGCTCGAAGATGCCAAGAAGCTGCAGGCAGGCACGCTGCAGGGCTGGGAGATTCCCGAGGAGGACCGCGACTACTACCTGGAGCGCCGCTATCCCGCCTTCGGTAACCTCGTGCCGCGCGACGTCGCCAGCCGTGCTGCCAAGGAGCGTTGCGACAAAGGCTTCGGCGTGAACAACACCGGCCTGGCCGTGTTCCTCGACTTCTCCGAGTCCATCAACCGCCTCGGCCTCGACGCCATGAAGCAGCGTTATGGCAACCTCTTCGACATGTACGAGGAGATTACCGACGTCTATCCCGGCGACCTCGCCAACGAAATCAACGGTGTGAAGTACTACAAGCCCATGATGATCTATCCCGCCATCCACTACACGATGGGCGGCGTCTGGGTCGATTACGAGCTGCAGACCTCCATCCCCGGCCTCTTCGCCATCGGCGAGTGCAACTTCTCCGACCATGGTGCCAACCGTCTCGGTGCCAGCGCTCTGATGCAAGGCTTGGCCGACGGTTACTTCGTCCTTCCTTACACCATCCAGAACTATCTCGCCGATCAGGCTATCTGGCCGCGCATCAGCACCGACCTGCCCGAGTTTGCAGCCGCTGAAAAGGCTGTGGATGACGAGCTGACACGCCTGCTGAACATCAAGGGTAAGCGCTCTGTAGATAGCATCCACAAGGAACTCGGCCACATCATGTGGGAGTACGTCGGCATGGGTCGTACCGCCGAAGGTCTGAAGACTGGTATCAAGAAGATGAAAGAACTGCAAAAGGAGTTCGACACCAACCTCTTCGTGCCAGGTTCGAAGGAAGGTCTCAACGTGGAGCTTGACAAGGCTATCCACCTGCGCGACTTCTTCACGATGGGCGAGCTCGTGGCTCACGACGCCCTTTCGCGTAACGAGTCCTGCGGCGGTCACTTCCGTGAGGAATACCAGACGGAGGAAGGCGAAGCCAAGCGCGACGACGAGCACTACTTCTACGTCGGCTGCTGGGAGTATCAGGGTGCCGACAAGGATCCCGAACTCATCAAGGAGCCTCTGGAGTACGAAGCAATTAAGGTTCAGACACGTAACTATAAGAACTAAAAAGACCCTCCCCTCACCCTCCCTTGTAGGGAGGGAGTGGTCACCTTTCAAGAATAGGTTTTATTATTAACATTAAAGAATAACCCTAATGACCCCCTGATGAGTCAGATACATTCTACTCCCCTCCCTACAAGGGAGGGGCAGGGGGGTGGGTCTTATGATTATGGCTAAAAACATTTCAGTTACAATAAAGTTCTGGAAACAGAACGGCCCGAAGGAGAAGGGCCACTTCGACACACATGAGTTGAAGAACATTCCCGACGACACCTCCTTCCTCGAAGCTCTCGACATCATGAACGAAGAACTCATCGAGGCTGGCAAGGAACCTTTCGTCTTCGACCACGACTGCCGTGAGGGTATCTGCGGCATGTGTTCGCTCTACATCAACGGTACGCCCCACGGTAAGACCGAGCGTGGCGCCACCACCTGCCAGCTCTACATGCGTCGTTTCAAGAATGGCGAGACCATCACCGTGGAGCCTTGGCGCTCTGCCGGCTTCCCCGTCATCAAGGACTGCATGGTCGACCGCTCTGCCTTCGACAAGATCATTCAGGCTGGCGGCTACACCACCATCCGTACTGGCCAGGCACAGGACGCCAATGCCATCCTCATCCCCAAGCAGGATGCCGACGAGGCTATGGATTGTGCCAGCTGCATCGGTTGCGGTGCCTGCGTAGCAGCTTGTAAGAACGGTTCTGCCATGCTCTTCGTCAGCTCCAAGGTCTCCCAACTCGCTCTGCTGCCCCAGGGTCGTCCCGAGGCTGCCAAGCGCGCTAAGGCCATGGTGGCTAAGATGGACGAGCTCGGCTTCGGCAACTGCACCAACACCCGCGCTTGTGAGGCTGTTTGCCCGAAGAACGAGACCATCGCCAACATCGCACGCCTGAACCGCGAGTTCATCAAGGCCAAGCTCGCCGACTAAGGTCATTCGTTAATAAGGTTGTGAGGTTTTGAAGTTATGAAGTGTGAATGCACTTTATAACTTCAGAGCTTCACAACTTCGTATATACCTTATTATCTATTAGGTTTACATGATATATATTTATCTTATCAACCTTTGAATGAAGGCAAAAGACAAAAAGGGTGATGTCATTTCTTAGTTACTAAACCTTCACACTTGCTATTTCATAAAAAATCCCTCAATCCCTCACCTTTTGCTATAATGTTCTGAAAGAAAATCACTTATAGGTGAGAGATTGGTGAGGAATAGGTGAGGGATAGTGAGGAATTTATAAAGAAAAAACAGAAAAAAGCTTTTCCTCACCATCCCTCACCTATTCCTCACCAAAGTCTCACCCGTAAATAATTGTATAACAAATAGATGTAAGAAAAGGTGAGGGATTGAGGGTTTTTGCAATGAAAAGCCATGTATAGAAGGAAAGACGAGCCATGTCTTGACAATATGACTGGAAGGTATTGACGTTATGCTTGGAAGGTATTGACGTTCCTAACAATTCGAGTACATGTTCACGCTACACAGATTGTCATTTTAACATGCAATTGCTCAGAAAAATAGCAGAAAAGTTGCACTTTCCTCTATAGAAAAGTAAAATTCCTCGTCATAATGGTTATTTAACTCAGAGATTATATCTAAATTTGCAGCATCAAATTCAAAAACTATAGTTTTACCAGATACACAGTTTAGCTATGAACTTCCATATCATTTGGTAGATGATACAGACAAATATTCAAACGTTTCTTAATAAATACGACAATGAAAAAACTACTGTTTCTTTGTATGATTGTGGCCATCGCCATTTTCATACCTACAGAAGCCCGGCAGAAAAAAAAGAATGGTAATCCCATCTTCACAGGTTGGTATGCCGACCCGGAAGGAGCTGTTTTAGACGGTCAATACTGGGTATTCCCCACTTACAGTGCGCCTTACGAGAAGCAACTTTTCTTTGATGCTTTTTCTTCAAAGGATCTTGTGAAGTGGAAAAAGCATGAGCGCGTATTGGAACAGAAGAACATTCCTTGGCTGAGAATGGCGTTGTGGGCTCCATCCATCATCGAAGCCAATGGCCGATTCTATCTTTTCTTCGGAGGAAACGACGTACATGAGGGAGAAATAGGCGGCATCGGCGTAGCCGTTTCAGACCGACCGGAAGGTCCCTACAAAGATGCTTTGGGAAAGCCACTCATCAACGAGATCGTCAATGGTGCACAACCCATCGACCAGTTTGTGTTCCGCGATGACGACGGACAGTTCTACATGTACTACGGTGGCTGGCGTCATTGCAACGTCTGCCGACTGAGTCCAGATTTGCTGAGCATTGTCCCATGGAAAGACGGACAAAAGTTCCACGAGATTACTCCCAGTGAGAGCTATGTAGAAGGTCCTTTCATGCTGAAGCGTAACGGCAAGTACTATTTCATGTGGAGCGAAGGAGGGTGGGGTGGACCTGATTATTGCGTCGCGTATGCTATCAGCGACAGTCCCTTTGGTCCTTTCCAACGTATAGGAAAAATCCTTCAAGGCGACCCGAAAATTGCCATGGGAGCCGGACACCATTCTGTCATACAGATTCCAGGATGCGACGAATACTATATCGTCTATCATCGTCGTCCTCTTTCAGAAACAGACGGCAACAGCAGAGAGACGTGCATCGACCGTCTTTTATTCAACGACGACGGCACCATTCAACCCGTTCAAATGACGTTTGAAGGAGTCAAAGCCAGAAAGATAAAGAAATAAGCCGGAACGTATATACGTTCTTGGTTGATTGTATATACGTTCCAGCTTACACGTCTATACGTAATTCCTATAACGGATAATCCTCAAAGGCGTAGAGTTGGGTAGATAGATAACGCTCGCCTGTATCTGGCAATAGAACAACAACACGTTTGCCTTGCAACTCAGGACGCTTAGCCACCTGAAGAGCGGCAAAAGTGGCGGCTCCGCTTGAAATACCCACCAGCAAACCTTCTTGCAAAGACAGCTCACGACCAGTGCGGATAGCGTCGTCGTCTGAAACCTGAATGATTTCATCTATAACACTTCCATTATACGTGTCTGGCTGGAAGCCTGCACCTATACCTTGAATCTTGTGAGGACCTGGATTTCCACCACTCAACACAGGGCTGGAAGCTGGCTCAACGGCAATCACCTTGACATTAGGATTTTTACTTTTCAAGGTTTTACCAACACCACTGACCGTTCCTCCCGTTCCGACACCTGCTACGAATACGTCCACTTGACCGTCCGTATCACTCCAAATCTCCTCACCAGTCGTACGTTCATGAATTGCGGGATTAGCGGGATTCTGGAATTGTTGAAGGATGACAGTTCCAGGAATTGTATCACGCAGCTCTGTAGCCTTCGCGATTGCACCTTTCATTCCCTTGCTACCTTCCGTCAGCACCAGTTTAGCTCCTGCTGCCTTCAATAGATTCTGACGCTCTTTAGACATCGTCTCCGGCATCACAATCACAGCTTCATAGCCTTTAACGCGGCTGATCCAAGCCAAGCCTACACCCGTGTTTCCGCTTGTGGGTTCGATAATCGTGCTTCCAGCTTTCAGAATACCACGTTTTTCGGCATCCTCAATCATGGCAAGCGCAATGCGATCCTTCACGCTTCCACCCGGATTAAAATACTCTACCTTAGCCACCACCTCAGCTTTTGCTTCGTGTGACTTCGTGATGTTGTTCAGTTGAACGAGCGGCGTGTTGCCGATAAGCTCTGTGAGCTTTTGATAAATTTTTGCCATAGTTAATAAATTTGGTTATGTGAATTTTGATGGTGCAAAGGTCGGTACTTTTCGTCAACCCTACAATACCCTAATTATGGTATTTTCGTCTGTTGATAACTTGTCGATAATATTTGAATACTATTGTTGACAAATAAACAAAAACACGTTTATAACAGTTCATACACATGACACGCCGTTTGAATGAACACATAAAAACATTTTATCAACTACATTTTTTTGAGTTATTGACAACGTATTTCGCTGAAAAACCGTACCTTTGCAAAGATATTAACAGAATGAACAACCTATTATTATTATTATTAACTCTTTTTTTCGAGAAAAGAAAAGAACAAATATAATATAACTATGTTGAAAACTGAATGGATAGAGGCGGGCTATGCCAACGAAACTGTTGACCCTGCCATTGATTTGAAAGCTGAGATCCGTCGGATGGCAAAGGAAAAGAACGCCGTCATCATGGCACACTACTATGTGCCTGGAGAAGTACAGGACGTGGCTGACTTCATTGGAGACAGCTTGGCACTGGCGCAGCAGGCAGCAAAGACCGACGCAGACATCATCGTGCTTTGCGGTGTCCATTTCATGGGTGAGACGGCTGCTATTCTGTGTCCGGATAAGAAGGTATTGGTTCCAGACCTCAATGCCACTTGTTCCCTGGCTGAGAGCTGTCCGGCAGACCGTTTTGCAGAATTTGTGGCTGCACATCCAGGTCATACTGTCGTCAGCTATGTCAACACGACGGCAGCTACAAAGGCGGTGACGGATGTGGTTGTTACCAGCAGCAATGCCCGTCAGATTGTGGAGTCGTTGCCCGCAGAAACGCCCATTATCTTTGGTCCCGACCAGAATTTAGGCAACTACATCAATTCCGTCACAGGCAGGAACATGTTGCTTTGGGACGGTGCTTGCCACGTTCATGCCCGCTTCAGCGTAGAGAAGATTCTTGAGTTGAAGTGTGAACATCCCTATGCCAAAGTACTCGTTCATCCGGAATGCAAAGGTCCGGTTGTGAAGCTTGCGGATAAAGTAGGAAGCACGGCTGCCCTGCTGAAGTTCGCCATCAATGACCAGGCCGATGAGTTCATTGTGGCTACCGAGAGCGGCATTCTCCATGAAATGCAAAAGGCAGCTCCGCAGAAAACTTTTATCCCTGCTCCGCCCGACGATTCAACTTGCATGTGCAATGAGTGTGAGTATATGAAGCTCGTCACCATGCGTAAGCTTTACCTCTGCCTGAAGCATGAGTGGCCGGTAGTGTCCGTAAGTCCTGAAGTGGCAGAAAAAGCCGTCAGACCTATTAACAAGATGCTGGAGATTTCTGCGCAGTTGGGAATTTGAAAGTCTTTCAGAAACGATGAATCATCGAAAACTGAAGATAACAGAGATGGGTCGCATGACCGTCGAGCAGTTTCACGATGCAGAAAAACTGCCGCTTGTGGTGGTGCTCGACGGTGTGCGCTCGTTGTATAACGTAGGTTCGATTTTCCGTACGGGCGATGCGTTCCGCATTCAGGGTGTAGTTCTTTGCGGCATCACGGCTATTCCCCCTAACGCCGAAATCCACAAGACGGCACTTGGAGCAGAGGACAGTGTGGCGTGGCATCACTTTGCCGATACGATGGAAGCTGTAAACTGGTTGCGTGAAGAGGGTTATACACTCTTGGCCATCGAACAGTGTGAAGGCAGTACGATGTTGCAGGATTTTGAGCCGGCGAATGGAGAAAAATATGCTGTCGTCTTAGGAAATGAAGTAAAAGGTGTTCAGCAACAAGTGATCGATGCCTGCGATGTCTGCATAGAGATTCCTCAGTTCGGTACGAAACATTCGATGAATGTCAGCGTCACGGCTGGCATCATCATCTGGCAAATATTCAATAAGTTGAAGAATCAGTAATCTATCAGAGCTGGCCCACTTCAATCTGTCGGACGATGCGTTCAATCATGGCATCTTCCCCCTCTGGATCATACTCTTTTTTTAAGCTGGCCTTGAACGTCCATGCAAATATCTGATAGAAAGTGGCTCTTGCTGGCCCTAAGAACGCTTTCACAATCTCAAAGGCTTCCTGATTACATTCCCTGTCCACGAGCTTGATGAGCAGTTTGCCTTGTGTGAGCGTGAGCTTTTTCATGATAGGGGTATATTGCTTTTTGATATCTTTTTCCACCCTTTTGATGTGCTCGTCCTTTTCTTTTTTCGTAGGCAATTGCTCCAGCGTCTCGTATGTCTCACACAGCATCATATTCACTTTCTTCGCCAGAGGCAATACCTTTTTTATATTATATACCATCTTGTCGAACTTTTGCTTTTCACGTTTTGTTCGAAAGTGAATAGGACGATAGACAGGCAGCTCTGGCATCAGGTAAGTCCAGATGGTGTCGCCATCGATGATCTCTGGCTTCGGATAAACATAATATTGCAGCTTGATAAGCGAAGGCATTTCCTTTTCTCCCATTGGTAACAAATCATTGATGTCCCAGTCTTCCTCTTGTGAATGCAAAGGGGAAGATACGCAAAGCATCATGAGTGAAAGAAAGAAAGAGAAAGGCTTCATTCTTTTGGCAATTGATCAATGGCTGGCTCAATATTCTTTTTCCAATTGGTTCCCAAAGCCAGCACATGACGTTGTTTGTCAACAAGGATATAGTAGGGAAGGTCTCGGATGGAAAGCTGTTGAACGATAGGTGTCTGCCAGACTTGTTTGTAGCATCTGCGGTCGAAGTGTATGCTGTCTCTGCGTAAATTATAATAATATGGGCTCAGATCATAGTCGAGGCTGATGCTGACGGGTTGAATCTGTTTATTATTTCTAAGTATGTTTCTGATTTGTGGAAAATCATCTACACTGTTTCGTTTCCATGAAGCCCAGAAAATGAGTAGAACCGGCTTCGGATTTTTCTGTTTACTATTGATGAATAGCGTATCTTTGTTGTCGGAAGATGGAAGCTTGTAATCGTCATCGGGTTCAGGTCCGCCCAAACTATCTGGAGGAAGAACGATATCGGGCAATTTCTGTCCCACTTTCAATCTTGACAAAACGGCCCGTGACAGCGTTATTTGCCGTTGCATGTAGCTGGCCACACGCGTGGCTGGTTTTTCCTTTATAAAGGCTTGCATGGCCTTTTTCAGCGAATCTGGATGGTCTTCAAGATGGGAAAGTCGGAACTCGGTGAGTTCGTCGTTTTCTGGATTTCCCTGAATAGTCAGTGAGCGCAGTTGGTTTCCATTACCCTCTATCTTGACAACATCTCCCGGACGGGCAAATATGACTTGTTCGCTAAAGTTGGGAAATATAATATAGAAGATAGCTTCGTTTGCAAGTGGTGTTTTCCAGTCAAATTCTCCCTCGATGATGTGCAAGGTATCAACGCGGTCAATTCCGCCGTCAGGACTGTATATGAATACATCTGCTTGTTGCAGGTTTTCAAAGGTTCCACGCAAACGGAATGTCTTCTTGTTACTACAGGCAATGAAAAAAAATGGAAGAAGTAATAAGAAAAATCTTCCCCGCTTTCTCTGGAACAAGGAGACTATTGATGAAAACAGTTGATGGTTCATGTTTCAATATATTATAGTAATCTCTTTGATATTCGATGAGAAAGCGGGGAAGAAGAGTGGGATGGCTTTTTACTGAATCACTTCAGCCACTTGAGAAGCGAACTGCTGGAACTCAAGATCCTTTGCAGCACGCTGTGCAAGACCTGGATCTTGCTGAATAGCACTTTGCAGGTTGCTGATGACGGCAGAAACATCGTTCTGACGAGCACCCAGGATAGCTTTCAGATAGCTGGTCGTAGCGTCGGCATTGGGAATGCCTGCAAGCGTGATGGCGGCAGCAGCATAATCTTTGTTCAGAATCTGTGCCAGTGCAGCGCTGTTTGTCTTCTTGCCAGACAGGTTGGCAGCAGCAGCAGCGTAATTTCCTTTTGCAAGATTGATATTACCGAGCACTTCGTTGTAGGAGTCGGCACCAGAACCTTTAGCCAGAAGAGCTTCAGCTTCTTCAACCTTGCCTTCTGCCAGAGCCAGCAGCGCTTGGTTGGTGGCCACTTCAGGGCTGTTGGTGTTGAGGCTCTTGGCTTTCTTCAGGAAGTTGGTGGCTGTATCTGAGTCACCTTCCTGATAAGCGATATTGGCGAGGTTATTGAAGGCACGGGCGTCGTTCGGGAACAATTCTGTGGCCTTCTGATACCAAACCTTCTTTTGTGCATTATCGTTCTGCAGGGTAGCACCATAAAGAATTTCCTCAATGCCTAATTGTTTGGCATCCTGCTGGAACTGTTTCTTGATTTGTGCGTCACTGCGTCCGATGACCTCGTAATTGGCTATCAAGCGAGCGCGGCGCAGCTCAGGCAGTACACCCTTGGTCAGTTCGTCGTAGATAACGCTCATGTTACGGATCTGCTGTTCACGTTCTTGCGGATCTTTGTACATCGAGAGCACTCGAAGAATAATGTCTTTGTCTTGGATGTTTGACTGGCTGACAAGTTCTTGGAAGCCTTCCCAGTCTTCAGCAGTGAAGCGGGTGTTGACGTCGGCTTTCATCTTGTTCTTCTTCAGCTCTTGGTTGACGTACTCAGATGAGGAGTCCTGTCGTTTCTCTGCCAGTTTTTCGTTGAAGTCATAGCGTCCTTCAGGTGAGGCGTATGCACTCACTTCTATGTTGGCCAACTTCAGTTTTTCTTGATTGGTGTTGATTTCCTGTAGGATTTTGATAAAGTCCTGGATGCTGTTGGTTTTCAGTTCCGTGGCACGCACGTTGGCTTGATTGACCAAATACTTGATTTGTGCTTCCTGCTTCTTCTTAATGATGCGCTGGTAGGCATCGGAAGCAGTGGAAGGATTGCTGGTAGTGACGGCATTGGCGAGCAATCCTATAGTAGATACCACGCCATAGCCAACCTTCAGGTCAGGCAGATCGTAACGTTTGTTGCCTTGACGTGCATCGAAGCGCAGATAGAGGTCGCTCTTCTGAAGTGCATCTGAATAGGGGAAACTGGCACGCAAGGTGTAGGTACCGCCTGTTTTGTACTGTACGGTCGTACCGTTGCCCTGTACTTTTTCTCCTTGGAAAGTGGTTCCTTCAGAAATCACTTCACCACCTTCATACTTCAACACAGGTGTCACGCCGATAGTGACTTTCTTCTTCATGTATTTTTCTGGGAACGTCGCACTGATAGTAGCAGGTACTTCACCGCCAACAGCTTCCAACGGTGTGGGTGTAACGTTCACGTTGTCGGAACTCAGTTGTCCGAGTTTGCTGCAAGAAATCAGCACGACAGCGCTGGCTGCAGCCATAGAGAATAGTGTTATTCTACGCATTGTAAAGGATTTATGTTATTGATATTCACTTTTTGGCTGCAAAGGTAGCTCAAAGCGCGTGCATGGCCAAATAAATATCTCAGAAAAACAGAAATGATTTAGAACTTTTAATGAATCTGCCGCCCTTGCAAAAAGCACGGACGGCAGACCAACATATAAAGTGTAAATGTTTCTTATTCCCAAGAGAATTCAAATGCTTCCTTGACAGAAGGCTCTTTGCTTCCATCAGCATCGATGCCACCGCTACCGATGCCCTTGTCTGAACTGCCCAAGCCATTGCCACTTTCAGCAAGCATGTTGGTTACACTGATAAACTGTGTTTCCATGTTGGGGATTATATATGCTTTTTTCATAGTTCTTGTATTTAAGTTGGTAAATGGGTTAAATGAATGATGATGTTATGAAGCTTATTTTGTTACTTTTTTACCGTTCTTGATGTAGATGCCTTTTTGCAATTGCTTGGAGTTCATCTTGCGGCCACCTAAATCATAGACGGAACCTTCTTCGCTGTTGTTCTGCAAGCCAGCGATGTGGGTGCTTTGTCCGTCAATGAAGAAGTTTACTTTTACTAAATCTACGGATTGACCCACGATAGCATCCAACTCAAACCAACCACGGAAAGCCTTGATATTGGTGAGACCTGTTGAATACCAGAATTTATTTTCGCTCAAGAAGATTCCATTGGTCGGAACAGTGGAAGTCACAAATGTACCTTTGAAAACACCACTGTTGAATTGTTCACTATCTTTATTCGTAGTTTCATCTTTGGTTGTATTGATAGTGACACCATCTGCAGTAAATTCTGAAATATCCTTGGTTGTTTTAATGATATAAGGCTTGTTCATGGCAAGGCCTGTACGAGCATTTGGAGTTGCTGTGGTGAATTGAAGATCAATGGCTACGGGTGTAACTTCGTCAGCTGCATAAGTGACTTCAAAACCTGACCATGTGGCATACTCAGCATCAGCTCCAAAAGCTGCCTCTAATTGTGCTTTCTTCAGATTATTGAAAGGCAATATCAATGTACTCCACTCATTGGCACGGATAGTGCGCTTTACAAGAACATCAGCAGTTGACTTGTCAATCACATCGAGAGTACTTTGAGTTTCGTCCAACGTGATTCTTGAATCAACGATGTTGATAGAGAAGGTTACATCGGGGAAAGGGACAGAAGTTCCATCATCCTTGCTGAGGCTTACACCAGTGAGTTTGCCTTCCAAAACAGTTCCGATGGCCTGTTTATCAGTGTCGGTCAAAGGAATGGAGACAAGAACACCGCTGCTCAATGTCTTACCTGTTGTGGTGTTGGCGATGTAACGTGCTTTGCCATCGACAATACTGGTTGCCAACTGGTGTGCAGTTGAAGCTGCATTACCGATGGTTCCATCAGGCTCACCATCTGTGTTATTAGGGATGGAAATGGTGCTGGGAAGCTCCACATCGAATTGGAAGTCACGATAGATGATATTCGAAGTAATATTGAAGGACACGTGCATGAGTCCACTCTTACCTTGCGGAATATTCACAGCTTCTACTGTAACTTCATCGGCCATGGCATGGGTTCCGATAGCAAAGATTGCCAGAAGTGATAATAAAATCTTTTTCATACTTCTTTTATTGTTTTTAGTTTGTTTTTATTCTGAATCGGGCTCAAAAGTACATAAAATTCTTTATAACAAAAGAAAAGTTCTTGTTTTTTTCCGCAAAAGGGTGTGTTTTTTAGGTTTTTTGGACAAAAGAGACGGAAAAAGTAGGCATTTTGTGTAGAAAAAACTATTTTTGCAAGAAGAAAAAGAGAGATATTAAATGAAAGGAAAAATAGCGATGGAAATAGGTAGGGGCATTGACATTCCAGAGTGGGTCAATGGGGGTGTGCTTCTGCACGCTTGTTGTGCCCCATGTTCCAGTGCCATTGTCGAATGGATGTTGTCCCGTGGTCTTCGTCCGACAATCTATTACTTCAATCCAAATATATATCCGCGTGAAGAATATGAAATCCGAAAGCGTGAAAGTCAACGCCATGCAGCAGGATTGGGTATTGAGTGGATAGACGATGATTGGAGTCATGAGGATTGGCTCTCTTGTGTTCGCGGTTTGGAAGGAGAACCTGAACGTGGTCACCGATGTGAGCGCTGTTTTGAGATGCGGCTCATGGCAACAGCACGCAAGGCAGTGGAGTTGGGCATCAACACCTTCACCACCACCTTGGCATCTTCCCGATGGAAACGACTCGACCAGATAGAGAGGGCTGGACTTGCTGCTCAGGAAGCCGTAGCAGGTTCCCGTTTTTGGGCACAGAACTGGCGAAAGGGAGGTTTACAGGAAAGACGGAACCAGTTATTGAGGGATTATAATTTCTATAACCAGCGTTATTGTGGTTGTGAGTTCTCTTTTGAGGCCATGAATAGCGTCCTATCCTCAAAAATAATCGACGAAAAGCCTCTGTAAATAGCAAAAATGAGCAAAAGATGAAAAAAATGTGGTGCAGATAGCTTGCCTATCAAAAGAATTGCTTACCTTTGCACCGCTTTTGGCAACAAAAGCCTTTGGATTGGGATATGGTGTAATGGTAACACAACAGGTTTTGGTTCTGTTTTTCCTGGTTCGAATCCGGGTATCCCAACAGACGTAGAACGTCAAACGCATACACCTTCTGACAAACGGGTCTTCACGTTTCTGTCAGAAGGTGTACACGTTTTCAGCAGAAGGTGTATACTGCTGCTGCAGACCACCTCTATACATGGTGTTTTTCGTGAAAAAAGCCTCAATCCCTCACCAAACCTGTTATCGTTCTCTTTATGAGTGACTTGCAGGTGAGGGATTGGTGAGGGAATGGTGAGAGAAGGTGAGGGATGGTGAGGTTTTTGGTTTACGGAAAGCACGGAAATGCGGAAAAATCTGAGTTCCCTTTCTGTGCTATCTGCGCTTTCTTAGGGATAAATTTGGCGCAGGGGGAAAAGTCCGTGGATAAGCCCCCATGCCAACTAACCAAATATCTTAGCGCAACGGAACATGAAGAAGGGCAGGTCATTGACCCCATGCACCTGTGCTCTTAAGCCCTTCACCTTTGAATTGAAAGACTCTG
>JAGCPY010000027.1 GCA_017965425.1 Bacteroidaceae bacterium | reverse complement strand
TTACAATACCACTGAAGGCCACCTCCAGTTCCATCCGAAAGGTCGAGACAACGGATATATCCTGACCCTCGATGGCCTGAGAATCTATATCGCCGGCGATACCGAGGATATCCCCGAAATGTCGGCCATCAAGGACATTGACATTGCCTTCCTGCCCTGCAACCAGCCTTATACGATGACCCCTGAGCAGTTGATAAGTGCGGCACGGACGATCAAGCCCAAGGTCCTGTTTCCCTACCATTACGGCCAGACGGATGTCAGCACCATTCCGTCGCTGCTGAGCGGGGAGGATATAGACGTGAGAATCAGACACTACGAATAGCGATCATGATGAACAGATTTCTTCTTTTTATGCTCGCCTCGGCCTTGCTGACGGCTTGCAACCGCAGTGGAGAACAACTGCGGAGGCGTGCTGCCGAGTTGTGTCAATATATCCCAGACCACGAACTGCTGGAGACCTCAAAGGAATACCTTACGGCAGATTTTTATGCCGTTCTGGACACCATGTTCCATTATCTGCCTGAGCATGAGGCGATGGACCATGAGTGGCTCTATTACTTTGTGACTGGCAATGGCGGCACCATTGCAGATTATGAAGTGAAAGGCGTGGAACAGACCGATGATTGCCATGCCGTTGCGACGATCATCGTACGACAGCAATGGGAAGACGGCTCTTTTGACGAAGAGAATGATATCGAGGAGCACCTTTTGTACATGGAAAAGGTGGATGGGCAGTGGTTGATGTCGGATTTTGACGGTCACAAGCAAGACTGCGTGCGTCATATCGCGATCAACCGTAAGGAGCAGGCACAGCGCGATGCCATTTGTGACTATCTTGTGAAAGAAATAGGCCCTCAATACCTGCGAGGTGATGTCTGCATCCCCACGTTGATGATGGTGATGACGGAAGAATTGGATTCCGTGGAGACACGAATATGGGGTGACTTCTGGATATATTGGTATCAGTTTTCCGGCGATACGCTCAAGACCGTCTCTGGAGGTAATCATGCAGGATGTATGACGTTGCACAATGAGCAAGGCGTAATGTCCATTACGTCTTTTGAGCAGACCGCCGATGGGCGTGGCAATGAAGCAAGTGCGAAGCGTATTTTTGGCCAACACTATGACATCTATCAGAACATGCATTCCAGGCAAGAAGTCCGTGAAGCCGTGCGGAAGGAACAACTTCAAGAGTATGTCCGTCGCCATGAACTCCCTGTGCGTTATTATCAAGACGCTGGCTGGGATGCGGTGGAATTATAAGAGAATGGAGTAAAGGAGGTATTCTATGCGCATAAGGATTTTTTGTTGTTGTGCTTTGTTGCTCCAGACGTTGTTGGTCAGGTCGGAAGACTTTAGCGTTAGTTCTCCAGATGGTCATCTGGAGGTCCTTGTGCGTATGGTGGACGGCAGACTGAGTTATATCGTGAGCCGTGATGACAGGGTTCTTGTCGAAGAATCCCCCTTGGGTTTGAAACTTTCCTCCATTGACCTGACATCGGGTTTGGAGCTTTTGGAGGTAGAGAAAGGCTCCGTTGACGATGCCTATTGGTTGCCCGTAGGCAAGCGCAGCCAGTACAGGGATTGCTGCAACACACTTTCCGTGGAAACCCAAAAAGACACTTGGAAGCTGAATGTCCTGTTTCGTCTTTACGACGATGGTTTTGCTTTCCGGTATGTGATACCCCGAGAGGGCGGTCACACGTCGGCAGCCTTTACCGCCGAAGCCAGTCGCCTTCGCGTAGCTAACCTGAAGAGCTGCACGGCGTGTCGTTTTTTAGGAAATTCGGGCGGCAATGACCCTAACTATCCCTACGAAGGTCTCTATACGACATATACCGACTGGACGACGCTCACTACGACAGGTGATGCACGTTATAACACACCCACGCTGCTTTTTAATGGCAAGGACTATATGCTCATTTCCGAAGCCGACAATCGTGGTTTCTTCTGCACTTCGTTGATGAAGGCAGAGCAGCAGGAAGGCGAGTTCTCTTTTAGTTGGACGGGTTCGACGAAGGATTATGCCACGGACAAGGCCCACCGCATCTCGTGCACCTTGCCCGCCTACACTCCGTGGAGGATGGCCGTTTGCGGTTCCATCAAGACCATCTTCGAGACGACGATGACCGAGAATCTCTGTCCTCCGACCGCCATCACCGACCTCGACTGGATTCAACCCGGTGTGGCGGCGTGGTATTGGGGAGGTTCAGACGGCGGCAAGCGTGAAGTTCAGGATGCATACGGTGGCCTTCGAGCAGGCGAATGGGCACATTGTGAGCTGGCTGCCGACATGGGTTGGCCCTATTATCTCATCGATGCAGGTTGGAGTTCGTCGTGGTTTCCCGGCTTCACCGATCAGGCCAAGGAGAAAGGCGTGCAATGCCTGCTGTGGCAGCACGGCAATCTCACTTATAATCAGGATTTCTCGAACGATAATATGGATGCCACGCTGCGTAGATGGAGGGCATGGGGAATCAGAGGCATCAAGGTCGATTTTTGGGAAGACGATTCAAAGGAGACGATGACCCGCATGGAGAATCTCTACAAGACGGCCGCCAAATACCAGATGATGGTGAACCTGCACGGTTGTACACGTCCTTCAGGTCTTCGCCGCACTTATCCCCACTTGATGACTCAGGAAGGCATCTATGGCGGCGAACAGCAATTCTGGAACCCCCAGCTCAACGATGCACGGCACCATCTTGATGTCCTTTTCACGCGTAATGTGGTAGGTGCGATGGATTTTACTCCAGGCGATGTAGCCACTTGGCGTGGAAGCCTCCTCACCCAGCGTAGTCAAGGACACCACATGGCCTTGCTGACGGCTTTCGAGAGCGGCATTGTACACATTGCAGAGAGTCCCGAGAACCTGCGTTATTTCATAGGTCGCGATATCATGAAGCGTCTGCCCGCAGCGTGGGACGAGAGCCTACTGCTGGAAGGAGATCCGGCATCATACGCTACCATAGCCCGAAGAAAAGGCGGCGATTGGTGGGTGTCGGGCATTAGCGTGGGGGAACGCACTTGTAGGTTGAAATTGGACTTTCTGGAAGAGGGAATCACATACACCGCTTATCTCTATCGAGACGGTTCCTGTCGCAGTGACCTGAAGTTCGACAAACGTGAAGTAAAGAAAGGCAGTTCACTTAGCATCAAGGAGCTCAGTGAAGGCGGCTTCCTCATGCAGATTTCGCCAGATGACAATCTCGATGCCCCCTTGGAACGAATCACTTACGAGGCCGAGGCAGGTGCCAACACCCTCACGGGAAAGGCGACTCGCAAGTCCTACTCGTCTCTTCATGCCTCAGGAGGAGGTTTCGTGGGCGATCTTGGCTTGGGTGGGAAGCTGCAATTCAACCGCATCAACGTTGAAAGCACAGGTCTTTACTTGCTGACCCTTTATTTCATCACAGCCGGCACTCGAACGGCCAAGCTTCTGGTGAATGACCAACAGGTGGGAGACACCATCATTTTCCGAGATAATGGCGACTGCACCAGCACTTGGAATCCAGAGGGCATGAGTTGGAAGATGATACCAGTCTCTTTGAAGGCTGGAAGGCAGAACACCATCACCATTCAGTCGTTCGATGACCTCTGGGCACCGAATTTCGACCGCATCACCATCCACCGTCTTCCCAATGAGGAAGAAGAGACGCAGATTCAGGAAGTCAAGTTCAACAGGATTCCCGGCACTTCTGAGTCCCATGCATTCTATACACTCGATGGCCGCAAGCTGTCGAACCCACGTTCAAAAGGCATTTATATAAACCGCAATAATAACCAAACATTTTTATTTTATGGAAAACATTTTTGATTTTAAAGCTCTGACGAGCAAGGGAAAGGAACTTGATTTCTCACAGTTTGAAGGTAAGGTTTTGTTGATTGTCAACACCGCCAGTAAATGTGGCTTCACGCCTCAATTCGCAGGGCTGGAAGCGTTGAACCAGAAATATAAGGACAAAGGACTTGTCGTCATCGGATTCCCCTGCAATCAGTTCAAGGAGCAGGATCCCGGCACAGACGGCCAGATTGAGGAATTCTGTCAGTTGAACTATGGCGTGACCTTCCAGATAATGAAGAAAATCGATGTGAACGGCCCCGCAGCCGACCCCATCTTCGAGTATCTGAAAGCACAAGCACCGACCGAGGAGTATAAAGGGTTGAAGGCTAAAGCCGCGAAAGCCCTCTTCAAGACCATCAGCAATAGTGTGGAGAAGGATAGCGACATCCAATGGAACTTTACGAAATTCTTGATTTCCAAGGATGGGAAGACCATTAAACGCTATGCCCCCACCACTGAACCAAAGGATTTTGAGAAGGACATAGAGGGCATGTTATGAAAAAGCTATTCTCACCCTTTTTATTTCTCGCCTTGTCAGTTGCCATTCAAGCTGCCACGCCAGTTCGCAAGCAACTCTTCGATGCGGATTGGAGCTTCTCTTTAGACAGTATTGAGTGGAGGCCAGTCAGCCTGCCGCATGACTGGAGCATTGAAGGCGTGTTTGACAAGGAGGCTCCTGCTGGCAATGATGGTGCCTATTTGCCGACGGGCAGGGGGTGGTATCGTAAGACGTTTTATGTGGAGAGCTTGGCGTTTGAGGAAGGTCTGAAAGACGCGGGTATGGAAAATGGAAAGGTGATGCGTCTGTATTTCGAAGGTGTATATATGAATTCCGACGTTTATGTGAACGGCCATCGGGCAGGTGGTCATCCTTACGGCTATTCATCGTTTTTCGTGGATATGACGCCTTTCATCAAGAAGGGTAACAACGTGGTGGAAGTGTGTGTGGATAACTCTCGTCAGAAGAATTGCCGATGGTACAGTGGTTCGGGAATCTATCGTCATGTATGGTTGCTGACGACGGGTCGGAGATACATTGATGAGTGGAGCGTGCGGGTGACTACGCGGGATATGCAGACAAATAAAGACTCAGGCAGGAAACTCGACGGGGAAACCGTCGAGCACAGTCACGGGGAAACGGTGCATATCGAAGCGGAGGTTGTGGTGGAGGATGGATTGCGCAAGCCCATCGAGAAGACGCTTCGTATTGAAAATCCACGGCTCTGGTCGCCAGACGATCCATACCTTTACACGACCACGATAGAGGCGGAGGGCGACAGGCTGCCCGTTACCTTCGGCATCCGCAGTATCGAGTACTCTGCGGAGAAAGGATTATTGTTGAACGGCCAGCCGATTGTGCTCAATGGCGGCTGTGTTCACCACGACAACGGCATTCTCGGTGCAGCGGCCTTTGACGCCGCTGAATACCGCAGGGTGAAGCTGTTGAAGGAGGCCGGTTTCAATGCTGTGCGTACGTCGCATAATCCTCCGTCAGAGGCTTTCCTGCGAGCTTGCGACGAACTGGGCATGTTGGTCATAGACGAGGTCTTCGACGGTTGGCGTGAGAAGAAGAACGATCACGACTACTCAACGCTGATTGACCGCTGGTGGGAGGAAGATGTGCGTGCGATGGTGTTGCGAGACCGGAATCATCCCTCTGTCTTTTGCTGGAGCACAGGAAACGAGGTAATCGAGCGTAAGAAGATTGAAGTGGTGAAGACGGCGCATCAGCTCGCCACGCTGTGCCGCGAGCTTGACGGTCAGCATCGTCCGGTAACCTCGGCTCTTTGTGCATGGGACAGCGACTGGGATATCTATGACCCCTTGGCTGCAGAGCATGACATTGTTGGATACAATTACATGATTCATAAGTCACAGAGCGACCACGCTCGTGTGCCACATCGCGTCATGATGCAGACAGAGAGCTACCCGCGTGATGCCTGGCAGAATCATCGGAAGGTGGCGGAGAATGCATACGTCATTGGCGATTTCGTCTGGACGGCGATGGACTACCTGGGTGAGTCGGGCATAGGGCGTTGGTATTATGAGGGCGATACGCCGGGCGAACACTGGGTGCAACCGCTATTCCCCTGGCACGCTTCTTACTGCGGTGACATCGACCTTATTGGGATGCGCAAGCCTATCAGTCACTACCGTTCCCTGCTTTGGGGGCTCAAGACAGAACCGCTGTATATGGCTGTCAGAGAGCCGGACGGCTACAATGGAGTCATAAAGACGACCATGTGGGGAACATGGCCGACTTTCGAGAGCTGGACGTGGCCAGGTCATGAAGGTAAACCCATCCAGGTAGAGGTCTATACACGGGCTCCGAAAGTGCAGCTATTCCTGAACGACCATCTTATCGGTGAGGAGCTGGTGAAAGAATGCAAGGCACTTTTCACATTACCTTATCAGGCAGGCACGCTACGTGCCGAGGCAGGAGGGGAACATGTGGTCCTAAAAACGGCCAGCGCCCCGAAGTCCATTCGTCTAAGCGCCGACCGTACTACCTTGTGTGCTGATGGACAAGATTTGGCGTTCATCACTGTGGAACTGACAGATGCAAAAGGCTGTCTGAACCCTAACGCAGCTGATGAACTGACCGCGACAGTCACCGGTCCGGCATCTATGGTGGCCTTTGGCAATGCAGACATCAAAGACTGTGACCGTTTGACGGACAATAGGCACAGGGCATGGAAAGGCCGTGCTTTGTTGGTTGTCAGGAGCACAGGGAAAAAAGGAACAGTGACGGTCAGCGTTCAGGGAAAAGGACTGAAAGCAGCAGAAATTAAATTGAAGACGCAGGCTGGAGACTCGACGGGGAAACCGTCGAGCACGGACGTTGGGAAATGGTATTAGATAGAATGATTGTTCAACATCATTAAATTAGCATGAAAGGAATTCCACCGAGCAGTACACCGACCTCATCAGACGGTCCTACGACGGGGCGTGACCGATACCTCGTGCTTGATGCATTGCGCGGCTTCGCGCTCTTAGGCATTGTTCTGGCCAACTTCCCCGAGTTCGGCTTGTGGACGTTCCTCACGACAGAGGAGCAGTCACAGCTGCCCACGGCAGAGGTTGATGGTGTTCTCTATTTCCTGCTTTACATGTTTGTTGATGGCAAGTTCTACACCATCTTCTCCCTTCTCTTCGGCATCGGTTTCTCGCTTTTCCTGGCTCGTCACAGCCGTGGGCGTTTCCTTCGGCGGATGCTCTTGTTGATGCTCTTTGGTGCGATCCATCTGTTCTTTATCTGGAGCGGCGACATCCTCCTGCTATATGCCATTGCCGGCTTGTTGCTCACGCTCTTCGTATCATGCTCAGACCGAACTTTGTCCTGGTTGGCTGTCATCCTCATCTTCCTGCCAATTGGGTTTGATGTCCTCACAGCGTTCTTCGCCATCGACTTTGCCGCTCCGTTCCACGCCGCTTGGTGGGACGAAGCGGCAGAACGCGGCATCTCGGAAGAGAACTTCGCCACGTGGTTGCGCGATGCAGAGACCTATCCTCAAATGTTTGCTTTCCTCTGTCAAGGAGCCTACGAACGCCTCTGGGAGTTCGTGTCAGGCCATCGCCTTCCTAAAGTGCTGGCTCTTTTTATCGTCGGTTATCTCATCGGCAAGCACCGTCTTTTTGCCCGTCTCACAGACCTGCCCCTGTCTCGTTTCCTACGTTGTGCAACCTTGCCAGCCCTCTTCCTCTCCGCTCTCTATGCCTTCAGTGCCACACACGGGCGACCGTGGGGACTCACAATCCATTCCATCCTCTACGCATTCAGCGTCATCCCGTTGGCATTCTGTTATGTGGCCGCCTTCTGTCTGCTCTTTACCAAAAAAGGTGAGCGACAACGTCCAACCTCTGTCTTCACCCTTATGGCCGCACCTGGACGCATGGCCTTGACCAATTACATCCTACAGTCCCTAATCGGCATCCTCCTCTTCTATGGTCTTGGTTTCGGTCTCGGAACAAGCTTCGGCCTTATCTACATCCTGCTTACTGCCTTGGCGGTTTTCCTTCTGCAGATATTCTTTAGTCGCCTTTGGCTTTCCCACTTTCTTTTTGGGCCTTTGGAATGGTTCTGGCGCATCTGTACTTACGGTCGGTACTTCAAGATTCTCAAATTAGTACCATTTTTCCTCCCCCTCTCGGCATATCCTGCCGACTGGCTCTTCCGCAACGGAAAAAGCAACTATAGCATCGTCCTACACCCAGAAGCCTCTGCCTCCGAACAAACTGCAGCAAGAGAGTTACAGCACTACATCCATCAGGTCAGCGGTGTTCATCTGCCCATCACTTCCGATCTCCACACCACAACCCCATCCATCATCATCGGTTTCAACGAGCGCGTTTCTGCTCTGACCAATTCACGCCAGCCTGAAGCCAATGATGAGAGTTTCACCTACCGCACTGTCGGGCACGACCTTCTGATCTGGGGAGGAGCTCAGCGAGGCACCATGTACGGTGTATTCACTTTCCTTGAACGCGAACTCGGCATCCATTGGTTCACCCCCAAATGTACCGTCATTCCTCAGCTAAAGCGTTACAAACTACCCCGACTCAATCACACCGAACACCCCTTCATCGCCTACCGCTATAGTAACTACTACGTGGCTGGAGGCGCACCAGAATGGAGCGCACACACTCGCGAGAATACAAAATGGGATCCAGTCACCAACGACTACGGCAACATCGAGGCCTACTATGGCGCTCACACCATGGACTGGCTCGTTCCTGCCAATGAGTTTTTTGCCACTCATCCCGAATACTTCTGCCTCCGAGACGGACAACGATACAATGGCTATGGTCAGTTATGCCTCTCAAACCCCGATGTGCTGCAACTCTGTAAGACACGGCTGAAACAACGGATCCGAGAGAATCCCGCTTACCGCATCTACAGTCTTTCGCAAAACGACAACTTTCGCTTCTGCGAATGTGAGAAGTGTGCCGCCATTGAGCAACAGTATGGCGGACACTCAGGCATCATATTATGGTTCGTCAATCAGGTGGCAGATGCTGTCAAGGAAGAATTTCCTGACAAGTTTGTCGGAACCTTCGCTTATCAGTACTCTCGGCAGCCGCCAACGGGCATCAAGCCACGCGACAACGTCGTCATTCGCCTTTGTAGCATTGAGTGCTGCTTCGCTCATCCGCTGGATGCCGGATGTCCTCAGAACCAAGCATTCATGCGAGACCTGCGCGGTTGGGCACAGTTGGCTCCGCACCTTTTTATCTGGGACTACATCGTGGATTATGCTCAATACATCGCTCCTTGGCCAAACTTTCAGGTGCTCGCACCCAACATCCGTGTCTTTGGCAAAAACAAAGCCATCGGAGTCTTCGAGGAAGCCCAATATCAGTCAGCCGGAGCTGAGTTCGACGAGATGAAAGCGTGGACCGTCAACCAGTTGTTATGGAACCCCTATCAAGATGTCGATTCCCTCGTCAACATTTTCTGTCAAGGTTTCTACCGCGAGGCTGCACCGCACATTATGGATTATTACCGCCTCTGCCAGAGCCTCGTGAAACCCGACGTACATTTCGGTATCTATATTCGCGAAAATCACGAAATCTACTCCGACGCATTCATTCAAAAAGCTTTTGACATTCTCCGAAAAGCACGTCAGTCCTCCAACAGCGATGAGATTCGCCAACGCGTTGACCGTGTCAGGATGCAGCCTCTCTACCTTCAATGTATGCGTCACAAGTCCCAATCTCTCAACGATGGAACCTGGCAAGAACTGCTACGCTTGATGAAACTCTACAAGGCCATGCACCGTGAGGGATATCCGCAAGAGCGTTTCATCCGCGAATTTGAACAATAAGAGAAACAATGTATCATCCGCTAAATATCAGGCATCAACTAAGGCACGTCGTGCCGTCAAAGATTGGATACCATTTTCTTGCATTCTTGACGATCGTCATTTGGGGCAGTACGTTCGTGTTCACAAAGATGCTGCTCCAGAACGGGCTTTCCCCGGCTCAGATCTTCACCCTGCGCTTCATCGTTGCCTACGTGCTGATGCTGATTGGCAGCTTGGTCGCAGACCGACGCTTCAAGTTGCTTGCCGATTCTTGGCTTGATGAGTTCGTGATGCTCTTGCTGGGCATCACAGGAGGCTCGATGTATTTCCTTACAGAGAATGCTTCCATGCTCTACACCACTGCCACCAACACCTCGCTCATTGTCTGCACTTGCCCACTCTTTGCGATGTTGCTCATTGCCATCGTGTATCGCCAAACAGAGCAAATCACACGTCTCCAGGCTTTAGGATCTTTGATTGCTTGTCTGGGCATGGCCGTCGTCGTGCTCAATGGCCATTTCGTGTTGCATCTTTCACCCAAAGGCGATTTGCTGGCTTTGGCAGCGTGCCTCTGTTGGGCTTTCTATTCCTTGCTGATGAAACCCGTTCTACAACGCTACGATACACTTTTCATCACCCGCAAGGTATTCTTCTACGGTCTCGTCACCATTATACCTTATTATATATTCGAGCCAGGCTTCCCCTCGCTCGAAGTCCTCCTGCGACCCCATGTACTTTGGAATCTGCTCTTTCTGAGCGTCGTCGCTTCCATGCTCTGCTTCATCATGTGGAACTGGGTGATAGGCAAGCTGGGCGTAGTGGTCGCAACCAACTGGGTCTATTTCAATCCCATCACCACCATCCTCTTTGCGTGGTGGCTCCTCCATGAGCAGATCACCAGCTGGTTCCTCCTGGGCAGCTGCCTCATCCTACTTGGCATGTTGCTCTCTGACAGGAAATAGCTAATCATTGAATTAACTGTTATCAGAACTATAAGATGTTACAAACAATGAATTTCACAGGTATCATCATTGCCGTATGCACATTCCTTATCATCGGGATTTGGCATCCCATTGTCATTAAGACCGAATATTACTGGGGTACGCGACCCTGGATAATATACTTAGTCATTGGATTGGCCTCCATCATCGCTGCACTCTTCATTCAGAACACACTCATCTCTGCCACAGTCGGTGTCTTTGGTGCTTCCGCACTGTGGGGCATCGGCGAGCTGTTTCAGCAGAAAAAGCGCGTCGAGAGAGGATGGTTTCCGAAGAACCCGAATCGCAAATATTCTTAAAAATCTCAAAAAGATTTCCTCTTCTTTGTCGGATATGAAGATTTGTCCTTATCTTTATGCCGAAATATTGAATAAATGTTGAAAACAAACAGCTAAACAACAAAACTTATGGCTAACAAGTATGCAGGCACCCAGACCGAGAAGAATCTGGAAGCGGCTTTTGCCGGGGAATCCATGGCACGTAACAAATACACCTATTTTGCTTCGAAAGCAAAAAAGGATGGTTTTGAACAGATTGCCGAGCTGTTCCTGAAGACAGCCGACAATGAGAAAGAACATGCCAAGATGTGGTACAAGGAACTGCACGACGGCATCGGCACCACCGCACAGAACCTGCTGGATGCTGCCGAAGGAGAGAACTATGAGTGGACGGATATGTACGAGGGCTTTGCCAAGACCGCTGAAGAGGAAGGTTTCAAGGAACTCGCCGACAAGTTCCGTCTCGTGGCAGCCATTGAGAAGCGTCATGAAGAGCGCTATCGTGCATTGCTGAAGAATGTGGAGACGGCGACCGTCTTCGAGAAAAGCGAGGTGAAGGTGTGGGAATGCCGCAACTGTGGGCATATTGTCGTTGGCACGCAGGCACCAGAGATATGTCCAACGTGTGCTCATCCCAAAGCCTATTTTGAAGTTCACATAGACAACTTCTGACCCAATTATTTAGGTTGTTGCTATCGTTAAGATGATGGCTATCGTCAAGGCTATCACTAACATATCGGAGTTTCTTGGCGTCTTGGTCCTCCTCTTCGCGGGCGTTGCGCTGTATTGCCCAACTGCCTTTTCCTGGATCGACACCTCCGCCATCAACCCCATGCTGGGAGTCATCATGTTCGGCATGGGGCTGACGCTGTCGCCCGCTGACTTCCGCGTGGTGCTCAGCCGACCCCGCGACATCCTTGTCGGCTGCATTGCCCAGTTCACCATCATGCCCCTGTTGGCTTACGGTCTGACCTCGGCTTTCTCTCTCCCAAAAGAACTGGCTCTGGGTGTCATCCTCGTCGGCTGCTGCCCAGGGGGGACGGCCTCCAATGTCATCACTTATCTATCCAAAGGCGATTTGGCACTTTCCGTTGGCATGACGGCAACTTCCACGTTGCTGGCACCTCTGCTGACTCCGTTGCTTGTCTGGCTCATGGCAGGCACGATGGTCGAAGTGGATACCATCGGCATGTTGCTGAGTATTGTCTATGTGGTCATTGCGCCCATCATCGTCGGCTTGCTGTGTCAGCGCTTCCTCCCGAAGCTGACCAAACGAGTCGTCCCTTATCTGCCCGCATCGTCCTCCATCGCCATTGCGTTCGTCGTCGCCATTGTCGTGTCACATAATGCCGAGCGTTTGATGGTGGGTGGAGCGCTCGTGGTCTTGGTGGTCATGCTTCACAACCTCTTTGGCTTAGGCCTTGGCTATCTCATCGGGCGGTTGTCAGGACTTCCAGAAGCCAAAAAACGAGCCATCTCAATAGAAGTGGGGATGCAGAACTCAGGGCTGGCCAGCAGCTTGGCAACTCTTCATTTTGCCGCTTACCCCTTAGCCACGATTCCTGGTGCCATCTTCAGCGTCTGGCACAATATCAGTGGAGCACTCGTCGCCCTCATGTACAGGAAAATGAAGGAACAATAACCAGACAACGTTGTTTCCACCCTTTCCTGCGTGTCTACGATGGTCGACTTCAGTAAACGGAGTAAAGAAACGTCTGCGGCGTTTCTTGACTCCAGACCGACTTCGTGCCATTCATAGGTCAAATATGTGTACGCATTATGCTTGGAACGTGTACACCTTCCGCCACTAAGGAGTACACCTTTCCTGCTGATTATCAAGACACTGCACACAACACTCCTTCTATACATGGCTTTTTGGTCAGAAATCCCTCAATCCCTCACCTTATCTCCTACGAGGCTGCCAATCAGTGATTTATAGGTGAGACTTTGGTGAGGGATAGGTGAGGGATGGTGAGGGATTGTTTTTTCTGCGCTTTCTGCAAGATATTCCTCACCATCCCTCACCTATTCCTCACCAATCCCTCACCTGCAATCGGCTTTCTCTCAGTAGATTATCTCAAAAGGTGAGGGATTGAGGGATTTTCTTCGAAAAACAGGGGGAACGCTGTCTCGGACGCTGAAAAACAAGATTGTTTTCATTATTGAATTAGAGCTAATGTCCTGTCCTTCAAAGGTTGAAGATCCTTGTAAAGATTTACGCAGTTGGACGGCCAAGAAAGAATGCACTCGCAATTTTCAGGATGAGGACTTAAATTTTTCACCTCAATGGCTATATATCTCGGATATTTTAGCTACTTTTGCCGCCACAATACCACTAACACCAATAAGAAATGAACTACGGATTTGTCAAAGTCGCCTCTGCCGTCCCACAAGTCAGAGTCGCCGACCCGCGATACAATGTGCAGCAGATTGAAAGTCTGGTCATTCAGGCCGAAGGACGCGGCGTCGAAGTAATCTGTTTCCCCGAATTGTCGCTAACGGGTTATACCTGTGGTGACTTGTTCGCTCAGAAACTGCTTCTCGACGAAGCCGAGCTGGCACTCATACACCTGATGAACTTCTCCCGATCGCTGGACATTATCTCCATTGTCGGTCTTCCAGTCCCTTTCCGGGGATCGCTGCTCAACTGTGCCGCGGTGATTCAGAAGGGACGGATTCTCGGACTTGTGCCTAAGACGTTCCTCCCCAACTATAAAGAGTTCTATGAAAAAAGGTGGTTCACCAGTGCCGCTCAAATCCCTGCTGAGGCGCAGGTTTGGCTGTGCGGCCAGCAGGTGCAGCTCAATAGTCGGATGCTTTTCCGCACTCCGTCGTTCACCTTTGGCGTAGAACTTTGCGAAGACCTCTGGGCGCCTATTCCTCCCTCTTGCCAACTGGCAATGGAAGGGGCTCAAGTCATCTTCAATCTCAGCGCAGACAATGACGTCGTGGGGAAAAAGGCCTACCTCCTCCAGCTACTTGCACAGCAGAGTGCACGTTGCATAGCGGGGTATGTCTATAGTGCCTGTGGATTCGGTGAAAGTACACAGGACGTGGTCTTCTCCGGCAAGGCATACGTCTTTGAAAATGGCACCCTCATTGCACAGGGAAAGAGTCATCTCATTGAGGCTCAAATGGTGGAGGCGGAAATAGATATCGAACGTCTCGACACACAGCGACGTACCAATACCACCTTCTCTGCCTGTGCGGCAAGTCACGCTGTCGAAGAGAAGAGCTCACGTCCATACGAAACCGTGGACACCGCATTGATTACTCAGCGCGACTTCACATTCAGCCGTGTCATTAACCCTTGGCCTTTCGTGCCTGTGGGGAATGAGCTTGATGAGCGCTGTGAAGAGATTCTGGCCATACAGACAGAAGGTTTGGCCAAACGACTTGTACATACTCACTCCAACACCGCTGTCATCGGCATCTCTGGAGGATTGGATTCCACGCTGGCTCTTTTGGTCACCGTGCGTGCCTTTGATCTCCTTGGACTTGAACGACGAGGCATTGTCGGCGTGACCATGCCTGGCTTCGGCACCACCGACCGCACCTATCATAACGCACTTGAACTCATGCAATGTCTTGGCATCACACAGCGCGAAATCAACATTGCCAAGGCTGTCACACAGCATTTCATGGATATCGGTCACGACATTAACGTTCACGATGTCACCTATGAAAATTCGCAGGCGCGCGAGCGAACACAAATACTCATGGACATCGCAAATCAGCTGAACGGATTGGTCATCGGTACCGGCGACCTTTCGGAACTCGCGCTCGGATGGTGTACCTACAACGGCGACCACATGTCCATGTATGGCGTCAATGCTGGCATTCCGAAAACACTTGTACGTCACCTCGT
This sequence comes from Bacteroidaceae bacterium, assembly GCA_017965425.1. Taxonomy (GTDB): domain Bacteria; phylum Bacteroidota; class Bacteroidia; order Bacteroidales; family Bacteroidaceae; genus Physcousia. The sequence goes on along the minus strand of JAGCPY010000027.1, from coordinate 19,451 downwards.
CAAATGGGTGGCAGACCACGATGCGTCGCTGGCTATCCTCAACGACATCGTTGATACACCCATCAGTCCCGAACTCATTCCCGCTGACGAGCAGGGCAACATCAAGCAGAAGACAGAAGACTTGGTAGGACCCTACGAGCTTCATGACTTCTTCCTCTATCATGCCATACGCTGGGGATGCACTCCTTCAAAAGTCTATTTCTTGGCTCAGCAGGCATTCGCCTCCACCTACACCATCGACGTCATCAAGCATTGGCTGACCACATTCTACCGCCGGTTCTTCTCGCAACAGTTCAAACGCTCCTGTATGCCCGACGGGCCAAAAGTAGGTTCGCTCTCTCTTTCACCTCGCGGTGATTGGCGTATGCCCAGCGATGCCTGCCGGGATGCCTGGTTGGCTGAATGTGAAGCTCTTTAAAATGAAATAGAAACCGCTCTTCACCGCAGCTGGCAATGGTCATGACACCAACAGGTGCCAGTTAGACAGATGTGCACCAAGGTGAATAGCGGTTAAAGCCAGAAGAGATAAGCGTCAGGGGTGTTATCCGAGGTCGTTGAGAAGCATCTCCAATGACATCTCGTCTTGAATGAGGACGTCACGCGGCTTGGAACCTTGTGCCGGCCCGACGACTCCTGCCTTTTCGAGTTGATCCATGAGGCGTCCAGCGCGGTTATATCCGATAGAGAACTTACGCTGGATGAGACTTGTAGAACCTTGTTGCGAGGTGACAATGAGTCGGGCGGCATCGGCAAACATGGGGTCGAGGTTGGCCATATCCACATCGTTGCCTCCACCACCGCTGTCTTCCATCGGTGGCCGAGGTAGGGCGAAAGGACGCAGATAGCTTTGCTGGCGGGCTATGAAGCTACAGATCTGTTCCACTTCCGGAGTATCAACAAAGGCGCATTGTACACGCACGGGTTCGTTGCCCGCCAGGAAAAGCATGTCGCCCTTACCGACGAGTTGGTTGGCACCTGGACGGTCGAGGATGGTGCGTGAATCTATCATTGCGCTGACTTTGAAAGCCATGCGGGCTGGGAAATTGGCCTTGATGGTGCCCGTGATGATGTTGGTGGTGGGGCGCTGTGTGGCGATGATCATGTGGATGCCTACGGCACGTGCCAGCTGCGCGATGCGGGCGATGGGCAGCTCTATCTCTTTACCGGCTGTCATGATGAGGTCGCCGAACTCATCGATGATGACCACGATGTAAGGCATGAACTTGTGGCCGTTCTCGGGATTGAGTTGGCGGCTCTTGAACTTCTCGTTATATTCTTTAAGGTTACGCGCGCGCGCTTTCTTTAATAAATCATAGCGCGTGTCCATCTCCACGCAGAGGCTTTTCAGGGTGTTGATGACTTTCTGCACGTCAGTGATGATGGGTTCGTCGTCTTCGTCCTCAATCTGTGCGAGGAAATGGTTGATGATGGGAGAGTAGATGCTGAACTCGACCTTCTTCGGATCCACCATGACCAGTTTCAACTCGGCAGGATGCTTCTTGTAAAGTAGGGAAGTGATGATGGCGTTGAGGCCGACGGACTTACCTTGACCCGTTGCACCGGCAACGAGCAGATGTGGCATCTTTGCCAAGTCGGCCATATAGACTTCATTGGTGATGGTCTTGCCGAGAGCCATAGGCAGTTCCATCGTGGTCTCTTGGAACTTCTTGCTGTTGAGGATGCTTTCCATGCTGACGATCTGTGGCTTGGCGTTCGGAACTTCAATGCCGATGGTGCCCTTTCCTGGAATGGGAGCAATGATGCGGATGCCGAGGGCTGCCAACGAGAGCGCGATATCGTCTTCGAGGTTGCGAATCTTGGAAATGCGCACTCCAGGAGCTGGGGTGATTTCGTAAAGGGTGATGGTGGGACCTACAGTGGCCTTGATGCTGGAGATGCTGACGCCGAAGTTGTGAAGCACATTGACAATCTGGTCTTTGTTCTTCGTCTGCTCTTCCATGTCTATCGTGGCATGCGGATCGACGTCATAGTGCTTCAATAAGTCTAGGGTGGGGTAGTGGTAGTTCTCCAAATCGAGCTTGGGGTCGTATGGTTCGAGGGCGACTTGGCTCTTCTCGTCAGCCACCTCTTCTTCCACAGGTTGTTCAATGGTGAATTCAGTGGTTGGAGTGTCTGTAGCCGCCTCTTCTCCTGTGGCAGCTGTAATCCATGACGTATCTGAAGAGGACGTTTCACCCGCATTAACAGAGGATTTCGTTCCGGTTTTTGTTCCTATTTCTGTTTCAGCTTCGGCTGGTGCGACTGTGGCAAAAGGTATGTCGTCTGCAGGAATGTCCAATAAGGATGTTGCGTCCTCCGTGGCAACCTCTGTTTCCGTGGCTTCGGGTGTTGTTCCTTTCACGTTCTCCTCTGGGGCTGTTTCCGTCTTTTTTAGTTTATTGAGCCATTTAGCGATACGTGAAAGCACGGGGTAGTGGCCAGAAATATCGCGTGCCAATTGTTGGGGATGCATAAGTCGCTTGATGATGCGGATGGTTTCGGCACTAAGGTAGGAAAGGTAGGCCAGCAGCGTCAATAATATAATGATGAATGTGCCGACAGGACCGCTCAAACCTTCCAAATACTGCACGACATGCAATCCGTGGTCACCGCCAGGACTGATATAACTGATAGAAGGATTGGAAGCAAAGGTGGATGTGAGGAAGAAAGCTGCCGCAACGCTCACCCAGCAAAGCATGAATGCACAATTGACGAACCATTTCCAAAGGCGGATATGATAGGCACCTGTCAGTTTCAGCGAAGCAGCAAAGAGAAAAACGGGAAGGAAGAAAGAGCCAAGCCCAAAATTATTGGTTATCCAATAGTTGCTCCACAACGCACCTATGTAGCCTGCCCAGTTCTTGGCTTGGCCGAAGTAGCTGCCTTGAAGCACCTTTTGGTCTTCGCCACCCGTGATGAGATGAGAAACAAGACTGAGCAGGGTGAAGGCGGCCAGTGCCAACAGGACGACTCCGAAAGCCATGCGGATGGCTTCGTCACGTTTTAGCGGATCGTCTTTGTAGCCTTTGATGGCTTCACCGACATGGAGGCTTTGTTCATTCGTGTCAACAAAATTATCTACGCTGCGTTTCGGGGTACGTTTACGCGGCGCCTTTGAGGTGCTTTGCTTCGTCATTTTTGTCTTCTATTCCTTATTCGGGTGCAAAATTAGGCATTTTCGTTAAGTTTTCATCAATTCCTGCCGTTTTTTTTCTGAAAACAACTAATTTTGCACACCAAAACAAGGTCTGATATGAATATTGTGTACTCTTCATCTGTGGTGGAGTTCGTGACAATCGGTGCTGAATACTGCGCTTTCCTTGAACAGAGTGAAGGTCGTGAGCGTGGCGTTTTCATCGATAGGCTTTTGAAACTTTTGCCGTTGCTATATGTCAAAGCGGCCTTGCTTCCTCGTGTGGAGGGCAGCAGTGTCTTCGGTGCAGAGACCTTCGTGACGGAGCAGGATTATAACTGGCTTCGTGCCAACTTGGCTGCTGTCATGGGGGATGCCGACGAATACGAAGACCTGATCTATGACGAGCAGATGCAGACTGATGAATCGCGTTGGCAGAGTGTCAGCGAGAACTTGTCCGACATCTATCAGGCTGTTCGTGATTTCGTGGAAACGTTTAGGGGTGGCATGGAAGATAATATCGAGGAGGCTCTTTGGACACTGAACGAGAACTTTGAACTGTTCTGGGGAGGAAATTTGGTGGACGTTCTGCGGCGGCTCCACCGGATTCGCTACACGATCAATAATTGAAGAAGTTGTGAAAATATTATATAGCAAATACGATAAACACCAGATTGTCAACCTTCCCGTCGTCCAGTTTGAAGGTAGGGTCATCGTCATACAGAGTGCTGGCGAAGCACGTCGGGCAATTGACTATCTGCTGACCTTTCCACGTGTGGGCATTGACACTGAGACACGTCCCAACTTCAAGCCAGGCGGGATGAATCCTGTGGCCTTGTTGCAGGTCTCTACTCCTGAAGCCTGTTTCCTCTTCCGGCTCAACCGTATCGGCTTGCCGTCCAGCATCATTCGCCTTTTCACGGACAAGGGAACGCAGAAGATTGGTCTTTCACTTCATGACGATTGGGCACAGCTTCGTAAACGGGCTGATTTTCATCCAGAAAATGATATTGACTTGCAGGATTACGTGAAGCCATTGGGTATTTTGGACATGAGCCTCCAGAAGCTTTATGCTAACCTGTTTGGCTATAAGATTTCCAAAACACAACGTTTGACGAATTGGGAGGCAGACGTGCTGACAGAGAAGCAGAAACGCTATGCGGCAACCGATGCGTGGGTGTGCCTGCAACTCTTTGACGAAGTGAACCGCTTGTTGAAGACGCGTGACTATCAACTGATAACGACAAACGATGAGCCTTGATTGATAATTGTTGATCAGGGAAAGTTGAAAACTCAATTCCATTAAATGTTAATAAATAGAATGAGTATTATTTATTTGAAGCGCGGCAAGGAAGAATCCCTCCGCCGCTATCATCCTTGGATATTCTCTGGTGCCATTCACCATATTGACGGAGAACCTGCAGAGGGAGACCTCGTTCGTGTCTTTACCTCTGAAAATGAATTTATTGCATGTGGTCATTGGCAGATAGGTTCCATCGCCGTCCGCATACTTACCTTCGTTGACGAACCCATTGATGCCGCCTTTTGGCAACGTCGATTGTCTACGGCTCTTGATGTCCGGTGCGGTATCGGTGTAGCTGGAAATCCGGAGAATGATACCTATCGGTTGGTGCATGGTGAAGGAGACAACCTTCCGGGATTGGTCATCGACATCTATGGTCAAACGGCTGTCGTACAGGCCCACAGCGTGGGGATGCATGTTTGCCGCGAGGAGATTGCCAAGGCTTTGAAGGTTGTGATGGGTGACGCCGTCCAGAACATCTTTTACAAAAGCGAGACAACGTTACCTTTCAAAGCCGAGCTCGGACAAGAAAACGGATTCCTCCTCGGTGGAAGTCCAGATGACGTGGCAATGGAGAACGGTCTGCGCTTTCACATCGACTGGTTGCGAGGACAGAAAACAGGTTTCTTTGTCGATCAACGCGATAACCGAAGCTTGCTCGAACATTATTCGCGTGGACGTGCAGTTCTTAATATGTTCTGCTATACGGGTGGTTTCTCTGTCTATGCCATGCGTGGCGGGGCTCGTCTTGTTCACTCCGTAGATAGTTCTGCCAAAGCCGTGGATCTGGTGAATGAAAATGTGGAACTGAATTTCCCCGGCGACCAGCGTCATGAGGCTTATGCGGAAGATGCTTTCAAGTTTTTGCAGCAGATGGATAAAGATGCCTACGACCTCATCATTCTCGATCCGCCAGCTTTTGCCAAGCACAAAGACGCCTTGCGCAATGCCTTGAAGGGCTATACCCGCTTGAACAGCCGTGCTTTCGAAAAGATTCGATCCGGGGGTATCTTATTCACATTCTCATGTTCGCAGGCGGTAAGCAAAGACCAGTTCCGTATGGCGGTGTTTACGGCTGCGGCTCAAAGCGGACGCAATGTGCGTATCTTGCACCAACTCCATCAACCGGCAGACCATCCCATCAATATCTATCATCCTGAAGGAGAATATCTCAAAGGATTGGTGCTTTATGTGGAATAACTTGCGTTAATTGTCTTAACAATTTAGGGAAAATGGCCGCGCTTTTAGTTAAACAAACCTAAAAGAGCCTCACTCTGGAAAGATATTCTATGTAAAATGCTTGTACTTATGAAAAAAAGAAGTACATTTGCAATGTGTTTTTCATGGTATTAGATTTAAGGTTAATGAAAGGTTGGTTGTCGTGAGACAACCTTCTTTTTCCCGCGAAACTCTTTTTATATGAGTGTAGCGGACAAAATTTAGCCGCCACCGTCCGTGAGGATGGGGGCGGTTTCTTTTTATATCCAGTCTAGCTGCATGTTATAGGGCATCAAGCATCATTCCTATTTTGCACACTCCCTGCCAGTGCTGATAAACGTGTGAACATGCACACCGTTTGCATGTAACGTGTACACCTTCTATGCGTATTGTCAAAACACAGACAGCTACTTCCTTTATACATGTTATTTGAGTCAAAATCCCTCAATCCCTCACCTCTTTATCCATCGGATTGTTATACAAATATTTACGGGTGAGACTTTGGTGAGGAATGGGTGAGGGATGGTGAGGGAATAGACACCCCTCCGTCCTCCCTGTGAAGGAAGGAGCAGAATGTGTTAGAGTGGATGAAGGACTGTTGTCTGCAAAGGCAACAGCTCCCTCCCTTGAAGGGAGGGTGGGGGGCTATTCCCTCACCATCCCTCACCCATTCCTCACCAAAGTCTCACCGGCAAAAGCTTTTATTTCAGACGCTTATCTCGTTAGGTGAGAGATTGAGGGATTTTTTTGGAAAAACCTTGTGTGGGATGAGCCATCGTGAACCGGACTATGCTTATGTGCCATTTCCTACACGATTCTTATGAAAAATAAGTTTGTTTGAAGGTTTTTTTGCTCATTTCTTTTGGTTGTGTGCCGAAAAAGAATTACTTTTGCACACCAAAAAGGAAACAATCAACTTTATTCATTACTATTAACCATTATTCTAATGAGTCAAAAACGTGTTTACACCTTCGGCAACGGTAAGGCAGAAGGTAACGCGCAGATGCGCGAACAGCTGGGTGGCAAGGGTGCCAACCTGGCCGAGATGAACCTCATTGGCGTTCCCGTGCCTCCGGGCTTCACCATCACCACCGACGTGTGCAACGAGTACTACGAGGTGGGTCAGGAGAAGATCATGGAGCTGCTGAACGACGACGTGATGGCTGCCGTAGCCCACATCGAGAAGCTGATGAACTCCAAGTTCGGCGACGCTCAGAACCCGCTGCTCGTCAGCGTACGTTCCGGCGCCCGCGCTTCCATGCCTGGTATGATGGACACCATCCTGAACCTGGGTCTGAACGACGAGGTTGCCGAGGGCATGGCCAAGAAGACCAACAACCCCCACTTCGTGTATGACAGCTACCGCCGCTTCGTGCAGATGTACGGCGACGTGGTGCTCGAACTGAAGCCCGCCAACAAGACTGATATCGACCCGTTCGAGGAGATCATCGAGAAGGTGAAGGCTGAGCGCGGCATCAAGCTGGACAAGGACCTAAGCGTGGATGAGCTGAAGAAGCTCGTGACATTGTTCAAGGCCGCCATCAAGGAGCGCACCGGCAAGGACTTCCCCAACGATCCTATCGAACAGCTCTGGGGCGCAATCTGTGCCGTCTTCCGCAGCTGGATGAACGAGCGCGCCATCCTCTATCGTAAGATGGAAGGAATACCCGACGAGTGGGGTACGGCTGTCAGCGTGATGGCTATGGTGTTCGGTAACATGGGCGAGACTTCCGCTACGGGTGTCTGCTTCAGCCGCGACGCCGCCAACGGCGAGAACCTGTTCAACGGCGAGTACCTCGTGAACGCACAGGGCGAGGACGTGGTGGCCGGTATCCGTACACCGCAGCAGATCACCAAGATCGGCTCGCAGCGCTGGGCTGAGCGCGCTGGCATCAGCGAGGCTGATCGCGTGGCCAAGTACCCCTCCATGGAGGAGGCCATGCCCGAGATCTACAAGGAACTTGACGGCATCCAGAACAAGCTCGAAGAGCACTACCGCGACATGCAGGACATGGAGTTCACCGTTCAGGAGGGCAAACTGTGGTTCCTGCAGACACGTAACGGCAAGCGCACAGGTGCTGCCATGGTGAAGATCGCCATCGACCTGCTCCACGAGGGCAAGATCGACGAGAAGACCGCCATCATGCGCTGCGAGCCCCAGAAGCTCGACGAGCTGCTGCACCCCGTCTTCGACAAGAAGGCGCTCTCACAGGCCAAGGTGATTGCTCAGGGTCTGCCCGCATCTCCCGGCGCAGGCTGTGGCCAGATCGTATTCTTCGCTGACGACGCTCAGGCTTGGCACGCCGACGGTCACAAGGTGGTGCTCGTCCGCATCGAGACCTCGCCCGAGGACCTCGCTGGTATGAGCGCTGCTGAAGGCATCCTCACTGCTCGTGGCGGTATGACCTCACATGCTGCCGTCGTGGCACGCGGTATGGGTAAGTGCTGCGTATCTGGCGTAGGTTCCCTCAACGTCGACTACAAGGCAAAGACCGTGGAAATCGACGGCGTAGTCTATAAGGAGGGCGACTATATCTCCATCAACGGTACCACAGGTCAGGTTTATGCTGGCGAAGTGCCCACGAAGGCTGCTGAGCTCAGCGGCGACTTCAAGGAGCTCATGGACCTCTGCGACAAATATACCAAGCTGCAAGTTCGCACCAATGCCGACACACCCCACGACGCAGAAGTGGCACGCGCATTCGGAGCTAAGGGTATTGGCCTTACACGTACCGAGCACATGTTCTTCGACGACCAGAAGATCATCGCTATGCGTCAGATGATTCTGGCTGACAGTGCCGAAGGCCGTGAGAAGGCTCTGGCAAAACTGCTGCCCTACCAGAAAGCTGACTTCAAGGGCATCCTGAAGGCCATGAACGGCCTGCCCGTGAACATCCGCCTCTTGGATCCCCCCTTGCATGAGTTCGTACCCCACGATTTGGCTGGTCAGGAAACGATGGCCAAGGAAATGGGTGTAGATCTGCAAACCATCCAGCGTCGCGTAGAGAGCCTTGCAGAGAACAACCCGATGCTCGGCCACCGCGGTTGCCGTCTGGGCATCACCTTCCCCGAGATTACAGCCATGCAGACACGCGCCATCCTCAGCGCAGCCTGCGAGCTGAAGAAGGAAGGTTTCGACCCGAAGCCCGAAATCATGGTGCCCCTCATCGGCATCCTCTACGAGCTCAAGCAGCAGAAAGCTATCATACAGAAAGTTGCTGCAGAGGTCTTCGAGGAATATGGCATTGAGGTCGATTTCGAGATCGGTACGATGATTGAGATTCCGCGTGCAGCCCTCACGGCTGACCGCATCGCCACTGAGGCTGAGTACTTCTCCTTCGGTACCAACGACCTCACGCAGATGACCTTCGGCTACAGCCGCGACGACATCGCCAGCTTCCTGCCCGCATACCTCGAGAAGAAGATCCTGAAGGTCGATCCCTTCCAGGTTCTCGACCAGAACGGTGTCGGCAAGCTCGTGAAATATGCTGTCGAGAAAGGCCGCGAGGTACGTCCCACCCTCCGTTGTGGTATCTGCGGCGAGCACGGCGGCGAACCCACCTCCGTCAAGTTCTGCGCCAAGATTGGCCTCAACTACGCCAGCTGCTCACCCTTCCGTGTGCCCATCGCACGTCTGGCCGCCGCCCAGGCGGCTGTAGAGGAATAAACTACAGAATGCTGATAATTAGTGAAATACGAGGCAAGGACTTGGGAAACAGGTTCTTGCCTCGGTTCTTTTTGCTCATATTCTGCACGTTAAATGTGCAGAACGTGTTGGCTAAATACCCCAATTTGTTGACCAGATTTTTAGGCCATGTTGACCAAGCCAAAAAACGGTATCAACAGAAACGACGCAAAAAACCACCCTTGCTTGCGATATGTTGACCAGATTTTAAGGCGATGTTGACCAAATTGAATTCTGTTTTCTCATGGTTTCATGAAATGTAAAACAACAACTAAAAGTATTAAACAATTTCACTAATTATTATAATTATGGCAACGCTTAAACCCACAGTTAAATCAAAATTGAAGACCGGGATGTACATTGTTTACATCCGAGTAGTTCATAACAGACAGAGTTCCTTTATCAGAACCTCATGGATGGTAAGCGATAAGGGAGTCAAAGGTAAGGACGTAATCGATCCTTACGTCATTCAACAAACTTCCAATCTGATTAGTCGGTATTATAGCACACTGAATCAGATTAACACTTCAAACTGGACAGCTTCAGAGGTCGTAGCATACCTTACGACTTCAACTGAGGATATGTCGTTTTCTGATTATGCGAGAAAGCATATTGAGAAACTAATCAAAAGAGGCCAAGAACGTACCTCTCGTAATTATAAGTGGGCACTCAATCACATGGAACGATTTGCCCTTACAGATAACATTATGTTCTCTCGCCTTACATCTGCTTTCCTTAACCGATGGATTGAGTCATTGTCTGAAACTAATCGCTGTAAGGAACAGTACCCTGTTTGTATAAGGGAAATTTACAAGGCTGCGATGAAAGAATACAACGATGAGGAACAAGGAATTGCTAGATTAAAGAACCCATGGTGCAATGTTGTCATCCCAAGAAGTGACATTCCTGAAAAACGTGCTATTCCAGCAAGTATGTTGCGTAAGTTCTTTAATGTCGTACCAGACAGAAGTAGGTTCACCCATCCACTTATGGAATTAGGTCAGGATATTGCTTTAATCTCATTCTGTATGTGTGGTCTGAATGCAGTTGATATTTTCAATGCTGAGAAAGATCAGTATGTCAATGGCATTTTCCATTATGAGCGTCGGAAGACAAGAAACACCCGCGCAGATAAAGGTTACTTTGAGGTGCGTGTGCCAGCGTTCTTAAAACCTACTTTTGAAAAATATCTATCTAAGAACGTTGATTCTCCTTGGCTGTTCGATTTCCATGACCGCTTGTCAACTTCTGACTCTTTTTGTGCTAACGTAAATATCGGCATTAAGCAGATATGGGAAAAAGTTGACCCAAATTACAAAGCATCATTGTACGCATTCCGTCATAGTTGGGCAACAATAGCCCAGAATGAATGTGGCGCGACAATGAATGAAGTTGACTTTGGTCTCAATCACTCTATCAATAAGATGGCTAAAGTTTATGTGAAGGTTGATTATACTCCTGCATGGATTCTGAACGAGAAGGTTATTGATTTCATATTCTTCACAGATAATGAATCCAAGTATGTTGAGAAGGAGGATAAAACATTCGAGAAATTATCAAAATATAATAATGTGCGTGCAGAAGCGTTTATCATGGGTAAGAAGGTCTGTGCTATTGAAGACACTGGTTTCTCTAATGTTGACCAGATTATGGATAAGCTCGTTACCATGCTGCCTAAGAAAACAAGAAATGCTCGTGTTCAATTCAAGATAACCAATATTGACAAAAACCTCTCTCAGATGTATCAACGCCTGGTTCCATAGCATTATTCTTAATGTGATAAAAAAAACTCAGATATAGCTTAGTGCCGTATCTGAGTTTTTTTGTTATATGTTACAAAAGATAATTCTGCTGAATGTTGGCTAACTTCTGTAAATCGACAAGGCTGAATCGTTTTTTGCCTGGTGATATTCTGACTGGATGCAACTTGCCGTTTCTAATCCATCTTTCAACGTCAGCTCTGCCAAACAACTTGTAAGCTTGTGCTTGACTAACTTCAAGCTCGCCCTTTTCTATTTGATGGATTCTTAATGCAACTTTGGTCGCCAGAAAGTCAACAAACTGAGCAAATGTAACACTCTTGTCCGTAAAATCGAGTATTAATCTATCGTCCATATTTCTTATGATTATTATACGATGTTAAGGAGGGACTACCTCCGTGCATAAATGAATTCTACTGCAAAGGTAGCCCCGATAAATCATAAGCCAACAGATAACGACTATATAGGATTTCTTATATAGTTGTTATATCGTTCTTCTATTGGTGGTTCGGAATACTGCTTACATTTTACATACTTTCTTTCAGTCTTATCACAAAACTTCTGCATGTTGACTCAAAACCAACTTCGTCGTCCTTTAGGTTGGATCTCTTCTTTTTACCGAGCTTTGGATTTCTGGCCTGTGACAGACTACAACGGAGTTGACTGGCTCGAAGCGGCTCATTGTTCGCAGAGGAAGACAGAAGTTTGTTCCTCTCCATAATCATCTGCCATTGGAATGGTAAAAGGCCATGTTCGCGAAGAGCACCAAAGAACAAGGCGACATTCCTGTTACTGTTTGCCTGTAGCGGTCTTCTTAGTTTACATTCAAACAAGTTTCTGATGTCTTCTTCAGTTACCTCTACCCTAAACAAACTGGAAGCAGTTGCGAAATCTGTAATACAAGCAATCTGCTCATCTGTGAAATGCGCAAGATAATCTGCCTCAGGTTCAATTCCCTTTCCTGAATTGAACAAGTTGAGCATCTGTTGACAGTCCGTCTCGTCAAACTTGTCTTTTGAGAAGAATACATCCACAAGGTCGCGACGTTCTTCAAGCAGTTCCTTGACTTCGCAGACATGCATGACATGGGTTCGCATGTCAGCTTCACTCATTCCTGATGCTGGAAGATGATAGTAAAAGTAATCATAAACAAAGCGAGAATATGATTTCTCGCCATTGATGATTTCAGACTTGTACTGCTTGAAAGCAATACGACAAAGTTGCCAAAGTTCGTCCTCTGGCAACTTAATCTCAGTTTTCTTGGTACAGCTTACACAGCATGGACACAAAAAGAGAGAGAACGGATTTGTTCTTTAACCGTGTCATTTTCTTCTTGTGTTAATTAAATTTTACTATAAATTGAATATCTCAATAACATTATTGTTTTTTTACTGATTTCATACTTCATGATTGTATTTCTTTTCAAAATACAGCTGCAAAGGTATGGTGTAATTGTGCAGTCTATCTTCATAATACAAATAAATATGATTTTTGCCCTAAAAAATTGTATTAGGTCATACGATTTTTCGCATCCTAACGTGATATTTAATCACGTAAAAAGACAAAGAATCCAAGCAAAAGAAAGAAAGTGAACTATATAACCGCGAAACATCTGCCCGTATATAGTAGTCATCTGAATGTAGCTCGCTTACTACCTTTATCTTTGCACTTGAATTTCATCAGGTATGAGGGTTCCCCTCATATTCATACTCAAAATACAAATATCTATGGCAAAAAAAGAAATTGAACGATTAGAGAAACGCATTGAATTGTTAGAAATGCAAGTCAAAGAATTAGAATCGGTGCAGCCGGACATCATTGAACAGCGTTTCAAATCAATAGAAGATGCGTTATATACCAACAAAGACATACTGAATATGAAGGAAGTGTGTCAATTTCTAGACATTTCCCAAAGTATGCTCTACAAACTCACCTGCAACGAGGAAATTCCCCACTTCAAACCACATGGAAAGATGATCTTCTTTGAGAAGAAGGAACTCATCAAGTGGATAAAGAAAAATGGAAATCATAGTCCTGGTAAAACTCGCAAAAACTCAAAGTCAAGAACCTAACGACTCTTGCAAAAATGAAAAAGAAGATTCCCAAGAAAAACAGCATTGATGGAACGAATCTTCCAGACTCCCGTCTGGTTGAACTTCTTGACAGGTGTATAATCTCTGTCAAGGACATCAAGCGTAAAACAAAGAAGAATAAACAAGATGGAACAGAAATCTAAAAAGAAAGGACAGACCGCCCAACAGGATAAGTTGGAGCAACAATCGCTGGAGGTGTCCATGCTCAACAAGGATAGCTTCAGCGACGAAGAATTGGAGTCCTATCTTTCCAAAGGTGCAATCCGGGCATGTGATGAGATAACCGTCCCTCCAAAGATATTGTTTGTGGGAGACTGTACGATTGCCACATTCGGCAATTTCAGCGCATCGACTGGTAAAGCTAAAAGTAAGAAGACATTTAACATATCCGCAATGGTAGCAGCTGCTGTCACTAATACAACGGTACTGAATTATCGTGCTTGCCTTCCTGAAGGGAAACGCAACATCCTGTACTTTGATACAGAACAAAGCAAGTACCATTGCCATACCGTTCTAGAACGTATCTACAAACTATCTGGTCTGTCCCTCCAGAAAGATGATCCTCGTCTCATGTTTTGGGGATTGCGAGAATACACGCCAAAGCTGCGTATAGCAGTCATTGACTATGCCTTACGTAAATACGATGGTGTCGGGCTTGTCATCATTGATGGACTTAGAGACCTTATGTACGATATTAACAATGGCAAGGAAGCCACCGACGTTATGACTGTTCTGATGGCATGGACAAGTGTATATGACCTTCACATACATACTGTCCTGCATCTGAACAAGAATGACAACAACCCACGTGGACACATTGGTACGGAACTGGAGAACAAGGCTGAGACCGTTCTGATTATCAGTAAGAACACTCAGAACAACAGCATCAGCGAGGTGAAGCCGATGCACATGCGAGACAAGGAGTTCACGACATTTGCCTTTCATATCGATGATGACAGGCTTCCTGTCCTTGATTCAAGTATGTCGGTTACGGTTGTAAAACCAAGGGAAAAGTCGCTTGTAAGTCTTGAAAAAGAAGTTCACCAAGAGATTTTGAATAAGCTCTTTGCGGAGAATGCCCCATCAAAGTACAGTGAGTTGGTTGAACTTGTTTCTCAGGCGTATGAAGCAGCTGGCTACAAACGCGGAATGAATGGAATCAAGAATCTGCTTAAACTTCTTTCGAGCAAGGGGATAATTGTTAAGGAAGGCAATGGATATGTTTATAAATCAGAGTGTTTTGACAATCCTAACCCACCTTCAGAAAAACAAGTTTAAGGTTTAGGTTTAAAGGGTATATATATCACATACGCGCGCGCATACACGAACAAATAAAAATAATGAATATGACAATCGACGAAATTAAATCTGTCAGCATCCTACAATGGATGCGAGAGAATAACTATGGTGAAGGTACTCGAAAAGGGCTGAACTACTTCTTCTGTTCCCCACTTCGCTCAGAGAGAACTCCCTCCTTCTCCGTCAATACTGCAAAGAATCTTTGGTGTGATTTTGGTAGTTCCAATAATAATGGTGGTAATATCATCAATCTTGTAGAGCAACTTAACCCAACGTGGTCTGAACATCAGGTGTTGGCGTATCTTGAACGGCAGATAAAGGATTTGAACCTGTCTTTTAGTGAAGACTATAACGCCAGACTTGAAGAGGAAGAAGAGAAGAAACGATGGATTGAAGGAAAGCGAGCTGAGCGAGAGGAACAGTTGAACCTGGAAACAGTTGTAGAAATGGTGATACCCCTTTCCCATCCATACCTTCGTGATTATATCATTCAGAGACGTATCGACTACAGCATTGCCCAAAGGTTCTGCAAGGAAGTCCATTATTCCCTTCGTGGAAAGCGATATTATGCCATAGCCTTCATGAATGTAGCCAATGGAATGGAAGCCCGTAACAAGATCAATAAGCGTTGTATTGGGAAAAAGAGTGTTTCCGCCATATATCCGATGGGAATTCACCAGAAGAATTGCTGCATCTTTGAGGGATTCTTTGATATGCTAACCTATGCGACTATTGAAAAATGGATGCCTGATACTGGTATCAGTTTAGGAATACCTTGTGACTATTATGTCCTGAATGGAGTTGGCGAGGTAAAACAACTGCTGCCCTACCTGAAAGAATACGATTCCATCCATTGTTACCTTGACAATGATGATGCTGGCAAGACCGCAACCAAGACTATTATGAAGACATTTCCTGATATGGCCATAGACGAGTCACACCGATACAAGGGGTATAATGACCTTAACGATTTCATAGCAGGAACCAAATAAGAGTTTTTTCATACGAACATTAGACTATTTATTTCTTTCGGGGAAGTTTCTCAGTGATGAGGGACTTCCTCTTTTTTTGTGTCCACAGAGTTTAATAGTATGATTTTTGAAGAAATACCATACTATAAACATAAACAAATTTAATATCGGCCTTCCTAAAGACCGAAATTTTCTCTATTCACTGAAAACACTGTTACTTTGCAGTCGAAATCTGACATGCGAGGCATAAAATGCAAAGATTTGTCAGTATGAAAATTTAGATAATATTAAAAATCATACATAATAAATATGACTCCGTTTGCAATATTCGCTTTAGTACTCACCTTCGGGTACTTCATCTATTTCGCGGTAATGATTACCCTTGACCTCACAGCCAGACCTGCAGATGGTCAGAGGAGCGAAGAAGAAGACATCGATGTGGAAGGAATGAAAGACGATGGAATTGAAGTTCCCAAGGTTATCAATGAAACGCCCGACCTTGATGGTGGAAGGATGACCTATACGGACACCATCACCGACGACGGGCTGCGAGTTGTCAGTCCTACAGGCGCCATTACCGATGAACCAGAAGATGAAGATTCATCTGTTGATCCTGACCCTGTTCCTGATGGTAAGGAGAAGGTGACGAGTGAAGAACTCAATGAGGAAAACGAGTACGGCATGGAAGACATAGAACCAGAAGCTCAATACTCAATGTATGCCGATGATTTCTATGATTTCATCAACGAGAAGCATAATTCAAGAATTATCAAAAAGGAGAACGTCCGTGATCATCTGTAAAAACAATCATTTGCTTGGTGTCGTATTGACGGGCATCCTGCTCTCTTTGCCGACGTTGGCTTCAGCCAAATGTGGTGGAGTCGATTACAGCTGGGGAGCTGATGCCCTGTCAAACGCCCATGACTATACCGTCACCATGATGCTTTATGTGGTGTATCTGTCATACGCTATAGCAGGACTGGTGGCAATCATTGGAGCCTTGCAAATCTATATCAAGATGCAGACAGGTGAAGGTGACATTACAAAATCCATCATGATGCTCATTGGAGCATGTCTATTCATGATTGGAGCTTATGTGCTGTTCCCAGCATTCTTCGGTTACAATATCATATAGAAACAGGATAACAAACAACTCTCGACTGGCCAGAAGAGAAATATATCGTGTGTAAAATGGTGAAAAGTTTATCAGTAAAACAATCAAACTTCAGGAAACGAAATGAAGAAAATCAAAATGTTCGCAAAGAACATCTTCAAGCCCAATCGTATGAAGATGGCTGCACTCATGCTCCTTTGCGGAACGGCAGTAACATTTGCCCAGAACGCAGCGGGTGACTACACAGCAGGAACCAATGCGCTCGCCACTGTCACAGAGGAGATTGCTAAGTACATCCCCTTTGTCGTTAAGTTGTGTTATGCAATTGCTGGTGTCGTTGCAGTTGTCGGTGCGATTTCCGTGTACATCGCAATGAACAACGAGGAGCAGGATGTGAAGAAGAAGATCATGATGGTCGTAGGCGCATGTATCTTCCTGGTTGCAGCAGCTCAGGCACTGCCTCTGTTCTTCGGACTCTAACGGTAAGGCAATAGGCTTAAAAGTGAAACGACATGGCAGAAGAGACTAAAAACAGCCAGTACGTCAGTTATCCCATGTTCAAGGGACTCCAGAAGCCGCTCGAATTCATGGGAATACAGGGACGCTACATCACTTGGGCGGCTATCGCCGTTGGAGGAGCCATCCTCGGCTTCATCATTGTGTACTGCATCTTTGGCTTCGTTGCTGGCCTGATAGTCCTCGCTGTTTCCCTCTTGTCTGGTGCGGCTCTCATCTTCTTCAAGCAGAAGAAGGGGCTGCACACCAAGAAGGAAGACCATGGAGTGTTCATCTATGCCTACTCAACGAAGATGTAAACCCAAAATTCAAATGTAAACAAATGAGCAAGTGTGTCACAATTTGAATAATGTGTAATCGGTAGGCTCACCCTCTCGACAGGATGGGCCTACCTTTATATGAATCAGACCGAGTTTGAAATGAGACCATTAACAATAATAAAACAATTACCGGACGGTGCAAGGTTTGTTCAGTTGCCCAGTGATTTCAAAGTGGACATCAGCATCGAGAATGATATGGCGTTTGTGGACTTCATTGACTTTAAGAGTAATGTGTCCTTGTTCTACTCCTTTTTCTTCATTGATGCTGACAAGTACAAGAGCCTCGATGACTTCAGCGAGAAAGGTCAAAGGCTTCTACTTGAAAGACTCAGGGAAGCGATTGTCGGCGACATAAGCACATTCATCAGTGGCAAGTATGAAGGTGTAAGCGAACCAGACGAGCCATATTATTCCATAAATGGCTGTCTTGATATAGACACCTACATGGAAATTTGGCTCGGATATTATGACCTCATCTCAGATGACGATGACATTCTTGACGAATACTCAGACCCTGAGGAAGAAACAGAAGAATAACAATGATTTGGTACGTACTCATAGCATTTACAGCCATCCTCTTGGGTATGTTCACCTCTGTCAAGGCTTTCGGTACAGGTGGTAAGCGCAAGAAGATATTTCAGGACATCTACTTCTCTGTGGAGGATGTGGATGGCATCGGCGTGCTTTATACCAAGACAGGCGAATACTCGGCTGTTCTGAAGATAGAGAACCCCGTCCAGAAATACTCAGCAAACATTGACAACTATTATGAGTTTACCAACCTGCTGACCGCTCTTGCCCAGACCCTTGGTGAAGGCTATGCTATCCATAAGCAGGATGTATTTATCAGAAAGAAGTTTCAGGATGAGACCAATGACAACCACGAGTTTCTGAGTGAAAGCTACTTCCGCTATTTTACTGGTCGCACATATACTGATGCCCAGACCTATCTTATTATCACACAGGAAAACAAGAAGAGTCGCCTTTTCTCCTTTGATAGCAAGAAATGGCGCGATTTCCTTGTGAAGATTCGTAAGGTCAAAGACCAGTTGAAAGACAGCGGTGTTGATTCCATTTATCTTGATGGAGCAACAGCCAGAGACTATGTTGACCGCTACTTCTCCATGAACTTTACCGACAAGATAGTCTCTATGACCAACTTCAAGGTTGACGATGAGTGTATCAGCATGGGAAACAAACGCTGCAAGATATACAGCCTTGTGGATGTTGACTGCATCAACCTCCCTGGAGTCATTCGCCCATATACCAACATTGAGGTAAATAACACCTCAATGCCGGTTGACCTTGTGTCTATCGTGGACAACATACCTACGGCAGAGACAGTCATCTACAATCAGATGATTTTTATGCCGAATCAGAAGCGAGAACTTTCCTTGCTTGACAAGAAGAAAAATCGCCATGCAAGTATGCCCAATCCCAGTAACCTCATTGCTGTCGAGGACATCAAGAAAGTACAGGATGTGATTGCCAGAGAGAACAAGCAACTTGTGTATGCCCATTTCAATCTTGTCGTGTCAGTCCCCATCGACGAAGATATCCAGAAATGCACCAACCATCTGGAGAACTCTTTTGGCCGTATGGGCATACATATCAGCAAAAGGGCATATAATCAGTTGGAACTGTTTGTGAACTCATTCCCAGGCAACTGTTACGGCATGAACCCAGACTATGACCGATTCCTGACACTGAGCGATGCAGCCACTTGTCTCATGTACAAGGAGCATATTCAGCATAGTGAGGACACACCTCTTAAAGTCTATTACACAGACCGACAGGGAGTGCCAGTAGCCATCGACATCAGCGGCAAGGAAGGCAAGAACAAGATTACGGACAATAGTAACTTCTTCATTCTTGGTCCTTCTGGAAGCGGTAAGTCTTTCTTCACCGATTAAATTGGGTCAAAACAGACCGAAACAAACCTTAAATCGAATCGCGTAAATCGCTGTTACCCCTTAACTTAGCTTAACTTCTTCCGTTAAGCGCCTATTGCCAGTTTTCTTCTTTTAGCGTAAATTTGT
>JAGCPY010000026.1 GCA_017965425.1 Bacteroidaceae bacterium | reverse complement strand
TGCACTCGTGGCATCATTTTCTTTGAAAAACTTGCCGATCTCTGAAAAAATGTTTGTACCTTTGTCGCTGAGCATAGGGTTATTGTACTTTGTGATTAGCACTTCAAAGTTACATAATTTCCGCGACATACGGAAGTCCCTGTGCTCTTTTTTGCGACCTTATATCAACTAATTTTTAACATGCGAAACTTGAATAATTTAAATGATTATCCGCAATCGTACCACCAAAATTATAGTACAAAAAAGGCTGGCGATATTCGCCAGCCTTCTTGCATTTGTAAAATAGTACGACGCTCACGCGCCCGTCAGCGTATAACCGCTGATTTCGTCTGCAAAGGTACGCAATTTCTCGTTAATCCTCGCTATGTTCTTCGGGCTTATTTTCTTAAAACCTCCTTTATACTGCAACATCTGGCTCTCGCTCATTCCGCAGATGCGAGCCAGGGCGCGGGCTGATATGTAGGGCGAGAGTGCTTCCAGCAGTTCTCCGATGTTGTTGAATTGATGCTTTTGTTCCATAGGTTTTCCACTTAATCCTCTGCAATATTTCCTTTAGAACCGAGCAGTTTTTGCCTCTTCTTTTCTATGGCCTTGATACTTTCAACCGTTGGTAAATCTTCTGGCATTGTTCCGCCAAGTTCTTTGATTGTCTGACGTACTTTTGCGCCAACTTCATAATGGGTTTGATTCGCCTTCTGCTTGCTGGTTATATTATCCCTCCTTAGTTTTTCTTCTGTTTGAGTTGCACGAAAAAGATTCGCAGCCAGTTCAGTACTTCCCATGTGGTCCAAAATCTTCTGACTTTTCTTCAACCCTTTGTGAGTATGGATGTCTTTTGCTGTCATTCCACCATACAGCCCCCGATACCCGTAATTCTGGAACTTGGCATAATCTTTGGCATCTATAACACCTGCATCTTTTGCAGCACTTGCCAGCAAGGAATTGTGTTTTAGCATTTCTGTTCGTAGGAATAATCGCTTTTCCTCTTCGCTTGACAATTCTTGGTATTCTGCCATTTGCTGAACCTCGGCGATACGGGTCTGAATGGCGAAGTAAGTTTGCCCCTGTGCTACGATTGCTTTACTGGGGTCGGCATTTTGAACTATCAGATAGCAAGCGTATCTGGACAATTTAACAGAATCAACAGGACGTTCTGCGCCAGAACCAATCTCAACCATTTCGAGGACATCCTCGAAATGGTCTTCAATTCTTTGGTCGCTATTTTGACATGCTACTTTAGCCTTTTCAATTACGGGGAGGAAGTGTCTATATTCAGTATAGCCTAATATTCTCCACATTGCACGTGATGTCCAATACTCATTGCCACTCTCATCTACATGCTTGATACTCTCAAATAATGTGATTGTTCTCTTTGTCAGTCTATTGCTCATAACACCATTTGTTTTGTTTGTTAAATTGAATTTACACTGCCGTTCTATATGCCCTGTGTTCAAAGTCCGTGCGGTACGAAGCCGCAATCATCACCAACCGCTCAAACAAGTCCTCGCCGAAGTAGCGGCGGTTGAACTTGTAGCAGAACTCGTTCAGGTACTCTTGCAGGAACTCCGGCTTGATGCCGTGGTACATGTCGGCAAACAGCGTCTTGGCGTTGGCAATGGCGATGTGTACCCAGGGGAGCATCTTGCCGATGTCCTTCGGGTCGATGACCTGCGACTTGTGCTCGCCGAACAGCAGCTTGAAGTTGTTGTGCGACTTGGAGGCATCCGTCGTGATTGAACTGTCCGGCTCGATGACATTTACAGCTTCGCCGTCTATCGTTACCATTCTCAGATTGGGTACGACAATCATCTTGATATGTCCCACCTTCTTGGGCTTCTGACCACGCTTTGGGTTCTCTGATTCCGTGCTCTCGGCAATGACCAGTACCTTGCTCTTCTTCTGACTGCCAGCTCCGGATTTCAGTTTCTCTTGCTTCTGCGAGTCAGGTGTTTCGGTAGAGAAGAAACCTTCATCCAGTTCGATATTGCCTTTAAGCGTGTATTTGTCATCGCGCTTGCCCATCACCGAACGCAGTTTGTGCATCATTTCCCAGATGGGCTGATAACGCTTGTGACCCAACTGCCGCTGAAGTTCCGCTGCCGATATACTCTTCTTCGTAGCCGTCAGCAGGTGCATGGCGATAAACCAATACATAAATGGCAACTTTGATCCGTGCATCACCGTTCCGCTTCGGAGCGTCGTGCGGTGGCGGCAATGCTTGCACTGGTACTGCTGCTTGCTCTCCAGCCATACCACATCGTGAGAACCGCAGTGCTGGCATACCACGCCCTCGCGGTCCCTCATTTCCTTGAATGCCTTTCGGCAAGCCGTTTCGTCGGGGAAATACTTGTTGAAATCAAATAACTTCATGGTGTACTATTGTTACAAATGCGCCGCAAAGGTAATCGTTTTGATTATATCCCGCAACTATTCCTCACATTATTTTCAGAAACATGTTGCAGAACATAAAAACAGGCACCCTATGAGGATGCCTGAATGTTGGTGGTACGATTGCGGATAATCATTATAATTTATTATGGATATTGGCGACGGACAAGATAGTAAGTACGGAAAGATGCTCATGGTCTAAGCAAATCCTGTAGTTACAAACTCTTTAGGTTTTCGGCATGTTTCAGAAACCATAGGTGCGCATACGGAAACGCAAGGGCGGGAAGCCGTGCCGACATCCTCGGCCTTCGGCTTCCCGCCCTGTCTGTTGCTTACGTCATAAAGCATTTACGCCGCCCGTCCTATGTCGTGCAGGAACTCGGGGGCGAGGTCCGCACCGTTGGCCCACTCGATGGTGTAGCCAGTGAGACCGTACTGGATGAACTTGTCGAGGTCGAGCAACTCGCCGAACACCTCGCCCGTCAGATAGGGCTTCAGGTCGCAGAGCTTGCGCGTGCCGTCGCTGAAGGTGAGCAGTAGCTCGTAGTCCTTCACATAATCTACGTCTGTAACTTTAAGCATATCTGTGTCCTCCTTTTACTTTAACGGTTCTATTCGTCCCAGCTTCTCGCCCTTCTGGGCCTTCTCCCAGAGGGTGAGGATTTCAGCCTCGTGCAAGTCCATCCACTCGTTCACCTTGGCGATGACCTTCGACGGAGCCTTGCCGTTCACCACGCGGTCAAGTACGCTGATGATGCATTCGTATTCGCCGTAGGTGAAGTGGATGTGCGGCGGATTGTGGTCACGCCAGTAGAGGCTAATGATGATTCCGAAGAATTTGCTTATTTCAGGCATAATCTTATTCGTTTTATCGTTCTGTGGTTGCAAAGGTACTACTTTTCTTTTATATATTTGTTTTTCGGGCGTTAAAAGTTGTTTGGGACATGAATTTGTGGTCATTTCGTAGGTTGTAGGTCGCGTATTACTTCAAAATAGGTGCTGCATTCATACAGCAGCGTATAGACAAGTGCCTTTCCCTGCCGTGTGTCTGCCTGTCAGCGCACAGCAGGTAAAGGCTTTCGTCAATCATTTCCACGAGGCTTTTCTTCAAGTACAGGCTTTCCCGACAGCAGCCATTGCGGGTGACTGTGCGATGATATGGCCGCTTGTCAGGAAAGCCTCTACGCCGAAGATGTGCCGAGGGATTTCAATTCCAAAAGCGTGACGTGCCTTTCCCTCAGAGAGCCTGTGAACCGAGGGCAAAGGCTTGTCATGCTTTTGGTCAACCCACTTACCTCTCTCCCTCGTCCGCTCTTCGCACTCAGAAAATAAAATGCTAAGCCGTATGCTCCATTTATGGGCAAGGCAGCACTTCATTTTCTAAGGGTGATGTGCTGACGAGGGGCTTCGGATTAGATAATGAGAAGAGTTTATAGAAATAGCAGTACGGCTTGCCGTATAGAGAAGACGGGTGCCTTGTGTGTACGTGTGCGGACTTGTACGCCACCTGCACACAAGGCTTCCGTGAATACTTGTCCCGAGGCTCTTCACCTGCCGGATGAAGTGCCGAGGGAGGAACCGCCGGAAGCCCTTGGGCTTTCACCCTTGTAGCCATCGGCTTTCATATCAGGCATCGTCTCCAGCCGTCCCTGCCAATGGGGAGGCCGTCACAGACAGAGCGGGCACCTGCCCACGGTGTGCGTCTGCTCTTGCGTGGCCGTGAGCAAATGCCCTTTCCGTCTGTGACGATGTGCGGTGGCGGCACGGACAGCCGGAGCCGATGGGGGCTGCGGGTGGGCATTATACTCTCACTTCCTTCCGCTTTCCCTTCCTCTTTCAGAGCAAAAAGAAATCCGCTCCAGCCGGAGCGGATGAATCCTGAATGAAGCTCATGTGTCCGCCTACCTACGGCGGAACACATGGCCATTATCGAACTAGTAATCATCGATGAAGAGATCCCTTGCATAAGCATTGTAGTCGAAGTATGAACTCAGCCCGCCCATCATCTGCTCGATGTTATAGCATTCATTGATGATTTCATAGGCATAATCCTCTTCGCTGTCATACTTGCCCATGTAGGCATCGTTGAAACTGTCAATGTCTTCCTCTCCCAGTCCTCCATCGATGTAGATGCGGTAAGCTTCCTGCTTGTCATCATCCAACTCTCCATATTCCTTGATTTTATTGAAGGTGTCCTCATCCATGCAGCTCTCGGAATACCAACATCTGGGGAAGCATTCGTAATCCTGGAACATCAGTTCGGGATCCTCTTCATCCTTGTGTAGGAACTTACAGACGCTGATGAACTCGTCATAGTCCTCGAACTTGGTGATGTCCAGCCATGCACCGTAAAGAGAACCTTCGTTGTACTTACGGTACGTCCCGACATAAACAGCGGGATGCTCTTCCTGATAGTCAGCCCGATAGTCATTGATGTCATAGACGTTCTCTTCCTCATTGGAAGCGTTAGCCAGCTCCTGAGGCCTTGCGATTGTAGAAATGTAGTCTTGCATAATAGAATTGATTTTGAGTTAGACATGCCCGGAGGCGTTATTTTTACGATGCTTCAGTCAAGGTGGCAGGGAAAGGGCGCATAGGCAAGGAATGGAAAGGAAAAACGATGAAATATCCACTTTGTCCCTTCACTCCAGGAGTCAAGCGGCAAAGTGTGGAAAGCTGTCATCCGTTTTTGTGCAGCCATAAAGAATAGGTACTTCTTCGCCGAGCGAAGCGAGCAGAGCTCGAGCGGCCGTGCCCGGCCTGCCTTACCTTTGCATCGGAAAATCGCCGTGGCATGTTCAAAATCAGTGTGCAAGACTCCGTTTTCCGCAAGGCAGAGCGTCGGCTGCAGCCATGAGGAATCAAGGGAACGTCATCCATGCTATAAGGCTGATGGAGCATCCCCTATGTCGGGAACGAACGTTCGCCGGTGCGGCCGGATGTCTTCGAGGACAGGCGCTTATCAGCGTGTTCCCACAAGGGCGAAGAGGTAGAATGTCCTACTTCCCTACCACAGCTTCAGAGAGCAGTACGGATAAGGACACCATGAAACTCCATGGAGAGTGATGACAAACCCATGAAGCACCGTGTGGATGGGAGAACTGGGAAAGGAAGCTACCTCTGCCGATGCCGGGCACATGACCGCGAACAGGATAATACCGCTTTCATGCTATGACTCAGAGCAGACAATGGGCGGTGTACCGCTGTCCCAAAGCGCAAGGGCTAATGATGATTAAAAGATAATGGCTATGATAAACTATCGTTTTTCCAATAGAAAAAGCGCCCCATTGTGAGGCGCTTTCAGAATAATTGTAGCTACTTTAATTGCTCCAGTTATCATCCCAGACATTGTAGTCGTGCTGTTCTTTCACGCGTGCGTCCTGATTGCCGCCGCCACCATATCTTAAGTTGGCATTTCCTTCAACCTTGTGGAGGCTGTCTGCAATCATGTTTGCACAGTCCGGGTAAAACGCGGTCAGTGTCGGCTGGGAATATAATCTTTTCTTCATTTTTGCGCCCTCCTGTTATTTGATTATTGCTTTCTTTCCGTTGTTGATATACACGCCTTGCTTGGCGGGTTTACCCTGCAGACGGCGCCCATCGAGGGTGTACCACCGTGAGTTGCCGTTAGTGGGATGCATATTGGCAAGCTCTCTGATGCTGGTGGGGTTACTGCCGTCGAAGATTAGTTTGAAAGCCTTGATATCTCCACCAATTTCAGGCGTTCCTGCTTTGACGCCGTGTAACGGGAAGGTAGCATGGAATGCGCCTATGCGAGTGCCGCTTAGGGGATAGTATAATGTGTTATCATTTCCTAACAGGAGCAGACTGGTGTCGTCAGTGTCGAATGTGCTGCTGGCATAGCTACCGCAGAAGCTCACCTTGCCGTCCTGGCTGGTAACCTGTTGTTCGGAGGGTGCTACAGCGTTGATGGTGACGCCGCCGAAGCACGGATTGACGATGTTCTCACCATCCTCCCACATGACGATGTAGGCGCGTCCGGCCTCAATCTTGTTGGCCTCTACGAAGTCGAGCGTGAGCGTGCTGGTGGCAGCATCATAGTTTGTGCTGGATTCCTGACTGCAGTTCAGTTCTTTGACTGTAGCGCCGCTGAGCGGTGTTCCAGTGAAGTCCGCCACTTCAAAGGGCAGACAAAGCGTGTTCCAGGAGCCATCCTTGAAGAGTGTGCGTCCGCTGATGGTCACTGCGCGTCGCTGACCATCGGCATTGGCGATGGCATCAGTGTTGTCCGCGTTGTCGTAGAGCGTCAAAGGCTGTCCGTCCTCACCATTATAAATATATACTGATGATGCAGCGAGGTTGAGCGTCAACGGTGTGTCGATGTCAATAGGCGTTCCAGTGGTCAGTCCGCTGAGGTCGCTTTGCGTGAAGGCATCAGAGAGTGTGATGGTGGTGTGGATGTATGCCGGTATGTCGAGGGCCTCACGCAGCGTGGTGGTGAACGTCTGTGCCGAAGCCGCCGGATTGCGCAGTGCCAAGGTGGCTTTCTTGCCGTTCCAGGCAGCCCAGCCATAGACGTTGGCGCGGCTGCCGTCCCATGGATTGCCGCCCACCCAGTGTACGTCGGGCAGCACGTCCTCCTGTGCCTTCTGCCAGCGTATGCACTCGGCGAGGTCTCCCCAGAGCACACCGCCGTTGATGCTATTCATCAGGGCGAAGTCGGCATAGACCTCCACCAGCTCGCTGCCGCAGGCAAAGGCGCAACGCATCTCGCGGAGTACATCGTTGTAGTTACGGCTCATGTTGGCTACACCGCCACCGTAGTTGGAGAGGATGAAGCCGTGGGTCATCATGGCATTGATGGGACAGAGCGGTGAATTTTGCACGTAGTTCTGATAGACGAGTCTGTCGCGGTATGTGATCCACTGCTCGCGCGTGTTGCCCTGGTTGCCGGCGGTGCCCCAGTCGTTCTCCTGACGCCATACGGCATCGCTCACCTGGAACCAGAAGGGCGATGCCCATGTTCCCACGGTGGTGTTGAAGAACACGTCGGGCTTTACCTTGCGGAGCTCCTGCTCGATAGCAATGATACCTTCGGCATTTTCTTCGCCCGTGGCTCCTGGATCAGGTCCTACGGAGCTGAACTGAGCGCTGATCCCGTCGAACTTGAAGAAGTTGAAGTGGTAGTTGTTGAGCATAAAGCTGGTGCGGTTGAGGAATACCTCGTAGTAGGCGGGGTTGGAGAGTTGCATTCCACCTCGCGAGCTCCAGTAGTTGCGGCGGTAGTTGCCGCTGGTGCCGTAACCGCCCACGGGACCGAGCCAAGCACCAATCTGAGAGTTCATGGCCCATGCCTTATCGCTCAGCGGCTGGAAGCCATTGGGGAAGTTGGGGTTGAACTCCCAAGTGCCGTACTCATCCCATCCGTCGTCCCACATGAATGAGCCGATACCCACGCCGTAGGCGTCGTAGAGGTGAGTTTTCCACTGGTCGAGTACTTCGTCACATTGTGCCTCTGTGAAGTTACCGCTGTAGTCGGCACTGTTGTTACGGTCGATGTTCAGCTCGAACCACGAGTTGTACATCGGGAACGCACGCCAAGGCACGGCACGCTCGCGCTCGCTGTAGCAGAGGAATGAGCGGCGGGCCTGACCCGGAGCTATGAGACCAATGACGGCTCCCACCTTCCATGTCTGGCCGGCAGCCAGTGTCGTCTGGCGGCTCCACTCGCCCTTGAACTCTGTCTGTGTGGGTGCGGGCAGGTGGATATATTCGCTCTTGTTGTAGCTCAGGTTGATGTTGCCCGATGATGTGTTGTCCGAGCCGTTGGGGTTGAGGACAGCAAAATAGCGTATTGTGTAGCTGCCGGCCGCAGGCACGACAAATGAATAGACATTATCGGTCTTGGCAGTGCCTGAGAAACCGCTGTGGTAGTCTGAGACGACGATATTCCCGTCTTCATCCAATAGATCCACACCGGCGATGGTGAGGCCGTGATTGCCGGAGGCGTACATGAACTGCGCCGCGAACGTTCCGCCGGCGCGGTTGAAGCGAACCGTCTTCTCCATCATCTTGATTCGATCAGAAGTGTAGCCCAGTTCATTGATGCGGGCAGGCACAACTGCTGGAGCGCTCCATGACGAAGTGTTCCATGTGTCGGTGCGAGCACCACCGACAGACAGCAACGGATAGCCAGTATCGTATGTGATGGTGATGTTGCCGGAAGAGGTAATCGTTTCGGTCTTCGTCTCGCAGAGGTAGCGCAGTCGGAAATTACCAGCTAAGGGCACTGCAAAGCTGTAGGTGTTGTTGCTATGGGCGCCACCCGTGTAGCCCACGTGATAGTCAGAGGCCACCACGTCACCCTCGCCGTTCAGCAAATCCACGCCCACGATGTTCAGGCGGTGGCTGCCGCTGGAATAAGTGAGGGTAACGCTAAGTGTGCCGGCGGCACTGAAGGCTACAGCCTTCTCCTTCTTCACCACCTCGGCGGCTGTGAAGCCAAGGGCACTCACGCCTGCCGGAATTTCCGACATGACGCTCCATGTGCTTGGTGTCCATGAGTCTGACAGGTTAGTATCGTCAGCACCATCAACCGTGGGCAGGATGTTGGCTTCCATGTTGCCATCGAACACCGGTTCTGGCGCAATGACTTGACAGCTCCAGGTGATGGTGCCGTTGCTGTTGAATGAGGCCTGTGCATCGGTCACGGTGTCGCGGAAGTAGCGCACGAGATAGAATCCAGGTTCGGGTATGTTGAGCGTATAGACGTTGTTGGACTTGGCGCCGCCAGTATAGCCCTTGTGGTAGTCGCTGGCCACCACGGTGCCGCTGAGGTTCACGATATCTACGCCTGCGATGTCCAGTCGGTGGTTTCCGCTCGTGTATTGGAAAGTCACCGTCTGTGTGCCGCTTCCGAGGATGGCCAGATAGCCCTGTACACCGAGAATCCCGCTGGCTGGTAAGCCGAGGTTAAGAATACCCTGAGGCGTCTCCGTTCCGGGCTCCCAAGAGAAGGTGGAACTTGTCCAGCTGCCATAGGCAAAGGGCTCCGTGCTTACGGCTCCCACGATGCTGTTCTTGCCCATCGGAGTTTCCAGTCCGGCGAAGATCTTGTCGCTGGCGATGACGGCTCCGCGTGTGTTGCCCACTACGGCCGGAGCCTGCGCGCTGCTGCTGTTGTCCACGGTGTAGTGCATGGGGATAATGGCGTTCATGGCCACGTCGGCCACAGCCGTCAGTTCCAACTCCGTGCGCAGGTAGTGCGAACCGTCGCGCAGTACAGCACGCCATGTCAGCGCGAGGTTGCCATAGCTGTAGCTTGCTTCCACAGCTTTGCCGGGCAGCTTCAGCGATGCCTTGGCGGCAGAGGCGTCGGGCGAAAGGGTAACCAGTTGCACATCGTTCAGCGTCATGGCAGAGGATGCCACCTCCGTACCGTTGCCGAGGCGGATGCTGAACAGCTCATTGCCGGGTTGTAGCCCCATTGCTTCGCATCCGCCAAAGGACAGCTGGCCGTCAGCGTGGATGAAAGTGGCAGAGAGCAGGTCGTTGGATAGCGTATAGGTGCTACCGCTAACCGATGATGTGGCAAATCCCGCCTGCTGCTCCTGCGGAAAAATGACAGCCTGTCCCCATGCCTGCATGGTAACAAGCGCCACAATAAGAGTCAAGAGAATGTTATTTTTCATACGTATATGGCTATGTTAGTTTTATTTTTTAATGTTCTTTTTTGCATTTTGATATGCAAATGTACACCTTTTCACATGAAGAGAGAAAAGAAAGGTGCTAAAAATTATAAAAACAGGCTAAATAGTACTCAGAAAAAGTAATTAAGTCTGTTTTTTGTTGGCTTTCAAGACAACTATACAGCCGAAGGAGAGCCTACCGGCCCTTCTTCGGTGCTGTTATCAGATCACAGATGGCAACTCTGAATCCGCATCGTATCAGCTTTGGAAGATAGGTGTCGAGTGCATGGTGCGGGAACGAAGCCTGACGGTAGCCTTTAGACTTCGTGAGGGTAATTCCGAGGCTGTCAGCCGCGTTTACGGCATCCTCT
The DNA here is from genome assembly GCA_017965425.1 of Bacteroidaceae bacterium. Lineage (GTDB taxonomy): Bacteria > Bacteroidota > Bacteroidia > Bacteroidales > Bacteroidaceae > Physcousia. The sequence continues at coordinate 8,000 of JAGCPY010000026.1, read as the reverse complement.
TCGAATGACGTATAGAAATCTCCTGTTCGGAACAGCAGGAGTGCGTCCGGATGTTTGGCCTTCAGATCCTTGTACTGTTTCATGTACATAGGAATATCGCTGTCTTTTTCTACGGGCTTCAGGACAGGCTCCTCGAAATTGAAGTAGAGCTGACGCGGTGCGGGATTGTGATTCACTTGAACTTTCATGACGCTGTAGGATTAAATGAGACATACCCATGATGGGCGGTAATTTTTACGATGCCCGAACAAGGTGGCGGGGGAAGCGAAAGCTCGTGCAAGGTGAGCGGCATGAAGCTCGCTTCAATGCCCGAGCCGCAGCCGAGGTTATGAAACCTACGGCAAGGAATGACCAGGAAACTGCATGAAAAACCCACTTTGTACCTTTACTCCACGAGTCAAGCGTCAAAGTGGGAAAGCGTGTCGTGCCGTTTGTGCAGGCCATCGGCTTACGTATCAGGCATCGCCTCCAGCCGTCCGTGCCAATGGGGAGGCCGTCACAGACAGAGAGGGCACCTGCCCACGTTGTGTGTCTGCTCTTGCGTGGCCGTGAGCAAATGCCCTCTCCTTCCGTGACGATGTGCGGTGGCGGCACGGACAGCCGCAGCCGATGGGGGCTGCGGGTGGGCAATGATCTTCATTTTTTTGTAAGACTTTGCTTTTTGTCTCGTTTTGTGTCGTAAAAACAAGACAGATGTTTTTGACATCTGAGATAAATTCATCCGTCCCAATACTGAAGCGGATGACCAATTTACAAGTGGCACGGCCACGTACTCAGATGACTCTGAATACATGGCCGTGTTCACCCATCGATAAGTCTGTCATGAATTAGTCATGGCCGAAGGATCTTATTTTGCAATCTTCTTGCCACCCATGATGTAAACGCCTTTTGCAGGTGCTTGTGGCAAGGGTTTGCCATCGAGGGAATAACGCCCTACGACGCGCCCGTTGGTACTGCGAATCTCGCCCACTCCCACAGCTGAACTATCAATGATATAGATATCTATGGTCGGACTATTCAGATTAGCTGCGGGACTGGGCGCTGTCGTAAAAGACGTGGATTTCGTGTTCAAGCCGGCTACTGTTAATGTAGCTTCTCCGCTGAATGTTTCGTATTCTCCATTCTCCGCTGTAACTACAGCTCCCCAGCCATCAGCAGTATATATGCGATAGCCGGTAATTAGAAAAGGGTTCTCTACGCTGATTGTAAATGTCCTGTCGCTGGCTAAATGATAAGCTGTTGTATGAAAGCCGTTTGTGCCATAGCTGTTATCACTTCTTTTGTTTGAAATCGTAACGATTGGTGCAGGCTCAGCAGAGACCCATTCAGCAGCTTTCCACCCCTGACCAATTGCCACTTCGCTGCCGTTTTGATAAAATGTTCCGTCAGCTCCATTCTTATAAGTGACTGTGTAAGTCTGGTCCTCTTTGCCGGGGTCGGGATTCTCGCCAGGTGTGAAGAGGCCCTCGATACGCACTTCGCCATCGATATACGAGGCAGGGATGGTGTACTCATGTGTTGTCCTGTTGAAGGAGGCGGCAGGGATGGTGACACTCTTGTACTGTCTGTTGTCACGCACGAACTCAGGTCCGTCGAGGTTGTATCCGTGGGTAATCACGATGCCCGTGTAGGTAAAGTCAGGTGCCGGAACCATTTTGACGGTTACAGGCTGCCTGAACGGTATGGGTGCATCGCTCAGGGCAGCACCTTCCGGTGTCAGGACATCGCCGTTGAGCTGGTTGGCAGAGATGCGCACTTCGTCATCGTGGACATTCAGCAGCACATCAACGACAGCACCGCCATTGGCCGTGAGCAGGTTGCCTGTATTGTTGTTGCCTCCGGCATCCGCACTGTCCCAATCTATTTTTAAGCGCATACGGTAAATGCCAGGCTGTGTCCCTTCTGGTATGGTAAAGGCTGGACAGGTGATGGTGCCGTTCACTACGCTGTTGCCGTTGGTCTGTGCAACACCTTTGCTGTTGTAGCCACTTAGGTATGTATAGCTCACCAACTCACTGCCGCCAGAAGGCTTGTTGGCCTCGATGATGGGCGTGAACTGGCCATCGTTGTTCCAATCCACATAGGCGTAGCCACTCATCCAACCTCCTTTGTAGGTCATCTTCACTGTGACGGAACCTCCGGCCTTGGCAAAGACCGTTGCCTGTTCCGTGAGGTTGTTATAGACGGTGGCTGTGGGCACAGTCACGTCCTTAGAGCTTTCGCCTGTGGATGTGAAGGTAAGCTTTGTCAGTGCACGGTCGGAGCGTGTGGGTGTTTGGTTTGTGTCGAAATTCAGCGGGTAGTTAATAATCTGGTAGCGTGGTTTGGGGCTGTCGGTTACCTCGATATCATCAATAAACGCAATGAAATCCGTCGTGCGCAAGTGAGGCGATGCCAGATCAGGTACGATGACAAAACTGTGAATATCTACAGACTCGTTGGTCGTTATCGGGAACACGAGGTCGTTCCACTGTCCTTGGGTTGACAAGGACGCCGTCACCCAGAACTGCTCCGTTTCGGGAGCCTGTTCTTCCCAGTCGTGTCGCTTGCCCAAGCCTATCAGCATGACATTGGCATTTTCGCCTGCGGGCTTGTTGACCAATACATGGACATACTTCTTGCTGGTGCCCAGACAGAAAGACTCCTTGAGGTCGATACGTGCGCCAAAGGTGTTGCTGCCGTAGCGCGAACGCTGGACGGCCAAGGCGGTTTCACTGGCGTTGGTGGCGACGCCCGGAGCTTCCTTTTCCTCCATGTCGGGGTTGGCCATCAGCTTCACGTAGTTACTGCCTTTCAAGACACCAGTACGGAATGGTGACAGCTCCCAGGTATCATAGACTCCGAGGCTTCGGTACTCCTCGGCACTCTCAAACGTGATATGCTGTGCTGCGGCCACAGAAGGCAGCAAAGCGCATATAATGAAAAGTGAAAAATGAAAAGTGAAGAATTGATAGATCGTTTTCATACTGCTTGCTCTTTTAACACTTGAACATTTTGATCGTAACTGCTCAGTACACCGCCAGGGTGTGCAGTGTCGGGCAGGAACGGCTGTCCTCGATGCTGATACGCAAGTAGCGTGCATCAACTCCGCCGTAGGTGCTGGTGCTGTTGTTCAGGGGCACGATGCGCTTGTAGCCCACCGTGGTTGTCGTGGCGGCACACTTCTTCCATGACACACCGTCGAGGCTGGTCTCAATGGAGAACTTGCGGATGCGCTGTCCAAGTCGTATGTACTCCATAAGCATTACATAATGCAGCTTCTGGGGCTCCGTCCACGCTACGTTGATGGTGGCCGTGTGCTCGCCGTCGTTGGTGGCCCAATAGGTATCCTTATCGCCATCGGTGAGGTGGCCGACATCGAATGTCCGTCTTGCACCGGCCGTGCGTGTGGCAGAGGCACTGATAGAAGATGCGGTGGCCATTAGGTCTGTGCCGAGGCGCTGCTGGAGCATCGTTCCTAATTGCCGGAGCACCGCCACGTCAGCCTGTGGCAGTTCTCCGCTTTGGTTGGGCGGGAAGTTGAGGATGAGCGTGGCGTTGCGGCCTACTGTTTCCAGATAAATCTTGAACAGTTCGTTGGCGGATTTCGGGCTTTCTCCGCTATGCCAGAACCAGCCTTTGTTTGTGGCCTTGGCATCGCTCTCGCCGGCACGCCATTTCCATTCCGATTCGTTGCCACTCTCTCCCCAACCCATAGACCAGTTCGTTTCACCTGCCCAGCCGGCTTCGTTGCCAATCCAGCGTGCCTCGTCACCCACGCCCCAGATGACGCAGTTAGGAGCTATCGCATGAACAGTGTCGCGCAGATTGGGGATGTCGTAATAGGTAGAGGCATCAGGGATGGTGCGTGTGGTGTTTGCACCGCCGTAGTAACCGGCATGGTCGCCACCTGTAGCACCGTCGAACCACATCTCAAACTGGTCGCTGCCATACTTGGCCAGCTCCAGGCATTGCGGCAAGAACACCTTGTTGACATAATTGCTCGTACCATCGCCCCAATACTGACTGTTCAGGTCCCATGGCGAAACATAGAATCCGTATTTCATGCCCAGGTCGCGTGCTGCTTCGGAAAAGTCCCTGGGGATATTCGTGTCGCGTCCGTTCTGATTGCCGGCGTTCACGATGCTGTGCGTGGTTGTGGCCGTAGGCCAGAGGCAGAAACCGTCGTGGTGCTTCACCACGGCGATGCCGCCCTTCATCCCCGCAGCCTTCACCGCTTCGAGCCACTGACGGGGATTAGGAACCTTGGTAGGAGCGAACTTACTCTCCGCCTCGCTTCCGTTGCCCCACTCAGCGTTGGTGAACGTGTTCATGCCGAAGTGGAAGAAAGCGTAGAACTCCGTTTCCTGCCATAGCAGCTGACGCTGGCTCGGCACCGGATGCACGGGTGCCGGCTCGTTGTCGGGATTCGGCAATGTCTCCTCGTAAATCTGCCCTCTGCTGGCAGTTCCGAATGCCAGCAATGCCATCATAGAGAATACCAGTCTTTTCATGTTCATATTTGTTAGTTTTGTTTGTCGTTTGCCAAGGATAAAGTTACAAGACAGAACGGCTCCATGGCGGAATTCTTGTAAAGCTTATTATCTGTGCAATAGCTCTAAATAATAGCATTTATTGCATTATTTTGGGGCAAATGTACAACTTTTCTTGAATTTATATGCGTTTGAGTGCGTTAAAAGAGGTTTATGGTTATGGATTTGGAACCATTTTGTAGCTTTCAGTCCATTTTTCCACAAGGAAATGCGTGGCCGTGAGCAAATGCCTCTCCGTCCGTGACAATGTGCGGTGGTGGCACGGACAGCCGGAGCCGATGGGGACTGCAGGGTGCGCCGAAAAGACACAATATGATGAGTTATCATAATAAAATGATGATGAAATAAGGTATTAAAGATAGTTTAACATGCAATCTAGAAGTAGATGCTTAGTTTTTGTGTATTTTTGCAGTCAGATAAGTTCGATACTAATGCGTAACCGTTTGAGAATTTTTAGCGACTGGATGCAGTCATTGATCGCATCAACAAGGTCAATGGAACTGAAAATCATTGTGCTTGGCAGTCAGCAATACCCTAAAAAAGACGGCAAGGGAAAGACTAATGTCTTTGCCAATGCTATCAATCACGATTTTAAGAGCAAGAATCCAAAGTCTCGCTGAAGTGACAGAATTATTTTAAAATGAGAAATAGTAAATTTTTGCAAGAAGCAGCTGATAACTGTGCCAAAGAGCATGGTTTTCTTTGTGCATCTTATCGAGGATGTTCTGGAGAACAATTGATATATGAGCCTTTATGCAGTAATAGTGAGAACAATCCATGTATTCCGACTTATATACTAATCTGTAAATATGATATAGAGTTTTTGCAAGGAATGGAGTATGGAGATACTTTAGATGGAATAAAAAAAAGAGACTTCTCTATGGGACGAAGCATTTATAAAGCTCTATATCAAAAGTTTCAAGCGAAAAACTTTGAGTGTAAAGACGAAGAAAGTGAAGAACATTCAATCGTGGTTTCGCAATTAGGACCAAAGAAACCATGGATAAACAAGAACATTTTATATGACTACTTGGAAATTGCGCATCGCTTAGGGATGAAAGTCAAGCTCTATCCTAATAAGGAAAAATGTATTGACAATGATGGAAATTGGATGTATCATGTAGAATTGAGAAGCTTATGTGTTTGACAAAGACTATAAAGTATGAACCCGAAGAGGGTTCTAAGTTTACTGGTAGAAAATTATCTGATAAACTTGTGATATACAAGAATAGAGATTCTAAAGGAAAAAGCGTGACTTTTCAGTTTAGGTATGAAATAGAAGAGAATAAATTATACTTTATCCCCATTTCGGATATATACTTTGATGCAAATAATAGGGAACTGATTATGCCGAAGGGCTGTCCAGTTCAAGTAGCTCCAGAATTATATCGAGACATTGTGCCTTCTTTTAAATATAAAGGATTTAATGTTTTTGCTACTGATTCTGATTTTAGACCGGTGTTCAAAGAAGTAGAATTTTCATCAGGAAGAAAAAACTGGATTATGGCTTATGATGAAATTATCCTTCATTCTTATACAGAATATGATTGGCTCGATCAAGAATTTAAGGAAGAATTTCTATCCTTTCACCAGTTACAGGCCCGTGAACGTAGTAGAGAATCGGAAGATATCCTCCGAGAACGAGTGTGGGGTAATGATCCAAACCGAATTGCGAAAGAGCTTAACGATGAGCTCTTTGAGGAAGCAGGATATGACTTCATGGATTGATTCTATGACATCTTTGATACTGAAATGCAATCATTTACTATATTTTCATATCCGTTGATATGGATAAAAAATGAAAGTAAAACAAATCACATCAATTCTTGCTGAAGAAAAGATAAGAAAGCTATTCAAGACGGCTTTCTCGGTATTTATTATTGAATAAATTCCAATTTATCGTTTTGTACTATATATAACAAATATCTTCATATGGAAACCTTCAATGATGTCATCAATAGCGGCCAACTGGTCTTGGCCGATTTCTTTGCCACCTGGTGCGGCCCCTGTAAGGCCATGCACCCTGTCTTGGAACAGCTGAAAGCCAACCTTGGTGACCGCCTCCGCATCATCAAGGTAGATGTGGATAAGCACGGCATTCCCGCTGAAACGTACAACGTTCAGGCCGTGCCCACTTTGATACTGTTCCGCAATGGTCAAGTGCTATGGCGCCAGAGCGGAGCCATGCCCTTGAACCAGCTGCAGGCAGTAGTCAACCAATACCTATAAGCTTGTCAGAAGAAGTACCCCTGTGCTTCCTTCTTGTTTACGAATACAGGCGGCGTATAAAGCTTTGCGGTATCCGATTCTGCCCATTGTTGAAACAGCTCGATGTTATTGCGGATGAAGTTCACCAGATCAGCGAGGCGCTACAAAGGGAATCTTGAAAGTGGTTTCCTTCTTTATTTTGGGGAATGCTGTGCGTTGATGACATAGATACCCGCAGTTGTCAGCGCTGCTGCCACGACATAGTTCCATACGAACGTCTCATGTAGGCATAGGCATGAAGTAACGGCACCTACCACGGGTATCAGTGAGTTCCATATCGCTATCTTGCCTACTGGATTACACGTTAGCAGTTTGTTGTACAGAGCAAAGGCAATCGTGGAGATGCCGATGAGCAGCAGAAGATACATGATGCCGATGACGGTGACGCATGGCAACGTGCCACCCATCAACAAACCCGGTATCAGCAATAAGGCACCACCTATGCTAAGACTATAACCCGTTCCGACAAATACGTCCACCCGCTTCGCTACACCCCTTGTCATCAATCCGGCACAGGCGCCGCACAACGCATTGAGGATAATCAAGCCATCGCCAAGCAAGGTGATTGAGCCGCTTTCGCCACCGCTCAGATTGAGCGCAAGGATACCCGTGAAGCCGATGGCACAGCCTATCACCTTTCTGAGAGTCAGCTTGTCGCTCTTGAAGAACAAGCAGGCAAGGAGGACCGTCACAAACACACTCAGTGAGTTCAGGATGGCGGCACGACTGCCCTGGCTGTGCGACAAACCGATATAGAAGCTGGCATAGTGCAACGTGGTGTTCAGCAGCGTGAAGGCCAACAGGAACAGACTACTGCCCAATATCTTGTCTTTAACCCCATCCTTTAGGCCAAACGAGCGATGAGTGATGTGGGCAATGGAAAGAATGATGATGCCCGATATGAAAAAACGGATACCAGCAAACAGCATCTTACTGCCCGTCATCTCTGTTGTAATCCCAAACTCGTCAAACCCGAGCTTGATTAGCGGATAGGCCCAGCCCCACAGAAATGCAGCCGTAAACGCCAAGACAGCAGCCCATACAGGGTGCTGAAATATAGGCGCAGGGGGAAAAGTCCGTGGATAAGCCCCATGCCAACTAACCAAAATATCTTAGCGCAACGGAACTCATGTCCGAAAAAAGTGTTACCTTTGCACCATGGCAAAGAGACATTCATCATTCGACTACGAGACGTTGGTG
>JAGCPY010000025.1 GCA_017965425.1 Bacteroidaceae bacterium | reverse complement strand
TCACCACCGTGTTGGCTTAGCAGGGCCTCTCTGAGATTAAGAGCTGTGATCAGATTGACAACGCTCCCGAAGAGAAAGAGCGCGGTATCACCATCAACACCGCTCACGTTGAGTACGAAACTGCAAAACGTCACTATGCACACGTTGACTGTCCGGGTCACGCTGACTATGTGAAGAACATGGTAACGGGTGCTGCCCAGATGGACGGCGCTATCATCGTGGTTGCTGCAACTGATGGTCCTATGCCTCAGACTCGTGAGCACATCCTGCTCGCCCGTCAGGTGAACGTCCCCCGTTTGGTTGTCTTCTTGAACAAGTGCGACATGGTTGAGGACGAGGAAATGCTCGAACTCGTTGAGATGGAAATGCAGGAGCTCCTTGCTCAGTATGATTTCGAAGAGGATACTCCTTTCATCCGTGGCTCTGCTCTCGGTGCTCTTAATGGTGTGCCCGAATGGGAAGCTAAGGTGATGGAGCTGATGGATGCTTGCGACAATTGGATTCAGGAGCCTGTTCGCGACGTTGAGAAGCCTTTCTTGATGCCTGTTGAGGACGTGTTCTCCATCACTGGTCGCGGCACCGTGGCTACGGGTCGTATCGAAACTGGCCGTGTAAAGGTTGGCGACGAAGTCCAGATCCTTGGTCTTGGTGAGGACAAGAAGTCCGTCATCACTGGTGTTGAAATGTTCCGCAAGATCCTCGACGAGGGCGAAGCTGGCGACAACGTTGGTCTGCTCCTCCGCGGTATCGATAAGAACGAAGTGAAGCGTGGTATGGTTATCACCCATCCGGGTGTTATCAAGCCCCACAAGAACTTCAAGGCTTCTATCTACGTCCTGAAGAAGGAAGAGGGTGGCCGTCACACTCCGTTCGGCAACAAGTATCGTCCTCAGTTCTACCTCCGCACCATGGACTGCACGGGTGAAATTCATCTCCCCGAAGGCACTGAGATGGTGATGCCTGGTGATAACGTAGAAATCACGGTTGAACTCATCTACGCCGTTGCTCTCAATGTCGGTCTGCGTTTCGCTATCCGTGAAGGTGGCCGTACCGTAGGATCTGGCCAGATCACCGAGATTCTCGACGATTAATTCTCTTTAGAAACTCTAGTTATTCTAGACACTCTAGATCCTAAAAAAGCCCCCGTCTTGGGCGGGGGCTTCATTTACGGGAATAGCTCAGTTGGTAGAGCACTGGTCTCCAAAACCAGGTGTCGGGAGTTCGAGCCTCTCTTCCCGTGCAAAAACAAGAATATTATGTTCAAGAGATTTTTTAATTACTGCAAGGAATCATACGAAGAACTCGTGCACAAGACCACTTGGCCTACGCGCTCGGAACTGATTAACAGTGCGATTGTAGTATTATCTGCTTCCCTACTCATCGCAGTGCTAGTTTTCGTTATGGATTTCACTTTCCAGCACTTGATGGAGTTCATCTACCCCAATTAATCTGGACTTATGGCTGAAAATGAAATGAGATGGTACGTCATGCGTGCCATCAGTGGAAAAGAAGGCAAAGTAAAAGAGTATGTCGATGCCCAAGTCGCCCAAGGCGACTATAAAGGCACCGTCTCACAGGTGCTCATTCCTACGGAGAAAGTCGTTTCAATTCGGAACGGCAAACGCTACGTGAAGGAACGCTGTCACCTGCCAGGTTATGTTTTGGTGGAAGCTGTTCTCAAGGGAGAAACGCAGGCTATGTTGCGTAACACTCCTAACGTGTTGGGGTTCCTCGGAGAAACGAAGGCGAGCGATAAGCCCATGCCCATCCGCCCGGATGAGATGAAGCGGTTGCTCGGTGTCGTTGATGAAATGGCCGATGTGCCCGAAGACATGCCAATTCCATACGTGGTTGGTGATGCCGTTAAGGTGACAGATGGTCCTTTCAATGGCTTTGAGGCTGTTATCGAAGAAGTGAATACCGAGAAGAAGAAGCTGAAAGTGTCGGTCAAGATCTTCGGGAGGAAAACTCCTCTCGAACTTGGTTTTATGCAGGTGGCAAAGGAGTAAGACGGCTGTTACACGTCTGAAACAATGCGCATATAACAATAATATTAAGTACAAATTACAATGGCTAAAGAAGTTGCTGGATTAATCAAACTACAGATTAAAGGAGGCGCTGCAAATCCATCACCCCCAGTAGGTCCCGCTCTCGGTTCCAAGGGTATTAACATCATGGATTTCTGCAAGGCATTCAACGCCAGAACTCAGGACAAGGCCGGCAAGGTGCTTCCTGTGGTCATCACTTATTACACCGACAAGTCTTACGATTTCGTCGTGAAGACACCTCCCGTAGCTGTTCAGCTTATGGAGGCTGCAAAGGTGAAAGGTGGTAGCGCAGAGCCCAATCGCAAGAAAGTTGCCGCAATCACCTGGGATGACGTCCGTGCCATCGCTACCGACAAGATGCCCGACCTGAACTGTTTCACGGTCGAGTCTGCCATGCGTTTGGTTGCAGGAACGGCCAGAAGTATGGGTATCACAGTAAAGGGTGACTTTCCCGCATAACATTTAAACTTCAATTCAACTATGGCAAAATTGACTAAAAACCAGAAATTGGTCGCTGAGAAGATTGAAGCAGGGAAAGCTTACACCCTCAAAGAGGCTTCACAATTGGTCAAGGATATTACCACGACCAAGTTTGATGCTTCTGTGGATATCGACGTGCGACTGGGCGTAGATCCCCGCAAGGCCAACCAGATGGTGCGTGGCGTTGCCACTCTGCCCAACGGAACCGGTAAGGTTGTCCGTGTGTTGTGCCTTTGCACACCCGATCAGGAGGCTGCAGCCAAGGAGGCTGGTGCTGACTATGTGGGTTTGGACGAATATATCGACAAGATTAAAGGTGGATGGACCGATGTTGATGTCATCATTACCATGCCTTCTATCATGGGTAAGATTGGTGCTCTCGGCCGTATCCTCGGTCCCCGTGGCTTGATGCCTAACCCCAAGAGCGGCACTGTCACCATGAACCCCGCACAGGCTGTAAAGGAAGTAAAGATGGGTAAGATTGACTTTAAGGTCGATAAGACTGGTATCGTGCATACCTCCATTGGCAAGGTGTCCTTCTCGGCAGAGAAGATTGCCGAAAACGCCCGTGAGTTTATCAACACGATTATCAAGCTGAAGCCCGCTGCTGCCAAGGGGACTTACATCAAGAGCATTTATCTTTCAAGTACGATGAGCCGCGGTGTCAAGGTAGATTCCAAGGCAGTCGATGAAATCTAATCATTAAGACGTTACAATCATGAGAAAGGAAGATAAAGCAATCATCATTGAGAAGCTGGGCGAAACCCTCAAGGCCTATCCTCATTTTTATCTCGTAGATGTTACTGGCATGGACGCAGCTCGTACAAGTGCCATGCGTCGTCAGTGCTTTAAGAACGAGGTTAAGATGGTGGTGGTTAAGAACACGCTTTTGCATAAGGCTTTCGAGGCCAGCGAGATTGACTTCTCACCCCTGTATGTAGCCCTCAAGGGTACCACGGCTGTCATCTTCACCAACGTGGCCAACGCTCCGGCCAAGATGCTGAAGGAATTCAATGCCAAAAACCCCAAGGGCGTTACCATCCCTGAGCTCAAGGCTGCTTATGCTGAAGAAGGCTTCTATGTAGGTGCTGATCAGCTGGATGCCCTGTGCGCTATCAAGAGTAAGAACGAAGTCATCGCCGATATTGTGGCCATGCTGCAGTCACCGATGCAAAGTGTCGTTTCTGCACTCGAGTCTGGAGCAAACACCATTCATGGTGTGCTCGAGACACTCGCCGAAAAGGGCGAATAATTCATCAATCACCCAAAGTCAAACAAACAAAATTCATCTATTATTATGGCAGATATTAAAGCTATCGCTGAAGAGTTGGTAAACTTGACAGTGAAGGAAGTGAACGATTTGAAGAATCTCTTGAAAGAAGAGTATGGTATTGAACCCGCCGCAGCTGCTGTGGCTGTTGCTGCTGGCCCCGCTGCTGGTGCCGCTCCCGCCGCTGAGGAAAAGACCGACTTCGATGTCGTTCTGAAGAGTGCAGGTGCTGCAAAGCTTCAGGTCGTTAAGGCTGTGAAGGAAGCTTGCGGTCTCGGACTGAAGGAAGCTAAGGAGCTCGTTGACGGCGCTCCCAGCACCCTGAAGGAAGGTTTGCCCAAGGCTGACGCCGAGGCTCTCAAGAAGACCCTCGAAGAAGCTGGTGCCGAGATCGAGCTCAAGTAAGAACCGGCTCTCCGAATCAACTCGGATAAAATCAGGTAGAGAACTCTCTGGTAGAGAGTCCTCTACTTTTTGCGTCTAAAGAAATTTATAACCATTCATTTTTGATTGATGGCAAAGATTGTTAATGACAGAGTCAACTTCGCTTCGGTAAAGAGCCCTATGGCTTATCCGGATTTTCTGGAAGTGCAGCTGAAGTCTTTTAATGACTTCCTGCAACTGGACACTCCGCCGGAGCAGCGCAAGAACGATGGCCTTTACAAAGTGTTCTCAGAGAACTTTCCCATCGCCGACACGCGCAACAATTTCGTCCTCGAATTTCTGGACTATTACATCGACCCTCCCCGTTATTCCATAGAGGAATGTCTGGAGCGTGGCCTGACGTATGCCGTGCCTTTGAAAGCCAAGTTGAAGCTTTATTGCACGGATCCTGACCATGAGGACTTTGACACCGTGATTCAGGATGTCTTCCTGGGTCCCATCCCCTACATGACGTCTAACGGTACGTTTATCATCAACGGTGCTGAACGCGTCGTCGTTAGCCAGTTACACCGTTCACCTGGTGTCTTTTTCGGTTCCAGCGTACACGCCAATGGCACTCAACTCTACAGCGCTCGAATCATTCCATTCAAGGGCTCTTGGATTGAGTTCGCTACCGACATCAACAATGTCATGTATGCTTATATCGACCGAAAAAAGAAGCTGCCTGTCACAACTCTCTTGCGTGCCATTGGTTTCGAGAACGATAAGAACATTCTTGAAATCTTTAACCTTGCCGAAGAGGTGAAGGTTAACAAAACCAACCTCAAGAAGTGCATCGGCCAGAAATTGGCTGCGCGTGTCTTGAAGTCATGGGTTGAGGACTTCGTGGATGAGGACACTGGCGAAGTGGTTTCTATCGAGCGTAATGAGGTCATCATGGATCGTGAGACTATTCTCGATGCTGAGAATATCAACGAGATTCTTGAAAGTGGAGAACAGACGATATTGATTCATAAGGAAGAGGCCGATGCCAGTGACTATAGCATCATCTTTAATACGTTGGCCAAAGACCCGTCTAACTCCGAAAAGGAGGCCGTGCTCTACATTTACCGCCAGTTGCGCAATGCAGATCCTGCCGATGATGCCAGTGCCCGTGAAGTCATTAACAACCTCTTCTTCTCCGAAAAACGTTATGACTTGGGAGATGTGGGACGTTTCAGAATCAATCACAAGTTGAATCTGGACACCGACCCCAATGTACGTGTTCTCACCCAGCAGGACATCATCGAAATCATCAAGTACCTTATTGAATTGGTGAATTCCAAGGCTACGGTAGATGACATCGACCATTTGTCGAACCGCCGTGTTCGCACTGTTGGTGAACAACTTTCTAATCAGTTCGCCATTGGTCTGGCCCGTATGAGCCGCACTATCCGTGAGCGCATGAATGTCCGCGATAATGAGGTGTTCCAGCCCACAGACCTTATCAATGCAAAGACTATTTCAAGCGTTATCAATTCATTCTTCGGAACCAATGCCCTTTCGCAATTCATGGACCAGACAAACCCGCTGGCCGAGGTGACACACAAACGTCGTCTCTCTGCCCTGGGTCCTGGTGGTCTGAGCCGTGAACGTGCTGGTTTCGAAGTGCGTGACGTACACTATACACACTATGGCCGTCTCTGTCCTATCGAAAGTCCTGAAGGACCTAACATCGGTTTGATCTCATCACTCTGCGTCTATGCAAAGATTGATGAGTTGGGCTTCATTGAGACACCATACAGAAAAGTAAAAGATGGCGTCGTTGACCTCTCTGATTCAGGTGTTGTCTATATGACCGCCGAGGAGGAGGAAGACCTTATTATTGGTCAGGGCAATGCGCCGCTCAATGACGACGGAACGTTTATCCGTAAAGTTGTCAAATGCCGTCAGGATGATGACTACCCCGTCGTTCCGCCTTCAGAGGTGAACTTGATGGACGTCGCTCCACAGCAGATTGCTTCCATTGCTGCTTCTCTCATTCCGTTCCTTGAGCACGATGATGCTCACCGTGCCCTCATGGGTTCCAATATGATGCGTCAGGCTGTGCCTTTGCTTCGTACAGAAGCCCCCATCGTTGGTACAGGTATCGAAAAACAAGTCTGTGAGGATAGCCGTACCATGATTACGGCTGAAGGTGCAGGCGTGGTGGATTATGTGGATGCTACGACAATCCGCATTCTCTACGACCGCACCGAAGAAGAGGAATTTGTCAGCTTCGAACCAGCGTTGAAGGAATATCGTATTCCCAAGTTCCGTCGCACCAACCAGAATATGACCATCGACCTGCGTCCCATCTGCGAAAAGGGGCAGCGTGTCAAAGCTGGTGACATCCTCACTGAAGGCTATTCCACTGCCAATGGAGAGCTTGCTTTGGGCAAGAACCTCTTGGTTGCTTATATGCCTTGGAAGGGTTATAACTATGAAGATGCCATTGTGCTCAACGAGCGTGTCGTCCGTGAAGACATCCTTACCAGCGTACACGTTGAGGAGTTTTCTCTCGAAGTGCGTGAGACAAAGCGTGGTGTGGAGGAACTGACCGCTGATATACCCAATGTCAGCGAAGAAGCCACCAAAGACTTGGACGAGAACGGTATCATCCGTATCGGCGCTCAAGTGCTACCGGGCGACATCCTCATTGGAAAGATTACGCCGAAGGGCGAGAGTGATCCTTCCCCAGAAGAGAAACTGCTGCGTGCCATCTTTGGCGACAAGGCTGGTGATGTGAAGGATGCCTCCTTTAAGGCTACTCCTTCGCTGTCTGGTACGGTCATTGACAAGAAACTTTTCTCGCGTGCTATTAAGACCCGTTCAGAAAAGGCACAGGACAAGGTCCGTTTGCTCAAGATTGACGAGGAATTCAACACCAAGGTTGATGACCTCAAGGCAATTCTTATTGACAAGTTGCTCGAACTGACCAAGAACCGCACCTCTCAGGGTGTGAAAGACTACATGGGTGCCGAGGTGATTGCCAAGGGTGCCAAGTTCACAGAGAGCAACCTGATAGGTCTCGATTATACTGGCATCCAGTTGAGTCATTGGACCAGCGACGATCATACGAACAAGCTCATCGCTCAGCTCATCATCAACTTTATTAAGAAGTTTAAGCTGCTCGATGCCGAGCACAAGCGTCGTATGTTCGCCATCACCATTGGTGACGAACTGCCTTCGGGCATTATCCAGATGGCTAAAGTCTATGTCGCCAAGAAACGCAAAATTGGCGTGGGTGATAAGATGGCCGGACGCCACGGCAACAAGGGTATTGTCTCTAAGGTCGTTCGTCAAGAGGATATGCCATTCCTTGCTGATGGTACTCCTGTTGACATCGTGCTCAACCCGTTGGGCGTGCCTTCACGAATGAACATCGGCCAAATCTTCGAGACCGTCCTCGGTGCTGCCGGCAAGCAGCTCGGTGTGAAATTCTCCACCCCCATCTTTGATGGTGCTTCGCTTGATGACCTTTGTGAGTGGACGGACAAGGCCGGACTTCCTCGCTATTGCTCTACGCAGCTTTACGATGGTGCCACCGGCGAGAAGTTCGACCAGCTGGCTACCGTGGGTATTGCCTACATGCTGAAACTCGGACACATGGTCGAAGACAAGATGCACGCCCGTTCCATTGGCCCGTACAGTCTGATCACTCAGCAGCCGCTTGGCGGTAAGGCTCAGTTCGGTGGACAGCGTTTCGGTGAGATGGAGGTCTGGGCTATCGAGGCTTTCGGTGCTTCCCATGTCCTTCAGGAGATTCTGACCATCAAGTCCGACGATGTCACAGGACGTTCCAAGGCCTATGAGGCCATCGTCAAGGGCGAACCCATGCCCACACCAGGTATTCCCGAGTCACTCAACGTGCTGCTGCACGAGCTCCGTGGTCTGGGACTTTCCGTCACCTTGGAGTGACGGATGTAAAATGTAAAATGTAAACACTGCATTAGACATTTGACATTTAACATTTAACATCAGAAGCATTATGCCTTACAAGAAAGAAACAAAAAACAAGAATAACTTCACCAAGATTACCATCGGGCTGGCATCACCCGAGGAAATCAAGGAGAATTCCTTCGGCGAGGTGCTGAAACCCGAGACCATCAACTATCGCACCTACAAGCCCGAGCGCGACGGCCTGTTCTGCGAACGCATCTTCGGTCCCACCAAGGACTATGAATGTCATTGTGGAAAGTACAAGCGCATTCGCTATAAGGGCATTGTCTGCGACCGTTGTGGTGTTGAGGTGACAGAGAAGAAGGTGCGTCGAGAACGTAGCGGGCACATCGAGCTCGTTGTTCCCGTAGCTCACATCTGGTACTTCCGCAGCCTGCCCAACAAGATTGGTTATCTGTTGGGAATGCCGACGAAGAAACTCGATGCCGTCATCTACTACGAGCGCTACGTGGTCATCAATCCGGGAATCTTCTCTGCCGAGAGCGAGGAAATGCCTTTGGCCAAGTTCGACCTGCTCTCCGAGGACGAGTACATCGACCACATCAATCGTCTCCCTGCCGACAACCAGTATTTGCCGGACGACGACCCGAAGAAGTTCATCGCCAAGATGGGTGCCGAGGCCATTTATGAGCTGCTCGTCGGCTTGGATCTCGACAAGCTCAGTTATGAGTTGCGTGACCGTGCCAACAGCGATACCGCCCAGCAGCGTAAGACCGAAGCTTTGAAACGACTGCAAGTCGTCGAGAGTTTCCGTGCCAGCCGCGAACGCAACAAGCCCGAGTGGATGATTATGAAGATGCTGCCGGTCATTCCGCCAGATTTGCGTCCCCTCGTTCCCCTCGATGGCGGTCGTTTTGCTACCTCTGACCTCAACGACCTCTATCGTCGTGTTATCATTCGCAACAACCGTCTGAAGCGACTCATCGAGATCAAGGCTCCTGAAGTCATCCTCCGCAATGAGAAGCGTATGCTGCAGGAGGCCGTTGACAGCCTCTTCGACAACAGCCGCAAGAGCAGTGCTGTCAAGAGCGAGAGCAACCGCCCGCTGAAGTCCCTCTCAGACTCTCTCAAGGGTAAGCAAGGCCGCTTCCGTCAGAACCTTCTCGGTAAGCGTGTTGACTATTCCGCACGTTCCGTTATCGTCGTTGGTCCTGAACTCAATATGGGCGAGTGCGGTCTGCCGAAGCTCATGGCTGCTGAACTCTACAAACCATTCATCATCCGCAAGCTCATCGAGCGTGGCATTGTCAAGACCGTCAAGTCTGCTAAGAAGATTGTCGATCGCAAGGATCCTGTCATCTGGGATATCCTCGAATTCGTCATGAAGGGTCATCCCGTCCTCCTCAACCGTGCACCGACACTTCACCGTCTTGGCATCCAGGCCTTCCAACCCCACATGATCGAGGGAAAGGCCATCCAGTTGCATCCGCTGGCATGTACGGCTTTCAATGCCGACTTCGACGGCGACCAGATGGCTGTGCACCTTCCCCTCTCCAATGAGGCAATCCTCGAAGCTCAGATCCTGATGCTCCAGAGCCATAACATCCTGAATCCGGCCAACGGCGCACCAATCACTGTGCCTTCGCAGGACATGGTGCTCGGACTCTACTACATCACCAAGATACGTCCCGGTGCCTTGGGCGAAGGGCTCACCTTCTACGGCCCAGAAGAGGCCATCATTGCCTATAACGAACGCCGTGTGGATGTGCACGCCCCTGTCAAAGTCGTGGTGAAGGATAAACTCGAGAACGGAAATATCGGCAAGCGCATGGTGGAGACCTCTGTCGGTCGTGTTATCGTCAACGAAATCATTCCTGTGGAAGTGGGCTTCTTCAACGATGTCATCTCCAAGAAGACCTTGCGCGGCCTCATCACCGATGTCATCAAGACTGTCGGTGTCGCTCAGGCTTGTCATTTCCTCGACGGTATCAAGAACCTCGGCTATAAGCTCGCATACGACGGCGGCCTTTCCTTTAACCTCGGCGACATTATCATCCCCGAAGAGAAGGTGGCACTTGTCAAGCGTGGTAACGACGAGGTCGAGCGCATCACCGCCGACTATAACATGGGCTTCATCACCGACAAAGAGCGTTACAATCAGGTCATCGACGCTTGGACACACGTCAACAACGATCTCTCCAAAATCCTGTTGAAGACCATGCGCGAGGCCGACCAAGGCTTCAATGCCGTCTATATGATGCTCGACTCCGGTGCCCGTGGTAGTGCTGGTCAGATTAGCCAACTCTCTGGTATGCGTGGTTTGATGGCCAAGCCCCAGAAGGCTGGTGCCGAGGCACAGATTATCGAGAACCCCATCCTCTCCAACTTCAAGGAAGGTATGTCCGTGCTCGAATACTTCATTTCCACTCACGGTGCCCGCAAGGGTCTTGCCGATACGGCTCTGAAGACTGCCGACGCAGGTTACCTTACGCGTCGTCTTGTTGACGTCAGCCACGATGTCATCATCACCGAAGAAGACTGCGGTACCCTGCGTGGACTCGTCTGCACCGCCCTCAAGAATGGCGACGAGGTCATCTCTTCGCTCTACGACCGCATCCTCGGTCGTGTCAGCGTACACGATATCATCAATCCCTCCACCAACAAGCTCATCGTGGCTGCCGGAGAAGAAATCACCGAGGCCGTCGCCGCTGAAATTGAGGCCAGCCCCATCGAGAGTGTTGAAATACGTTCCGTGCTCACCTGTGAGAGCAAGCATGGTGTTTGCATGAAGTGCTATGGTCGCAACCTGGCTTCTGCACGCATGGTGCAGAAGGGAGAAGCGGTCGGTGTCATTGCCGCTCAGTCCATTGGTGAACCGGGAACCCAGCTCACACTCCGTACCTTCCACGCTGGTGGTGTGGCTGATAACGCAGCCGCCAACGCCACTATCAAGGCCAAGTATGAGAGCCGTCTGGAATTTGAGGAACTCCGCACCGTCGATATCACCGACGAGGCTGGCGAACCTGCCAAGATGGTTGTAGGACGACTCGCGGAGGTCCGTTTCGTGGACATCAACACGGGTATCGTGCTCCTGACCCAGAACCTGCCCTATGGCTCCACCCTCTATAAGAAGGAAGGAGAGAAAGTGCAGAAGGGTGACATCATCGCCAAGTGGGATCCTTTCAATGCCGTCATCGTCACCGAAATGGCTGGTCGTGTCGAGTTCGAAGGTGTCATAGAAGGTATCACCTACCGCGTTGAGTCTGACGAAACCACAGGTTTGCGCGAGCTCATCGTCATCGAATCCAAGGATAAGACCAAGATTCCGCAGGCACATATCCTTGATGAGAACGGCGAACTGCTCCGCACCTACAACTTCCCCATCGGCGGTCACATCTCCGTCGAGGATAAACAGCAGGTGAAGGCTGGCGACATCCTCGTCAAGATTCCGCGTGCCGTGGGTAAGGCTGGCGACATCACCGGCGGTCTGCCTCGTGTCACAGAGCTCTTTGAGGCGCGCAACCCAAGTAATCCTGCCATCGTCGCTGAGATTGACGGCGAAGTCACCATGGGCAAGCTCAAGCGTGGTAATCGCGAAATCATCATCACCTCCAAGGTGGGTGACGAACGCCATTACCTTGTGCCGCTGTCCAAGCAGATCCTCGTGCAGGAGAACGACTACGTCCGTGCTGGTACACCGCTGTCCGATGGTGCCATTACGCCTGCCGACATCCTGGCCATTAAAGGCCCGACAGCCGTGCAGGAGTACATCGTCAACGAGGTGCAGGATGTCTATCGTCTCCAAGGTGTGAAGATCAACGACAAGCACTTCGAGGTCATCGTCCGCCAGATGATGCGCAAGGTGCAGATCGAGGAACCTGGTGACACGCGCTTCCTCGAACAACAGGTTGTTGACAAACTCGAATTTGCAGAGGAAAACGACCGCATCTGGGGCAAGAAAGTTGTCGTCGATGGTGGAGACAGCGAAACCATGCTTCCTGGTATGATCGTCACCGCCCGCAAGTTGCGCGATGAGAACTCTATGCTCAAGCGCCGTGACCTCAAGCCTGTGGAAGTCCGTGATGCCGTGCCCGCCACCTCCACGCAGATTCTGCAAGGAATCACGCGTGCGGCTCTCCAGACGACCAGCTTCATGTCTGCCGCTTCCTTCCAGGAAACCACGAAGGTGCTCAACGAAGCAGCCATCAATGGCAAGAGCGACAGCCTCGAAGGCATGAAGGAGAACGTCATCTGTGGTCACCTCATCCCTGCCGGCACAGGTCTGCGCGAATTCGAGCGCATTATCGTCGGCAGCAAGGAAGACTACGACCGCGTGCTTTCCAACCGCAAAGCCATCCTCGACTACGACGTCGATTGATGTCGTTTACATCATCCAAATAGACGCGGGGCGCACCTCATATCTGGTGCGCCCCGTGTGGCGTTTACAGGATACCCATGAATAACAAGAAATCCCTCAATCCCTCACCTTTTGAGATAAACTTTTGAAAACGAGGCGTTTGATGGTGAGACTTTGGTGAGGAATAGGTGAGGGATGGTGAGGGATCTTCACCCAAGAAAGGCTTCCGTCATAATCCCTCACCATCCCTCACCTATTTCTCACCAAAGTCTCACCTGTAAGTCGTTGTTTGACAGCTCTCTGTGGCTGACGGTGAGGGATTGAGGGATTTTTCATCTGAATGCCTTGTATAGCACTTGAGTCGAGGTGTTTCTTGACCATTTGCCAAGAAGGTGTACACCTTCCAGTCATTGCGTGTGTATGTTCTCGTTTTCCAGGTTCGCGTCATGCCTCCATGTATGACCGCATAAACCTTCTTTTTGAGGCCGAATGGTAGAACACAGCACGGGGTGCACTCCTTGCGGATGCACCCCGTGATAATCAGTGTTTGAAGCGGATTATTCTTCTTCGCCCCAGATGTCCCAGTCATTCTCCTGGACGAGAGCGTTACCACCTTGCTTGTTAGGATCAACGCTGATAGACTCCGTTAGAAGATTTTCTGTTTCCGTGCGAACGATGTTCACAGAGGGAATGATATAGGTCTTTTTCATAGTTCTTATTTATTTGAGAACCCACCCCCGTGCCCCTCCGCGTGGAGGGGAGCGGTTGACGCTTGGGAGTTAATGGGTCATAGTTTAAGAATTAAAATACGAGGTTTACATTCAAATCCTGTAGAGTCTTTACTTCACAACAGCCTTCTTGCCATTGATGATGTAGATACCCTTCTGAGCCTTGTTGATGCGCTGGCCAGCGAGGTTGAAGATGACATTGTTCTCACCAGCAATCTGTAGGTTCTTGATGGCGGTAGCGTCACCGAAGACAATCTTGACATTGCTTTCACTGGGCAGAACCAGATAAGCCTTGTTGGCAGCAATGGACTCGCCGTTGAAGGTGTAGAAGCCGAGTGTCTCGTCAACAATCTGCAGCGTCAGAGCTCCTTCGGGCTTAGCAGCCTGATAGGTACCCTTCAGGGCGTTTTCAACAGCATCCACGTCGTCAGCGAAGTTGAATGTGTAGTTGCCGGCAGCACCTTCGAGGATAACAGGAGTTGCAGCGGGGATAGTGCCTGTAAGTGCTGTCAGCTTCAGCTCCTTGTTCTCATTCTGCAAAGCACCAACGTAAGCTGTCACGCCATCAGGAATGGCAACAGGCCAAAGAGCATTGAGGGTAGCAAAGCCAGCATCAGTGATCGTGGTTTCTACCTTCGGATCGATGGTAGCATCTTCAATGATCCACTGGGAAGCAGCTGCGTCGGCAGTCCAACCTACGACATCGAACGAACCTGCACAATGCAAAGCACCAAACTGCTCGCCCGTGGTAAAGGTGCCTGTGCCAGGCTTCGTGATTACAGCTGTAAATTCTGCACCAGTCTTCTGAAGACCAATTTGTACACTTTGTGCAGGAGCCTTAGCATTCAGACCTCCAACCGTAACGGTGTACTTCTTATTGCCCAGCGCGGTGAGCTTCACAATATTGGTGATGTCTTCTGCGGGATTCTCAGCAGCGGTGAGCATTGGTTGACCGTTCACCTCAGTGTAACTGATATAACGTCCATCGTAGTTGGCACTCTTAATGCGATAGTAGCCAGTTGCAGGCCAATTCCAGTTGTCTTCATTATCAATAGCCTCCTGCAGTTCCACATACTTCTCATAGGAGCAATTGGTCTTGTAATCATCACTCCAGAGAGCCTTGGTCGCATCATTGAGAGCAAAGTAACCTGTAACATCAGATGTCAACATTTCTTCAATACTACCTGTGAACTCAGCGAAGTTTGTGGGAACATCGAAGATGGTGAAAGCAGAACCTTCGTCACCGACATTGTTTGCGCTATCCCAGAATTTCACAGAACCACCGGCACCACCAAATTGGTTGATGCAAAGCTCTGTTCCAACAACATTCAGCAAGAAGGAATTTTCGATGCCGCTGTTGCTCTTACGGATATTCCAGTAGAGATTATCAGTATTCTCCACTTCGGCGATGCTCGCGAAAGCGGGGATACCCTGGCTCTTATTGTCAGCATGGATGAAAGCCTTGCCTTCACCCTCTGCTTTGTTCACCAGCATGATGTGATAGGGGTCAGGACCTATGAATGCCCACTTATAAGCGTCTTTCACAAGGCCAACGGCATTCGCATTGACGGTCAGCAAAGCACCGTCCTGAGCCTTTTGGTCAGAAGTGACGTACCAAGTCTTGCGCATGGCAAGGTTTTGCCATTTGGCTGAAGCAAAGTCAGGAGCGATTGTAAACGGAGCGTCATCGTTCCATGTTGCAGTTACATTGATGCGCTGACCTTCCTGGGTGACGGCATCAGTATATTCAAACGTCATAAAGTCACGTTTCAGAGATGCAGGTAATTCGGGAACTTTACCGACATATCCACGTCCCTGAGCCGTTGCAACAACTGCTCCGTTATAAGTGACATCGAAGTAAACATTCACGGGGACTTCACTTACGCGGAAGGTGGAGCCATTGTCAGTGAAAGCGCCTCCGCTATTCCAGAACTGGAGAGGACCGCTGGCACCGCCATTCTGATTCACGACATTACTGGCTGTTCCAGTCTCCAACAAAGTAAAGCCATCGCTATTCTTACCAATGGTCCAGGTGTAGGTGCCTTCACGCATAACAACATTGTTACCGTCCTTTGTCAGCGTCCAGCCTTCACCCTTTGCCTTGTTCCAAACCGAGATGCCAGCATAGGAATTGCCGAAGAATGCCCACTGGCTTGCGTCTGCTGTGACATCCTTGTCGGCTTTCGGATAGTAAGGCTCAGAGTCATCCATTGCCACCCAATAGTCACCGCGAATGGTCATATTGTACCATCTGGCATCACTTATACTTGTGGAAAGTTCGAATGGACCATCCCATGTGGCTGTGAATTCAACGGTAGTGTTCTGTTGGCTAATGGTCACATCCACTTCATTGTATTTCATGAAGGTTACATGATAATCATTGGGAAGAGTCGTAATCTTAGCTCCCAAAGTGGTCGGCTGCGGCTGAGAGGTTAAGAGAACATTACCCTTCGTGTCTTTCACCACATAAGTCACAAAATATGCGGGATGGAAGAATGCATCCAATGCTGCAAGAGCCTCTGTGGGATCGAAATCAGCGGCTTCAATCATGTAGTATTGGTCGCCCTGATCAGGTGTTGTCCAGGTATTGATAACACATCCATTCAGTGCACCTGTTCCATTGGTGTTGAAACCGTGGAAGGTTGTATCGTCTATCTTGAAGGTATATAAGAAATAAGGATCTGTCTGAGCTGTCATCCGGATGGCATCTAAGGTATCATGAGCGAGCAAGTCTGACAGAGAACCATCATTCAGCACGAACTTCTTGTCTGCAACGCTATAGAGATAATAATAATCCTCAAATGAGATGATAGCAAAGTTGGCGGGGGCTGCATCATGCAGTGTGGCATGAGATGTGGAAGCAATCGCTCCGTCCTTGGTAAGCAGAGTGCCGCGGTCGCACATGATGGTATATGCCTTGTTATTACTCAAGTCTGTCAAAGCATGAACAACGCCATTGGCGGGGGTACGTATTATTTTGATCGTGCAATCGGTGTCGCCAATAGTGCTGCCTTCTTCTAAAGTAAATGTGTAATATGCTTTGGGCTGATAGCCTCCATTGAAATCCAAACCAACGAGATTCCTGGGAATGCTCACTTCACTGTTAGCATCCTGAATAACTGTGGCAGATCCCACCTTGTTTTCACCATCCCATACCTCATACGTCACATTGACTGAAGCAAGCAGTTCTTCAAAGTTCCAAACATAAGCAGGGTCGTAGGAATACTGCGGAGTAACGGGATCAATACCGTATGTCCAGAACGTTCTGCCCGCATCTCCCCAACTGCTGGTGGCGGGAGCGGTATTGCAGGAACGGATGGCGTACTTGCCTTCAGCATTGAGGAACAGCACCTGACGTTCCCAATCATCACGGTCATTATTTCCTGTTGAAACACTGAAACTTCCAGGAGTCAAATTGGCAACGTTGTTTGATAATGGAGGATTGGTGAAAGTTCCGTTTCCATGAATTCTGAAGCCAGTTGTTTTAAATGCTCCACCAGTTTTCTTGGTAATGTCGAAAATACCGCCGTCTGCTTTGACGGTCGTCAATTGTCCAGCAGTGGTCACATAGTACTTCGTGCCACCGATTTCCGTGGTGATACGGTAGTTTGTACCATCTTTCATGGCGGCAAGAGCAGCTTCATACTCTGCATCTGTCTGTGCCATAGCACCAGTCCATGCCATCATCGATAGCACGAGACTCAATAGAAGTTTGATTTTCTTCATAATGGTTTGTAAGTTAGTTAATAATTAAGGTTATTTGTGAACTCTTTCAATCGGTAAAGTAGGACAAATCTGCCCTTTGAATGCATAATCTAAGCGCAAAGGTAGCTATAATGAGGATAAGTTGTTTAAGAATTGTGTTAAATTTGTTTAAAAGGGCTCATAAATGCTAAACTTTGTTCAAACCTAAGGTCGAGAACACCCTTTAAGTCAGTTCCACCTTTTTATAGTGTGGAACAAGCGTCTTCATGCAAGCCCAGGCGATGAGGTAGGCGACAGCACAATAGCAGAAGACGACCATGTAGGCAGCCTCTTTGCCTGAGAAACCGAGGAAGTACAGGGCATCGCCTTGTGCTTCAGCATAGTCGAAGAAGACGCCGGCACCTTTGTTGACGAGGAAGGAGGCGATGCCGCCCGTCATGGTGCCGATGCCGGTGATGGTGGCGATGGCACTCTTTGGAAACATGTCGCCGACGGTGGAGTAGAGGTTGGCAGACCAGGACTGATGCCCTGCTCCGGCAAGTCCGATGATGATGGCTGGCCACCAGGCACTGTACTGTCCCAGAGGTTGTGCGAAGAGGGCGAAGATGGGCAGGAAGGCGAAGAGCAACATGGCGCGCAGGCGACCGGCATAGGCTTCCATGCCACGGCGCTCGATGAAGAACTTGGGCAGATAGCCTCCGGCAGCAATGCTGACGACGGTGACTATCAGATAGACGGTGAAGAGCAACATGGCACCCATCGAGGAATCGCTGCGGTAGCCATATTGGTCGCTGAAATAGGCTGGAGCCCAGAAGAGCAAGAACCACCATACGCCGTCGGTGAAGAACTTACCGCAGATATAGGACCAGGTGTGGCGGAGGGTGAAACACTTAATTAAGGAAAGAGACCCTCCCCCTGCCCTCCCTTGTAGGGAGGGAGTGGAATGTGTTTGAGTGGATGAAGGACTGCTGTCAGCAAAGGTGACCGCTCCTTCCCTACAAGGGAGGGCGGGGGGAGAGTCTGCTTCATCTTGATTGATATACGCCAATTCCAGTTGGTTCACATGCTTGTTCTGTTCAGGCTTCTCGTAAAGGAATTGCCAGAAGCCCATCCAGAGGAAACCGAGTGCACCGATGATGATGAAGGCCATTTCCCAGCCGTAAGCACTGGCAAGGAAAGGGATGGTGACGGGTGCCACAAGAGCACCGACAGACGCGCCGGAGTTGAAGATGCTGGTGGCAAGGGCGCGGTCTTTCTTAGGAAAGTACTCAGCCGTGACCTTGATGGCGGCAGGGAAGTTGCCGCTCTCTCCGATGGCCAGCACCATTCGGCATACCATGAAGAGCCAGACGGAGGTGGAAGAGATGGCGAGTGCCAATGCGCTGCCTTGTTCCACGGCGCGCAGGGCATCGGCACTGGCAAGACCGTGGATGTGCATGGTGAGCCAGCCGCAACTGGCGTGCAAACAGGCACCGAGGCTCCAGACGAAGATGGCGATGAGATAGCCGCGCTTGGTGCCTACCCAGTCAATGAACTTGCCGGAAAAGAGGCTCACGAAGGCATAGAAGAGCGAGAAGGCGGCGGTGATGCTGCCATAGTCGGAGTTCGACCAGTGGAACTCAGGTGCGATGAAGTCTTTCCACGTCAGCGACAGCACTTGGCGGTCGAGATAGTTCACGGTCGTGGCCACGAAGAGGAGTGCACAGAGCCACCAGCGGAAGGAGGAAGCCCCACCCCCCTGTCCCTCCCTTGTTGGGAGGGGAGTGGAATGTATTTGACTGGATGTTTGTTTATTCATGGAAATATTCTTCTATTTGTTGTAATACATTGTTAATGTCATATAGAACTTCTTCGTTCGTGAATCGCATAATATGGAATCCCATTTGCTCCAGATCCTTTTCACGGATGGCATCATCTTCTTGTTGCTGGCGTAAGAATTCGACACCCATGACTCCATTTCTTAGATGCTCCCAGAGATATTGCTCTGCTAATGTCGCATTTTTCCGGTTCTCACGTGCATTAGCACGTAATATGGCATATCTATCAGGTGAGGATGTCTTGTATGAAGCTAAATGTTGTTCCATTCTTGTTTAGTATATACTCCCCTCCCTAAGGGAGGGGCAGGGGGGTGGGTTTGAAATACTCCTTTGCGTTTCCGTAGCAGATGTCCTCCACCATTTGGCGGACACGCTTCTCTTCGTAGTCCGTGAAGGGCAGGAGACCGTTTTCGATGTCGTTGCCGAGTAGGTTGCAAAGCGTGCGTCGGAAATATTCGTGGCGGGGGTAGGAGAGGAAACTGCGGCTGTCGGTGAGCATCCCCACGAAGCGGGAGAGGAGGCCAAGGAGCGAGAGCGTGTTCATCTGGCGTTCCATGCCGTCCTTCTGGTCGAGGAACCACCATCCCGAGCCCCATTGTATCTTGCCTGCGATGCTTCCGTCTTGGAAGTTGCCGATCATCGTTGCCACCATCTCGTTGTCAGCGGGGTTGAGGTTGTAGATAATCGTCTTGGCGAGACGTTCTTCACGGTCAAGCAGGTCGAGGAAACGAGACATGCTGTGTGCCGTGCGACAATCTCCGATGCTGTCGAAACCTGTGTCGGGACCTACGGCAGCCATCATGCGGCTGTTGTTGTTGCGCAAAGGACCATAGTGATATTGTTGCACCCAGCCCGTCTCGAAGTCCTGCACGGCGAAGATATAGAGCATGACACTCTTGAACTTGCGTATTTCAGTTTCATCGAGCTCGCCTCCATCCTTCACCTTATTAAATATAATGTCGATTTCGGTGTCGGTGTAGGGTTCGGCATAAAATTCCTCCAAGCCGTGATCGCTCAGGCGGCATCCTGCGGCGTGGAAGAAGTCGTGGCGGCGTTGCAGGGCATCGATGAAGTCCGAAAAGGTGCGGATGCTGAGGTCGGCAGCTTCACCCAGACGTTCCACATAGGTGCGGAAAGCTTCGGGATGCTCGACCGCCATTGCCTTATCTGGACGGAAAGAGGGTAAGAGGCAGACAGAAGGCTTGCTCACGACGTCTTCCGCCTGGGAGGCGACTGCTACTTGTGAGCTGGCGTGTTTCTTGTGATGCCGCAAGTCATCTATGGGGTCGTCGGTGGTGCAGACAATCTCCACGTTGTAATGCCGCATCAGTCCCTGAGCAGTGCAGCCAGGGTCGTTCTGTAGGCGGTCGTTGCATTCATCATAAATCTCGCGTGCCGTTTCGGGATTCAGCCGTTTCGTGATGCCAAAAGCGGTCTTCAGCTCCAGGTGTGTCCAATGGTAGAGCGGGTTGCGAAGCGTATAAGGAACCGTGGCTGCCCAGGCCTCGAACTTTTCCCAATCAGAGGCATAGCCAGTGATCAGGCGTTCAGGAATGCCGTTGGTGCGCATGGCACGCCATTTATAATGGTCGCCGCTCAGCCAGAGTTCGGTGATGTTGCGGAAGTGGTGGTCTTCGGCCACCAGCGCAGGGTCGAGGTGGCAGTGGTAGTCGATGATGGGCTGAGGAGCAGCATGACGGTGGTAGAGTTCTTGTGCCGTAGGTGTCTGCAACAGGAAGTTGTCGTCCAGAAAAGGTTTCATACGTGAGGAGTTATTATATGGTAAATGCGATTCTTTATGCCAGCAAGTTCTTTGTCAGGCGGCGGACAGGCAGCCATACGGCCACAAAGCCAACCAGCAACACGGTGACAAAGGTCAGGAGGATGTCTGTGGTTTCAACGGAGACGGGATAGGCATCGACAATGAAGGCTCCCTCGCTGTGTCCGAGCTTGATAAGACCGAAGCGGATCTGTACCCAGCAGAGAACCAATCCGCCGAGGATGCCCACGGCAGCACCGATGCCAGAGATAAGCCAGCCCTCAAAGAGGAATATCCGGCGGATCTGGCTGTCGTTGGCACCCAGCGAACGCAGTGTGGCCACGTTCTCGCGTTTCTCGATCATCAGCATGGAGAGGGAACTGATGATGTTGAACGAGGCCACGAGGAGGATGAAGGTCAGGAACAGGTAGGCGATGAGTTTCTCCACCTGCATGATGCGGAAGGTATCTTCCTGTTGTTCATAGCGGTCTTGGACGCGGAAACGCTCTCCCAGCATTTGCCGGATATCTGTCTGTGCACGACGAAGGTCGGTGCCGGGTTTCAGCTTCAGCTCGATGGCCGAGACGCGGTTCTGCTGGTCAAAGAGCTTGCGTGCGAACTCCAGCGAAGTCAGGATATATTCGCTGTCATAGGGGTTCTGGTTGGTAGCGAAGACCACCCCCGGCGAATACAGCTCGTCGGACGTGAAACTCTGCATGGGATTTCCCAGGTTGACACGCTCACCACGCCGCGGAGCATAGATGGGCAGACCGCCTTCGTAGCTGGTGCCGAGGCCGAGTGTGGCCGCCAGACGGATACCCATGACACCGTATTGGAGCACATCGGCATGGAGCACGAAGTCGCCGTCGGCAGGATAGAGGATCGTGCTCAGGTCGGCTTGTTCGGCAAAGTTGTCGCTCACACCCTTGATGGTGACCACCCACTGCCGTTCGTTGCCCACGATGAGTGCCTGGTCTTCCAGGACTTCGGTGTAAACCTCAATGAAGTCCGATGTCTTCAGCTTTTTCAGGGCAGGATCGTCGCTGACGATGGTCTTTCCCTCGGCCAGTGTCACCTTCAGCTCTGGGTCGAAGGCCGTGAAGAACGAGGCCACCATGTCGCGGAAACCATTGAACACCGACAGCGTCACCACCAATGCCGCCGTGGCCAAAGCCACCCCGCAAACCGAGATGACGGAGATGATACCCGTGGTCAGATGGCGTTTGCGCGAGAAGAAATAGCGGCGGGCGATGAAGAAGGAGAACATGGGAGAGTGAAAAGTGAAGAGTAAAGAAGTGAAGAGTGAAAAATAAAAGTTACCGTTGAGGAATCTTATGGGGTGTTATTTCTGTTATTCTTGGCTGTTTTTATGGAGGCAACTAAGATGGCTATTAGTTCCTTGCTTTTTTCATATAGGCTGTTGAAGACGGACTCGTCTATACAATCAGCCTCCTATAAGACTTCCTGCCAGCCCTTTGTTTCGTTGGCTTTCTTGAGTGAGATAGTGAGTTTTGCAATGAAATCAGAAATACTTTGGGCATACTCTGACTCCCGCACGTTAGCGTGAATATACTTCTTCCCTTTTCACTCTTTCAACAGCCGGTCAATGTTCTCGGCATAGTCCAGAGAGTCGTCCACGAAGAACTTGAGTTCGGGGATGATGCGCAGCTGGTGGCGTGTGCGCAAACCGAGCTCGAAACGAATCTGCCGCATATTGGCGTTGATGTTGTTGCAGATTTCCTCTGCCCGTTCGCTGGGGAAGATGCTCAGGTAAGCGCGGCAGACGCTCATGTCGGGGCTGATGCGGCAGACACTCACGCTGACGAGCACACCACGGGTGGCCTGAGTCTGGCGTTGAAAGATGTCGCTGAGTTCCTTCTGGATGAGGCGTGCAATCTTATTCTGACGTGTAGTTTCCATAGAGTTCTTTTTTCTGGCATTTGCACGGCAAAGGTAATGCCTTCCTGCCACACCACCAAATAATTCACCCCTTTTTTGCACGAAGCCCCGTGGACATGTTGACCGCAGGGCTCCAATCCCACAGCAATAAACCGTGTACCTATGGAATGCGGACTTAGTAAGGATAAAAAATGTCAGAAATGGCAAAACACGCCCTGCAATCGGCCAAAAGGTACGCACCACGCATGGAGAAATGGCAAAAGACGCCCCAACGGGGCAACAAGCAGTCAGCCCAGGGCATCGCCCTGGGTATGAACGACGAAGAAATTCCCGCCCTGAAAGGGCAAAAGCATCTTATTATCAAATGCTTTTGCCCTTTCAGGGCGGAATTTTTGCCACCATTATACCCAGGGTGCTGCCCTGGGCTGACTGCTTGTTGCCCCTTCGGGGCGTGTTTCTCAGATTAACAACAAAAATCCCTCAATCCCTCACCTTTTACAATAATCGTCTGAAAGAAAGATGCTTGTGGGTGAGGGATTGGTGAGGGATAGGTGAGGGATGGTGAGGGATTGGTGAAAAATGAAAATGAAAAATGTGTCCACTTGAATAGCTCCTATAAGCTCTTCCCCTCCTTCGCCGTAGGAGTTACAGCTCCCCTCATCGGGCACGGATGGCCCAAAGGCAATCCTCCAAAACAGGGCAGAACCTGGCACATAATCAACAAGTTGCATCTCGCCCTATAAGGGCAAAAGCGTTTATTTTCAATGCTTTTGCCCTTTCAGGGCGTTTTTGACATCACCATGTAACCCAGGGCGCTGCCCTGGGCTATGTGCTCATTGGCCTTTCAGGCCGCCGCAAGCCCCTCTCACTGCTGCATCTTAGGAAAGGCCTGTTAGACAGGCAATGAAGAGATTGTTTGCAATTTTCCCCGGACACCAATAATTATATTTATAACATGGCGTTTCGGTAACGTCTTAACTCCCTGACTTCTTAACTCCTTAACTCCTTCCGAAAGTCGAATCATGATTTTGATGCATCCCTCACCATCCCTCACCTATCCCTCACCAAAGTCTCACCTGTAAATGATTGAATAGCAGGATGATCGTGCAAAAGGTGAGGGATTGAGGGATTTTTGGCTAAAAAGAGAGGTATAAGGTGTACGATATGCCATTTCAATACGTTCATCCCTGAAGGTGTACACCCTACGTGTGGAAGGTGTACACGTTCATGAAAAGCTCTTTGCATCTTCACGCGTTGTGATGCTGCTACCCTCCCGTGAGGTTGACAGATGCACAGAGGCGACCCCGCACCTGCGGAGTCGCCCCTGATGAATAAATGATTGCACTGGATTATTTCCAGTCGTCCTCCCAATTTACGGAACCGGCCTTGCCGTTGTAGTTGTAAGCTTTGACGTCCATGCCGTTATCCTGAATGGCAGCGGTGTTACTCGTTTCAGGGCCGCTGATGGCAATCATGTTCTCTACGCCCATTTTCGTGGTGCTTAGGGCGGGACTGATATATGTCTTTTTCATTGTCGTATAAGTCTTTTTTAGTTATTCTTTCCATGGGACGTCAATCTACGTAAATCTGTTCGGAAATCTT
>JAGCPY010000024.1 GCA_017965425.1 Bacteroidaceae bacterium | reverse complement strand
TTTCTCTGTTTCAAGAAAAAAGCCTACCTTTGTGCGTTAAAATCAAGAAGGAGTTCATGAAATACTACTCACAATACCGCACTCACGACCTGTTTGAGTTGCAGCAATCCCTCTCGGGGTTGAGCAAGTCAAACCGTTGGGTTAAGCTGGCAGACAACCTTCCCTGGGACAAGATAGAGAAGGATATGAGGAAACCTCAGACGCATCGCGTAGAAGCGCGTCAGGCTTTCATCAGCTGCACCAAGAAGAAACGCAAGAGCAAGAAGCTGATAGACAAGACCAAGCTGACGCTGCTTCGATGCCTCTAGGCTGATATTCAGATCTTTCTGGATTTCCTTGGCCGCCATGCGAGCAATTTGCTGGAATGTTTCAACCGTCATGACCACAAGTGTCTGCAGGCAGCCTTCAAGATGTTCGAGCAGCAGAAGATGATGTTTGAGGAGGGTGTCCGCACGTGTTCTATCTTCGGTTTCTTCGACTCTATCATCGTCTCTTTTTGTGTTAAAAAAAGAAAAACTTTGGGAAGAAGGAAAGGCGAAGCAAGGCCGTGACAGAAAAATCTGCCATTTTCCTTGGCTAACTGAGAAAAACTCACTATTTTTGCTGGAAAAACATACAGAAATGCATACACGCAACAGCCTCTACACCCTCCTCGCGATGTTCCTACTCGCGCTCACCGTAGCCTGCAACCACCGTCAAGCCGACTACTGGCTGCACTACACCATCTGCCCCGACACGGCAGGCCATTACCTGAACGTCTGCCTCACCTACGAGTCGGACAGCACCCTGCCCCACCCCACCGACGTGGTGCTGACGATGCCACGCTGGGCACCAGGATACTACGAGATGCTGGACTTCGCCAAGCACCTGACTGACTTCTGCGCACGGGACATGCAGGGCGAAGAACTCACCTGGACGAAAGAGGGCTTGAACCGCTGGCGCGTGGCGCTGCCCAAGGACGGGCGCATGGAGGTCAGCTACCGCGTCTATGCCAACCGACGCGACGTGGCCTCCAGCCGTGTGGAGAGGGACATCGCCTTCGTGGCACCCAACGGCGTCTTCATGTACGTCGCCGGCGAACAGACACACCCCGTCAACGTCCGATTCCTGCTGCCGGACGGATGGCAACACATCGCCACGGGCATGAGACCCCACGCCGACGACAGCTGCTCCTTCACCGCTCCGGACTTCGACGTCCTCTACGACTCGCCCCTGCTGCTGGGCAACTTCTATATAAAAAGGTTCGCGCACGAGGGCCACGACTACGAGTTCGCCATGGAGACACCCGACGGCGCCGAGGAGATGGAGCTCGAAGAGAACTTCAAGCGCATCGTGTCGGCCGCCACGAAAATGATGGGCGACGTGCCATACGACAACTACTGCCTCATCCACATGGGACAGGGCGGAGGCGGACTGGAACACCTGAACTCACAAGCCTGCTACACCGATGGCACCTACCGCTTCGCCACACGCCGCGAGGAGGTGAAGTTCCTGGCATTCGTGGCCCACGAATACTTCCACCTCTACAACGTCAAGTGCATCCGGCCCGCCGAGCTGTGGCCGCTGGACTATGACCACGAGGCGATTACGCCTATGCTATGGGTCAGCGAGGGTCTGACCTGCTACTATGAGTTCCGGCTGCTGCGCAATGCCGGAATCGCCACGCCGGACGAGGCGCTGCAACTCATCTCCACCTACTTCTCGCTCTACGCGCCCTACGAGGGTCAGCGCCACCAGAGTCTGCGCCAGAGCAGCTACGACATCTGGCTGAACTTCATGAACTCCGACGACAACACCCGCGACGTGCGCATCAACTATTACTTCAAGGGTCCCGTCATCGGGTTGCTTATGGACATTGACATCCGCCGCAAGACGCAGCAACAGAAATCGCTGGACGACGTGATGCGCCTGCTCTACAACCGCTACTACCACGAGCTCCAACGCGGATTCACCGAGGAGGAGTTCTGGAGTGCCTGCGCTGAAGTGGCCGGACACCCCCTGGCGGAACTGCGTCACCTCGTGGAAACCACGGACGACATCCCCTACGAGGACTACCTCACCGATGCCGGACTGCGCATAGACACCACCACCTGGGCCATCCTCCCCGTGGAGAACCCCACACCCGCCCAGCAAGAGTTCCTGCAAGCCATGAACCTCGCAGAATAGGATCGCCAGTGACAGGTGCGGACTTTTCTGAGTTAAAAAAAGAAAAAATTGCGCTCGGTTCTATCATGAGCCGAGCGCAATTTTATAGGATAAGATGTTCGGAGGCGGCGGTGATGACTTACCGCCTACCTGCACAATCAGTTGTTCTCCGGACGCAGCTGGCGGACGACGGCGGCAGTGCGCCACATCTCGCTCTCACGCAGGGCTGCGAGTTCCTTCTCGAGACCCTCGCGGTAGCCAGGCTTGCTGTTGCTGTCGATGCTGATTTGTGCCTCGTGGCCAGCTTTCACACTGGCATAGAGTTCCTCCACGACGGGTTTGATAGCATCATGGAAACGGGGGAACCAGTCCAGAGCACCACGCTGGGCAGTCGTACTGCAGTTGGCATACATCCAGTCCATACCCTTAGCAGCGAAGAGGGGCATGAGGCTCTGTGTGAGCTCCTCTACGGTCTCGTTGAAAGCCTCGGAGGGGGTATGGCCGTTCTCGCGCAGCACCTCGTACTGAGCCAGGAGGAGACCTTGGATAGCACCCATCAGCGAGCCGCGCTCACCAGTGAGGTCAGAGGTAGCCTCGCGCTGGAAGGTGGTCTCGAAGAGGTAGCCGCTGCCGATGCCAATTCCGAAGGCGAGGACTTTCTCAAGGGCCTTGCCGCTGGCGTCCTGGTAGATGGCATAGCTGCTGTTAAGGCCACGACCTTCGAGGAACATGGTGCGGAGGCTGGTGCCGCTGCCTTTGGGAGCCACCATGATGACGTCGATGTCATTAGGAGGAACCACGCCGGTGCGGTCATTCCAAGTGATGGCAAAGCCATGGGAGAAATAGAGGGTCTTGCCGGGGGTGAGGTGGGGCTTGATGGTGGGCCAGAGCTGCATCTGAGCAGCATCAGAGAGCAGCAGGCAGACGATGGTTCCGCGCTCGGCAGCTTCTTCGAGGGAGAACAGCGTCTCGCCGGGAACCCAGCCGTCGGCAACAGCTTTCTCGTAGGTCTTGCCCTCGCGCTGGCCGACGATGACGTTGAAGCCATTGTCACGCAGGTTGCAAGCCTGACCAGGACCCTGCACGCCGTAGCCGAGGACGGCGATGGTCTCGTTCTTCAGCACCTCACGTGCCTTCTCCAGAGGGAACTCCTCGCGGGTCATCACTTCCTCGATGACGCCGCCAAAATTCATTTTTGCCATAAATATGTATCTTTAAAGTTGAGAGTTAATTGTTGAATTTTAATGATTGAAAGTTGAAGGTCGAAGGTGAAAGGGTATGCCTCATGACCCACTATTTCGGGGGCAAAGATAGACAAATGTGTTCAAAAAAGCGAACTCACACTAAAGAATTTCCAGAAATCCGTCCTTTTTTGTTGATTTTTGTCAGTTCCGATGCAGGAATACGCCCTCCACACCTTGTCTTTTTACACAGAAAAGCCTCAATCCCTCACCATTCGATGCATCTACCTATCCAACAGCCTTTTACGGGTGAGAGATTGGTGAGGAATAGGTGAGGGATGGTGAGGGATTGCAAAAACGAGCATGTACAAAGAGGCATACCTTACAGTCGTAACGTGTGCACCTTGCAGCCGGAACGTGTGCACCTTACAGCAGGAACGTGTGGTCGTTCAGTACTGACGCTGTCCAAAGATTTGTGTTCCAATGCGGATGAGGGTTGACCCTTCGTCAATGGCAATGTGCCAGTCATCTGTCATGCCCATCGAGAGCTCACGGAAGTGGTCATCGGCAGGGAAAAAGTCGCGGCGGGCTTCCTCAAAGAAGCAACGGGCACGGCGGAAATCGGAACGGATGCGAGCGGTATCGTCGGTGTTGGTCGCCATGCACATGACGCCTGCGATACGGACGCCAGAGAGCTGTCGCCACGCACCTGCTTCGAGGTAGTCACGTGCTTCGTCGGGCGTGAAACCGAACTTCGTTTCCTCCTCAGCCACGTGCAGCTGCAACAGGCAGGGGATGACGCGACCGACCTTCTTGGCTTGTTTGTCGATCTCAGCCAGAAGGCGGTGAGAATCAACCGCGTGGACGAGGTGGACATAGGGCGCTATGTACTTGACCTTGTTGGTCTGTAGATGACCGATGAAGTGCCACTCCAACCCTTCCAAATCCGAGAGTCCGGTGTGCTTGGCTTGCAGTTCCTGGGCATGACTCTCGCCGAAAACGCGCTGCCCGGCAGCATACGCCTCGCGGATGGCCTCTGCCGGATGGTACTTCGACACGGCCACGAGGCGCACACCGGCAGGAAGCGCTTGGGTGATGCGGTGAATTTCTTCGGCAATCATTGTTCAAACTCGGGCTTCTGGGCCGCCTGCTTGTAGTGATAGACGTCCATGATGTTGGTTTCCGTGATGTTGACGATGACCCAGTCACCGAGGGTTCCGGCCATGCAACGGTCAAGATTACGAAGGGCATCGCGGAAGTCTGTGGCTTGGATAAGTACCTGCTGTGCAGTGCGTTTCTCTGCGCCTGTCTTCTCGTCGAGCGCAATGTAGGCGACCTTCGCCTTGAACCATCGGTCAGCCTCAGCACTCTCGCTCTCGAAAAGCTCTGCCAGACGGGCGCGCTTGATGTCCGTGACCGTGAACTCGCCCGTGATGAAGGGCGTCATCTCCTCAATAAATCGGCGCTCGGCCTCGGTGAAGCTCAGGGCTTCAACCATATAGGTTTCCGTGACTTTCTTCAAGAGGCCCGTTTCCATCGTCTTTTCGTAGCGGACCTTGCATTCAAACCATTCGTTGTTCATATCGGTTAATATTTGTTAGAGCGCGCAAAGGTAGTGTTTTTTATTGAAGAAAAAGTTGGTTTCGTCGATAAAATTTGCCCTTCGCCCGATTTATCCATACCTTTGCAGCGATTTCGAGATACCGAAAGCAAGTGAATACAACTCTATAAATACGTTTTTCCATGAAGAAAAAGACTATGATTCTGCTGTCGGCGCTGGCACTGACGACCGCCGCCCATGCCGAAGGCTACGACTACCTGGCCTTCCAGCGCACCGATGGCACGGCGCAGACGCTGAAGGCCGTAGGACTGGAACTGACATTCTCCGACGGCAAGCTCATCGCCACCAACACGCAAACCTCCGAGCAAGTGACAATGGCCCTGGCCGACCTCGCGTCCATGTTTTTCACCGATACGCAGGTCACCACAGCCGTTTCTGCGGCAAAGCAAACTCAGGAATGGGGCTTGACCGAAGCCGAAGCCATCTATGACCTCGCCGGACGAGAAGTGAAGCCTGCTCACTTGCGCGCAGGCGTATATATCATTAAGAAAGGAAACGAGACCCGTAAAATCAGCTTGAAATGAAGACCATGAAAATCCAAGGATTTCTGAGATACTGGCTGCTGACATGCCTGCTGGCTTGCCTTGCATCTACCACCGACGCCCAAACGATGAACATCGTCACCGGCAATGTTGTGACCGCCGTCACGGCTTCCGCCGACAAGATGAACTACACCCAGGACGGCACCCTGCTGACCGTATGCGGAAAAACTTTCCCCATCAGCGACATCGACCGCATCTTCATTGACGAAAACGTGGTCGAAGACAACACCGTGACTGTCGCTTATAACGACACAAAAGCTACCGTCACCGTCGCAGGCAATATCGCACAATACATCACGGCCACCGTCAACGGCTCACACGTCAGCATCGTGCAGGCACAGGAAGTGGGCGACGACACTTGCGGCGAAATCACCTACTCGCTGGCCGGCAACACATCCGACGGAGAGTTCACGATGACCGGCAGCTACAAGGCCACCGTGGAACTGCGTGGCCTCAACCTGACCAACCCCGCTGGCGCAGCCATCAACATCCAAGACGGTAAACGCATCGAGGTCAGCGTGAAAAACGGCACCGTCAACACCCTCACCGATGGGGCCAACGGTTCACAGAAAGCCGCCTTCGTCTGCAAAGGACACACCGAATTCAAAGGAAAAGGAACACTCAACGTCTTCGGAAAAACCGCCCACGGCATTTGGAGCAAGGAATATGTTACTGTGAAGAACTGCTCCATCAACGTACTCGAAGCCGTGAAGGACGGCGTGAACTGCAACCAGAGCTTCACGATGGAGAGCGGCGCCTTGACCATCAAGGGCGTAGGGTCTGACGGCATACAGATTTCCTACGACGAAGAAGTTGAAACCGACCGCGACGAGGAAGACACAGGCATGTTCACACTCTTGGACGGCACCATCGACCTCACCATCACGGCCAATGCGGCCAAGGGCGTGAAAGCCGACGGCGACATCCTCCTCCAAGGAGGCACCATCACCGTCAACCAGACTGGAAGTATCGAAGTGGAAGCTGACGACATCAGCTACCCCACCAGCATCAAGAGCGACGGCAATATCGTCGTATCTGGCGGTACGGTCAACATCACCAACACCGCAGAAGGCGGCAAGGGAATGAGTGCCGAAGGAACGCTGACCATCAACGAAGCCAACGCCACCACCATCATCGACATCAAAGCCAACGGAAAAGGCGGAACCGCCGAGACAACTGGCACCAGCACAGACGACGATACCGAAGCCTCATACAAGGTATATATCTGCCTGACCGTCAGCGGCGGAGGCGGCATGGGGCCTGGCGGCGGGAACAACACAACATGGACAAACCCCGTGCTCTACACCAGTGACGGCACCAAGGTTGCCTCACTGACCAGCACCATCTCGAAGTCATCGGGCTACCAGACATTGACTTTCTATTACTACGATTTCAAGAACACCGACAGCAGCCTCTCCTATTACATCCAAGCCGACCCGCGCACAGGACGAGGCACTTCCTATACACCGCGCACAGCCACCTTCTCGGCCCCCATGTCGGGCACGGACATCTATTACAGCCTATCGAACAGCTATCAGACCAACGGCAGCTACCGCATCTACCAGCTTTCAAATGTCACCAACACCTACGGCGGCACATCCGACGTCAGCGAGGAGAACGGAACAGCCTACAACGCTATTGGCATCAAGGCCGACAAGGATTTGACAATCAGCGCCGGAACCATCACCATCGCCAACAACGGCAATATGAGCAAGAGCATCAAGTCGAAGAAAAACGTCACCATCGACGGAGGCTCCATCACGCTGAAACCCGCCGGTGCCATGCAAGTGATTTCCAACGACGCTTCCTACAGTTCCGGCATCAAGTGCGACGACTTCACGCTGAACGCCGGCAAGCTTGACATCACCGCTTCGGGCGCTGCCAGCCGTGGCGTTTCCGCTGACAACATCACGACCAACGGCGGCACGCTCACCATCACAGGAACAGGCGCTGGACAGACAGGAACAAACGACACCTACACCTCGAAAGGACTCAAAGCCGATCAGAGCATCGCCCTGAACGACGGCGTCATCACCATCACCATGAGCGGCACAGGCGGCAAGGGCATCAAGAGTGCCGGCACCTACACTCAAGGCAAGAGCGATGGCAGCGGTCCGACACTGACTGTCAGCACCTCCGGCAGTTCGCTTGGCGGCAACGGCGGAGGCGGAGGCGGATGGGGCGAACCTCAATCCAGCGGCGGCAGCAGTGCCAAGGCCATCAAGGTACAAGGAAAAGCCACCCTCTACGGCGGCACAACCGAAATCAGCACCAAAACCGACGGCGCAGAAGGTCTGGAATCCAAGACGTCCGTGGACATCCAAGGCGGACAACACTACCTCGCCTGCTACGACGACTGCATCAACTCCAGCGGAACCATCTATTTCAACGGCGGTGTGACCGTCTGCTACAGCAATGGCAACGATGCCGTTGACAGCAACTACGGACGTGCCGGCGCCGTCACCATCGGCAATGGAGTAGCCTTTGCTTTTACGACTCGAGGAGCACCCGAAGAAGGCTTTGACTGCGACAACAACAGCTACATCCAGATCACTGGTACAGGCATCGGCATCAGCGCGGGCGCCAGCCAAGGCGGCGGTGGCGGCGGATGGGGTGGCGGCAGCAGTGGCAATACCATCTCCAACGCCAAGCAAGGTTACTACTTCTGCACATCCAACATCAGCTATTCCGCTGGCCGCTACTACACACTGGCCGACAGCAACGGCAAGAACCTGGTAACGTACAGCTTCCCGGCTTCATGCAGCAGTTCGCTGGGTCTTTTCACCGCCACCGGCATGGTCAAAGGTTCGTCCTACAACATCAAGTACTCAACCACGGCACCCACTGACGCCACGACCGCCTGGCACGGCCTCTACCTCGGCAGCTCCCACACGGGAAGCACCAACGTAACCAGCTTCACGGCACAATAATCTCAGGACAACGGACATGAGCATTCACGTGAAAAAGCATCCGTTACAACTGGAAACCTCCATCTACATCGGCCTGTGGGTCCTGCTCTTTGCGGCTCCTGTTTTAGTCGAGTGGGTGCAAATGCAGACGGATTTCACCCAGGACTTCCACTGGCAGGAAGTGTGGATGGCATGGAAACAGCTGCTGCCGTTTGCGCTTGTCTTCATCGTTCACGACATCTGGCTTGCACCGCTGCTGATTTTTCGGCAACGGCGCAAGCTCTATTTCGCTCTCATGACGGCCCTCTTCGCCTTGTTCGTCACCTATCAATGCACGCAGCGTCCGCCCGAACACAAAAGGCACTTCCACCACAAGGATATGAGGATGCACCCCCGGAAATTCCGAAAGGAAAGACCAGACTTCGACGCCCCCCTCCCTGCACGCAAACATTTTGACAAAGAGCCGCCGCCACCGTTCTTTTTCAGCCGTCACGACTTCATCTCTGTCCTCATCCTCTTGCTGATGTTGGGCGTGAACCTCGGTGTGAAGTTCTATTCCAAGAACAGGCGCGACGCCCAACGTCTCAACGAATTGGAACGCCGCTCACTGGAGCAACAGCTGGAACATTTACGCTATCAGCTGAACCCCCACTTCTTCATGAATACCCTGAACAATATCCATGCCCTCGTGGATATTGATCCAGAACTGGCGCAGGAAGCCATTGTGGAACTCTCGCGACTGATGCGCTTCGTACTTTACGAAGCCGATAAGCCGTCGGTTCCCCTGTCTCAAGAACTGGCCTTTCTCAATCACTATGTCAAGCTGATGCGTCTGCGCTACTCCGAGCACGTGCGCATCGACACGATCATGCCCGACCCCGTCCCGTCGGTCAATGTGCCGCCGCTGCTGATGATTACGTTTGTGGAAAATGCCTTTAAACACGGCATCAGCTACCAGAAAGACTCGTTCATCGACATCCGCATCCAAACAGAAGGCGACCGGTTGCTGTTCAGCTGCACAAACAGCAAGCAAGCCGCAACGTCCGACACGAACAAAGGCGGTCTGGGATTGCGCAACGTCCGGCAGCGCCTCGACCTGCTCTTTGCCGACGACTATCTTCTCGACCTGAAAGAAGATGACAGACAATATGCCGTCCGCCTGAATATTCCACTCTCGTCCCCACAAAACGACCATGATGAAAGTTCTTGCCATTGACGATGAGCCGCTGGCTCTCAAACAAGTCGTCGCCTACATCCAGCGCATCCCTTTCCTTCAGCTGGTGGGGCAATGTCTGAGCGCCATCGAAGCGCAGACCGTCCTTCGCACGCAGGAGCCTGACCTGATTTTCTGCGACATCAACATGCCCGACCTCAATGGTCTTGACTTTGTGCGAGGCCTGTCTGCTGCTGCCTCTTCCACGGAAACCGGCCATGTGCCGCTGGTCATCTTCACGACCGCCTACAGCGAATACGCCATTGAGGGATTCAAGGTCGAAGCCGTGGATTATTTGTTGAAGCCTTTCAGCTTCAGTGAATTCCGTCAGGCCGTCGAGCGTGCCCGTTCCCGACGGGACATCATGCTGCAGGCCGCTGCTCATCAAGCCGAGAGCCAGAACAGCGCCTCACCATCGACGGACGCAGACACGCTCTTCGTACGTGCCGACCACACAACGATTGCGATTCCTCTGCCCAGTATCCGCTACATTCAAGGCATGAGCGAGTACCTGCGCATCTACACCAGCATCCGCCCGCGTCCGATTATCACGCTGCTCACAATGAAATCGATGGAAGAACGTTTGCCTTCGGACCGTTTCCTGCGCATTCACCGTTCTTCTATTGTGGCCCTGAACTGCATCAGCGAGGTATCGCGCAGCCGGCTTGTGCTCAACGACGGCACCGAACTGTCTGTGGGTGACAACTACCGCCCCGCCCTTGAAGAGTGGGTGGCACAGCACATCATGGCCAAACGTTAAAACCATTCAGTCCTCTATCATCTTCAGGAATGCTTCTTCGTCCACAATGGGGACGCCCAGCTTCTGCGCCTTCTCCAGCTTGGCGGGGCCCATATTG
The DNA here is from genome assembly GCA_017965425.1 of Bacteroidaceae bacterium. Classification (GTDB taxonomy): domain Bacteria; phylum Bacteroidota; class Bacteroidia; order Bacteroidales; family Bacteroidaceae; genus Physcousia. Next base: position 3,958 of record JAGCPY010000024.1, on the reverse strand, counting down.
TCGCCAGCCAAGACGAAGCTCGTGTTCTTGGATATACTGCCAGTGTTCTTGCCGCCGTGCTGCTCGATGAGCGATTTGTACTCATCGCGCGAATGGCGTGCGAAGACCCCGCTGATGACGATGACCTTACCCGCGAGACGGTCGCTCTGAGCGTCCAACACCTGTTGCGAGAGACGGAACTGCAGGCCGTGGGCACGCAGCCGCTCGATGAGGAAGATGTTGTCCATGTCTGCAAACCAGCGGATAACGCTTTCAGCTATGACACGTCCGATGCCGTTGATTTGCAGGAAATCATCAAGCGTTGCGCGAGAAAGTGTGTCGATGTCGCGGAAGCTGCGTGCCAGTGTCTTCGCCACCGTCTCTCCGACGAAACGGATTCCCAAAGCAAAGAGCACGCGCTCAAAAGGCACGTCGCGCGAATCCTGAATAGCCTGAATCGTTTTGCGTGCCGAGCGGATGCGTGTGTCGTTTTGCCCGCTCAGCTGATCCACAGACAGTTCGTAGAGATCGGCCACATTGCGGATGAGTCCCTGACGGTAGAAGTCTTCGATGGTCTCAGGCCCCAGCGTGTCGATGTTCATGGCCCGTCGGCTGACGAAATGCTCGATGCGCCCTTTGATTTGAGGCGGGCAGCCCGTTTCGTTCGGACAATACCACGCCGCCTCGCCTTCGTAGCGCACCAGTTCGGCTCCGCACTCGGGGCAATGGCGAATAAATTCGACCTTCGGCCCGCGTTCGCTGGTGATGAACGCCTCATCGACGGACACGATCTTCGGAATAATTTCGCCGCCCTTCTCCACAAGAACGTGGTCTCCCACGTGCAGATCCAGCTGTAGCATGAAGTCGGCATTGTGCAAAGTGGCACGCCTAACGACAGTCCCCGACAGCTGTACGGGATCCATGTTGGCGACGGGGGTGACGGCTCCCGTGCGCCCCACTTGGAACGTGACTTCGCGCAAAATGGTTGACTGCTGTTCGGCCTGGAACTTATAGGCAATCGCCCAGCGCGGACTTTTGGCCGTCATGCCCAGCGAGCGTTGCTGTCGCTGGCTATTCACCTTCAGGACAATGCCGTCGGTGGCGACGGGGAGGTTGCGACGCTCTGTGTCCCAATGGTCAATGAAAGCATATACCTCGTCCAGCGTCCTGACCTTGCGCATGGCATCGCTGACCTTGAATCCCCATTGGCGTGCCCGCTGGAGGTTCTCGAAATGTCCGTCTTCGGGGATGTCGTCGCCCAATAAATAATATAGGTATGCGTCCAACTTCCTTTCGGCCACGACGGAGGTCTGCTTCAGCTTGAGCGTTCCGCTGGCGGCATTTCTCGGATTGGCGAAGAGCGCCTCTTCCCTTGCCTCGCGCTCGCGGTTCAGCGCCTCGAAACTGGTCCACGGCATCAGGACCTCGCCACGTATCTCGAACTCGCGAGGCCAGTCGCCGCCGGGTGCCAGCTGAAGGGGAATCGAGCGGATGGTGCGCACGTTGGCCGTCACGTCGTCGCCCTGTTCGCCGTCGCCTCTGGTCACGGCGCGCACAAGGTGTCCGTCTTCGTAGTGAAGCGATATACTGAGGCCATCGAACTTCAGTTCGCAACAGATCTCGAAGGTCTCGCCATGAAGCCCTTCCTGCACACGTTCGTAGAAATCGCGGACCTCTTCCTTGTTATACGTATTGGCCAGCGAGAGCATCGGACGGCGATGGCGAACGGTCTCGAAGTCGTTCGAGAGGTCGCTGCCCACACGTTGCGTGGGGGAGTTCGGGTCGAAAAGCTCCGGATGGCGGGCTTCCAGGTCGGAAAGTTCACGCAACAGCGCATCGAACTCTTGATCCGAGATAGTCGGCTGATTCAGAACATAGTAATTATAGTTGTGCCGGTGGAGCTGGTCGCGCAGCTCTTGGATTCTGGAGGTGTCTGTCATAACGCGTTCATTCTTTCAGCCGCAAAGTTAGGAATAAATTCCGATGTGCGTGCATGTTCACACGAAAAAAATCTTTCATGAAGAGACAAGGCCCGAAAGGTGAACACGTTCGGCTGGGAAGATGCGTACATTCGACCAAGAAGATGTACACGTTCCAGGCAGAAGGTAAAGACGTTTTAATAGGAAGATGTGAAAAATGGTGGTCACGGACTTGCAAGGTATCTGGAAAATGTGTACCTTTGCAGCCGCTAAACCGAAAATGTTACATTCATGACCATCATCCATCAGCAATTGTCCGCCATGAAGACAGCCCAGCAGAAGCTGGCCTGTCTCTACGCCTACATTGGACAAGACCTGAAAGACGACGATAAGATACAGCTGAGCGTCCACGGCTCTTGCCTGATGGGCGAACTGCCCCTCCTGACCACCGCCCTTATCAACGAGGGCATCGTAGCACACGAACCTGCCAACCACTTCATGCCCGCCCGCCAATTCATACGCCCGCGTATGTATGGAGAGGTCATGCGTTTCTGCCTGGAGGAACATCCCGAATGGCTCGAAGAATTTGACGAATGGCCGCTCACGCGCTATCGCGACTTCGATGCCCTCCAGAAAGCCGTGCGTCGTTGTGCAAGCGGCAAGTCGCCCGTGCCAATGGTGCTCGAAAGCACGCTCCCACCCTACCTCATCAGCCTCGTTGACGATCGCCGCTTCGAGCCGTTGATGACGATGATTCGCGACATCGATTTCCCGCCGTTCATCTGTGCCCTCGTCCGCAAATGGATGAAGGAGGACTTCACCGACCCCGAAGAAACCCTGCGCCGCCAACTGGGCTTGCGCAAGTTGGATAATAGCGATGCCGACATCCGCGAAATGAAAGCCCTCGTCGGCTATCATCGTTACGTCTGTCAGGGACAGTACACCCCGCCCACCAGCGTGCGCATGACCTACTCCGACCTTTTGCTCAAAGGTGTCCACGCCATGACGCAAGGCAAGAGCGACCTGGCCCAGAAAGTCTTTGCCGAAGCCGTCGGAGCCGCCACGAAGACACAGGGCAACCAGGAGGGCGAACGCTATTTGACCGACGGCGTAGCCGCTTTCTACTGGGTTATTGCCGTGTGGACCAGCAAGTCTGCCGATGCCCGCCAGCGGCTGAAAGCCTTTGCCGTGAACGCCCGCGAGAAAGGGCTGCGACGCGTGGGTGCTGCTGCCCTGCTGGCCGACACACTGAGCTCTCCCCTACAGAGAGTGGACATGGACCTGCTATCGTCGCTCATCAATCCCGTGGACGTGGCCGACAAAGAGTTCATACTTCAGCAGAGAATGTCCATGCTTCTGGCCGCCACGCTCACGGGGATGCCGCTCAACGATGAAAACTTTAAACCGCAATCGGCATTCCTTCGCCACGAAGGTTCACAGTATATCACCCTCGGCAAGTTCGAGCGAAAGCAGTTCGCCAACGCCTTCGGCAGCAAACCCGTGACGGCCATCATCAAAGGCAAAGAGCCTTGGGAGCAGATGCTTGACCGTCTCATCGCCAGCGAAAGCCGCCAGCAACAGGAACAGACAGACACGGGAGAGCACCGCGTCACGTATATCATCATGAGCGACGGCGAGAGTGTGGAGCTGCGCGAACAGTACCGCCTCAAGGACGGACGTTGGGGCAGCGGGAAACAGCTGCCGTGGAACCGCTTCATCAGCGGCACCGAACCCTTCATGGACCGCACCGACCAAGCCGTAGTGGCAGACGTGCGTTTCCTGGGCGCCAACCGTCTGACCGTCGGCATCATCCTGCCACACCTCGTAGGTTCTGACCGTGTTTACACAGGTGAACAGACACCCTACCGACGCGTCGCCATCGAACAGCAGAAGCCATACGTCATCGTGGAACGTGGTGAAGACGGTTTCCATCTGCAATCCAACGTTCTCTTCCAGAACCTGTTATCGCAGACGAACGTCTATCGGCGCGAGGACGCCATGCACTACATCTTCTTCCCGATGAGCGACCACGAGCGGTCCATCCTCCAGGAACTCCTCTC
>JAGCPY010000023.1 GCA_017965425.1 Bacteroidaceae bacterium | reverse complement strand
TGCATCTTATCACCATCGGTGAGGGATTGAGGCTTTTTTTGACACTTTTCATGTGTATGCATCTAAAAGTCGGAAGGTGTACACCTTCTCACAGACTCGTCTATACGTTCACGGAAAATCGTGAAAAGATGTGGAATGAAATGTGTTTTTTAACGTGAGTTCGGTATAAGAAATATGCCTGAAAACACAGGAGTATGGATAATTATATACTTTTATGGCTGCAAAACGACAAGTTACAAGCAATCCATACTCCTATGACGACTGCAAATGTTATTGAAATCTGAGTCCATGAACTCAATAACTTATTGAGTCCACTTGAAAAAGTCTATATTTATGCTTTTGCTCTTACAGGGAGAAATATAACCTTCTGATTATCACCCAGGGCGTTCTCCAAGTGTGGAGCGTCCCTTTGGCCGAGCGCAGGGCGACTATTTATGCGTCGTTCAATACCCAGGGCGCTGCCCTAGGCTGACTGCTCACTGCCCTTTCTCCAAGTGTGGAGCGTCCCTTTGGGCCGAGCGAAGGGCGATAAGGCAGCTTGCGAAATTCGAGTTACATTTTTCTTGGAAAATATTTGGGCAGGACACGATTTGTGATTACCTTTGCGGCATAAACCCAAGGAACTTTTGTTATGGAAGATGAGAAATACATCCGATTCGACTGGGCAGCCAAGCGCATCCTGCGCCAGAAGGCCAACTATGGTGTGCTCGAAGGCCTCGTGACTGTTCTGCTCGGCGAGCCCATCAAGATTGTGGAACTGCTTGAGAGTGAGTCCAACCAGGATGATGCCACCTCCAAGTTCAACCGTATCGATATCAAGGCCCGCAACAGCAAGGGTGAAATCATCCTTGTGGAGATTCAGCTCACCCGTGAGCTGGACTTTCTGCAACGCATCCTCTTCGGTGTGTCGAAGGCCATCACCGAGCACATCTTCAAGGGCGAGGACTACACCCACGTGAAGAAGGTCTATTCCATCAACATTCTCTACTTCGACCTCGGGCAGGGCAAAGACTACCTCTATCATGGCAAGACCGAGTTCAGGGGTGTCCACACGCAGGACACACTGCTGTTAGGCACGGAAGAGGAAGATGCCCTTCGCTTCAGGTCTCCGTCAGAGATTTTCCCGGAATACTATCTCATCCGTGTCAACGAGTTCAACCAGGTGGCCACGACGCCTTTGGAGGAATGGCTTGACTTCCTGAAGAATGCCCGCATCAAGGACGACACGACGACGCCCGGTTTGAACGAAGCCCGCGAGACGTTGCAGTACATGAAGATGACGCACGAAGAGCGCGTAGCATACGACCAACACATCGATGCCGTGCGTACTCAGCACAGCGTGTTCGCCGCTGCACGATTAGAAGGAAAGGAAGAAGGACGAACAGAAGGGCGTGCCGAAGGTGCTCAACAAACCAATCTGGAGAATGCCCGCAAGATGAAGGCCAAAGGATATGCCATAAAAGATATAGCGGACATCACAGGCTTGACACACGAACAGATAGAACAGCTGTAAGCTGCTGCCAGCAAGAGAACTTCCAACTTCAATTATTAATTTTCATTTTACCACTGCCTATGAAATACCCAGACAATAGAGACCTCTTGGACTCATCCGCATAATTTCTTGTTTTCTGAAATTTCGCCAAAATAAAAGAACTACCAAGGGGAAAAGCTCGGATGCTCACGCCAGCTGGCTTGGGCTTTTACTCGGATATGGTAGTAAGGTGTTTGGCGATACCTCAAGAACGTAGACGAAGTAATAAGTCCACGTTTTTCTTATGAAATATGAAAGCAAACCTACATAATTATTATTATATGATAAAGTTCAAAATTGTTTTAGCCGCTGTTCTATCAGTGATGGCAAACAGTATTGCTTGGGCGCAGCCTGATGTTACAGGCAAGACGTTCACGATGCGTTGTGCTCGTGGCTATGTATATTGGAATGGTTCAGCCATGAAGGGCCATGCTTCCAATGCTACAGAGTTCGCTATTGTGTCATACGACAACAACACTTACCTGTTTGATGCCACCAACAATGCTTTCGTTTGCCATACCACAGCAGCAACAGCTGGCACTAATGGCAACCCTGCTGTAGAAAGCACCAGTGACTTCTCTAAGGTCGTTAAGAACATTTCTTTTGGCTCGACAAATATTACTGATTATCCTTACTATGTGCAAGAAGATCAGTTCACCAACTGGTTGAATATGGATGGAAATCCTAATGTTTACTTCAACCGTTGGATTACTTTTGATGGTGGTAATACGTATAAGATTGAAGTGGTCGATATAGACTTCGACCCATCCGCTGCTATAGCCATGCTGGACGCATACTTTAATCCGACGGCCACCGTGGTGTATGAGATTTCTGATGCCAATGGCGTCGTCTTCACGTCAGATGCTATACCTGCATCCATCGGTGCAGAGATTACCGAACTTCCTGCTGACTTCCAACGCTCTTTCTGTACTTATGAGGTAACAGAAACGACCCTTGTCGCTGGTGAGAATACCGTTAAGGTCAAAGTCACCTATGATCTGCCTTTCAAGGCATCTGCATCCTTTGATAATGCTACATGGTATTATTCTACCATTCGCGGTTCGAAATATCTGCGTGCTGATGAAGAGAAGAAAGATGGCAACGGCCGCTACATGACCAACAGCACCAACGAGAAGACAGATGTATATAAGTGGGCATTCGTCGGCAATCCCTATCGCAACTTCTTTATTGTGAACAAGGGTGCAGGCGCAGGCAAGTACCTCGCCATGAACACTCAGCCAGAGATGGAAGAAGTAGCAGAACCTGCTTCTACAGAAAAAGTGCAGTGGGCAGTAACAAAGAATGGAACAGGTCTTACCTTCCGTAGTATCACTGGTCCAAACCTTTATCTCAATGATGCAGGCAATGCAGGTAATCTGGGCACATGGAACAGTGCTGCTGGTCTTAACGATGCTGGTTCCCGCTGGGATATCGAAGAAGTCCTTGAAGGCAAGGCTCTGCTCGCTAAGACTATCGAAGACGCTAATGCTCTCTATGGGCAGTTGGCCCCCACGGCTGGTGAAGTCGGTTATCCTTCAGCTGCAGCCATATCTACATTCAAGAATGCTATTGATGCAGCACAAGACGTATGTGATGCTCCCGTTGCTGACTATGAGACGGCCAATGCTACATTGGAGGCAGCTACAGCTGCTGTTGTTGCTCCCGAAAATATTAACTACACCCCGCGAACCGATGTCTATTACACCATCGTGAACGCACGTGGTGCCATAGTTTATAATCCTGAAAAAAAGGATTTTGTAGATTCTGACAACGGGGACGCAGAGTATTTATGGTACGATAATTCCGATGAGTTCGATAATACAAATGTCAACAATCTTTGGGGCTTCATCGAGAAAGACGGACATTACTATATGTATAATGTCGGCAAACAGCAGTTCGCATCTGTTGGCAAAGGAACCTATGGTCCTACATGGATCTTCTCCAACACACCTGCCTATATCACTCTCGACAATGGTATCGCTCAGGAAATAGCAGCACCGAAGGTTCGCGTTCGCGCTACTATTGCTACAACGGAACAGTCTTACACGATGTGTGTCAGCACCAGCTATAGAGGTCCTGTCATTACTTATGATGGAAAGAATGACGGTGGTGTTCCTATGCTCTTCACTGCAAGCAGTGTAGCGATTGACCCCGATGTGACGGCTGTCATAAAAACTCTTATCGGGGACCTTACACCTTATTGTGAAGCGCTGGCTGCTGCCATCAAATCTGCAGAAGCAAAGAACATCGGCACAGGCTTAGGCGAATTTGCTGCAAGCGATGAGTTTACTGCCGCGTTAACTACGGCGAAGGCGCTTCTTGCCAAGGCTGATAATGAACTGACGAAAGAAGAGCTGCAAACGGCAAAGAACGAATTAGAAGCTTCCTTCGCTACCCTAACACTTAACATGCCTGACCCCGGTTTCTATAACATTGTTGGTGGAATCAGTGGCATGTACCTCGCCGGAGGTTCTGCAGAGAACGGTAAATATGCCATGGCCGTGAAATCAGATGCCAACTCTATCTTCTTCTTTGATGGTTCCATCCTTGTTAACTTCGGTACCGGTTTGAGCAATGGTATGACTGCCAGTTCATGGGCTTGGGTTACAGAGGACAAAGCTTCTGAGGTGGCCTTCCAGGATGGCTTGACCGATGGTGGTTACGCTATCAAGTCGGGCACGGCCAACTTCTATGATAATGGTGACAATACTAAGAGCGCAGATCGTGGCGGTAATTTAACAATTAATACTTCTACGAATCCTCGTTATACAAGTTGGGTTCTCGAAGAAATAACGGATCTTCCTGTTGAGATTACAGAAGCAGGTTTCGCTACTCTCTACTCACCTGTTGCCTTGAAGATTGCCAATGGTGTGAAGGCTTACACCGCTGTGATTGAAGAAGATTATCTCCTCTTAGAAGAACTGACAGGTGTGATTCCTTCTTCTATTCCTGTTATCCTTGCAGGCGATGAAGGTGTGTATATCTTCCGTGTGACTGACGATGTTGACTTTGATGGGAAAAGCGATCTGGAGGGCTCAGTCGGTGGCGTCGAAAAGACAACCAACGAATTCCTGACATTGCAGATTATTAATGAGACTCCTGGCTTCCATAAGTATATTGGTGATGTTGTCCGCGGCTTCCAAGCATATCTTACAAGTAGCGAAAGTGTGGTAAAAGTACTGTTTCCTGATGAGGTGGTGGTGACAGCCAACAGCTACACGATAGAATATGGTGATGCACTGCCCACCTTCAGTTACACCTCTTCAGGTGCCACGTTGGTCGGAACGCCGTCCATCTCCTGCGAGGCGACGTCGGCCTCACCCGTGGGCACCTATCCCATCGTCATTTCCAAGGGTAGCGTCAGCAACTACAACGACCGCTATGTCAACGGCACGCTCACCATCAAGAAGGCACCGCTGACCATTGCTGCGGACAACAAGACAAAGTACCAGGGCGATGCTTTGCCGACGCTGACGGTGACATACAGCGGTTTCAAGAATCAGGAGACCAGCAATGTCCTGACCAAGCAGCCAACGATCACGACCACGGCAACAGCCACCAGTGCACCTGGTGATTACCCGATAACGGTCAGCGGAGCCGAGGCAGAGAATTATGACATCACACACGTCAATGGCACGCTGACTGTTCTCCTGCCGGATGAGGTGGTGGTGACTGCCGACAGTTACACCATTGAGTATGGCGATGCGCTGCCCAATTTCGGTTTCACCTCTACAGGTGCCACCCTTGTGGGAACGCCTTCCATCTCCTGCGAGGCCACGTCGGCTTCTCCCGTCGGCACATATCCCATCGTCATTGCCAAGGGCAACGTCACCAACTACAACGACCACTACGTCAACGGCACGCTGACCATCAAGAAGGCACCGCTGACGGTCAGCGTCGGGAACTACACCCGAAACGAGCGGGAAGAGAATCCCGAGTTCACGCTCACCTACACGGGCTTTAAGAATGGCGAGAACGAGGAGGTGCTGACCCAGAAACCTGTTGCCACGACGACCGCCGACGTGATGAGCGGACCGGGAACGTACCCGATTACCGTCAGCGGAGGGGCGGCAGAGAACTATGAACTGAACTATGTTTCCGGCACTTTAACGGTCACACAGGTCTTGCATACGGCAACCATCACCTGCATCGGGAACGGAGTTGTCACCTGCCACGACTATGCGTCGGACGAGGACGTCACCATCAAGGACGCGGAAACGACACACGTGAGCTTCAGCCAGATTGACGGCCTCGACCTCAGCATCCTTCCTGACCTCGGCTATCAGCTGATGCGGCTCATGGTCAGCAACATCGACCGCACAGAGGACGTGGACGACGAAGGACATATCCACCTGGATGCCCACGGCGACCTGAACATCATCGCACAGTTCGTACCACAGTCGGAAGTCGTCGTCTCCGTGAACGATGCCAAATACCGCATTCCCGACTTATCAACCGATGAAGCCGAGGTGGCGGGTATCAACAAGGCTGCCGCACACGTCACCATACCCGCGACCATGGATTACCGTGGCCGGACATGGAGGATCACGAAGGTGGCCGACGGCGCATTCGCCAGCTGCCAGAACCTCGTCAGCATATCCATTCCCGCCAGTGTGAAAGAAGCTGGAACGGGACTCTTCGAGGGTGACACACACCTGGCTGCCATTGAGTGGAACTCCGACATCCCGCTGACACGGACGCTCCTGGGAACGCTGCGCAACCCCAACCTCCTCTATTATGTGAAACAGAAGGAGCTGGCCGAAGGCTTCAGCAACGTCATCACCGGCAGCAACGAGAGCGGCTGGCAGGCCGAACAGATACAGCTCACCGACAACGAAGCCGTCATTCACGACTTCTATGCCCCCAAGGCTTTCACGGCACAGCGCATCAGCTACACGCACGCCTACCTGCAAGAAACCAACAAGGGCGAGTGCAGGGGATGGGAGTCGCTGGTGCTGCCATTCGACGTGCAGACCATC
>JAGCPY010000002.1 GCA_017965425.1 Bacteroidaceae bacterium | reverse complement strand
TTATGAAGTTTCTCGCAGTATAGCAGCTTGTGAAGGTGCCTTGCTTGTCGTGGATGCAACTCAGGGGGTTCAAGCACAGACAATTTCCAATCTTTATATGGCTATTGACCACGACCTTGAAATCATTCCCGTGGTGAATAAATGCGATATGCCCAATGCCATGCCCGAAGAGGTGGAAGACGAGATTATTGACCTTCTCGGATGCAAGCGTGATGAAATCATTCGAGCCAGCGGGAAGACCGGAGAGGGTGTGGATGATATACTGAACGCGGTAGTTGACCGTATTCCAAGTCCGGAAGGCGATGAGAATGCTCCATTGCAGGCTCTTATTTTTGACTCTGTCTTCAACTCGTTCCGAGGCATTATTGCTTATTTTAAAATCGTCAACGGCTGTATTCATAAGGGTGACAATGTCGTCTTTATCAATACGGGTAAAGAGTATAATGCAGATGAGATTGGTGTATTGAAGATGGATATGGTTCCGCGACAGGCACTGCATTGTGGTGATGTTGGTTATATTGTCAGTGGCATCAAAACAGCAACGGAGGTGAAGGTCGGCGATACAATCACGCATGTGAGCACGATTGGCCAGACGAAAGCCATCGCCGGTTTTGAGGAAGTGAAACCGATGGTCTTTGCTGGTGTTTATCCGATAGAGACCGAGGACTATGAGAACCTGCGCGCCTCGTTGGAGAAGTTACAGCTGAACGATGCTTCGTTGACTTTCCAACCCGAATCGTCCGTAGCCTTAGGCTTCGGCTTCCGTTGTGGCTTCCTTGGATTGCTGCACATGGAAATCGTACAAGAGCGCCTTGATCGCGAGTTCAATATGGATGTCATAACCACCGTGCCTAATGTTTCATACATGGTCTATGACAAGCAAGGCGAAGTGAAAGAAGTTCACAACCCGGCGGGTATGCCAGATCCAACGCTCATTGACCACATCGAAGAGCCTTACATCCATGCGTCTGTTATAACGACGGCGAACTTTATCGGTCCCATCATGACGCTCTGTCTGGGCAAGCGAGGCGAACTCATCAAGCAGGACTTCATTAGCGGCAATCGTGTAGAGATTCAGTTTGCAATGCCTTTGGGCGAAATCGTCATTGACTTCTACGACAAACTGAAGAGCATATCGAAAGGCTATGCTTCGTTTGATTACCATCAGGATGGCTTCCGTCCGTCTAAGCTGGTGAAGCTTGACATTTTATTGAATGGTGAACCTGTGGATGCGCTCTCTACGCTGACGCATGTTGACAACTCTGTGGACTTCGGACGTCGGATGTGTGAGAAGCTGAAAGAGCTTCTGCCTCGCCAACAGTTCGATATTGCCATTCAAGCTGCCATCGGTGCCAAGATTATCGCCCGCGAAACCGTGAAGCAAGTCCGTAAGGATGTGACTGCCAAATGCTACGGCGGTGACATTAGTCGCAAGCGTAAGCTGCTGGAAAAACAGAAACGCGGTAAGAAACGCATGAAACAGATTGGTAATGTACAAGTGCCTCAGAAAGCCTTCCTTGCCGTACTCAAATTAGACTGATGTCCGGAACGAAAACAAAAAAGAATCTATTGACAGGCTAAAGCGACATACAACTATGAAGGAGAGACCAATCATGACAGACAAGAAAAGGGATATCGCCCGTGAGATTGCGCGTCGTTACTGCACGCTCAATCCGAGTGGTATAGACACACTGGCAAGTATGCTCGTTCCATTCAAGGTGATGAAGGGCGAGAAGCTGATGCAGGAGGGAGAGGTTTGCCGTTTTATGTATTATGTCGAACGTGGCATGGTTCGCCAGTTCTATTTTAAGGGTGGCCGTGACCTGACCGAACATTTTTCTTATGAAGGCCGCATCGTCATTTGTATTGAAAGCTTCCTGAAACAAATCCCATCTTTGCTGGGCGTGGAGGCATTGGAAACATCATGGCTATTCGGCATTCCACATGACCGCTTCCTTGAACTTGTTGAGACCAACAAGGAGATGGAGCGTCTTTATCGCAAGATTTTGGAGCACGCGCTCATCTCATCTCAGGAGCACGCTGACAGCCAACGTTTCGAAAATGCCACCGAACGCTATCTGCGTCTGTTGAAGACCAAGCCCGAAATCATTCTGCGAGCACCGATGGTTCATGTGGCCTCCTTCTTGCAGATGACGCCCGAGACCCTCAGCCGGGTTCGTGCAGCCCATGCTACCGCTGAATAAGGAGCAATCGTAGAGTAGGATAGGGTCATGCTCACGAAAGCCACTATCAAGTTGATTCATTCGCTCGACAGCCGTAAGGGTCGTCGGAAGGAAGGGCTTTTCGTGGCAGAGGGGCCAAAGTTGGTGGGTGAGATGTTGGGCCATTTCAGCCTGCACGCTCTCTTTGCAACTGAGGAAATGATTCTGGATGCATGCTTATCTGGAGCAGATGTCGTGTCGTCCGAAGATCTTGCCCGTGCTAGCCTGTTGCAAACTCCACAAGGAGTCTTGGCTCTTTTCCGCATTCCCGAGGATAGCTTTTCATTTTCCATCGAAACAGCTGTTGGTCGATGCATGGATGGCTTGGTGCTGGCTCTTGACGGAGTTCAGGACCCAGGCAATTTGGGTACGATAGTGCGTCTGGCCGATTGGTTTGGTGTCAGCGACCTATTATGTTCACCTGATACTTGTGACATCTGGAACCCAAAGGCCGTTCAAGCTACGATGGGTGCATTGGCACATGTTCGTGTTCATACACTCCCTCTTTCATCCCTCTTTTCAGCCTTGCCGCCAGACGTGCCTGTTTATGGTACTTCCCTGACAGGAAGTCCTCTTTGGGATGCTTCCCTTTCGTCTTATGGCCTCATTGTGATGGGCAACGAAGGGCGTGGCATCAGCTCAGAAACGGCAGCTTGCTGTAACCACCAGTTGTTGATTCCCAACTATCCTGAAGGGCGTCCCACCACAGACAGTCTGAATGTGGCAATGGCCACGGGCATTGTCCTTGCTGAATTTCGTCGCCGCTGTCGTTGAACCGTTTAAAAACTGCTCCCGACCATGTGCGTCCGCCCCTTCCGCCAGTTGCTCATCCTTGTGCTTGTTGCCCTTTTGTGGGCAGGTTGCGCGCCTTCACGTTTTCTGGCAGAGAACGAGTTGATGCTGGACAATGTGTCTGTGCGGAGCGACGAACGTCTGAATGCCATCACACAACTGAACGGTTATGTTCGTCAGCATCCCAATTCCAAGTGGTTTAGCCTGTTCAAAGTGCCAATGGGAGTCTATTGTCTCAGCGGAACAGACTCCACACGTCGCATCAACCGCTTCCTGCAACGCATTGGCGAGGCTCCTGTCATCTATAACAGTTTGCAGGCTGAACGCGGTCGGGCCGACATGCAGGCTGCCGTCAGGAATTTGGGCTACCTGAATGCTGATGTGAACGTGGAAACGAAACGCAAAGGGCGTCGGGTGAACGTGACTTATCGCATCCATCCTTCCCATCTTTATACTGTGAGCCAGCTTTCACGTCGCATCGACGACCCTAAACTGGACACACTCTATTTGGAAAACTGGCCGACCAGCATTCTTCGTGAGGGGATGCCGTTCGACGTGAACTTGTTGGATCGTGAGCGTACGCGCCTTTCCAACCTCATGCAGAACTCCGGCTTCTATCGTTTCAATAAAAGTTTCGTTCGGTTCGATGCAGATACAGCCTTGGGCAACCATCGTGTTGGCTTGACGTTGCGCATCCCCCTTTACCGAGCGACGGTGAACGACAGCCTCAAGGCTCACCAGCGTTACTTCGTCCGTAACATCAACTATCTCACAGATATTGACTTGCAGGCTCGTCGTGGTTCATTGGAAGGCGTGGACACCTTGACGCTGAACCACCATAAGTTCTACCAGGCGGGTCGTATGAAGTTGCGTCCGATGTTCCTTGTCAATAAGACCGAGCTCGTGCCGGGGCGTTTGCTTCGTGAGTCACAGGTTCAATCGACCTATAGCAACATGTCATCGCTCTCGGCCATCATGGGTGCTAACGTTGTCATGGAACCTGTGCCAGATGCTCCCGATTCGTTGGATGCCATTGTCAGCCTTATTACGGCCAAGCATCACAGTCTCTCTGCCGAGCTCGAAGGCACCAATTCTGCCGGCGACCTTGGTGCCGCCGTCAACCTTGGATACCAAAACCGCAACCTTTTCCAACGTTCAGCGCTTTTCGGGCTGACGCTGCGTGGAGCGTTCGAAGCCATCAAGGGGTTGGAAGGATATTCAGACCAGAACTATTTTGAGTATAGTGTTGAAACTAACTTGAATTTCCCAGATTTCATGTTCCCCTTCTTGACTCACTCGTTTCGTCGGAATGTGAAGGCTCAAAGCATCGCCTCCCTGATGTTTGACTCACAGGATCGTCCCGAGTTTCACCGACGTGTACTCACGGCAGCCTGGCGCTATCGTTGGAACCGTTTCAACCAGCAACGCCAGCATCGCATCGACCTTGTTGACTTGAACTATGTCTTCATGCCGTGGATTTCCGAGACATTCAAGCAAGAGTATCTCTCCGACAATGGCAACCGTAACTCCGTGCTCCGTTACAACTATGAGAACCTGTTCATCATGAAGTGGGGCTACACTTTCCAATATACCAGCCTTCCCCCCTCTGCCCAGTCGTCGGTTTATGGTGAGAATGCCTATAGTGTTCGTTTGGGCATTGAAACGTCGGGCAATTTACTTTACGGCCTCTCCCATCTTTTTGACGGTCAGTACTCTCAGTCCTTGGATGCTTACACGCTTTTCAATATTGCCTATGCCCAGTACGTCAAGTTTGATTTCGACTTCGCCAAGAGTTTTCGCATCGACGACCGCAACAGCCTCGGCTTGCATTTAGCGGTGGGTGCCGCCTTCCCATACGGTAATTCGGACGTTCTTCCCTACGAAAAGCGCTATTTCTCCGGCGGTGCCAACAGTGTCCGTGGCTGGAGCGTTCGAGGCCTGGGACCTGGCAGCTTTCAAGGTTCGGATGGCCGTGTGGATTTCATCCGTCAGACAGGCGACTTGAAGCTGGACATGAGCGTCGAGTGGCGCACTCACCTCTTCTGGAAGATTGACGGTGCAGCTTTCGTCGATGCCGGCAACGTATGGACGTTTCGCGAATATGAAGAACAGCCAGGAGGTCAATTCCGTTTCGACGAGTTTTGGCGTCAGATTGCCGTGGCCTATGGTTTGGGGCTACGCCTCAACTTTGGCTATTTCATCCTGCGTCTCGACGGCGGCATGAAAGCGGTCAATCCTGCATACAGGAGTGGACGTCATCGCTATCCCATTATTCACCCCCGTTTTGGACGAGATTTTCAGCTCCATTTTGCGGTTGGACTGCCTTTCTAACCCCCTTTTATGGTAAAAAGTCCAAAAAAGGGCGCTTTTTATTCTTGCTTTGCTTTTTTTTTTATATCTTTGCCGCAGAATGTATAAAGAACTAAACTATGCTCAATTTCTTGTGTTTGGGCAGTGGCAGCAGCGGCAATGGCTATTGCCTGTGGACGGAGAACGGTGGCATTATGATTGATGCGGGCATCAGCCTCCGTATGCTGAAACGTCACTTTCAGGTGTTTGGGCTCAGATGGGAACATTTGCAGGGTATTTTCATTACTCATGACCATGCAGACCACATCAAGTCCGTTGGCAAGTTGGCTGCCGAATATGCCATCCCTGTCTATGCCACTGAACTGGTCCATGAGGGCATCGACCGAAACTACTGCGTCTCGCCCCATCTCAAAACCGAGTCTAAGCACTTCATCACCCCCGACCAGCCCTTGGTTTTCGGTGATTTCACGGTGACAGCTTTTTCCGTACCCCACGACAGCACCGACTGTGTCGGCTACCGCATTGAGTCCGATGGCATCCGTTTCTGTCTCATCACCGACGTCGGTCATGTCACGGAACGCATCAAGGCCGAAGTCGAGGCCGCCAACTACCTCGTCCTTGAGAGCAACCACGACCATGAAATGTTGCAGGCAGGGCCATATCCAGCCTATCTCAAGGGTCGCATAGCCGGCCCCACCGGCCATCTCAGCAACCATGAAGCTGCTGAGTTGCTGGCCAATTCCTCCAGTCCTGCCCTCCGCCACGTGTGGCTTTGCCATCTCAGCGAAGAGAATAATCATCCCGTTCTTGCACGCAAGACTGTCGATGCCGTCCTTCGCATCTACGGCATCATTCCTGGTGTGGACTTCAAGGTTGACGTGTTGCGTCGCAAGGTTCCAAGTGAAATATATCAGCTCAGTAATGGCCAAGAACAATAACACCGAGCGCAAATTTGTCCGCTGTCTTGACTGCCGCCACGGCGTCTTTTACCAATATTTCCGCAACCCCATTGTGAACGACTGCCTCATCAGTGGCGAACGCAATGTGGCTGAGTCGCGTCGCATCTGTTCCGACTTTTCGCCCCGCACCGATGGACAGCCGCCACAGATCACACACTACGATTCCTACCCCGTACAAGACTAATGCTCCTCAGTATCCTCTTCACCCTCTTGGGTGCCGTTTTCGTTCTTGTCGGTGCCGACCGCTTCACGGAAGGTTCCGTCGGGTTGGCACGCCGTCTATCTGTGCCAGAGCTGGTGATCGGCTTGACGGTCGTCGCCCTTGGCACGTCCCTTCCCGAGTTTGTCGTCAGCCTTTTTGCCAGCATCGACGGTGCCGCCTCCATGAGCATCGGCAATGTCGTCGGCTCCAATCTCTTTAACACTTTGATGATTGTCGGTTGCACCGCTTTGGTGCTGCCCATTCGCGTTTCTGCCTCCACCGTTAGCAAAGATATTCCTTTTTCCCTGTTGGCCAGCATCGTCTTGGGTGCACTTGCCCTCGACACCATCTTCGGGGTGGGGGAGAACATCCTTGATCGTGGCGACGGCATCGCTCTCCTGGCCTTCTTTGCGGTCTTCATGAGCTATACTTTCACTTTGGCAACACGGCCTTCGTCATCATCTGTCACGTCGGAACCAGCCGCG
The DNA here is from genome assembly GCA_017965425.1 of Bacteroidaceae bacterium. Classification (GTDB taxonomy): domain Bacteria; phylum Bacteroidota; class Bacteroidia; order Bacteroidales; family Bacteroidaceae; genus Physcousia. The sequence continues at coordinate 18,751 of JAGCPY010000002.1, read as the reverse complement.
CCAACCGTTGAATCCGCAGACCTCCCTTCCGTGCTTTCCATCAGTCTTTGGCTTCTCATCGGTTTGGCTGGTCTCATCGGCGGCGGTCAGCTCTTTGTCACTGGAGCTTGCGACATCGCCCGCAACTTAGGCGTCAGCGAGGCTGTCATCGGCCTGACATTGGTGGCCGGCGGCACCTCCTTGCCCGAACTGGCTACCAGCATCGTGGCTGCCCGCAAGGGACAGAGCGACATCGCGATAGGCAACGTCGTCGGTTCCAATCTCTTTAATATTTTTTGGATTCTCGGCACCTGCGCCTGCATCACTCCCATGCCCGTCCAGGGCATCGACTGGACAGACTTTGCCATGCTGCTCCTGAGCGGTGTGCTTTTCTGGGCCTTCTCCCGCACACAGCATCGCGTCATCCGATGGGAAGGAGCCGTCCTTGTGGCCACCTATCTGGGCTACCTCGCTTGGCTCTTGACGCAAGCTTAACTTCATTTGTTTTGATTGAAAACGACCCGCTCATCCCCCTTTCCCGACCATCAATGACGAGGGAAGTGCATGGCGGAGAAAACAGGAAGGTGTATCTGTTCCGCATGGAAGGTATGCACCTTCCGCGAAGAAGGTGAGTTCCTTCCAACTGCACGGCCAACACTTCCACTCCTCATACTATGTGTTTTCCCTGCGCAATCCCTCAATCCCTCACCTTTTACGTCAATCAATTAACAGACAATCTTTTACGGGTGAGGGATTGAGGCTTTTACCCCAAAAACACGATGTACGGGAGGGGTGGGGAGCAGATAAAAACGAAAGATGAGGCATTTTCGTTGGTTTTTTCGAGAAAAATTTGGAGGAATCAGTAGAATGTCGTACTTTTGCAGCCGCTTTCAGAAGCAGCCATCACTTTTGGCTACGGGGTGTAGCGCAGTTGGTAGCGCTCCTGGTTTGGGACCAGGCGGTCGCCCGTTCGAGTCGGGTCGCCCCGACAGAAGCGACAGTCGAAGATATTCGGTTGTCGCTTTCTTCATATTTTCCCATTTTTCTCTTTTCGCTATAAAAAAGTGTTCAGAAAGTTTGGCGGTTTCACAGAAATGCCTTACCTTTGCACCCGCAAAACCGAAAGGTGGCGCAGGCAATATGCCTATATGGTGACTATAGTTCAGTTGGTTAGAGCGTCAGATTGTGGTTCTGAATGTCGTGGGTTCGAGTCCCACTAGTCACCCAACGAAGAATATCCTGCGGACACGCGTTCGCAGGATATTTGTTTTTGAACGAGGAACTTTGACCAAGATTATGAGAAAAGGATTGATTGACGTGACGCGACGACTACTGGTCCTCTGCGTGATGGTGCTGTTGGCCGTGCAGCCGGCAGGTGCCGTGCTGAAGGAGCGCGACCTGGCTCGGACGCTGGGCGTGTTGCGTGCGGAGCTGGCGGCAGATTACGAGAAGCAGCAGGCGTTCATGGCCCGCTTCGAGCAGCAGGGCGCCGCACAGCATCAGCAGCTGGTGTGGTACATGAACCAGTGTGAACAAATTGGACTGATGCTCTATTCGCAGTCGGTGGACAACACGTTCGACATGGCCTATGCGTGCCAGCAGGCGGTGAATCTTTATCGGATGCTGGATGGCAGGAACGGGCGGACCTTGCCCTACGAGAAGATTATCACGCGGATGCGTAACGAAATAGAACGTTATGACGCGTTGATTACCTCGTTGAAGAGTATGCCACCCGTGGACATGGGCGACGAAGATGTGCTGTCGGAAAGTGACAGCATTCTGCTCAATGCCATAGATTCCCTGGAGTCGCAGATGGCTTCCACGCATGTTCACGAGGATGGAGATTTGCCACCTCGTCCTTTAGAGGAAGCCATCGGTGGAGACGACGAAGACCATCATGAGCCGCTCTTTCTCTCTGGCGAACAGTTGGCAGACAGGCGTGCATGTCTGATGTATGCCCAAGCGCTACAGAAGAACATGCAGGCTTTTCTGGAGAACCTGGAGGCAGAGAGCAGTTACTACACCAGCGTTCAGGAGAAAGTGAAGCAACTGAACGCCTTTGCACAGTCGCGTTACAAGATTATTCAAGATAACATCTACAAGAACGGAGGTTCGGGTTATTTCATGATTCTGGCCGACTTGCCCCGTTATGTACGACAAGCTACTCATTCTGCATCGACGAAATATGCGCCCTTCCGTGGCAAGGGTGGCAGTTATTCTGAATGGCGCGGCGTTCCGGTGTTGTTCATCAGCATTTTCGTGTTGTTCTATCTGTCTTTGTCCTTGGGGCTGACCTATGTGGTGCTTCGTTGGCTGTTGCCCCGTCGTTGGCGTGGCGAGTCGTTCAAGCTGAGGCGACAGATGCTGACGAACGTCATCGGCATTGCACTCTTTGCCATCATCGTGATGGTTGTCCGTTCGTTGGTGGACCGCAATTTCATCCAGATGAGTACGGAGCTGATTATCAGCATGGCTTGGCTGTTGGAGGTCATTTTCCTTTCGCTGTACATCCGCTTGAAAGGAGAGCAAATGCTCCATGCAGCCCTGATATATACGCCGTTGATGGTGTTGGCTTCGGTGGTCATCATGTTGCGCATTGTGCTGGTGCCCAATTCGATTCTGAACCTTTTGTTTCCTCCCTTCCTGCTGGCATTCACGCTTTGGCAATGGTGGATGGTGCGCCGCCATCGCAGTGCACTTCCCTTGCAGGATGTCATCTACTCCCATGTCACCACGGTTGTCATGGTGGTCTCGTGTGTGGCTGCTTGGGTGGGTTATACGCTGTTGTCTGTGCAGATTCTTGTCTGGTGGACGTTCCAACTGGCAGCCATTACGACCATCACCTGTTTCTATGACCTCATGGAGATGTTCGAGAATCGCTACATGATTTCCCGCCTTTGTCCGCAGCTGAAGGACGATATCCTTGCCGGAGAAGATGTGTCGGAGGCTGCCAAGCCTATTTTGGGAAAGATGAAACATGGGAAGTTCATCACAACGACTTGGCTCTATGATTTCATCAACCGCACATTGGTTCCGATTCTGGCTGTCTGTTCAATTCTCGTGAGCATCTATTGGGCAGCAGAAATCTTCGAGATGACGAGCATCTGCCAGAAGGCATTCTTCCGTAACTTCATTGATCAGAAGGACTTGATCCAGGTGTCGCTTTTCAAGCTTTGCTTGGTAGCTGCGTTGTGGTTCCTCTTCAGCTATCTGAACTATGCCGTCCGCAGTTTCTATGTCTATTTCCGCAGGAAAGCCCATCCGGACGACCAGCTGAACCTGACGTTGGCCAAGAACGTCATCGCCATTCTTTCGTGGGGTCTCTATTTCATCATCGTTCTGGTCATCTTGAACGTGCCAAAGAGTGGTATCTCCATTGTCACAGCAGGTTTGGCCACAGGCCTTGGTTTTGCAATGCAGGATCTCATCGAGAACTTCTTCTACGGCCTCTCGCTAATGACGGGTCGTCTGCGTGTGGGTGACTACATCGAGTGTGACGGCATCACGGGCAAGGTGGAAAATATCAGCTATCAGAGTACTCAGATTGTCACAAGCGACGGTTGCGTGATTGCCTTCTTGAACAAAGCTCTTTTCAGCAAGAACTTTAAGAACATGACGCGCAACCATAGCTATGAACTCATCAAGATACCTGTCGGTGTGGCATACGGGACGGACGTGAACGAGGTGCGCCGTCTGCTGGTAGAAGCCGTGAGTGCTGTCTGCGAGGGCATGAATGCGACTGGTCAGCCCATTGTCGATCCAGCAAGACCCGTCAGCGTCGTGTTCTCTGACTTCGGCGAGAGCAGTATTGACCTCTTCGTGTGTGTCTGGATGCTGGTGGAGGAAAAGTATGGTCTCTCGGGACGTGTCAAGGAAACCATCTATGAGACATTGAACAGCCATCACATCGAAATCCCCTTCCCGCAACGCGATGTTCATATTGTCCAACATTGATGTATCGTTGGAAAATGAAGCTTTTAAGAATATTAAATGCTGGAAATAGTGTGCGCACGTGAATATTTTTGTATATTTGCGCCCATTCTGTGATATTAGAATCTGTGAATAACGAATGAAGGTCGCAATTGTCAAGTATAATGCGGGTAATATCTACTCCGTGGTTCATGCGCTGAAGCGTTTAGGCGTAGATCCTGTGCTGACTGACGATGAAGCTGAATTGCGTTCAGCCGACAAGGTTTTGTTTCCCGGACAGGGCGAGGCCAGTCAGGCGATGAGCTATCTTCGGGCACACGGACTTGACCGCGTGATTTGCTCACTGACACAACCCGTGTTGGGCATCTGCATAGGACAACAGCTGATGTGTCGTCATTCCGAGGAAGGCGACACAGATTGTCTTGGCATCTTCCCCGTGGAAGTTTTTCGTTTCCGACCGAAACGTCATGAAGAAAAAGTGCCTCACATGGGATGGAATGAGTTGAAGTGTACCGAGCTCGTCAGCCCCTTGCACTTACCCGCCTCTTTTGTCTATTTCGTCCACAGCTTCTATGTTCCCGTGTGTGAATTTACGACGGCGGTGACAGATTATATTCTACCTTTTAGCGCCGCTTTGCATCGTGATAACTTCTATGCCACGCAGTTCCATCCAGAAAAGAGCGGAGCCGTTGGCGAACAGATCCTTCGCAACTTCCTCTCCCTCTAATCAATCCATATCTGCCCTTCATCCATGCTCCTCATCCCAGCCATAGACATTATAGACGGTCGCTGTGTGCGTCTGACAAAAGGCGACTATGCAACGCAAAAGGTTTATGCAGAAGACCCTGTCGAGATGGCCGTTCAAATGGAATCCATTGGCTATCGGCGGCTGCATGTAGTGGATTTGGACGGAGCGCGTTCTCGGCATGTCGTAAACCTTGATGTGTTGCGCCGCATCACCCGTGAGACACACCTTGTTGTGGACTTTGGAGGAGGTGTGAAGACAGAAGAAGATTTGCACGCCGTGTTAGATGCCGGCGCGCAGATGGTGACATTGGGCAGTGTGGCGGTGACAGATCCTGAGCTGGTGCTTGGCTGGTTGCATAAGTTCGGCGCTGAGCACATTGTTCTGGGTGCCGATGTGCGGGACGGCCGTATCAGCATCAACGGATGGAAGGAAGAAAGCACACAGGAACTGCTGCCATTCATAGGAACTTACATGCGCGAGGGTATCCGTCACGTCCTTTGCACAGAAATCAGTCGCGACGGTACGTTTGGCGGTCCAGCCATTGAGCTCTACCAAAGTATCTTGCAAGCCCAACCCACATGCCAGCTCATCGCTTCTGGCGGTGTAGGTAGCATGGACGATATTCGTCAATTGGACGCGGCGGGTATTCCTGCCGTCGTTTTCGGAAAAGCCATCTACGAAGGGCGTGTTGACTTGCGACAACTGCTTGAAGAATTTCCACAACCTAACCTCTAAATAAACTACTTTGCTGGCAAAACGAATCATACCCTGCTTGGATGTCAAAGACGGACAAACCGTCAAAGGCACGAATTTCGTTCATTTGCGTCATGCTGGTGATCCTGTGGAGCTGGGACGTGCATACTGTGAACAAGGAGCCGATGAACTGGTATTCCTCGACATCACCGCTTCCCACGAAGGCCGAAAGACGTTCACGGATATGGTGAGTCGTGTGGCTGAAGCGGTGAACATCCCTTTCACGGTAGGTGGAGGTGTTGGTGCACTTGCCGATGTAGATCGGTTGCTCTCGGCTGGAGCTGATAAGGTGAGCGTGAACAGCGCGGCTTTGCGCCGTCCAGATCTGATTGACGAGATAACGACTCACTATGGTTCTCAGGTGTGCGTGGTTGCCATTGATGCCCGACAAGAAGAGGACGGCACTTGGATCTGCTACCTTAACGGTGGCCGCATACCTACAGAGCGTTCGTTATTTGAATGGGCTCATGAAGCACAGGAGCGGGGAGCGGGAGAAATATTGTTTACGTCCATGAACCACGACGGAGTGAAGACTGGTTTTGCCAACGATGCCCTGCGTCAATTGTCAGATACGCTTTCCATTCCCATCATCGCTTCAGGTGGAGCAGGGGAGAAGGAGCATTTCCGCGATGTCTTCCTTCAAGGACGTGCCGATGCAGCCTTGGCAGCATCCGTCTTTCATTTTGGAGAGATTAAGATACCAGAACTGAAGAAGTATTTACGTACAGAAGGAATCAACATAAGATTATGAATATAGATTTTGATAAGTGTGGCGGGCTTGTTCCCGCCATCATCCAGGATGCCGACACCCGTCAGGTGCTCATGCTGGGTTATATGAACCGCGAAGCTTATGAGAAGACCGTTGCCGAGGGTATCGTCACTTTCTACTCCCGTACCCGGCAATGTCTGTGGACGAAAGGTGAGACCAGCGGCCACTTTCTCCATGTCGTCAGCATCAAGAACGATTGTGACAACGATACGTTGCTCTTACGCGTTCATCCCGATGGCCCTGTCTGTCACACCGGTACAGATACTTGCTGGGGTGAGAAGAATGAGTCCTTGGAACAGTGTTCGGAAGTGCAATCTCCTTTGCTTTTTCTCTCAGACTTGCAGAATTTTATCGAGCAACGTCATCGTGAGATGCCTGAAGGTTCCTACACGACCAGCCTTTTCCGTGATGGCCTGAACCGCATGGCACAGAAGGTAGGGGAGGAAGCTTTGGAACTTGTCATCGAAGCATGTAACGGAACGGACGAGCGCATGATTTACGAAGGTTCTGATATGCTCTATCACCTCATTGTTTTGCTCGCTTCCAAAGGACTGCGCATCGAACAGATGGCTGCTGAACTTCAAGAACGTCATCAACCGGGATGGAAGAAACATTGATTATCAATTATCAGCGCGTAGATATTCAGCGTGAAGACCAGCTGGTGTTGCGCGACGTAGATTGGCAGGTTCATTCAGGTGAATTTGTCTATCTCACAGGAGTTGTCGGCAGCGGAAAGTCTTCTTTGATGAAGACCGTATATGGCGAACTGGACATCCACACAGGAGCTGCCGAAGTGCTCGGAACAGACATGCTGAAAGTGAAGCGTCGTCGTATTCCGGCACTGCGACGTCAGCTTGGCATCGTCTTTCAGGATTTCCGTTTGCTCACAGACCGTACTGTGCGGGCAAATCTCGATTTCGTGCTACGTGCCACGGGTTGGAAGCGAAAGGCCGAACGAAAAGAGCGAATTGAGGAAGTGATGCAGCGTGTGGGACTGATGGAAAAGCTCGACAAAATGCCTTATGAACTGTCGGGCGGTGAACAACAGCGCGTTTGCGTCGCACGTGCTATCTTGAACTCCCCCAAGCTCATCCTTGCTGATGAAGCCACGGGTAATCAGGATGTGGAGTCGGGACGCAAAACCGTTCAGATTCTTCACGAACTGACAGAGACAGGAACAGCTGTTGTCATGGCGACACACAACAATGCGCTCATGGCTGAATTTCCTGGCACGGTTTATGAATGCACTCAGCAACGACTCCTTCGTGCTCAAAGGCCAATTGTTTTAGAGTCAGCTCCTTCCGAGCTACAGTTGAAAGAGTCGGTCGAAGCATCCGATGATGACATCCCCTTTGCTAAGATATCGGAAAACGAACAATAACAAAACACAATACATTGACAGATGAAAGTTCTTAAATTCGGAGGTACCAGCGTGGGTAGTGCCCAGCGCATGAAAGACGTCTCCAAACTGATTACTAGTGACGGCCAACCTAAGCTCGTCGTGTTGTCTGCCATGAGTGGAACAACAAACACTTTGGTGGAAATTGCAGACTATCTCTATAAGAAAAATCCAGAAGGTGCTTACAACCTGATTAACCAGTTGGAGCGAATGTATCTGGAGCATACGGCCGAGCTATTCTCGACTGACGAATGGCGTCTAAAGACGGAGCAGTTTCTCAAAGAGGAGTTTAACTACTTGCGTTCGTTCACTAAATCACTTTTCACTTCTTTTGAGGAGAAAGTGATTTTGGCTCAAGGTGAAATCATGTCCACCAACATGGTTGTCAACTATCTCTTGGAGAGTGGCGTCAATGCCACCTTGCTCTCGGCTTTGGATATGATTCGTACAGACAAGAACGCCGAACCCGACTTCAACTACATCCGTGAAAAAGCGCTTGCGCAACTGGAGACCAATCCTGGTTATGAAATCTACCTCACGCAAGGATTCATTTGCCGCAATGCATACGGCGAAGTGGATAATTTGTTGCGAGGCGGTTCAGATTACACGGCCTGCCTCCTCGGAGCCGCCATCCGTGCCGAAGAGATTCAGATATGGACGGATATCGACGGAATGCACAACAATGATCCTCGTATTGTCGAAGGCACAGAACCTGTTCGTCAGCTCTACTTTGAAGAAGCGGCTGAGCTGGCCTACTTTGGTGCGAAGATTCTGCATCCCACGTGCATTCAGCCGGCTAAATTCGCAAATGTTCCTGTCCGTCTGCTCAACACGATGGAACCCACGGCCCCTGGTACCATTATCAACAACCACATGCACCGTGGCACCATCAAAGCCGTAGCTGCCAAGGACAACATTATCTGCATTGGCATCCAAAGTTCCCGAATGTTGCTGGCTCACGGCTTCCTGCGCAAGGTCTTTGAGATTTTCGAGACCTATAAGACCAGTATCGACATGATTTGCACGTCCGAGGTTGGTGTCAGCGTGACGATTGACAACCAGTCACATTTGGCTGCCATTGTTGATGAGCTGAAGAAGTATGGCACGGTCACAGTTGAGGAAAAGATGTGCATCATCTGTGTCGTTGGCGACTTGTCGAGTCAGAACGTTGGTTTTGAGTCCATGACCGCTGAAGCGTTCCGTCAAATACCTGTGCGGATGGTCAGCTATGGCGGATCTGCCCACAACATTTCCTTCCTTGTCACAGAAGCAGACAAGAAACGTACTTTGCAAGCATTGCAGAAAGTCCTCTTCAAATACGATGGCCATGTGCGCAGACAAAGTTAAGGACAAGAACCTTCCGCAGACGCCGTTCTACTACTACGATACGTCGTTGCTGGCTCGGACGCTCGAAGCCATTCAGGCAGAAACGGTAGGGCATGATAATTATCATGTTCACTATGCCATTAAAGCCAATGCCCATCCTGCCATTTTGCGCCAGATCGCTGCGGCTGGCTTCGGAGCTGATTGCGTGAGTGGAGGAGAGATAAAGGCAGCAATGGCTGCTGGATTCAAGCCAGAGGATATCGTCTTTGCCGGTGTTGGCAAAGCCGATTGGGAAATCCGTCTTGCTCTTGAGGCTGGTATCGCCATGTTGAATGTTGAGAGCATTGAAGAGTTGGAGGTCATCAATGAGATTGCCACCTCTTTACAGACACGCGCTCGTGTGAGTTTCCGAATCAATCCAGATGTAGGTGCCCACACCCATGCCCACATCACAACAGGCAGTGCAGAGAACAAGTTTGGCATCTCTAAGGAAGATATGATAAGCGTCATCCGCAAGGCCGAAGCCATGACGGGAGTAGAGTTCATGGGTTTACATTTCCACATCGGCTCTCAACTCTTGTTAATGGATGATTTTGAAGCTCTTTGCCAGCGCATCAATGAGTTGCAGCAACAGCTGGATGCTGAAGCTATCACGGTACCAAACATCAACGTAGGCGGTGGCTTGGGCATCGATTACCATCAACCTGCCGTTCACCCGATACCTGACTTCAAGTCCTATTTCCAGACCTTTGCTCAAAGGCTGAATTTGCGTCCTGGTCAGCGGGTTCATTTTGAGTTGGGCCGTTCTGTTGTTGGACAAATGGGGTCGTTGCTGACTCATGTCCTCTATGTCAAGAAGGGCACAGAAAAGAAGTTCGTTATCGTGGATGCCGGCTTTACTGACCTCATTCGTCCAGCTCTCTACGGAGCTTACCACGAAGTCGTGAACCTCAGCGGCGAATCACGCATCGCTCGAGGCGAATTTTCTGATTGCGAAAGTGAGAGGGAACGTTATGATGTCGTGGGACCTATTTGTGAGTCGTCCGATATCTTCCAGAAAGACTATTTGCTTCCACCCACGCGTCGCGGCGATTTGCTCGAGATCCGTTCAGCAGGAGCTTATGGCGAGACGATGGCTTCGTGCTACAACTGCCGTCCCTTGCCGAATGTCTATGTAACCGACCATCCACTGTCATGATTCCTCCGTTTTTCTGGTTGCTTCTTTCGCTAATGCTTGTCGTATGGACAATGGCGATGTGCTTTGCCATCGACTACGGTCACATTGGCCGCAGCCTTCGGCAATTGAATCCAGAGAAATATACTGAAGAATTGCCGCCGCTGAGTGTCGTGATTGCCGCTCACAATGCAGCCCCCCAGTTGCGTCGCCATTTGCCTCTCATGTTGGAACAAGATTTCGACCGCTTCGAGGTCATTGTGGTTGACATGGGATCGACCGACGAGACGAAGGATGTGCTCGAACGGTTGGAGATGCAGTATGCTCATTTGCGCCACACCTTCACGCCCGCCTCGGCCCGTGACATTAGTGTCGAACGTCTTGCACTCACGCTCGGCTTTCGGGCGGCACGTTATGAATGGGTGGTCATCACCCGTCCCGACTGTGAACCCGCCTCTTCGGGCTGGCTCACACGCATAGCGGAAATCATCGTCTGTCCAGGTCGTTCTCCACAGAGTCCGCGTTTGAACACAGCGGAAATCGTGTTAGGTTTTTCACGTTACGAAGAACGTTCCCGCTCTTGGCTCGATTTGCAGACAGGTTTCTTTCGGCTTTGGAACAACCTGACGAATTTCCAACATGTTCTTTCTGGCCATGCAGCCGTGAAAGCCGATGCTTGCAACGTGGCTATTCGTAAGGATGCCTTTCTCGAACATGGTGGTTTTGCCATTGGGCAAGACCTGAAGGCAGGAGCTGTAGAGCTTTTGGTCAACCAGAACTCTACACCAAGGAATACGGCATTGCTGTTGTCGCCAGCTGCCACTGTGGTTCAGGAACGTGTATCCTCATCCAGTCATTGGAAACAGGAGCGCGTGTTCTATGTCGAAACACGTCGCCACCAGCGTCATGCCAGTCTCTATCGTTGGACACAGTTCCTGCGCATGATACAGCCGTGGATGATACTCCTCTGCCTGTTCCTGCCTCTTGTCGTTGGGTGGGTCATCGTGTCCTCTGATGATATTCCTCAAATCTTGCTGCTCAGCCTGTTGACCCTGTTGCTCATCATCTATGTTGTTGTGAAGACCGTCTGTTTCAATCAAACGGCCCGGCAACTGGCGTGCAGGCAGTATGGTGTCACCCTCTTCTTCTTTGAGCTGGCACTTCCGTTCTGGAATCTTGCTTCGGCCATCCGTCATCGCATGGCTGCGCGTAATGAGTTCCGTAAAAAGTTCGTATAACAAATTATCTTCATAGAATGTCTGAATTTATCTCTTGGTGCATGGAGCACCTCAACTATTGGACCATCACTTTTCTGATGACCCTTGAAAGTACTGTCATTCCCATCCCCAGTGAGCTTGTCGTACCTCCAGCCGCCTACCGTGCAGCAGCCGACGGCAGCGACTTGAACGTCATTCTCGTGGTGCTTTGTGCTACGTTAGGTGCCAACCTCGGTGCGCTTATCAACTACGTGGCCGCCCGCTATCTGGGCCGTCCCATTGTCTATGCCTTTGCCAACAGCACTTTCGGCCACCTCTGCCTGCTCAATGAGGAAAAAGTGCAGCACACAGAACAGTACTTTACCGACCACGGGGCCATTGCCACGCTCATCGGGCGTCTCGTTCCGGGCATCAGGCATCTTATCTCCATTCCTGCAGGGCTGGCCAAGATGCGTCTGTCCCATTTCCTTCTCTACACCACCATCGGTGCAGGACTTTGGAACATCTGTCTCGCTGCCATCGGCTATGCACTTCAGAGTGTCGTTCCTGAAGACCAGTTGATGCAGAAGGTCAAGGAATATAGCCACGAATTGGGCATTGCCATGATTGTTCTTGCTGTCGTGGTTGTCGGCATCCTGATTTACAAAGGCCGTAAGCGCAAGTAGCCTGCACCCTGTTTTTTTACTGCAAATACACGTTCCGAGCAGAATGCGTGTGCGTGTTCATGCCAGAGTGTAAGCAACCGTGCAAAAATAGTCTCTATTCAAGCACCTGCCTCACATCTGAAAGAGGGGTAGGGGATTATCTCCAAGGTAGGCGGACGAAACCGAAAGTGATATGTCCGTCTTTCCTTTTGACCAGCATCTTTCCTGCAAAATCGTCGTCCTTGAACCCTGCATCTTTCATCTTGAAAGTCACGATCAAATCGCCTCCTTCTTCTTTCCAGTCAATCGGGTGCGCTCCACGTCCATAATCGACTTCATGAGGCGAGCCAAAATGAATCGTGGAAACATCCAGGTCGGTGAGCGGACAAAAGTTTTCCTCAGCGCCAATGCGCACTTTCATACGTCGGTCGTTTGCCTTTCCTGTTGCGCAGAGCAGCAGACCTCCATCAAGGGGAATGCAGATGTTCTTAGAACTGTGACGATCCCCTGGCCTGTCTTCCCATTTAATTGTGTCGATGACCGCGAAGTTCGCCTGAATGGCACGCCCTTCCTTGTCCTGAACAATGCGCATACGTTCATACTTAAACCAATGTTCCTGCGTTCCGTCACGATGTTTGGCAATGCCTGGCATGTAGGCTTCCCCGTCATCCACGGTCCAATGCACCCCGTCTGCCGAGCGCAGATAGTACGCGATGCGCCCCAACCAGTCATTGACAATCAGGTTATATTGAACCGAGTCACGCCAGAGGACCGGATCCTCGAAACGGCCATCAACCTTGGGATAGACAGAGCCGTCAGAAACTTGACGCCATGTGCTTAATCCGTTGTCGCTCATCCAAATGCCACCGCCACGGCAGACCATCAACCAACCGCCTTCCGGGCGACGGGCAAAGGATAGGTTCGACAAGCCTTCGATGATAGGCTTGCCCTGTGGGTCAAAGTCAAATGTCCCAAAGTGCCACGGACCGTCGAGGCTCTTGGCGGTGTAGCGACCGTCGATGACGTAGAGCACCCATGTACCGTCGTCCGTTCGGTAGATTTCCGGATTATGCCCCTTGCCCACGACTTGACGAGGCCGAAAAGGGCCATGGGAAGTAGGGCCAACAGCATGTATTACCCACGAACGTGGCCATTCCATGTGACCTTTCAATGCTCCTTCTGGCCATGCCGCCACAAAGTGGTGCCACAAGCCATCCTCACCTTGAACGATGTTGCCGCCCCAGTAGCTCCACTGAGCATCTTCGATACCATTGTCAATCAGTCGCGGACGCACCGAATCTGTGCCCCACACGTGGTCATCCATGACCTCTCCTTCCATGGGCAGAAAACGATCCATGAAGCGAGCACCTTCTACTAGTTCAGACCATTCGGAAGGACGCTGGCGTTCAGTAACTTGTGCAGCAGTATTCATGCTCAATGTCGCCACTGCAATCATGATAATTGATTTGCTGATTTGCATCATATAAAAATGTATTCCCTTTGGTTTTCGGTCACAAAAATAATACATTCCTTTTACAAATAAGACAGCCATAGCAAAAACAATCTTTTTCACTTGCATTTTCTCCTATTTCTTTCCTTCCGTCCCCAACTTTTCACTATCTTTCTCGCGGAATTAGGTCATTTCATAATGTATTTATGCCACAGATTAGCTTCTTCATATCTACACGAAGGCAAATGCCAACTCACCGTACATCCAAAGTCAAAGGCAAAGATGAAGTCACGGCTAAAAGAATTGACAAGTCGAAGCAATGGCTGGGGATATGAAAAGAGGAAACAGAAGCTGAGAGATTACATGCGAGGATGGGTCGGTTACTATCATCTCGCCAATATGAAACGTCTCTGCCAAGAAACCGATGACTGGCTGAAACGAAGGATACGCATGTGTATATGGAAGTCCTGTAAGAAGGTCAAGAAAAGAATTGCTAACTTGAAGAAATGCGGTGCACTTGACATCGAGCAAAAGACACCACACCGCTATCACCGATAGCGGTGAGATGCAGCATAGTGGCTGAATAGCTACGTTTTGTTATCGTCCAATTATTTCCTTCATCGTTGTCTCCTTAAACGTATGCCATATATCCAACTCAACAGGCTTGTAATCGTCATAGAGTTTCTTCACGAACTCAATCTCAAACACCAATCGGAAATCATTGGGATCATTGTCTGGCTGGCCCTCCTTGCGGGTGCCCACGCGAGCAATTTTTATCAAGTACAAGTCGCGGATTCCTTTTTTCTTGATGTATGGCATGAAGTAATAGAGTTTGTTCAGCGCCACAGATGAAGGGAACTTCTTACCTGTAAAGTAGATGCGTGCCGATCCGTCTTCAAAGTCCTTCTTATTATCATCCTTCACCAAACTGATGAGCACGTTCTTCGAGCAGTCATATCGCAGTCCGTATTCAGGTGATGGCTCATTCAGGCGGTTCTCAACAATAGGAGCGTCTGCATAGGTCTCTATAAGGTCAAAGAAGTTCAGCTGTTTAATGCGCGGTGCTCGTACTTTCGAAGGCATCGCCACTATGCGTCCGACGTTGATTTGTCGCAAGACGTCCATGCAATAAGATAATTGGACGGTGCCAACTGTATATTTCTCCCTAAAAAATTCATCCAACAGGCTTTTACAACGCTCGTTAACGCTGCCGAAATAGTGCATCCGCTCATAAACCTCACTTATGAACGTGCACTCATCCGTTGTCAGCAGCCGGAGATCTACGACTTGTCCCTTGTTGAGGTCGTTGGGCTCAAACTTAATTAATCCGTTGCCATACTGACGTGAATTGTCAAGGAATATCTCTTTGGCCAGATTTGTGACAAGATAAGCGAACAAAATGTTGGTATCTATTTCACCGATGTTATACACGCAATGAAAGGTTGTCAGATTACTTACACCCGCCTCGTTCCTGACGAAGCGCAATCCGCTACGGTTGAAAACAGAGACCCAAATCGGTGAGGGCTTTCGGTTCTCAAGAGTGTACCAGGGCGAGCGGCTGGCTGTTAAGTACCTCTTATCAATACCCGTCTCTTCACCCAGATGAATATAAGTTCTGATGTGAGTATCTGCTTCATCGGCACAGCCGTTGAACAGATATACATTCCTTCCGGAATCTGAGAGTCTCTCAAAATCAGCATGCGTGAAAATCTGACTCTTCACGTCTGTAGAATGAGCTATGCATGGGATGAAACAGTTATCAGGCAGATTATGGTATGCTTTCTTCTCCTCGTTGAAAGTGAAATAGGCGTTCGCACCTGTGGCAATGCCTCTGGAGACTTTGGCAAACGTAGAGAAGGGCACCAAATGACAGTAACGCCCAGTCTGACTCTGTTCGTAGTATTGCTTCCATTTGATTTCCGGGTCTAACTGAGACGCTGGAAAGTCCTGATAACTGTTCAAAGCAGCATACAAGTCCTCGACACGGTCAATCTTGGAGAATCGGACTGTTGCTGACTGGGCATCATTCTGACAGAAAAGGATGCAGGCTGTCGTGATAGCATCGTCAAAAGCAGACTGAGTGAAATCCACAATAATGACATGACGTAGCGTTCCGCTGGCCAGCAGTGCCCGCTTGACCTCTACTCCATAATCTGCATTCAGGAACTCCGATGGAATGATATATGCCAGCCGTCCGCCTTTATTTAACTGGGCAATGGATTTCAGCAGGAACAGGGTGTAGATATTCGTGAAACCACTTAAGCGCGTATGTAGCCGCTTGTTCACGATGGGGACGTAGCGACCATTGTCATAGTCGTGGAACTTCAGATAGGGAGGATTGCAGACAACACCATCGAAGCGTTCTTCCCACGAGGCTTCCAAATAGTCCTCGTTTTTCAGCCGAAGGGCATAATTTGTTGCGGAGAAATTACCTTGTGCATAGTTGTAGATCGTCTCATCTATATCATATCCTGTAACGGAGGCCTCGGGGTGAGCATGGAACAGCTGGCGGCTGAACACACCTAAGCCAAATGCCGGCTCCAGGATACGTGCACACCCTTCAAGCCCCTCCATCATCCATTGCGTCATGAACGCAGCTATGGGTTCGGGGGTGAAGAACTGAGCATACTTTTTCCTGTGCTCCGTTCCTATTCTGTTCATATATTCGCGCTCAGTCATCATAAGCTGCACGCAAATAACGTCTCAAAATTCGCCTTGTCTAAGAAAGCCTCACCACCGTCGAACTTCACATAGAAAAGCAGACGCCCTTTATTCAGCTCCTTGCGGACACTGTGGTGATACGGTTCCGTGACAGCACCAGCCAGACAGATGCCGTCCTGAGAAGGGATCTTGACGGTCGTCTTGTTCTGGTTCTTGGCGTCCTGCTCGATGAAATACTTCTCATCCTCCCACTCCGGATTGGCTATCAGCTCCAGAATATGTTGAAATGACATTCCATAGATGCGGTCGAAGAAAACTTGCACATAGAAATGAGGAACATCGTAGGTCTGGATCCACTTGTGAACTACTTTCAAGTCCTCTACCTTGGGTGTAATGGACAGATTATTCCTTTTCTGGATGACTTTCAGGCACTTCTTGATTTCCGACAATAGCAATGAGAGTGTTTGCAAACGAGCTGAAGAGCGCCATGTGGGAGTCTGGAAATTAAGGCTTCGTACAGATATATCATCTAGTTGCTGGAGTACAGGTATCAGTTCCGGGCGCTTCTGCTCCAACAAGTCCGAATACTCTGATAGCACATTGTCTCTTAACGAGATAACTCTGTCTATATTCTCTTGAAGGACACGATTTGTTTCCTCTGTATATTTGTTGATAAGGAATGCACTGGAGCGAACTTCGATGCCCGCGATAGCCTTTGAGACATACCCTCCAATCTCATCACTATCCTTCATACTGATATCCAAACCCAAATCTGGATTATAGTCAGCTTTCTTGAATAAGAGAAGGTCTGGGCGCTTCCCTATGGAATCCAATTCAGCTTGGTATCTGGAGAAGAAATCTTCAAAACCGACATCCCCAGCAACCAAGTCGTCCGATTTTCCATATCGCACTGCCACAAGATTCTCAGAATGTTCATTGATTGCCCTGAACAAAAACATCCTATGCCCAGTCACCCTGCTGCTTATTGGTGATGAACTCCGAAGAAGCCTGGGTTGGCATTGAAGCCTTAGCGCGGGGCTCCGAGAAATCTACCAGCCCCGTATGAATGCCACTACAAATCTCATTGATTGTATCCTTATATGCTTTCATTTCTTTAACAACGTTTCTAATGACTATTTCACATTTTACTCCCACCATCAGAGGCTGCATTCACCTCCTTGACCGTCTTGCCGTTGGGCAACTCAATATTCTCTAAGTCTTTATATACACACATCATGGGTTGGAAATGGCTCATTTCTTGTTTCCGAGTGCAAAGCTACATATTATTTCTGACATTTCTGGGCTCGCACACGATAAATAATGTGAAAAGGGAATGTTTTGCACTCGCTCCTCGTGACTTTGTGACATGTGACTTTGTGACATTAAGGTGGTCCCATATATGCGAAAATAGTCAGAATAGAATTTTATTATTATATTATATAAATATAATATAATAATAACCTATTTCTTTAGCCTTTTTGCAGGTCGCGAGGTGCTTAATGTCACAAAGTCACATGTCACAAAGTCCAATTTTTCGAAAATGGGCATTTGGGGGACGTTGCTGAAAACGGCTCCAAATCGATAGGTGATATTTGGTGGCAAGCAAATCATGTCGTACCTTTGCACCAGCAAAAGGGACATAGAAGACCTTGCCACCCCTCTTAAGAGACTACGCGCACCCTCTTAAGAGTATCGGGCGAGTGACCCGCAAGCAGCCGACGCTGGCGCGAACGACGACAACAAACGAGTCCTTCAGAAGGTGACTCAAAAATGGCATTTTTCCAGTTGACTAAAATAGAAATTACTCAACTCCACTTTCGAAAGTAGGGTGTTCAATATGATGTACCCAAAAATGATGGGATTTTTATTTCTAAGACCCTTGTGTAAAGGGGGGCAGACATTTCGTCTTGTCTATTGGGCTCGATGCCATCTTGGGTGTGCTTTATATGGCATAACATTCTGTATTTTAACCTCAGTGAAGCCATTGGCTACGAGGCCTAGTTCCTCCCCTTGGCGGTTGTCACGCTCGTCAAGGTAGATGTGCAGAACCTTGGGGTAAAGTACGTCCAGTTCATGGGCTGGCTTGTCATTGTCGGTCTCTTCCATGCGTACTACGTCGAACCAGTCGAGAATGCCTTCCGGAAGGAAGAAACTGGCCAGCATGGTGTATCGTTGCAGTTCACTATTTGCTTCCATGGGGGCAAAGGTACTGCTTTTTTATGATATATGTATCGTTTGTGCACTATATTCGGCAGTTGTCACAGGGTGGTCATCCACGGAAGAATTGAACTGTGCCAGTTCACCCTTCATTTTTTCCTTTTCGTAACGGCTCTGTCATAGTGGTAATTGTGGTTACTTCGTTCCGCTCGGCGCTTGCGACGCTTCATACTTGAAGAATATTATAAGAAAATTGAATCAAAAAATTATAAGAAACGATCCAGAGCGTAATCATATATAGAGATTATGATAATTTTCAAATAAATTTTTTATAATTTTGAGGCCAAAGGCCGACCAACTAATGATGACTGAGCAGTTACTTTAGTCTTTTTAATTCTTAATAATTCAAGTTTCGCATGTTAAAAATTAGTTGATATAAGGTCGCAAAAAAGAGCACAGGGATTTCCGTATGTCGCGGAAATTATGTAACTTTGAAGTGCTAATCACAAAGTACAATAACCCTATGCTCAGCGACAAAGGTACA
>JAGCPY010000022.1 GCA_017965425.1 Bacteroidaceae bacterium | reverse complement strand
GCTGCCGGTTGCGAGATCAACAAGGAGTTGCAGACCCTCGATCACTATCTGGTGAAGCGCTCACAGTGGATCATCGGTGGCGACGGTGCTTCATACGACATCGGCTACGGCGGTCTCGACCACGTCATCGCCACGGGCGAAGATGTCAACATCCTCGTGCTCGACACCGAGGTCTATTCCAACACCGGCGGTCAGGCTTCCAAGGCTACTCCTCTCGGCGCCATTGCTCAGTTCGCTGCCCAGGGTAAGCGCATCCGCAAGAAGGACCTCGGCATGATTGCCACCACCTACGGCTACGTCTATGTCGCTCAGATCGCTATGGGCGCTGACCACGCACAGACCCTCAAGGCCATCCGCGAGGCTGAGGCTTGGCACGGACCCAGCATCATCATCGCCTACGCTCCCTGTATCAACCACGGCCTGAAGGCCGGTATGGGTAAGAGCCAGGCAGAAGAGAAGAAGGCTGTCGAGTGCGGCTACTGGCACCTCTGGCGCTTCAACCCCGCCCTCATCGAAGAAGGCAAGAACCCCTTCAGCCTCGACTCCAAGGAGCCCGACTGGAGCAAGTTCCACGACTTCCTGCTCGGCGAGGTCCGCTACCTCTCTGTCAAGAAGGCTTATCCCAACGAGGCCGAGGAACTCTTCGCCGAGGCCCAGAAGATGGCTCAGATCCGCTACAAGTCCTACGTCCGCAAGACGCAGGAGAACTGGGAGGACTAAGCTCACGTGTGGTCAGGAGTTCCGCTCCTGACACACTTTCCTAACAACGCAAGCGGCGCACCCATATCGGATGCGCCGCTTTTCATTTTATCTTTCGCCGGGCATGGTGCTCCTTCATCTCCCGAACTGTCCTGGCGCAGCGCGGTAGCGTGTCTGTGCGCCACGTCCCACACGGATGAGGCGACCTTCGCTGACGAGGCGTCGGAGGAGGGTGGAGATGCGACTGCGGGTGAGCGTCTGACCGAAGGCATAGGAGACATCCATGTGGGTGATGGTGCTCTGTTGGGCAAAGAGGGCCGTCAGGCGTTTTTCCATATCATCATCCTCAATGTGAAAGGCTTGGCCGTAGGGCACTTGATTAACCTTTATGCTGCGAACCTTGCCTAATAGCTCGCTATTGGGGCGGAAGAGCAAGTCATCTACCCGAACATTGCGACCGTGGTAATAGCCATTCTTCACTTCGATGCCTCCCTTCAACGAAAGACGGAAGGTGCCAATATATGGTAGGGTGACGGCATTGCCTTTCTCCAGCTCATGCACCATCACCTCCTGTATGACACTTAGTGCTGAAGTCAATTCACCTCTGGACAATGTTGACGACAGTCGGAATTCACTGCTCTGGAAATCCACCACATCCACTATGGTGCGATGCTCCACCTGTGGTCGCAGGCTGCGCAACCATCGTTCGTCAACCACCGCACCTTCGTTCGAAGGTGCCTCATTATTGTCAGCCTCATTATTTTCAGCCGCATCCTTTTCTGCAGCATTCTTTTCAGCCGCTTCTTTTAGTGCCGCTTCTTCGCTGGCCAGAAGCCCGCGCTTAGCGATTGTAAATCTGATTTCCATCATGTATGCCTATTATTGTTTACGCTCTTGTTTCAAGCTTTAACGCGCCGCAAAGATAGGCATTATTTTTCAAAATCCCAAGCCTTTTACCCGAAAAAGTATAGTTTTAACATTGAATTGTCATGATGATTCAATTGAACTATCGTGACCGTTCAATTGAATGGTCACGATAATTCAATTATCAATATATGCTTTTTCTGCACAACCTCTACCTTTTATGATGTATTACACTATATTTTGTTTCTTCGTTTCTCATGTCAACTGGAAATTTTCATATTGCATCATATCCCGTTCAAATTCCCTGTTAAATAACCAAAAAGCGCTGGAAGAGTATGGTGAGGTCTTCACGGGGGCTTCGCCAATCACAAGGTAGAGGGCTTTGAGGTCTGGCGTTTCTACAATTATGATCCCCCTGCCATTCCTGGCCCTTCGACAACATTTTTCGACTCAAAAAGTAGTAAATAATCCTCAGACGCGAGCTTCTGAACCAGAAAAATGGAGATTATTGCCCTTTTTAAGGCTTTTTAATCTAATCATGTTTGTTTTCTATGCGAATTTTAGTACTTTCGCAGCGGATTTGAGGCCAAATAGCCCTTTTCCAAGACATATTGGTTAAGATTTAGCGTTCGCTATCTCATTCAACATCCGAAAATGTAGGAGTTTAAGGATGAACTTGTGTTCAAGTTGAATAGATATGTTGAATGCTTGCGCGTAAGCGTGGGCATCAATTATCTACAGAACACAGGCCTCTCCTACAGCCTTCGGATTAGATAAGAAGATTATTCACGCTTCTTCTATGATTCAAAGAAATAGTATTACCCCTTAAATATTTTTATTATGGAATGGTTTTGGATTATTTTAATTATTGCTGTATTACTTGGAATTGGTTTTGCATTAAACGCTGCTGATGAAAAGCAAACACAGGAGCGTAAAGATGTCCTTGATGCAAAAATGGAGAAACTCCCCAATCAGCAAAGTTTTAAGAAAATCATAGGGCAAAAGAATCGATATACCTTTGTCCTTGATAATATCGGTCGAAAGATATATTACATCGACACTACAAAAACTGATGAAGTGTTCTTTGAGCAGATTATCAGCGTAGAAATTCTTGAAGACAACACTTTGTTATCTTCAAAATCTACGACTCGCACTGTTGGTGGTGCTTTATTAGGCGGGGCTCTTGCTGGAGGGGCAGGTCTGGTTGTCGGTGGATTATCAGGTGATTCTAAACAAAAGAAAAAAGTCTCTAAAATTACAGTTAAAATAAAACTTAGGGATTACTCAAATCCATCATTAATGATACCCTGTTTTGTTGCAAAAGAGTTAACACCATATGATGAAATAAAGACAAATGATAATCTGTATGGTGTTTTCTACAAACAAGAACTCCAAAATGCACAAAAGATTGCAGACTATGTAAGTATTATTATAGATGAGGTTGATAGGCAAGAAAAACAATCTCAGGTTGGTCGTCCGACCTCAGCGGAAGGACTATCTGTTGCTGATGAATTAAAAAAACTTGCGTCTTTGAAAGAACAAGGCATTTTATCAGAAGAAGAATTTCAGGTACAAAAGGAGAAATTACTCAAATAGACATTAATTTGTGTTCACAACTAAATAGAATAGACTATGGATTTTGTTGCTATTGACTTTGAAAAGTTGAATGACAGTCAATTGAGTGTGTGCGAGGTTGGTCTCGTGGCCTTCAAGAATGGCAAAGAAGTCGAGTATTACCATTCTTATATCAATCCTGTTGGGGGACTAGAACGTAATGATTGGGCAAGAAAGAACTTACTTCACATTTCAGACAAGATGCTTTTAGAGGCTCCGTCATATAATAATGTTTTCCATGATATGCGGAATTTGATTCAAGGCAAAATTCTTGTAGTTCATTCAAAAGGCGCAGACCTAAACTATATTTATCGTCTTGAAGAGCATTTCAATCTGCCAAAACTTTATTCAAAATGGGTAGATACAAGAGATATTGCTCGTTCCGTTGGTGCAGACGAAAGCCTGCCTGGTTTATATTTGCAGTGCTTTGAAACGATCTTGTCAGAACATCATAACGCATTAGAAGATGCTCGTGCTTGTGGACATATATTTGAATTTATAAGTTCCCAGTCCCAGTTCGATGTTCGCCATTTTATTCATGAAGAAGAATATTTGCCAAGTAAAGAAAAGAGCTACTGCGATAGCTTAACTTCACGACATACACAATTTGGTACGGCAAACGTAGCCGTAGATGGTTTGGTGTTTAATCATAATAAAATAACTTCCTGCTCATACTTTAAGGGAAAGACTGTGGTTCTATCTGGGATGAACCATAATGATAAAAATAGGATTAAAAGTATTTTAGATAGTATTGGTGCAAAATGTACTTCTAGTTTCTCCCAAAAAACGAATATATTTATTACAAGCCGTGTAGTTGGGCCAAGTAAAAAAATGCAAGCAATACAACTTCAAAAAGAGACAGGTTTGTTAGTCATTACTGATGAATACTTTTGGAAATTAGTCCGCTAAATGTGATAATGTATATAAGTCTATTGATTTATTAGTCATCTCCAACGCGTCCTCCCGAGTCATTTCCCGTCTGTTTATGCTGTAAAAGAGAAAGCGGACAGAGCGCAGATTGCCGATGCGCAATCATCCGAAGCCCCTCTTCGCCGCTCCTGCGATATGGCTATTTAAGAATCGGCATTGCCCATTCAGGGATGTCGTCGGTATATTGCTTGAAGAGCTGGCCGCTGGTCATGCGAAATAGCAGACGGGCATCGTCTCCTTCGTCAGCTCATGTCGATAGACACCCTTGTACGCCGTCATCGTCGGGCGCAGCTGCAGCGCGGCCTGATAGAGCGCATCCGTGGGGTCGAGCTGCATCACGTAGTGCCACGCGTACCACAGCGCCTTCCACAGCGAGTCGCGCTTCGTGTCGGCTTTCGTGATTTCGGGTGTCTCGTCGAAGGCGCGCGGCTGGTTGATGAACAACGCCAGGCGGTTCACCTCCGCTTGCAGCTCCGGGCCGATGGTGGTCAGCGCCAGGTTGTTGAAGCCCTGCTTGGCCAGTGCCTTCAGCACGCTCAACGAGTAATTCAGGAATGCGGCCAGTGTCAGTGCCGACCCCGTCCATTCGGGGATTTCAAGTTTCTTTGTTGCCATAAGTGTAAATGATTTTGGGGTGAATAATAAAGTTGATAGATATTGGGCAGAACCCGATTTCAATCAAAACGGGAAGAGCAGGGGCAGGACGAGGATCATGACAATGCCCATGATGAGCTGCAAGGGCAGACCGACGCGCACGTAGTCCATGAATGTGTAGCGGCCAGCCTTCATCACCAAGGCATTGGGCGGAGTGCTGAAGGGCGAAGCGAAGCACATGCTGGCACTTACGGCTACGGCAAAGAGCAGGGGAACGGGGCTGATGCCTGCCGACTGTGCCGAAGCCAAGGCTATCGGAGCCATGAGGACGGCGGTGGCAGTGTTGGATATGAACATGGTGAGCAGCGACGTAGTGAAATATATGCCTGCCAGCAGGACTACCGGTCCCAAGTTGCCGAGACTACCAACGAGCGTCTGCGCTACGAAATCAGAGGCTCCTGTCTTTTCCAGTGCTACGGACATGGGCATCATGGCGGCGATGAGCACGATGGTTTCCCAGTTGATGGTCTTGTAGGCCGCCTCGACGCTGCGGAAACAGCCCGTAAGAATCATCAGCACCGAGGCTATGAGCACAGCGGTGACGGGTGCTACGGGGATGAAGTCGAAGACCATCATGCAGACCATGGCCACCATGATGAGTGCGGCCAGCGGAGCTTTGTAGTCGAAGGTGACGCGGGCGGCTTCGGCCAGCGGTTGTCCGAGTACCACCCAATACTCCTCGTCGTTGGAAAGCCGCCCGATGTTAGCCCATGTGCCCTGCACCAGCAGCACGTCGCCAGGCTGCATCTTCAAATCGGCCAGGCCATCGAGGATATATTCCGTGCCGCGCCGCACACCAAGCACGTTGATGCTGTATTTGGAGCGGAAGCCCGAATCACTTAGCTGTCGTCCGACAAATTTGGACTGCCGCAAGAGCACAATCTCCGCCATGCCGATGTCATAGAAGTCAAGGCCGCTGTCCTCGAAGGAGAGGGTGAAGCCTCCGTCCTTGGCAAAGCGCGCGGCCTGCTCCTCGGAGCCGGAGAGATAGATGATGTCGCCTTCCTGCAAGCGTACGTCGGGCGTGGCCACGGTCTGCGAGATGTCGCGGAACTTGTCGCCCACAGGCACAAACGAGGGAATGCGGCTTCGCTCACGTCGCACTTCGAGCACGGTGAGGCCGTAGCGCTGGCGGATGTCCAGTTCTGCGATGGAACGGCCTATGACTTGGGATGTCTTGCCCACCACGGCGCGGCTGACACTCTCGGCAATGCCATACTCGTGCACCAATTGGCTGAGCGACTTGCCGCGGTGCTTTGAGTCGTCACCCTCAGAAGCCTTGTCCTTCAGCAGCCACCGCGTCAGCGGCAGCAGTACCACGATGCCGACAGCCAGACAGATGAGACCTACGGGCAGGAACGAGAAGAATCCCAGTGCGGGATAGCCAGCCTCGCGCAACGTCTCGTCGATGACAAGGTTCGGCGGCGTGCTGATGAGGGTCATGATGCCCAGTGAACTGGCAAAGGCCAGCGGCATGAGCAGCCGACGCGGGCTGACACCTGCGGCATTGGCCATAGACACCACGATGGGCAGCATCAGTGCCACCGTGCCAGTGTTGGAGATGAAGGCGCCCGTGAAGCCCGTGACCATCATAACCAGCAGGAACAGCCGGAGTTCCGACTGTCCTGCCAGTGTCATCAGACGGGAACTCACCATCTTGGCCAGTCCCGTCTGTACGATGCCGCCACCGACGATGAACAGCCCCGCCATCATAATGACTACGGGATTGGAGAATCCCGACAGAGACTCTGCCGGTGAGAGAATGCCGCCCACGAGCAAGGCGATAAGCGCACAGAGGGCCACAATGTCGGAGCGCACCTTATTCAGAGCGAAAAGCAGGGCCGTGACGGCCAAGACGATGAGTGTTAACTGCATAAGTCGTGGACTATATAAGGTTTGCAACTATCTCCGCATCCTTACCCTCGAAGAAACGGGGTTCGGCAATCGGATGATACATCAAATCTGCGTAGCGGAACAACTGCACGGCACAGAACTGGCGGTCTTCGCTGACGCAGGCTTGCAACTGGTAATGCCCTACAGCAGCCGTGACAGGCTTGCCCTTTGAGGCGAGTTCTGCTTTCAGCTTGTCCACAGGCAGGGCAAGAAGTTTTTCCAATCGTCCGCCCTCGTCCGGGGAATACTCTTGAGTGAGTGCCTTGACGCGGCTGCCCGTAGGCACATAAATGACCTTCTGACAGAGGCCGAAGAAAGATTCTTTAATGCTAATATAGCTCTTTGAGGAGACGGCTTCGGCCATCTCCATGTTCTTGATATTTGCCATTGTTCTTGATTTTATGTTATGCTATTTTGTTAAGAATAAGCCAGCCTAAATATAAAGCGTAAGCCCAAATCATAACCCATCCTTCTGGGCGTGACAGTTTGTAGCTACTGCGTGAGAATAGCCAAAAAAGCAGGACGCTGGCAGTGAGGGCTGCAAAATCTACAGCTGTTAGCCCTGTGACAGCGAGAGGCTTCACGGTTGCGCACACCCCAAGAATAAAAAAGATATTGAAAATGTTACTGCCCACAACATTGCCGATGGCCAATGCACTCTGTCCCTTCCGAGCCGCCATAATACTAGTGGCAAGTTAGGGCAGACTGGTACCACCGGCAACGAGTGTCAGACCGATGACAGTTTCGCTCACTCCTGCCGACCGCGCTATGCCGCATGAGCCTTCAACAAACAGTTCTCCACCACCGATTAAAGCGACAAGCCCTAACACGATGAACAATGCTATGCGGGTCGGGGACATCTCACTTATAGTGCTGCGAGTTTCTTTCTGTTTTGCCAGACTTAATGAATATGCCATGAATACAGCGAAGAAACAGAGAAGGACGATCCCGTCGCCTCGGGTAAGCATGTTCGTATTTCCGATTGACACAAAAGTATCAAGGGCTAAACACGATAAGACGACACTTGCCATCAGGCACAGAGGAATGTCTTTCTGTACGGTGGCCTTGAAAATCGTAATTGGGCAAACGGCAGCAGATGCTCCGGCAATAACCAATGTGTTGAACAGATTGCTGCCCACGATGTTGCTCACACTGAGTGCTGTGGCAGAAGCATTGTTCGATAGGCTTGCCAACAGGCTCACGATGAACTCCGGAAGCGATGTCCCAAAAGCTACAATCGTCAAGCCGATGACCATCTCCGAAATACCTAATCTCGATGCCATTCCCACTGCCCCATCAGTCAGCTTGTCAGCACCAAAGAGGACAAGTGTAGCACCAATCACGGTGTACAATATGTATATGAACATAAGTTTCTTTGTTAGTGATGTACGTTTTCTTTTAATAGGGAAAAAAATTCGCTAACAAAGAAGGCGCCTCAGCGCGAAGACGTAATAATCGCATGAGGCAGATGAATAGAACGGTGAGGTTTCCAGTCTGCGCCGTCCGTCGTAAAGTGAACTTAAAGGTTTGACATTTAGCCTACGAGCTGCAAGAATTCGGCCCGTGCTCTTGCCGGACGTGGAACCGTGGGTAGGCAAAAGCCGTTGCGGGCGTGTGTTACACAGACGGTAGATGCTCTGGGCATCATTTAGCGTTGCCTCGTTGCGCAGTCCGTGTTGCGTGTCAGTGATAGAAGCAAGCTTTCCCCTTTGTAGGGCGACTACATCCTCCGCAGTACTCAGCGCCTCCGTCTGCATAATCTTACCCGTACAGCCTAAAAAGACTGTAAGCAGAATAATAATCAAGGGCAGGATTCGCTTCATTCTATCAATATTCTTGTTTGCGGTGCAAAGGTACTACTTTTCTTTAATAATTCCGTGTCTATTGCGTTAAAAGAATGTAAACGCAGCCTGGACTTCACCGTTTTCATACGTTTCCACCCACAATTATTGCTGAATTTCCAGCGTCGGCACCTCCACCTCCGTCTGCCCCGTGATGTTCACCCGCTGCCACACATCGTCGTAGCCCTGCAGCCAGGCATGGACGAGCACGGCGTTTGCATCCGTCTTCACCTTCGACGAAAAAACGGCATACAACGGTTGGTCGCTGCGTTTGTAGATGGTCATCTTTGCCGTGTCGAGCATGGTGCTGTCGGCCCTGCATATTTTTACCTTTGCGTCGGTCAGCGGAGTCTTCAGGAATCCGTCCTTCACGTCGCCCGTGATGGTTACTTCTCTCTGCGCCCATGCCGACGTGGCGGTGAGGGCGATGATGATGGTAATGATTTTTCTTTTCATGTTCACGTCGTAGCTTTTGGGTCTGCGAAGTTACATAAAAAGATAATAAAAAGCCCTCGGCAAGGCCCGGGAATCGGGTGCCGAAGGAGCAACTC
Organism: Bacteroidaceae bacterium; assembly: GCA_017965425.1. Lineage (GTDB taxonomy): Bacteria > Bacteroidota > Bacteroidia > Bacteroidales > Bacteroidaceae > Physcousia. The sequence goes on along the minus strand of JAGCPY010000022.1, from coordinate 394 downwards.
TAAAACTAGTTTTATAAATTCGGGCTATTTTTCTTTGCCAAACGTGATTTCCTTGCGAATCTTGCTTAGATAAACAGGTGTGACGTTGAGAAAAGAGGCGATGTCCTTCAGCGAGAGCATCTGCACCACCTGAGGACAGCGTTCGAGCAGACGACGGTAGCGGCTGCGGGCGGTGTAGCGGTAGTGGTCGAGGTCGCGGGCATAGACCATCTTGAACAGGTTCTTTAGAATTTTCACATCCATCTTCGCCATCTTCGGGTCGTTGTCGAACAGCACCTGCAGCTCCTGTCCGCTGATGACGCGCACCTCGCACGGCATGTCCGCCTCGATGCTCACCTCCGACACGTCGCCGTCGAGGCAATACGGGAAGTCGGACACGAACTCGCCCTCGAAG
>JAGCPY010000021.1 GCA_017965425.1 Bacteroidaceae bacterium | reverse complement strand
ATGTATCTGCTTCACCGCCTATACCATATTATTGGAACTGGAGAGAATCCTCAAAGCGGCAAAGAGCGAAATCACAGTGCACCGGGCACAGGAACTGACGAAGACCATGTATGCCATCAGCTATGTCTCACCAAAGTCGTCTTTGTCACAGAGGGTAATACTGGGGATGAGTGATGAACAGCAGGCACTGTGCAACCTCGTCAAGGGTGGTGCCTGAAATCTTGGGTGTCCCAATGGCGAAAACAGGAGCTTAAAGAGCCGTGATTTAATGATTATTCGCAAGCATACAACCAAGGAAGCCCGAAGGGTTGCCTGTGGTTAGGCGGTCCTTCGGGCTTCCTTGGGAAAGGTGTACTCGTCCAGATGGAGCGGGGGTGGATGTTCAAGTTTTCAGTTGCTCCATTCGGGTGTGTCCCAGAAGGTATCGTCGTCTTCCTTGACCAAGGCTTCTTCTCCGCTCATCCCTTCGGTGCCCAGTTGGTTGCGCAGAGAGGTGGCAAGCATTCTGTCAACGGTCGTTGCCGTTTCCGAGAGCATGGGTGTAATATATGTCTTTTTCATTGTCGTATAAGTCTTTTTAGTTATTCTTTCCATGGGACGTCAATCTACGTCAATCTGTTCGGAAATCTTGTTGAATGAAGATTGACGTTCAGATTCCCGTAGATTGACGTCTTATTAGTTATTTATTTCACTGCAACCTTCTTGCCGTTCACGATGTTGATGCCCTTGCCAGCCTTGCCCAGACGTTGGCCGCTCAGCGAGAACAGGCCTCTCTCATTCATGGCCGTGGAGTTGAGGCTGTCTATGCCGTCAGCGTCTTTCCACACCACGTTGAAGGCCTTGACGTCTGTGCTCTTAGCCACTTTCAGGTAGGCTTTGCCGGCAGCGATGGCGCCGCTGGTGACTGGGCGGAACTGCACGTCTTCGCCTGCGATGCCAAGTGCGTAGAAGGTGAAGTCTGGTTCGGCGTCGAAAGGTGTGGCTGCAAGGACATTACCTGTCAGGTCTCCCTTGGCTGTCTTGGAGGTGGCAATGACGGGGATGCTGTAGGTGCCGGCATTGCCTTTCAGCACGACGCCTGTATTGGCCGGCACTGTCTCCACGGTCGTCAGCGCCACCGTGTTGCCTTCGACGGTAGCCGTGAAAGCTGTCAGACCCTCCACGGCAGAGAAGTCCAGCGCAGCAGGCGTGTAGAGCGTTGCCCATCCTGCTGTGCCGATGGTCAGCTGTTGGTCTTCCGGTGTGCCGGAGATATAGATCAGGTCGAGGCCATTCTTTGTGTCGCCGGAAGCCAGCCACAGGATTTCGGTGGGAGTGGTCAGCGTGAAGTCGTAGGTCTTTTCTGCCCAGTTGCTGGCACCTGTCACAGCGTCGTCATAGTCCGTGTCGTATTTGAATTTCACCGTGACGCCTCCAGAGTTATTGGCATAGAGCACAGTCGTTGCCGAATAGGTGCCTGCTGGCAAGGTGATTAGCGGCACGTCGTTTTCGGCATAGGCGCACTGGGCATTGGAGGAACGGATGAGCATGTTGTTGCCTGCACTGGTGGCCGTGGCACCTGCAATGTCCTCGCCCTCGGAATAGTACCACACGTTTTCGGCACGTTTGGTGGCATTGAGGACGACTTCCTTCTCGTCGGCGTCCAAGGTGAAGGTGGTGCGATACTGTCCGCCAGTCTTATCCACGGCATACAGGTCGGTACCGTCGAGGTAGAAAGCCTTGTAGGCAACTGTTACGGATTCCTGCTCGTAATAGGAGCCGCTGACTAAGACAAAGTTCCCGGAAGATTTCACCTGATAACTATACATTGGAGCTTCAGCGACGGCTACATCAAGTGTGTTATCACCCGCTTGGACCATCAGAGACGCTGGCTCGCCAGCCACTTTCTTGTATTTTACAGCATCCTTCCACAGATAGGTATCTAAGGAAATCTCATCGCCAGCGGTGGTCGTTCCGGAAACCGTCTTCACGATATCACTGCCAGCTTTGTAATTGATGGTATAGCTGTATAAAGTAGCGGAATAGTCGCCTACGGTGGTGGTCACCTTCACATCATCAATGACTGAAGCCCGATCTTGGTTTCCGCCAACGCCATAACCAAAGAATTCTATGGATGCCACGGGATTCAGGTTGGCAAGTGCCACCTCAAACACCTTGCCTGCACTTGGGTTGGTGCATGATACATTGGTGGTGATGATTCCTTTGGCATAATCAACGGCTATGACGAACTGAGTATATCTTTCTCTGATGGGTGCGTTATTCCATGCACTACCCATATATGAAGATATATTATCTATACCAAAGGTATTGCTGTTTGTTCCAGAACCATCCCAACGTGCAAACTGGAAGCTTCCAATATCTGTACCGCCAGAATCTTTCATCCTGAAACCAGAACCCATGTTGTTCTTGTTGCCCCATGCCATTTTGAAACTCACGGTGACAACATCTCGGTTTCCGGCTCGTTGGTCAACAGGGATGGTGACGGCGCTGGTCCCATCATAAAGCTTAAGCCAGCCGTCGGAGATCTCACCAACTCCCACTGTCATCGAGTTTGTCTCACCTGCCACGACACCATCGGCTATCGCATTCGAGAAGTCGATGTTGGCATTCGCGATAACTGTTCCTTCAGGAACCGAAGGTGTGCCAAGCCTTGTCACCAATTCCTCAAGCCAGTTGGAAACATGAGCCTGCATCTCAGCCTTCAGGCTCTCCCCCAGTTTATCGCCTGGCGACCATCCGTGACCGCCTGTGGTATAGGTCTTCAGCGTGACGGGAACAGACTTGGCGACAAGGGCATCGTAGTATGCCTTGCCATTGGTGAGGGGAGGCACGGTGCCGTCGTTGTCGGAATAGGTGATGTAGGCGATGGGGGCATTGGCATCGACGTGGAGTTGGTTGCTGTACTCCTGCACCAGCTCCTCGGAAGGGTTTGTGCCCAGCAGTTCGTCGATGGAACCCTGATGTGTCTTGCCCGACTCCATCGTGATGACAGGATAGAAGAGCATCTGGAAAGCAGGGCGCTCAGCACCCGCGGTGTGCGTGGCGATAGTGCTGGCCAGATGACCGCCGGCAGAAAAGCCCATCACGCCGACGTGTGTGGGGTCGAGTTTCAGGGAAGCGGCATTGTCGCGCAGGTATTTCAGCGCAGCACGACCATCGGCCAGAGGCCATGCGTGGTTGCCGCCGGGCAAGCGGTACTTGAGGACAGCCAAGGTGTAGCCGCGCTCATTCATGAAAGAAGTCCAGTCGCTGCCTTCCTTCTCGTCGGCACGATAGGCATAGCCACCACCGGGGCAGGCAATGATGGCACAGCCATTGGCCTTTGAGGCATCGGCTTGGAAGATTTCCAACGTTGCGCCCGTGGAGAGCGTGATGTTCTCGCTGGCAAAGAGGCCTACAGAAGCCGCCAATGCCACCATGAAAAATAGAACTCTTGTCTTCATTTTTTTTATGTTCAAACAGCGTTAATGGTAATAAAAATGCTGACAAAGGTAGCACCTTTTCTTCTTGTCACCAAATTTTTGCCGCTTTTTCTGTACGACGAAGCCCTGCGGCACAGGTCCGCAGGGCTTCATTCATATCAAAAGTATATTCTGAGATATTGGTGTCCAATAAAAACGCCCTGAAAGGGCAGCAAGCAGTCAGCCCAGGGCAGCGCCCTGGGTAGAGTATGTAGAATGATCCACGCCCTGCAAGGGCAAAAGCATTGAGAATAAACGCTTTTGCCCTTTCAGGGCGCTTCTGACATCACCATCTAACCCAGGGCGCTGCCCTGGGCTATGTGCTTATTGGCCTTTCAGGCCGCTTTTTTAGCGGACACCAATAAATTAATATATAGAACACACCTTATATGTTAAAGGAAGGTTCGCTAACGGGGATACATAAGAGGTTCACGAACTTGAAGCATCTTTCTCCTCTCACATCCCTTACTTCTCTCATCATTCCATCACCACGGAATTATCATTCCATCACCATGGAACAATCATTCCATCATTACGGAATAATATAAACGCTAAGGTCGGATCCAGTGAGAAGCACGAACATGTATGCACCCATTGATAATAAATCCACCGAAGGTAACACAACTACCGCACACATCAACATGTGACATGTGCGGTAGTGTTTAGTGCATGTTCTGCTCGTGGCAGGCATCTTCAATTGTAATGGTATCGCCGTTGACGGTGTAGGCGTAGAACCATTTGCCGGCGTTGGCCATGTGCCATCCTACCTTTTGCCATCGTTCAATGGTTGGCTGGCGTCGGAGGAGGGATTGCTCGATCTGAAACATCGGGTCAACTGCATCGTCAATATTCTTTAGCATCAAAGACTCGGAATATGTATGCCTATATTTCATTGCAACGTGTCGATAGAAGTCGACGATGTTCCTCGTGCATTGATTGCGAACGATGTACTTCATACCTGACTGTATATGTTGTCCACGGTTCTGTAAAGCAAGAGCTTCAAATCCTCCGGGGAGAGGAATTCTTCTTGCGCCATAGCTTGCAGTTGCTCTTCAGTCAGGTCGCGTGCCTTCTGTAACGTTTCTTGCTGTGTCGTCTCTGCCTCGGCAGCCTCATACAGATGCGCAGCAAGCCACTTCTTGTTGCTTGCTGTCAGAGACAAACCCTGAAGATAGGACCAGAGGTTATTTAGCGACAGTGCATTCATATTTCGTTGAACAATTTGCGTTGCAAAGGTAAGGATTATTTGAATTTCAGAAGCACGTAATCATGTTAAATGACGTTAAGGCATAACACAACTACCGCACACATCAACATGTGACATGTGCGGTAGATATGAGAGAATAAATGTTGCTGATTACTTGCTCCAGTCGTCGTCCCAATTTACTGAACCGGCCTTGCCGTTGTAGTTGTAAGCTTTGACGTCCATGCCGCTTCCCTGACTGGCAGCGGTGTCACTCGTTCCAGGACCACTGATGGCAATCATGTTCTCTACGCCCATTTTCGTGGTGCTTAGGGCGGGACTGATATATGTCTTTTTCATTGTCGTATAAGTCTTTTTTAGTTATTCTTTCCATGGGACGTCAATCTACGTAAATCTGTTCGGAAATCTT
>JAGCPY010000020.1 GCA_017965425.1 Bacteroidaceae bacterium | reverse complement strand
CAGAGTCTTTCAATTCAAAGGTGAAGGGCTTAAGAGCACAGGTGCATGGGGTCAATGACCTGCCCTTCTTCATGTTCCGTTGCGCTAAGATATTTGGTTAGTTGGCATGGGGGCTTATCCACGGACTTTTCCCCCTGCGCCTTTTCTTGTTCATATTTATTTCGTTTTATTTGTTAATTTCTGGATTGCATCGCGGACTTTGGATGCTTCGCTTGGGCGAGGCGCATCGTTGTTTACGATGGTGCCGTCAGGAGCCACGAGCACATAGGTTGGATAGCCTTTAAGGCCGAGATATTCCTCGATGGCTTGCTGATGGCCGCTCGGCAGGCGAAGGTTCACGCAGTCAGTGCAGTCGAGTCCATAACGCACGGCTGACTTCTTCCACAGTTCTTCGGGCGATTTGTTGGCGAGATACATATAGGTGACGGGCAAGCCATTGAGCGTTTCATGCAACTTCGGCAGGTATTCCATTTCTTCTCGGCACGAGCCACACCACGTGCCCCGAGCGCGACCTCATCCTCGAACGTGTGTGGGGCAACGCCAGCTATGCCAATTCCTTGGCTTTGAACGTTCAAATCACATACCTTCGTCGTATGCTCTCGACAGACAGCACACTCACCACCACCTCCTTGAAGAAACGCGGCTATGTGCTGGAGGTGCAGGATTATTGTTAGGGCCTCTTCTTCACCCCACGTACCGTCGCTCCACTTCCTCCCAGTTGATAATACTCCAGAGAGCTGAGAGGTGGGCGGGACGACGATTCTGGTAGTCGAGGTAGTAGGCATGTTCCCAGACATCGAAAGTCAGTAGGGGCGTACGGCCAAGGGTGATGGGGTTGCCAGCATTGGGTTCTTGGGAGATTTCAAGTTGGCCGTCGGCATCAGATGAGAGCCAGACCCAACCTGAACCGAAGAGCGAGGTGCCCGCTTTCTCGAAGGCGGCACGGAAGGCATCAAAGGCACTCTGTCCGTCTGTGGCCATCGCTGCGAATTGCGCTGTGATGGCAGCTGCGAGGCGACCGACAGGCTGGTTGTTTTCCTGCGGTGCATGGAACTGGCTGAAGTACAGGTTGTGATTCAGGATCTGACCGGCATTATTAAACGCACCTCCGTCGGCCGTCCGCACAATGTCTTCGAGCGACAGCCCTTCGTAGCGGCTGCCGGGCAGCAAGGCGTTGAGGTTATTGACGTAGGCTTCCAGGTGCTTGCCGTGATGGAAACTCAGCGTCTCGGCACTGATGGCAGGCACAAGAGCATCAGGCGAATAAGGCAGTTCCATCAGCAGGAACTTACCTTCAATGGGCATTGTTGTTGTCATTGTTCAAATAGAATGAGAGGGATTTGCGCTGCAAAGATACAGCATTCTTCTGATTACCCACTCGTTTATCCTTTTTTCTTCGTCCAACAGCTAATTATTCGCAAATAATCTTTACCTTCGCAGGCACTTTTTGAAGCTCTATATGAAAAAAGTTGGCGTTTTCGTAAAAAAAGGATGCGTGTGAAGTGTCTTATAGATAGACGTGCCCCGAAACGGGTGCGGAGATAACAAAAAAACTGAAATGTTAGACAAGAGACTACTTGAGCAACTGTTCCGTCAGAACTACAGCGAGATGATTCATTTGGCCAGGGTTTTGCTGGGCAATGACGAAGAGGCTGAGGATGTGGTGCAGGACATCTTCCTGCGGGTGGCTGAGGCCGACATGCCACCGAGGAAGGAAGGGTATCTGCTGACGGCTGTGCGCAACGCCAGCCTGAACCGCATCCGGCAGATGCAGTTGCACGAGAAGGTGAAGAGTCTGCTGCCTGTGGGAGAAGAAGCCGACCCGCAACCAGCCAGGGCTACGGAGGAACGAACCGAAGACATCTCGGATTTCGTGGACGAACACCTGGAAGAACCGCACCGCAGAATCTTCCACCTTCGCTTCGACGATGACCTGACCATCGCCGAGATTGCGCGTCGGCTGGACCTGAACCCAAACACCACGTACAAGTATCTCGTGCAGAGCATTCAGCAAATCCGAAAACACTTCAAATGCTAAATGACAATTCTTATGGAGACGACAAATGAGAACATCATCCGCCTGCTGGAAATGCTGGACACCCCCGAGGCATACTCAGAGCAGGAAATAGAAGACATTATCAATCGTGACGAAGATACTCGCGAGGCCTACAGCATGATGGTAGAGGCCAAGCGCAGTAGCCGCCAGCGCAAGGTGGGAGCGGCAGTGGACGTGAATGCAGCCTGGCAGCGGTTCAAGAAAGCCCACCCCCAGCCCTTCCAAAAGGGAGGGAAGTACCAATCCTCAGAGGAAGAACGGAAACTAGTTCCACTCCCTTGGGGAGGGGGGAGAGGTGGGCTTGTTCCTTACCGCAAGATTGCAGCATCCTTCATCGGTGTTCTATTGGTATCTGGTATTGCCTTTGCTGCGATTAAGATTGTGCGCAACATCAACACTTCCAACCCACAACTGCCCACAACAGAGCAAATGGCCGACATCGAGCCCGTCACTTCCTTGCCAACAGATACGGTTAATGCCGACACTATCGCCACCGTACCTTATCTATTCAACAATGTGCCATTAGACTCCATGCTTACAGCCATTGCCGCTGCCCACGGGCTCGGGGTTATGTTTGAGAATGAAGCAGCTCGCGGGCTTCGCTTCCATTTCGTATGGAAGCGTGAAGACAGCCTTGCCCGTATCGTAGAGAAGTTGAACACCTTCGAGGCTGTGAATATCGCCCAAGAAGACAAAACGCTGGTGGTAAGATGAGACAGTTTATTCATTTACGATTTACGGCTTTACAATTAATTAATGTGTTCGTTACTATTTTGCAGCTAACGTGTTGTCCAGTTCAGGCGCAACAAATAGTCAATCGTAAATTTGTAAATTGTAAATACAACGATGTGTCGCTCAGCGAAGCCCTGCATGGGTTGAATAACGAGCAGACGGAATACGTCATCAACTTCCTCTACAACGACTTGGAGGACTTCCGCATTACCACCAACGTCAGTCACAAGACGCTGCCCGATGCCATCCAGCAGATGATAGGCTTCTATCCTGTCCGTATGACCGTCAAAACCAACGACCACGAAATCTATGTGGAGTGCACCCACAAGACTGCCCGCCGCTTGACGGGTACGATTATCGACGAACAAGGCCAGTCCGTGGCCTACGCTAATGTTGCTATTCTCAATCCCTCCGACTCAACACTGCTATGTGGAGGTGTCTCCAATGAGAGCGGTTACTTTGCTATTCCATACGAGCAACTCATCGTCCTCGCCCGTATCTCATACGTTGGCTATCAGACCATCTACAAGATATGTAATCAGCCAGCATTGGGAACCATCACGTTGCAGTCGGATAACTATACGTTGAAAGATGTCACCGTGAAGGGACACGTACCACAATACAAGATGGGCAGTGAGGGCTTGGTGACCAATGTTGATAATACGCCACTCAGCCAATTAGGCACTGCCGACGACGTGCTGAAGCATGTGCCAGGCATTATCCAGAAGAATGACAGTTACGAAGTCTTTGGAAAAGGCAAACCACTCATCTACATCAACGGGCGATTGATGCGTAATCCGAAAGAGCTGGAGCAACTGAAATCCACCGATATCAAGAGCATAGAACTCATCACCAATCCAGGAGCAAAGTATGACGCGACGGTAGGTGCCATCGTCAAGATACAGACCGTACGCAAGGCTGGCGACGGCTTCAGCATCGATACCTGGGGGCGCTGGCGCCAAGGGCGTAAGGGGCAGGAGACCGCCTCGCTTGACATGAACTACCGGCGCAACGGGCTGGACATATTCGCCTCCGTAAGGCTTGACAGAGTGGAATATATGCAACAGGCTGAAATCCGTCAGGAAGTCCAAGGCGACACGTTGTGGCGACAGGATAATGAAATGCGGCATGACCTTGTCAACCATGCCTACACCGTTGAGGGCGGCTTCAACTACTTGTTAGATGAGCATCACACATTTGGCACCAAATACGAACTCACGCTGCCGAAAACAGGCGACGATGTGACAACACTGACAAGCAACGTGACCGCCAACGGCCAGTTCTATGACAAATGGCAAAACCTGAGCAACAAACAGATGAACGGGAATTTAGGCCACAAACTCAATGCCTATTATGTCGGCCAAGTCGGAAAACTCGACATCGACTGGAACTTTGACTTCCTACACAGCAGCTACGACGACCAAAGCAGAAGTGAAGAAATATGCCAGATGCAAGACGACCGTCTGGTCAATGCAGAAAACAAGGTCAGAAACCGTATGTTGGCCTCAAAACTGACGCTGACCTATCCTCTGTTAGGCGGCTCGCTCGACTTCGGAGCAGAGTACGTCAACACCAACCGACAGGACGACTATGTGAATCCGCAGAACTATGTTCCTACCACCTACAGCACCCTCAAGGAGCAGAGCATCAGTCCGTATTTGGAATTCACTCGCATGATACCTCGTGTCGGCCAACTGCGGGCAGGGCTGCGCTATGAGCACGTACGCTTCCGCTACTACGACTGCGGGCAGCTCGTGGACGAACAGAGTCGCCGATACGACAATTTCTATCCCTCGCTCTCCCTCAGCACACAAATCGGCAAAGTGCAAGCGCAGTTGACCTACTCTGTAAAGACCCGACGCCCGACCTACCGCGAGCTCAGCAACGACGTGTTCTATGCCAACCGCTATTCCCTGCAGCGCGGCAATCCACTGCTCGACAACACCACCATCCACAACCTATCGCTCCAAGCAATGTGGAAGTTCCTGCAGTTTTCCATCAGTTATGCCGACGAGCGCGGACACATCATCAACTGGATGGAGCAGACGGGCCATTCTAACGTCACGCTGATGACCTACAAAAACATTCATAGTCTGAAATGGCTCATGCCATACGTGACGCTTGCGCCAGCGTGGGGCATCTGGCACCCGCAGCTCTCAATAGGAATACGCAAACAGTGGCTCACACTGGACACGACGGAAGGAGACATCAAGCTGAACAAGCCGCTTCCAGTGGCACAAGTCAACAACACATTTGCCTTTAGCAAGACTTTCACGGGTGAGCTCAATTTCAGCTATCAAGGTCTTGGGCACTACGAAAATGCCTATCTCGGTTACCACCGAACCGACCTCGGCATCAGCCTTGTCAAGACGTTCTTCAACGACCACCTCAGCATCAAGCTGGCGGGCGAAGACCTGCTGGATCGCAACCGCGAGGCCATCACCTGCTACACCCATCACGTGCATCTACAGCAAGGCAATTATTACGCCCGACGCCGCTTCGTTGCAACCATCCGTTACAAATTTAACACCACCCGTAGCAAGTACAAGGGAACCGGTGCTGGTAATGACGAAAAGAACCGACTATAAATACTCTCTCTTTGATGGGCAGTCGTCGGCCTTTGTGCCGACGCTGCCTTTCTCCTACATTCCGATTCTCTTGGGCCTGAAGTGCCGTCAATTGTTACGCAAGTAACATCAATCCTCTCTGTTTTTTATCATAAAACTCTCGTTTATTCATCTTGATTAAATCAAATAATCGAGAAAATCTTTTGTGCTTTAGATGATAATGTGTACTTTTGCGGACAAGTGATAAGCTTTCTGTGAATAAGCAGTCGAGAAGAAGCTTTCTTTTTAAGGCCATAATTATACGAAAAGGTTCCTATTACCGAGGATGCTCGGTTTCGTTGCCACCATCGCTTTCTCCCAGATAAGCGTCAGTGCAAGCAGTAGTTCCGATGGACAGACTTAATCCGAAGATGACGGCGACTGCCGCCAGAAACAAAGACAATGGACATAGATTCATTCTACGCTGAGGTGTATGACGTCGTTCGTCAAATACCATCAGGCTGTGTGCTGTCATACGGGCGCATAGCCGAGTTGATAGGTTGGCCAAACCACTCCCGATTGGTGGGAAAGGCGATGCACGATGCCCCGCAGGCGCTCAACCTGCCTTGCCATCGTGTCGTCAACAGCGTAGGACGCACCGTGCCTGGATGGCATCAGCAGGCTATCCTCCTCATGTCCGAGGGTATCCGCATCAAAGCCAATGGTTGCGTGGATATGCGGGTACATGAGTGGACGATATAAATGAGTTTCTTCTCTTTTATAACGTGAGTCATTTGAAGATATAACCCATCATCATTCAATCTTTTTGAGGTGCGACAGCGCCAGACCGAGATAGATGCGCTGATCAACGTTAGTGCCTTCGTCGATTTCTGGGGTCTTGTCTATCAGATCGGCTATTTCCCGCTTCAGTTGCTTTAACTCCTCTTTTGAGTTTTTATCGGTGAAGAAGCCGTACTCGTGGGCTCGCTTGCAGAGGTTGTAGATGGAGATGGCGTTGAATTCCGTGTTCTGCCCAGCCAGATACTGCTTCTTCAGCTGAGCGAAGATGAGCAGGATGTTGTCGTTGCAGAGGAGGTCGTCGGCCGTGATGTTCTTGCCCTGTTGCAGGTCGAGTACGACAGCTGTCACGGGGTCTGTGTCGTGGTGGAGTGAGTCTGCCCAGACGACAAATGATTTCATGTGCTTAGCGCCTTCCGCTTCGCGCTGTATAGCTTCCTTCACCTTCTTATAGGTCTCCGCTTCGCGTTTACGGGCTTCGTCAAGGACGCTGTCGAGCGCCTGCACGGGGTATTCCTTGCCGAGGAAGAACACCCGCGCCTTATTCGGCGCCTGGACAGGTCCTTCCTTGGGTATGCGCGAAGGGCCTATCTCGAGATATGGCCAGTCTTGCCGGATGATGCTGGAGGTGGCAGAGGGAATCTTGGCGTAGGTGACGATGTAGCGGGCAAAGACCTTTCCTTTGTGGTCTTCTTTCCATTCGAGGGCATAGGCATAGCGGTGAGTCTTGGTGGTGTCGGCGGTATCGAGGATGTTCACGTTGATGTAGTTGCCGTACTGCTCGCCGATGGTGACGTAGCGGTTCATGTCCTCTCCAATCATTAGGTTTCGCTTTCCTTCTCGCTGCGGATTGCCCATTGTCAAGGTATTGATACCGTAGCAGTTCCTGTTTTCGCGCCCATTGACCTCGAAAGCCTTAATCATCTCATCCAGCAGAGGACGTTGCTTCTTTGGAAGGGTGAAGGTCATGATATCGCATCGCCATTTCAGGGGAGTTCCCTCTTGCAAGATATCACGCTCCTGGCCGAGACTTTTGGTGACTTCCACTTTGTTGTCTATGGCCTTGGATATGAGGCTACCCATCCAGGTCTCCAAGTCCTGGACCATGACTTTTTGTGCGGACGCGGCGGTGGTTGCGAGCAGCAGGCCTGCCGTCATTAAGCTTTTCACTATCGTTTTCATAATCATATAAGGTTTTATTGTTAATTTGTTAAAATGCAATGAGTTGTTTTGGCATTTCTTCGCCCGTGAGGCTGGTGGCATAGGCGCGGATGGCTTCCCGCTGAGCCTGTAGTTCGTAGGCAACCTGTAAGATTTCTTCTGCCAAATAGAGGTCAACAAGTGCTTGCTTGTCAGCGGAGATGAACGGCTCTTCCTCTTCAGATGGCGGCTCGCGCTTTATCTGCACGTTCTCAACAGGAGCCATGTCTGGTTGTGTTTCCTCTATCATCTGTTTCCGAGGTTCTTTTCTCTTCACAGATGATTGCACTTGTGCTTGAGCTAAGCAGGTCTGTTCAATCTTCTCTTTCGGGATAATCGCTCGCGGCGTTTCCGGTATGCTTCTTTCAGGAACCGTCATTTCTTCTGCTATAACCGATTGCTGCTTAGTCTTCTGTTTGCTGTTGAACACCAACAGCAGGAGGAGGCTGGCTGCAACGGCGATGGCCGGAAGTGGGTATAGCCATCGGCGAATACCACTTTTAGGTCTGATGTGTTTCATCACCCGCTGTTCCATGTCAGCAGGCATTCTCATTCCTGCAGCCCGTTCGTTTTGTCGTTGCAAGGCTTGGCGGAAAAGATCGTTATCGTTTTTCATTGTTCACGCGTGTTAAGATGATTCTGAGTCGTTGACGTATTCTGTGAAGCTGGCTGCTAAGCCGTGATATTTCACGGTCGAGAGCGTTGACCGCCGTACCTGTGATGTATGCAATCTCCTTCAAAGACCTTCCGTCGAAATAGTAGAGTTGCAAGAGCATTTGGTCTTCAGGCGGTAGTTTTTGGATGGCTTCGTCCAGTTGTTCTGCTGTTGTGGATTCTGGCAGTTCGTCAGGAACGTCCTTGCCAACATTCAGGGGCAGCAGAACCTGTCGTTTTCGCCTTCGCAGATGATACAAGGCTTCGTGGTAGGCAATGCGTTGTAGCCAAGTCGCAAGGGAAGCCTTCTGAGGGTCATAGTCCTTCAAGTGTTCGTATGCGGCAACGAACGTGTTCTGCACTACATCCTCGGCATCCTCCTGTTGCTCGACGAGCCGCCCGACAAAGGTCATGAGCCCAGGGCCGTAGCGGTTTATCAGCTGGCCAAACTCCTTGGTATCGCCGTAGCGCAGGCGTTGTATGATAAGGTCGTCGTTCGTCATTCTATTATATATAGACGCAAAAAGATAAAATGTCACGCCTTATAGCCTACTATTTAATGTTTTTTTGCAAAAGTCTTTTACCATTGTTTTTAGTCGTAAATCCCTCAATCCCTCACCATTTTAGGTAATCGTCTGAATAAAAGCAGCTTGTGGGTGAGGGGATGGTGAGGGAATGGTGAGGGATGGTGAGGGATTTCTCGCAGATAAGGTTGAAAACACAGAAAAACTCAATCCCTCACCATCCCTCACCATTCCCTCACCAATCTCTCACCCGTACACACCTGTATGTCAATCTGATGTCGTAAGAGGTGAGGGATTGAGGGATTTTTGACCAAAAAGACATGTATAAGAGGTGTGAAGAGGCATGTTTTGGCATAACACTCGGAAGGTGTACGCCTTCTGCCATGAAGGTCTATACCTTCCAAACAAATGGTGTTTGCGTGTTCGTTTTTCATGTGTTTCTGTCGGAAGTTTTACGTGAGGAATCGATGTTAATCGCGTGTTGTGAGGTCCGTTTCAGACCTGTTAAGACAGAGTGAATATAAAAAGGGTAGGGGAGTGACGGCGTGGCACAATGTTTGCAGATTAAATATCAAACATTAAAAAACTGCAATTATGACAGACAAACAGAAAGATAAAGAAGAGATTCTGAACTCAGAAGACACCGAGAAGGTCGTCGTGGAGGGCGTTTCCGATGGAACCGCCACAGAAGAAGAAACAAACGATGAAGCCACTGAGGCAGAGAAGACACCTGAGGAACTTCTCGCCCTTGCCCGTGCCGAGATTGATGAACTGAAGACGCAGGCCCTGTACAAGCAGGCCGAGTTTGAAAACTATCGCAAACGCACCTTCAAGGAGAAGGCCGACCTCATCCTAAACGGTTCTAAGTCAGCCGTCACCGCTCTGCTGCCCATCGTTGATGACTTGGAGCGTGCTCTGCCGTCGATGAAGAAGGCCGAGGACGTGGCTGCGGTGGCAGAAGGTGTGGAACTCATCTACCAGAAGTTCCTGAAGGCATTGGCAGGTCTTGGTGTCAAGCAGATTGAAACCGAAGGCAAGGATTTCGACGTCGATTTGCACGAAGCCGTGGCACAGGTGCCGGGCGTTCCCGACGAACAGAAGGGGCGTGTCATCGACTGTATCGAAAAGGGCTATACGCTGAACGATGCTGTCATTCGTCATGCCAAAGTGGCAGTAGGGATGTAAAGAAAGGAGGTCATTATGGCAGAGCAGAAACGTGATTACTATGAAGTTCTGGGTGTCTCGAAGACCGCTACAGAACAGGAAATAAAGGCGGCCTACAAGAAGATGGCCATCAAATACCATCCCGACCGTCAGGGCGACAAGTCCGAGGCCGAGAAGAAGGAGGCCGAAGCCAAGTTCAAGGAGGCGGCAGAGGCTTACGACGTACTGCATGACCCGCAGAAGCGTCAGCGCTATGACCAGTTTGGTTTTGCGGGCGTTGGCGGTGCTGGCGGCAACTATCAGAACATGTCTATGGACGACATCTTCTCGCAGTTCGGCGACATCTTCAGCGACCTCTTCGGAGGTGGAGCATCGTTTGGCGGCGGCTTCGGTTTCGGCGGTTTCGGTGGCGGACGTGGCGGTGCGCGCAGACAGCAACACCGTGGCGGCGACCTTCGGTTGAAAGTGCGCTTGACGCTGAAAGAATGTGCCACGGGCGTCACCAAGAAGTTCAAGGTGCGCAAGAAGGTCACATGCAGCCATTGTCATGGCAGCGGTTCCGAGAACGGCGGTGGCGACAAGCAGACATGTCAGACCTGTCACGGCAGTGGATACGTTATCCGCCAGCAACGTTCCGTCTTCGGCATGATGCAGACACAGAGCGTCTGTCCCGACTGCGGCGGTGAGGGAACCATCATCAAGAACAAGTGTCATCAATGTGGCGGCACGGGTGTCGTCAGTGGCGATGAAGTCGTGGAGGTGAAGATTCCCGCTGGAGTGCAGGATGGCATGGTGCTCAACGTTCCGGGAAAGGGCGACGCAGGAATGCACAATGGCACGGCTGGAGACATACAGGTGTTCATTGAAGTGGAACAGGACAAGGACTTCATCCGTCAGGACAACGACATCATCTACAACCTGCTCATCGACGTGCCCACGGCTATCCTGGGCGGTTCGGTTGAAGTGCCTACGCTCGACGGCAAGGTGAAACTGAAGATTGATCCAGGCACGCAACCAGGCAAGGTGCTTCGCTTGCGCGGCAAAGGACTTCCCTTCCTGCAAGGTTATGGCTATGGCAACGGCGACGAGATTGTCAACATCTCGGTCTATATACCCGAAACACTTTCACGCGATGAAAAGGAAGCCTTTGAAAGGATGAGGCAAAGCGACAATTTCCGCCCCAACCAAAGTGTGAAATCCAAGATATTCAACCGCTTCAAGCAAATGTTTGAATGATGGACTATCAGCAAACCATCGACTATCTCTATCACGCAGCCCCGTTGTTCCAGAACATCGGGGCTGGTGCCTATAAGGAGGGCTTGTCGAATACCCATGCTCTTGACGAGCACTTTGGACACCCTCACACGAAGTACCGTACCCTGCATGTGGCTGGCACCAACGGCAAGGGTAGTGTCTCTTCGACCCTCGCCGCCGTGCTTCAGTCGGCAGGCTTGCGTGTCGGGTTATATACCTCGCCCCATCTTGTCGATTTCCGTGAACGAATCCGTGTGAACGGTGAGATGATTCCGGAACAGCGAGTCATCGATTTTGTTGAGCAGGAACGCTTCTTCTTTGAACCCCTACATCCGTCTTTCTTTGAACTGACCACAGCACTTGCCTTCCTTTATTTTGCTGAGCAACAGGTTGATGTGGCGGTCGTTGAGGTGGGGCTTGGAGGTCGCCTGGATTGCACCAACATCATCTCGCCAGACCTCTGCATCATCACCAACATCAGTTTCGACCACCAGCAGTTCCTCGGAGACTCCCTCCCGAAAATCGCTGCAGAGAAAGCCGGTATCATCAAGGCGGGTGTGCCTGTGGTCATTGGCGAGACCAATGGTCACCCCGAGGTGCGTGAGGTATTTGAGCGAACGGCAATGGGCGAGGGTTGTGGCATTCGGTTTGCAGACGAAGAAAGCCTGCCAGTCGTTGAAAGCGAGCTGAAAGGTGCTTATCAGCGAGCCAATATGAATACGGTTCAATGTGCCCTTTCCGAGCTTTGCCGGCAACCTTTCTACGCTCAACGCTTGACAGATGAAGCGGTGCAGAATGGTTTTGCGCATGTCATGGAACTGACTGGTTTCCGTGGTCGGTGGCAACAGCTTCACCGGCATCCCTCGCTGGTATGTGATGCAGGTCATAACATAGCAGGAATCCAATATGTTGTATCACAGTTGTTGGAGCAGCGCTGCAACCATCTTCACGTCGTCTTTGGCATGGTTAACGACAAGGATTACACCGAAGCCCTGCGCTTGCTGGAGCAACTGAAAGACCGAGCAACCTTCTACTTCACGCAGCCTTCCTGTCAGCGTGCTTTGCCTGTTGACGTGTTGGCAGAAACGTATATACGTAAAGGCTTGCACGTATATACGTATCCGTCTGTTCGTATAGCCGTTCAAACTGCAATGGCCAATGCTTCGGAAGATGACTTCATTTTCGTTGGCGGTTCCTGTTATATCGTTGCGGATCTGTTGGAAGCCTGGGACGATATCTCGCGATAGTGAGAAATCCTTTTTTTGTGAGGAGAAGAATAATTATCAGCACAATTGTTTTGTGATTTCAGGATAATGCTGTACTTTTGTGTCGCAAAATATAAAGAACTATGAATTTAACCCTGAAAGAGCTTATCCGCTTGTGGTACACCCAGAAACGCCGTGACTTCACATGGAAAGACGTGTTCATAAGCCTCTACTTTACTGTCTTGTTCGTCGTCATGGTCGTCGCTTTTTACTTCCAATTCCAAGAGTTTTGGGGTGACAAGCCACTTCCCGTTAGCCTGACGATGGCCGTTCCGCTGATAGCGGTATCAATCATGCAAGGCGATTTACTGATAAAGCTCTTTTGGAGACGTTCACCCGTGGAAATGGACGACTATCTTCGCACGCGTCCTGTTTCGGCGCGAGATTGGGGTTGCTTTGTCCTTTTCCAGACCTCTTTGGCTTTTCTCCAATGGATGTTGCCGCTGATGGTGGCCTTTGTCGTAGCTCTTTTCCTGTCCGTTGGCCATGCTCTTTTGGCACTTTTGCTTGCCTTTTCCGTGACCATGATCAATGCCTTGTTCCAGAATTGCTGGCGTCGAGCACCCGGGAATGAATGGACATTGCCATTGGTGTTCGGCTATCTCGTGTGGATGGTTCTTGCCTTTGCTGTGGTAATAGCAGGCTTTTTGCTGGCAGCCTATGGTGATTTCATGCTGTTGACGTCAGCCGTTCTCCTGTTGTTGAACCTTGTGGCTGGCGGAATCCTTCATTGGTACTTCTGTCGCATGAAAAACCATAACGAGGAGGCGCATTCACCAGTTCATACGACCGCCCATTCGTTAGGACAAGTCTCGTTGTGGAGCATTGAATACGTGCAATTACTTCGTTCTAAACGCCTGCGTACCAGTTTTCTGGCGATTGTAATCGTTTTCCTTCTGAACGTCTATCTGCAACAAATCACTCCCCAGATGCAGGAGGATTTGTCGTTGCATGTCAATCCAATGCTTCTTCTCGGCATCGGCTTCCCCTGCATCATCTTAGCTCAATGGGTGCTGGGTGTCGAAGCCAATTATTTTTCAGGTATCTGGACGAAGCCCTGGCCGTTGGAAGGCATCTTGTTACGTAAATACTACTTTTTCTGTGTACTATGCGCGTTGATGGCATTGCTGATCATGCCAGCCGTGTTGTGGATGCACCTGTCGGTGCTTTCCTGGTTAGCTGCCCTGCTGTTCTCTTGTGGCATCTTTGTCTTGCCGATGATGGCGACCTGTCTTTACAGTAGCCGCATGGACTTGTTCTCCAGCGCTTTCTTCAACTACCAGGGCGGCAACAAACAGCTGAATATTTTCTCCTTCGTCATGTTCCTTCCTATGATTATCTACTATGCCGCCTACATCATGTTGCCGTCAATGTGGGCACATCTGCTTGTTGGTGGATTGGGTGTCGTCGGTCTCTTGCTCCATCGATGGTATATCCATTGGGTTGCCAGCATCTGGCATCGACGTCGCTATGGTATCATGGAACGTTGGCTGGCTGAATAAGAATAATCGAAAAATCATTCATACTCATGGAACTGCAAATACAAAATCTCAAGAAATGCTATGGCGAGAAGGTGGCACTTGATTTGCCCGAATTGACCATCGGCAGTGGCGAATTGGTGGGGCTTGTAGGCAACAACGGTGCTGGCAAGACTACGCTTTTGCGTTTGATTCTTGATCTGATTAAAGCCGATGAAGGCCGTGTGCTCTCGGGTGGTGTTGATGTTTCTGCCACAGCCGCCAGCGGACGAGAGAGTGAGACATGGAAATCCTATACCGGTTCTTTTGTCGATGGCCGCTTCTTGATAGACTTCTATACGCCAGAGGAGTATTTTACGCTCATCGGTCGTCTTTATGGCATTCCACAGGACACCGTGGATACTCGCCTAAAAGACTACGAACAACTGATGCACGATGAAATTCTCGGTACGCACAAGTATTTACGCGACTTCTCGGAGGGAAACCGCCAAAAGATAGGAATCATTGGTGCCATGTTCATCAATCCCAAAGTGCTTTTGCTGGACGAGCCGTTCAATTATCTGGATCCATCCAGCCAGATTGTCGTGGCTCGGCTCATTCAGAAGATGAATCGTGAATTGGGAACGACGGTACTCATTTCAAGCCACAACCTTTCTTTCGTGTCAGATATCAGTTCACGTATTCTGCTTCTCGAAAAGGGACGTCTCATCAAGGACCTTCCCAATAACGAGGGAAGTGCCGCACAGGAACTGAACAATTATTTCAATGCAGAAGCTTAGGGGCGGCGGCTTTGTGCCGTTGTCTCTTCGTCGTCACAGCCTGCAGCACGCAGGATCAGCGTCGTCGCACCTATCGTGATGATGGTACCGTTTTCGATGCGAAGGCGGTCGTTGTCATGGAGTATGGTGTTCCCGACAAACGTACCCGTGCCAGACGGTGCATCACGAAGGGTATAAATGAACTCGCCTTGACGGTTCTGGCGGACATTGATGATGCAATGGGTTGTATCGACACTGGGATCGACGGTCTCTATAGGCTTGTTGATGTTGGTCCCGCGTACATATCGGCCAATCACGTTGTCGCCCATTTCCAAATGCAATGTCTGTTGGAAGTGGAAGACGTTTTCGACGACAATGATGGTTCCGCAGTCAGTCGGAGCGATTTCTTCATGGCGTTGGCTTTCGGCTTGTTGGCGTTCTTGACTGCGTGTACCCATCAGGTGTGAAGATCCGATGCGCACACCAAATTGGCGATGGCATTCGGGGCACTCGAAGACGAGCGTCTGGCCTTCCACGTATCGGGTTTCGTCAAAAGTGATGTAATGATCACACTTGGGGCAACGAACTCTTTTCATAGCTTCATCACCCAAACATCCGCAAATTCACGTCCCTGCTGGTTGAGCCGCACTTTCTGCTGATAAGCCTCGCTTTCGGTCTGGTAACCATCGAGTACGACTCGTAGCATCTTTCCGTTGTCAAGAATACGAGCGTTGGAAAAACCACGCATTTGAAGGTCATTGGCATAGCGTTCAGCATTCTTCTGGCTGATATTGCTGGCTAAGACAACGACAAAGCTGGAAGACTGCACCTTTTCTGGCTCTTCCTGAACTGGGGCCGGGATTTCCTCTGTCTGTTCGGGCGTTTGAGCTTCAGCCTTAGGCACTTCTTCCTTGACAATAGCTCCCACCTTTTCAGTAATGGGTTTTGCTACCACAGGAGCAGTTTGTTCTGTCGTTGGCGGCAGGAGTGAAGCCTGATTGCTCCTCTGACCCAAATCACCTGTTGATGTGGCAAAGAGAATGCCCATGAGCAAAACAGCAGCAGTGGCCGTGACATATCGAATGGCACGGCGACTGAAGCGGAGCGTTATACGAATCGTCTCGGCATCATCAGAGTCGGTTTCCTTCACCTTCAAGGATGGTTTCTTTGTCGTCCGTTGAATGGTGGAAAGACGTGGCATCGAGAATGCGTCGAGGCCAAAAAGACACGGCGTCACGGCACCAGCTTGACAAGCCGAGAAGCCCACATGACCATCATCGTCTTGGGTGAAGTTGCCCAAGCTGCCAAAATCCACCTGACCGTCGGACAACAACTGTTGGCGCAGTTCAAGAACCATCTTCTGAATCTCGCGTTTGGCTTCCGTTTCACCCAGATGCAACGTAGCGCGTACCGACTCCACGAGGAGTCCGTCGTCTTCTATCAAATCGGGATTGAAACGAACGACACGAAGAGGTGGGAAAAATAACTCTTCTGCTTCGACACGAGTGGATGCGCAATCCATTGTAACAAAGGCTCCAAAGTGGGGTACTACCACGCACTCATGATCCAAAAGCAAGCATTCAATATGGTGGGAAAGTGAATTCATCGCGGCAAAGGTATGGATTTTATTACTTAAAACCAAAGAAAAGGAAGAAAATTTAGCAAGTATTCCATTTTCTCCTTGTCATGTCAGACGAAGTGTGTATCTTTGCAACCCGATGCGTTGATGCCGTCTGGCTACACCGTTTCCTTCATCCTGCTATACTCTGTTTTATATATGTCCCATCCACTTACTGTTTATAAAGCATCTGCCGGCTCGGGAAAGACTTTTACTCTGGCTGTGCAGTATATGAAGCTGTTGGTATTGGCGCAAAGTGAAGCCGAATATGCTCACATCCTTGGCGTGACGTTCACGAACAAAGCCACGACGGAGATGAAAGACCGTATCATCAGCCAGCTCTATGGCATTGGCAAGGGTCTTCCCGATAGCGATAACTATTTGAATGCTTTGAGGAAAGCTCTTCAGGATGAACCCGATGCGCCGACCAGCGATGAGGAAATCCGTCGTCGTTGCCGTCGTGCACTTCACCAGATACTTCACGATTACAGCCGGTTCCGTGTACAAACCATCGATGCGTTTTTCCAGACCATTCTTCGCGGATTGGCACATGAGCTGAGTTTGACAGCCAATCTTCAGGTTGAAATCAGCGATACAGAAGTTTTGTCCGAAGCCGTGGATCGTATTATAGACCGCTTGCAGGACGAACCCGTAGTGCTGGATTGGCTGTTGAGTCTTGTCAGAGACCAGATTGAAAACAACCAACGATGGGATGTGACACGCCGTGTCAAAGAGTTTGGCAGAACCATTTTCAATGAGGATTATCTCATGCGAGGCGACCAGTTGCGGAGCGTGCTGTCCGATGGAGCCCGTGTCCGAAGTCTTCTGCAAGGACTGCGCCAGCAGGAACAAGATGCTTTGGAATTGGTGCACCAGCTTGGTGTCCGCATAGAGAAGGCCGTCCAAGCAGGAGGCGTTGACTACGGTGATTTTTCATACGGCGGTCAGTTGGCCTCTTTCGTAGAGCGGTTGAAGGCTGGTCAGTTTGCAGATATTGAGTTATCTACACGTATCCAGACATGGGCAGATGATCCATTGACAATGGTCAAGAAGGCCGACCAGCGCTCTCGCCCGGAATTGGTGGATGTGGCCGACGAGGTCAGTAGCATCTTGGCCGAGGTGGTGGCTCAGTTGCCAAAACTACTCTACACAGTCAACAGCGTGCGGCTGGCTTCGGCACACATCAAGCCCCTCTTTCTCCTTGACTTCATTGATCGTGAGGTAACAGACATCAACGCCGAA
Source organism: Bacteroidaceae bacterium (assembly GCA_017965425.1). Lineage (GTDB taxonomy): Bacteria > Bacteroidota > Bacteroidia > Bacteroidales > Bacteroidaceae > Physcousia. The sequence goes on along the minus strand of JAGCPY010000020.1, from coordinate 49,739 downwards.
ACGTTTCGATTCAACCTTGCCAAAACACCCATTCTGCTCAGTAGGATGGTTGGTGAGAGCGATGCTCCATTTATCTTCGAGAAGATGGGTGCATTGATTCATCACGTGATGATAGACGAGTTCCAAGACACGTCTCGCCTGCAATGGCACAATTTCCGAGTCCTGTTGCTCGAAAGTTTTTCGCGTGGAGGCCGGAACCTGCTTGTTGGCGATGTCAAGCAAAGCATCTACCGCTGGCGAGGTGGGGACTGGCGCATGTTGGCGAACATTCAGAAAGAGATGGTGCCGACTCCCGACGTTTACGACCTGAACACGAACTTCCGCAGCATGAGAAACGTCGTCCACTTCAACAACGATTTCTTCACAGCGGCTTTCCAAGCCATGGATGCAGTGTCGCAAGCGGAGGAGACGGCTTTGGATTCACCTGATTTCTTCCGACAAGCCTATGCAGACGTGGAGCAACAAGTGCCTGCGTGGAAGGGCGAGGAGGGGTACGTCCGTGTGACCGTTCTTTCACCTGAAACTTATCGACGTCGCGAAGATTGGGAACCAGTCATCCTCGATGACCTCAAACAGCAAATACGCACTTTGCACAATGCTGGTCTTCCTTATGAAGAGATGACCATCCTTGTGCGCTATAACTCTGACTGTGCCCCCATCATAGCCGCCTTCGCTGCAGACCCTGAAATGCCGCCTATCATCAGTGATGAGGCTTTCCTGTTGTCTTCAAGTTTGGCTGTGACGCTGTTGATAGAAGCCCTTCGCTTGCTGACAGACAAGGACAATAGGGTCTCACCTTATTATATTAAGGCACACGGCTTCGACCCCGAAGTGCTGGTTGGACAACGCGAACAGCTTTGCATGATGCCGCTTTACGAGCTACTGGAACACCTCTATCGTGTACTCGACCTTCAACGCATACCAGGACAAGATGCCTATTTGTTTGGCTTCTTCGATGCTGTCACGGACTTCTTGCACACGGATGTGACAGACATTCATGCTTTTCTCACATACTGGGACGAGAAGCTGTCCAGACAAGCCATTCCTGCAGGGCAGGTGCGCGGCATCCGCGTCATCACCATTCACAAGGCCAAAGGGCTCGAATTTCATACCGTGTTGATGCCTTTTTGCACTTGGGCATTCGAACGTGACCGTTCATCCGACTTGCTTTGGTGTAGTCCTTCCGAAGCACCGTTCTCCGATTTCCAACTGTTGCCCATTACGCCTTCGTCCAAAATGGCTCCGAACAGTGTCTTCTCGCGCGATTATGCCGAGGAGCATCTGTTCTCACGTTTGGACGAGTTGAATACGCTCTATGTAGGATTCACACGTGCACGCAGCAATCTGTTCGTATGGTCTGTGGGTGACGACTTGCAGCGTGACAGCCGCACGGTGGGTGATCTCTTGTCCTGTTGCGTGGGTGAAGTGATGTCGGGTAAGGATGGCATCTTTTCCATGGGCGTGCCCGTCACCTCCAAGGAAGAAACAAGTTTGGGCGAAGAGAACAGAATGATGCCCCGTCGCACTCCTTTTCCGGTGTCAATGCAAAGCTATGACCTCAGTGTTGCTTTCCGCCAGAGTAACCGTTCACAGCAGTTCCTTCGCCAATACTCCGACAAGCCTTCAAGTGAGGGTGGGGGAGAAGATGGCCAGCAACGTCTTTATCTTGAAACGGGACGTCTCTTACACAAGGTTCTTCAGAGCATTCATACTGTAGATGATGTGCCCCACGTTCTTGATAGTTTTGAACACGAAGGCCTCGTCTCACGAACACTTTCAGATGGTGTGCAGGTGACAGTTAGACGATCCGACATCGAGCGGTGGCTTTCTCGTGGATTCCGTAATCCGCTTGTTTCCAGGTGGTTCTCCTCTGATTGGCAGCTCTTTAACGAATGCTCTATCGTCAGCATGGATGCCAATGGAGCATACGTCACCCATCGTCCTGACCGAGTGATGGTTAGTCCAGACAATCAACACATCACCGTCGTTGATTTTAAGTTCGGACACCCGTCGCCTCTATACGATGCACAGGTTCTCGGCTACATGAACCTTCTTTGCCACATGTATCCTGATGCGAAAGTGGAAGGATACTTGTGGTTTGTCTATGCAGGGCGTGTTTGCCCTGTTGACCCAACGCCGCAACTCACTATGGATTTCTAACTTTTCCAGTTCGATGAAAACCTTTCTCCAACATGTGGCTGCTTCGCTGCTCCAGAAGTTCGGAACCGATCTCAGCCATGTCACCGTTGTCTTTCCAGGCAAGCGAGCGAGCCTTTTTTTAGATCAGGCTTTGGCTTCGTGCTCAACCACACCTGTCTGGACTCCTCGTTATCGCACTATCAGCGAGCTCTTCCAGCAAGCTTCTTCCTATACGCTTTGCGATGCTGTTGAAGCCGTCTGTCGTCTCCACCTTTCATACAAACGCTATGTCGAAGACCCGCAACCGCTCGACAAGTTTTACTCATGGGGGGAGGTCCTTTTGGCAGACTTTGATGATGTCGATAAGCACCTTGTCGATGCCAAACGTCTGTTTGCAAATATCCATGACATCAAGGCTTTGGACGATAATTCTTATATTACCAAGGAACAGGAACACGCCTTAAGCTCTTTTTTCAGCAACTTCTCCCTCGAAGGTAATACCGAACTGAAACAACGTTTCCTGCGTTTGTGGAACCAGATGGGAAACATCTACAACGACTATCTTCAACGCTTGCGTGCCGATGGATTGCTCTATGAAGGTGCTTTGCAACGCGACGTCGTTGACCGATTGACACAAGCCTGCAAGAAAGGCACGGAACCTGTCGGCTTGCGTCCATACGCTTTCGAGGCTGAAACCACCTTCGCTTTCGTCGGATTCAATGTCCTCAATGGGGTGGAGCAAGCTCTCTTCGACGAGTTGCAGAAACGCCACCAGGCTCTTTTCTATTGGGATTATGACAAAGCCTATATCCGCCAAAACCACGAAGCAGGCCTCTTCATTCGTCGAAACCTCAGCCGCTATGGCAACGAGTTGTCAGAAGATTGCTTCGACAATTTCGGACACGAGAAACAGCTCACTTTTGTCACAGCTTCCAGCGAGAACGCCCAGGCTCGCGATATCCCTCATTGGCTGTCTGAGAACCTGACTCCACAAGAGAACCAGACGGCCATCGTGCTCTGCAACGAACAGCTCTTGCAACCCGTCCTTCACAGCATCCCCTCCAACACCAATCCCGAAAAAAAACAGCCCTCTGTTTCGTGCTCGACGGTTTCCCCGTCGAGTTGCCAACGCACACCTCATGCCGTGAACATCACGATGGGCTTCAGCCTCACCGACACCCCTCTCTATAGCTTCCTCAATGCCCTCCTCCTCTTGCAGACCGACGGCTACGATTCCGCACACCATCGCTTCCGTCCCGCGCTGCTCAAAGCCGTCGAACGCCACCCCTTCGCACCGCTCGTCGGCGAAGAAGCATGGAAGCGCCAAGCAGGCAATGGTGCAAACCTGATAGCCTATCTGCTCGACATCCTTGCCCGCTTGGCTCCTCACTTCGCTGACAATTCAATTTACCAACAGCTATATGCCGAGGCCACCTTTCAAGCCTTCACAGCCATCACACGCCTGCTCGACCTCATGGGAGGAGACCATCCCTTGCTCATCGTCAGCGACCAGACGCTGCGCCGTCTGCTGCGCTCCGTACTGCAATCAATCACCATCCCCTTTCATGGAGAGCCCGCAATAGGTTTGCAAGTCATGGGCCTCCTCGAAACACGTGCGCTCGACTTCGAACACCTCCTTCTCCTCAGTGTCGGCGAGGGATTCTTGCCTAAAGCCGTCTCCGAAACCAGTTTCATTCCATACCACCTACGAGAAGCCTTCGGATTGACCACACTCCCTGACAAGATCGCCGTCTATGCCTACTATTTCTATCGCCTCATACAGCGCGCTCAGCACGTGACATTCATCTACAACGAGAGCAATGCAGGCACACGACAAAACGAAATGTCGCGTTTCCTGCGTCAGTTGCAGGCCGAAACCTCATTCCCTATCAACCACCTTCAGCTTCAGGCCGCCAGCCAAGCACCCCTCCACCTTCCCATCATCAAGGAAAAGACACCGGAAGTCATGCAGCGCCTACGCTCCCTCTTCGACAACACAGGGCTCACCGAACACCGCCGCCTCCTCTCGCCTTCTGCCTTGAACACATACACCGCTTGTCCCCTTCGTTTCTACTATAGATATGTCCAGGGATTGCGCATCGACCCCGACCCCCAGGACGGTCTCGATGCCATCCTCTTCGGCAACATCTTCCATCGTGCTGCCGAATTGGTCTATCGTCAGTTGACTTCCGCTGGAAACATCATCCATGCCCACGACATCGAACCTCTCCTCGACAGCGGAGCACAACGCTTGCAGCCGTTCGTCCGGAAAGCCTTTCGCGAACAGTTCTTCCGAGAACGTCCTGAAATCTACAACGGCATCCTCATCATTGCACTGCGTGTCATACAGACCTACCTTCTTCAACTTCTTCGCTACGACCATCGCCACGCCCCAATACACATCCTCGGACTCGAAGTCCCTCGAACAACCACCCTCCACATCGATGGCCTCGAATTGGACACCGGAGGCATCATCGACCGTTTAGACCGAGTCGCCGATCCCGCTCTCCCGGGAGGAAACGTCATCCGCGTCATCGACTACAAAACCGGAGGCTTTCCAGCCTCTGTCGCCACTCTCGAAAAACTCTTTACCCAATCCAGCCAGAAAGAGGAATACTTTTTTCAGACCATCCTCTACGCTTCCATCGTCGCACATCAAGAGCAACAACCCGTCACACCATGCCTCTTCTTTGTCCATCATGCACGGTCTGCCGACTATTCGCCACAACTTCGTCTCGCCCGGCAGACCATCACCGATGTACGCACCATTGCCGACGAATTTCAAAGCCACCTACATAGCCTCATCTCCACTATCTTCGACCCCAAGACACCTTTCACCCAGACTGAACGCACCGACAACTGCACACACTGCCATTACAGCCATCTATGCGGCATCTAAGCACTCAGCCCAGGGCAGCGCCCAAACTATCTCTCAGTATCTCTGTGATGTCTTCTGGCTTCAGGTTCATGTAGCCTGCCGGGTGGCAGATCGTGCCCTCAGTGATGCCCGGAACCATCTCCGACGTCGCACCAAGTTCGCTGATGGTCAGCGGAAGGCCAATCTCCTCCATCCACGCCTCCAGCGCTTCCAGCCCAGCTTCGGCTATCTGCTCGTCTGTCATGCCGTCGCCCCTAATATCCCACACCGTCTTCGCAAAACGCACGAACTTAGGCAGACCAGGGCGCAGGGCACGACGGTAGTAGGCCATCGACACAGAAGCCAGGCAGAAACCATGAGGGGCGTGCGTCCAAGCACCAATGGAGTGACCGATCATGTGCACCATCCAGTCTTCACGCTTCCCCAGGCCGATCAGCGTGTTCAGTGCCCAGGTCGCTGTCCACATGATGTTCGAACGGGCTTCATAATCCTCTGGATTCTTAACAGCGATGCGAGAAGATGTGATTAGGCTGCGCATTAAGCCTTCCGCCAGATAGTCGCTCGTGTTGTCGTCGAAGTCGCTGAAATACTGTTCCATAATGTGGTTCATGATGTCATAGATGCCCGCCTTCATCTGTTCTGCGGGAACAGTCATCGTGAAGCGCGGGTTCAAGATCGAGAATTTCGGCATCAGACGGCTGTCGAACACGTGACCCACCTTGAAGGTGTGCTCTGCATCGGTGATCACCGTGCCGGCATTCATCTCCGATCCTGTGCCGGCCATGGTCAGGATGCAGGCGACAGGCAGCAATCGTTGGTCGGCAGCGGGCTGTTGCTGTTTGAGCCAGAACTGATCCCAGTAATTACCGTCGTAATAGACCGAGGCCGCCACGGCTTTTGAGTAGTCGCAGACGCTGCCTCCGCCCAAAGCAAGAATCAGGTCGATAGCGTTCGCACGGGCAATCTTCACGCCCTCGTTCAGCTTCTCCAGCGTAGGGTTGCTCATCACACCCCCATTCTCCACGATGGTCTTGCCTGCCTCGTGCAGGATGCCCACCACTTGATCGTAGATACCATTGCGCTTCACGCTGCCTCCGCCATAGTTCAACATCACGACGGGACCATAGTATTTCAGTTCGTCCTTCAGGAAGTTCAAGGACTCGTCACCAAAATACAGTTTGGTGGGATTGTAATAAGAAAAGTTGCCTAACATAATGAGTCTGTTTTTTTTGTTTTACTTGATATATCCAATTGGGTTATTAAGCAAGGCTATCTGAGTCTCTTTCAAGTTCAGAGCTTTCGTCAGCGTTTCTTTGTCCATCATGGCACGTGGCACGGTGGCCAGATGAGCTGCAGAGCAATAGAGACCGATGTTGCCCGATACGTAGCCCGCATCCATGCACGCCAGCGATTCCGCGTGCAAACGTCGTGAAGCAATGCCTTCGGGATAGCGAGACAGGTCGGCTACCAATAAGAGGAACACTGGAGCAGAGATGGCTTGATGTCCAGCCACTGCAGGTCTCAGGTCTTCTGAAGTGACGAGTTTCAGCTGGTTGAGCTTGGCATCATAGAGATAGGTACCAGCGGCCAAGCAGACATAGATGTCGATGTCCTGCGCATTGACAGCCGAGGGAGCCGTGCGTCTGCCGTCTTCGCGATTGATGCCGTTGGCAGCCCACAGGAGGGATGAAAGATCTTCAAGCGAGAGTTGTTTCTCTGAGAATTCCCGCCGAGATTGCCGGTCAGTGAGTGCCTGCATCAAGGATGCGTTGAGCGTCTTGTCTGGCTTTGTAAGCTGGATGGTGGTGTCGGCAACGATTTCGGTTTGAACCTTCTCGGTTACCACTTCGGTTTGATGGGTGAATACGTTCCCACAACTTGTCATCGCGAGGGTGGATAGGGCGATGTTAAAAAAGCTTTTTTTCATAGTGTTTTTTTTACTTTGATAGGATAATGTTTGCTTTCCATGCCGCTTTGATGTTGGCAACAGATTGGGTGACATATTGCAGCATGGATGGTGCGCCAAAATGTTCTACGCAGAACCAGCCATCGTAGCCACTGCGTATGAGTTCACTGATAACGTCTTGGAGTGGGACGATGCCTGTGCCGACGGGTAGCGAGGCATAGTCGTGTTTGGCTTTTCGGTCCTTGAGGTGGACGTGGTGGATGCGCTCGCGGAAGTGGTGCAGGGCAGTCATGACATCTTCACCGCAGAAGAGATAATTACCTGTGTCGAACACATGGCATAGTGGAGGCGAGGCGGCAAACAGATGGTCGAGTGTGGCTGTGTTGTAACAGGGGGAGCGTGGATTGTCATAGTCCTCGACCATGACGTCTATATTTTCCTTGGCGGCCTCTTTCACAAAACCAGCAACACGCTGGCAGACCTTTTCGACAAGTTCAGGAGAAGCATTTTGAGGCAGAAGGCCTGGGATGACAAGCAGTCTTGTGTAATGGTGGCGATGCATGAAGTCGAGAGCTTGGCGCACGGCCTGTGGCTGATGGCCGTTGACGAAGTCGATGTCTGCAATGGCACAAGCGTGTTCGAACCCAAGCGAATCCAGCATCTGCAACTGCTCCTCTGGCATGGACACCCGGACGTCGATGCCTTCAATGCCCAATTGCTTGACACGTTGTGCCGCTTGGGTTAGGGATAACTTTTCCTGACGTGAAATATCTCCCACGTGGTCGAAGAAGATGGAAATACGTGGTTGTGCTCCCGTTTGCAAAACGAGGCACAGCAGTGTAGCAAAGGCTAAAGACCTTTGAAGTTGTGTCAAAATGTCTCTTTTCATCATAATTGTCTTTCTGTGTTTTTTTTATGTGTTTTTTTCTTTGTTATTTTCTTTGTTTTTTTGCTCGTAGTTCCGGATGGCCTGTTGTGCCTTTTTTCGTCCGATGGCGATGAGCTTCTCTGATTTGTCAAAATCGAAGGTTGTGTAACGCCTCATTTGAATGTCAACAAGCATATCAGGCTTCATCAACATCGTCATGAGGAGGGAGTTCTGACGAATCATAATCGAATTAACTCTGGAAAGCATCGTGTAGTGATTGAACTCAATGTGTTCGGGAAGGAGCCGATGTAGAATCTGTCGGGAAAGTGATCCGCTATGCTTGCGTTTTTCTTCGAGTTTGTGCTGCATCACCGACTGAGCCTCATAGTCGTGACCGCTTACGTCAATGCCAACGAGGATATCACCCTCATGCCGAACGACACGATTCATAGGAATCGGATTGATCACCCCGCCATCAATGAGTACCATGCCGTCACGGCGCACTGGCTCATAAAAGGAAGGCAAAGAGATAGAAGCCCTGATGGCCTGGAAAAGACTGCCTTCACGGAAAAGAACCTCATGACCTGTCATCCAGTCGGTCGCCACAGCGCAAAAGGGGATGGGCAGCTCCTCAATGGAGACGTCGGGCACAAATTCCATAATGGCTTCGATGATGCGGGTACCCTTGGCCAGATGATCGATGCTGAATGAGAAATCGGTCAGTTCCAGCATCCGCTTCCTGTCAATCGTTTTCATCCACTCGCGAAACGCTGACAACTTGCCTGCCGCGTAGATGCCACCGACAAGTGCGCCCATTGAACAGCCGGCTATGGAAGCTATCCTGTAGTCGTGCGACTCCAGTTCCTCAATGGCACCAATATGTGCAAGTCCTCTTGCACCACCGCTTGACAAAACTAATGCAACATCCTTTGTCATAATGCTTGATTCATCTTATTACCAATCAAAAGTTAATTGCTGTTCACGCTGAGTATTTCCCTGAACGATGGGGTGGCATAAGGTCAAGCCCAGCAAGCGTACGGCGTGCCCGCTGAGGTTCACTTCTGCAAGCAATCGGTTGGCTATCTCCAGAATTTTGTCTATGCCTTCGATTGGCGAGGTGTCGGTATGGCTGTGCGTCGTCTGGTGAAAATCGTTGTACTTGACTTTGAGCACGAGCGAACGTCCTTGGAAGTTGTTCTTCTCTAAACGGCGAATCAGCTCGGTGCTGAGGGGTATGAGTTGTTGGGCTATCTCCTCGTAGGTTGAGAGGTCTTCGGCAAACGTTCGCTCACATCCCACGGACTTTCGCACCCATTCCGTGACAACAGGCCGTTGGTCGATGCCTCGGGCAAAGTCATAGAACACACGACCCATCTTGCCGAATTCGCGTGTGAGCTTGACGAGAGGTACTTCGCGCAGCTGGCTTCCATTGAAGATTCCCATGGCGTGCATCCGTTCTGACGTTTTCTCACCGACTCCCCAGAAGCGCTCTATGTTCAGACCGTCGATGAAAGCGATAGCCCTGTCTGGATGGACGATGCACAGTCCGTTGGGTTTGCGGTAGTCGCTGGCCACTTTTGCCAGGAACTTGCAATAGCTGACGCCAGCCGATGCGGTCAACCCTGTGCTATCTAGAATGCGTTGCTTGATTTCCTTGGCAATTTCCATCGCCAGCGGGATTGATTTCTTGTTCGTCGTCACGTCCAGATATGCCTCGTCGAGGCTGAGCGGTTCGATGAGGTCGGTATAGTCGCGGAAGATGGCATGAATATGTGCGGATACTTCTTTGTAGCGGCTGTAGTGTCCTTCGACGACAATTAAGTTGTGACATAGCCGATGAGCCGTTGACATCGCCATTGCAGAATGCACGCCATATTTGCGAGCTTCGTAATTTGCGGTGGCCACCACGCCTCGTGGACCGTCATGGCCAACGACGACGGGATGTCCTTTGAGCTCAGGATGATCTAGCTCTTCGACCGAAACGAAGAACGCGTCCATGTCGATATGTATGATTTTGCGAGTGGTCAATGGTGTAAATAGTTTTGAACGTCCCCCCTCCTTAGGCTCTTTTTGTCCACGAGGGACTTTTTTTAAGTGGTCAAAAAGTATAGGACACAGTGCCCTCTAATCGGTCGCAAAAATAGAGAAAATTATTGAAACGGACTGGATTTATTTCTAAAAAAGACTAAAAAGAAGGAGTGGAGCGTGTTTTTTATCGTGAAATGTAATGCAGAGAGGGATCAATAAGCTATATTTGTACCGTTTTTGAGCGAGAACCTTTATAGAATCTTACGCAAAATGAACATGAAGCGCGTATTCTTTTCACTTTTTTTGGCGTGCTTGGCAGGCTTATCTTCAGGTCAACAGCTGACCGGTTACGTCAATCCATTGCTGGGAACCGCTACGTTGTGGGAACCAGAGGATTTAGGTTACGTCCGCACATGGAAACAGCGAACCTGGGGGGCAGAGGTCTTTCCTGGCAGTTCGCTACCTAATGCGATGGTGCAGTGCACGCCAGTGACGATGTATCACTCTGGTGCGGGCTATCAGTACGAAGACCAGACAATCTTGGGCTTCGGCCACACCGCGAAGGGGCATTGGGGAGGATTGCATGTGCCCTTCTTGCCTGCCACAGGACGCTTCGGTGCAAACGATTATGCTTCCGCATATAGCCATGCGAACGAGAGTGCTCAACCAGGATATTACCAGGTATATCTGGAACGTTATCATGTGAATGCAGAACTAACCACCACATTGCGTTGTGCTTTCCACCGCTACACCTTTCGACCTGATGATGAGAAGTTCTTGCTGGCAGACATGACGCACAGCAACAACGATGTGCGTGACTGGAGCATCCAGCGGGAGGGCGAACACGCCTTTTCCGGCTCTCAAAACGGCGAGGGCCGCATCTTTTTCTACGCGACCACAAACTATGCCATTCGCAACATCCTTAACCTCCAGAACCGTGGAGACATCCTTTCTGTAGTCTGCTTTGACGACAGCCGCCGAGAGCTGCCGCTGGAAGTTCGGGTCGGCTTCTCGTTTGTCAGCATCGACAATGCCCGAATGAATCTTGAGGCCGAGATGCTCAACAAATCCTTCAATCAGGTTCGCACAGAGGCAGACCAACAGTGGGAAGCTCTTCTCAGACGCATCCAGGTGCAGGGAGGCACAGAACGCCAACGTCGCCTCTTTTATTCAACGCTCTACCGTTCCCTGCTTTGGCCATCCCTCCGCAGCGATGTCAATGGACAGTACCGCGACGCCCGTGACCACGTCGTGAGCGCAGACTTCAACTACTATACAGACCCGTCTTTCTGGGATGACTACCGCAACAAGGATATCCTCCTCGGTCTCTTGAGACCCGATGTCATGGCAGATGTTATCATGTCCTGCATTGACCGAGGCGAAAAGCGAGGCGGCTATTTCCCAACCTTCTTCCACGGCGATCACGGTGCAGCCGTCGTGGCTGGTAACTGGCTCCGCGGTGTGCGGCGATTCGACATGCGTCGTGCCTACACCTTATTATATAACAATGCCTTCAAGCCTGGTCCTGGCGGTCGACCCTTCCTCGATGAATACCTCCGTCGTGGATGGATTGCAGAGAAAGACACCACGAACGTGCCTACGCAAGACGAGTACAAAGCTGCCGTCACTAAGACCGTGGAATATGCATACGATGATTATGCCACAGCACTCATCGCACGTGAACTTCGAGAGAAGGATGCTGAACGAGAGCTACGGCTTCGTTCGATGAACTACAAGAAGCTTTTCGACCCATCAACAGGCTTCTGGCGAGGTCGCATTGACGATGGCTCCTGGATACAGGATTTCCGCCCCTACTATCCCTACTTCGCCTACCAATACCGCGAGGCGAACGCCTGGAACTCCCTCTTCTTTGCCCCGCACGACCCACAAGGCGTCGTCAAACTCTATCCCAGCAAGCGCGCCGTCGAGTTAAAGTTAGACTCGCTCTTCTCTCAACCTTGGCGCGGCTATGAAGTCCATAACATGACTGGATTCATCGGCAACTACTGCCACGGCAACCAACCTGGTCACAGCATTCCCTACATGTATTACTTCATCGATCGTCAGGAGAAGTCACAGTTGATCCTTGACAGCATCATGAACCGCTTCTATGACATGGGACGCCACCACCTCGCATACGCAGGAATGGATGATGCAGGAGAGATGTCCTCCTGGTACGTCTTTAATGCCATTGGACTCTACACCTACTCTCCAGCTGACCCTCAGTACATCGTCACCGTACCCCTCTTCCCACGTATTCTCTTCACCTTCCCCGATGGTCACACTACTGAAATCGTCCACCAAGGTGCCGCACGGCACAAAATCACCCGCATCAGCGTTGATGGACGACAACTAAAGGGCTGGTTCCTGCAAGACAAAGACTTAAAGCGTGCCAAACGCATCTGCATCCAAACAAAATGATTCCCCGTTCCATTGTCCATTTTCCATTTTCCATTGTCCATTTTCCATTTTCCATTGTCCATTGTCCATTGTCCATGTGCCGAGTGTCTGGAGGGCTTTTGCGAAGGAGGGTGCGTCGAGACAAGCAAGGCCAGCCAGGAGGGATGATCTCTGAATGAATTGTGGTCTGTTCATACTGTTGATAGGTTTGTTTTTGATGGGTTCTGAGGCAGTTCTTTACGTTTATTGATGCAAAAATAGATATAAATCATGATGAGTCTATCATTGAGCGCGAGAAAAAAAGTTAAAATGGGATAAAAAAGGGGGCTTTAACTGATGATGAACCGGGGAAAAAACTATAACTTTGCGGACGTGAAAAAGAATGAAGTATATGTATAGAATCATGACAATAGAGGAAGCAATGGAAGCCCGGCATAGCGTAAGGGCGTACAAGGAGCAGCCGTTGAGCGAGGAAATCGTCAAGGTGCTGGAGGAACAGATTGAAGAAGTCAACGGCGAAGGAATGCTGCATATTCAGCTCATCCTCAACGAGCCAAAGGCATTCCAAGGTACGATGGCCAAATACGGAAAGTTCCGTAATGTCAACAACTATCTGGTCATGGCTGGACGAAAAGCCGACGACCTTGATGAGCGCGTGGGCTACTACGGTGAGCATCTGGTCTTACTCGCCCAGACCATCGGTTTGAACACTTGTTGGGTAGGTCTGAGCTACTCAAAAGTGCCTGGATCGTATGTTCTTGGCGAAGATGAGAAGATTGTCTGTTACATCGCCATCGGTTATGGTGAAACTCAGGGTTTAGTCCATAAGATCAAGACTGTTGAGCAAGTCAGTAATGCCAGTGACATCACTCCTTCGTGGTTCCGCAAGGGCGTTGAAGCAGCTTTGCTTGCTCCTACAGCGGTGAACCAGCAGAAATTCTCGTTCGAGTACCTCGGCATGAAAGACGACCGGCATCAAGTGCACGCCAAGAAAGGCTTTTCGCTGATTGGCTATACGCAGATAGATTTAGGCATCGCAAAATGCAATTTTGAGATTGGTGCTGGGAAAGCTATTTTCGATTGGATGAGTCCACTTGAAAAAGACAAAATGAATGCTTTTGCCCTTGCAGGGCGTAATGTAACCGGTTGATTATGACCCAGGGCGCTGCCCTGGGCTGAGTGCTTACAGTCCTTTCAGGACTTTTTTCAAGTGGACTCAATTATTATTTGGCTAATTCAGATGATATGATAAAAGCATTATTTATAAACGGAAGTCCGCGTAAGAACGGCAATACGGCACAGCTGCTGAAGCGTGCCATGGACGGTGCCAGGGAGGCTGGTGCCGAAGTGGAACTGGTGAACCTCTATGACCGCAGCCTGAATTACAAGGGTTGTATGAGCTGTTTTGCCTGCAAGCTGAAAGGCGGCAAAAAAGGTGTCTGCTCTTTCAAGGACGACCTTCAACCGATTCTCCAAAAGGCCGTAGAGGCAGATGTGTTGGTGTGGGGCGGACTGATAGGGGCGGCTGCGTGGATGCGTCCGTCGAAGTGTGTTCAGGACATGGAACTGAAGTCGCTCAAGAAGAAGTACAAGTCAAAAGGCTTTGCCGCCGGTTGCTCTCGCGAGGTGATTGAACAGGGAGCCGCGATGCTGGGATGGCCATTGGACGATGTGCTGCAAAAGACGCTCGACGCAATGAGGGCTTGTGAGTCGGATGTGGCAAGCGAAATGGAAAAACTTTGATGGCCGAAGTATGAACGACGAACCACGCTTGCATAAGAAAACGTTTGATGAGTTGACCACCGACGAGTTGTATGAACTCCTGCGAGTGCGGAGCGAGGTGTTTGTGGTTGAGTGGCTTACTGTGAACGGTAGGGTAGTGGCCTTGGCTCGTGTTTGCCCGGCAGGAACTCACATGCAGGAGATTTCCATCGGACGCGTCGTCACCGCCGAACGTGGTAAAGGCTATGGCAAGCAGATCATGTGTCATGCCATTGCTACAGCTATGGAGCGTTTCGATGCAAAGCGCATTGATATTGAAGCGCAGGAGTACGCCCGTGGGTTCTACGAAAGCGTAGGATTCCAGCAGTCGTCCGACACCTTCATGCTCGATGGCATCCCTCATATTAGAATGACTTGGACGAAAAAAAAACAGATCAATCGGTATTTATATCTAAATTCGCGTACAAAAATCGGATTTAGCACTAGATGGTAAAGAAAGAATCATGAAGAAAGAGGTTGATTACCGAGAAGAGGCGATAGAATGCGTTAAAGATTCTGTTCTCCCGATGCATCAACGAATATATGACAAGTATAACGGGGATTTTGACAGAATTTATACTGAAGCGTATAATAACAACTCCTATACAGGTGAAGTTATTGTCCCTGGGAAGGTCTATGAACTGAGCTATCTGGACAATGGACAATGGACAATGGACAATGGACAATGCTCGTGCCCTAAGGTGAAATGCGGGATAAGAAGCTGCCGAGAGCAATGCGAGTGCTCGCGCCAGAGCATCTTATATATATTATCACAGCTTGAGCCGGATAGCAAATTTGATGTTCAGATCGTTAAAACGATTCTCAGAGGGGGGGATCGTTGTAGTTTCCGGATATCGAGGGCAGCCAAAATCAAAAGATTGATAGGCTCCTGTGGGCTTGACTGCGAGAAGTGCGACGCGTTTATTGCCACAAAGAACGATGATCAGTTGCTTCGGGAAAGAACCGCTAAGCTCTGGTCTGAGTTGAATCATGCATCCATCCTCCCAGAACATATCAACTGCGAGGGTTGCCGCATGGACGGCGTCAAGACCCTTTTCTGCAGCTCGTTGTGCGAGATCCGTAAGTGTGCAGTGGCCAAGAGTATAGAGACTTGTGGCGATTGTTCAGAGAGCGAGGTCTGTCCGAAAGTCAACGCGATTTGGCAGAACAGCCCTCAGGCGAAAGATAATCTGCTGAAGTAAAAACCAAGTTAGCAGTAGATTAACATACCAACTATGGAGATCATCAGAGCAACAACGACGGCAGGACGGGCTGGTGAAGATGTTCGGAGCGCATCCGCTGGACAATGGACAATGGAAAATGGACAATGGACAATGGAAAATGGACAATGGACAACACTCGAGGTAGAGTTTGACGAGCACGACACGCCTGAGACAAAATACATTGTGGCGGTTGACGAATACCTGCCAATAGCCACCTGTCGGTTATATTCCATCAATGATGCCAGAGTCATGCTCGGCCGCATCCTCCTTAACTATTTCCGAAAGTTGAATAACGACTTAATTTAACGATTATGCAATTTGTAAAATCAAATATGCAACCATCTTTTTCCTCTGCTGGTTTGCTCTCCTGGCATTCCTACATTATACCTACATGGGCTGTTTATAAATTCACAAAAGTACGATAAATCGAATTTGCGAGTCAAGATGCCATTTTATCAGCAAAACTGATAAAGCATTATATGAGAAAGACATTACCTTTGCATCATCATTCAAAATAACAAAAAGTGAATCATTATGAAAACTATTTATGAATGTTCGCAAAGTAAAGGAACAAAGTGGATTACCACCTTTTTTTTCGTGGCGATTATGATTGCTATCTCGTTAGAGATTTATTATGTTTCCAAGGGGATGAACGTGACATGGGCTATCATCGTTACTGCGATTCTGTTTATCACAGCAATTTCATGTTTCTTCTTTTTCCCCATGTATATCATCGCCGATGATGAGGGCATAGGCATTCGGACACTTTTACGAACGATACGGATTCCTTACGAAAACATTGATCATATAGAGAGAATAGATGAACAAACGCGGTTATACGGCAAAGGCTCTGTTCAGGTGTTGAGTAGTGGATTCAAATATAAAGCAGGCTTGTTTGGTGCGTCGACATCAATCCGACTGCTGGGTGTAGGTGGTGTGTTCGGATATATTGGATGGTTCCGCACAAAAGGAATCGGGACTTTCCTTTCGTATGTTACCGATCCTAAGAAAGTGTTCTTGATATACCGCAATAAAGGCTTACCGATTGCAATAAGTGTAAGCGAACCAGACGAGTTTATGCCCTTTTATCTGAAAGGAGGTGATCAATGAACATGCTCCATGATTTCTCATCTGCCCTTTTGCAAGCTCGGCAGCGAAAAGGCGTAACTCAAGAACAGATAGCCTTTTCCCTAGACATATCTCAGGCAACCTATAATGCATGGGAATGTGGGCACCGACTTTGTCCTTACAAGCATATCGTTGCTCTTATCAGTTATTTTGACGATGAGCAATTTACTCGTCGAATGCTTCGTATTCTGCTCTCACTTCAACACAAGATGGCAGGATTGAACAGGAGAACTACTGCTGAACTGAACACCTACTACATGAAACTAATCGCTTTACTTGCCGATGAATGCGCAGAATGGCTCAAGACTTTTCAGAGTTAGAATAAGGTTAGTAGAGATTAAAAATATTTGAGACTGATATAGGAGAAACGTCATGAAACAGGAAATAGACCCTAAAGAAACCTCCAGGGCACAGGCATTTGAACTGTGGATGAAGTCACCGATGCCGATGGTGACGCTCGTGAAGACTTTTGATGTGACGCATCTTCGTCGGGTGAGCCAGCGACAAGGGCTGAAGTTCAACATGCTCCTGTGCTGGTGCATTGGCAAAGCTGCCAGCCAGGTCCCGGAATTCTACTTGCTGCCAAAGGATGGAAAGCTGTTCCGCTTCGACCGGCTGGGCATCAATGTGATTGTGGACAACGTGCAAGGAGGCATCAGCAACTGCGATGTCCCTTATTGCGACAATCTACAGCAATTTGGGCTTGATTATGACAAGCTTACGAAGGAGTCGGCTACAAGTTGCCGGGATGTCAATGACGATGATGCCATGATCGTCGGGACATCGGCCGTTGTGGGCACGGAGCTGGACTGCATCGTCAACCAATATACGGGCATCTACAACAACCCCTTCCTCGTATGGGGCAGATTCAAACGGCGTTGGTTCAGAATCACGCTAACGATTTCCCTGCAATTCCATCATGTCCAGTTCGATGGCCAGCAAGCCGCCCTCTTCCTCGAACGACTGCAGCAGACACTGAACACCATAAGTCCCAAATAATGACAATATGGAAGTGACGAATCTCCTGACCTTCATAAATCGGAAGCAACTGAGGGAGTGGCTCATGCAGAACCATTGCTCAGCGCAGTCGTGTTGGGTTGCTTGCAACAGGTCCAAGGTGCCCAGGCCCGACACGCTCCCATACCTCGAAATCGTGGAAGAGGCGCTCTGCTTCGGGTGGATTGACTCCATTTTGAAGAAACTGCCCGACGGGCGCCTGGCACAACGCCTGTCACCCCGACGGAAAGGGAGCCATTGGACAGAACTGAATAGACAAAGATGTCGAGACCTCGAAGCACGTGGGCTGATGACGGAAGCTGGGCGCAAAGCACTTACTGCAACTGAACAAAGTAGGAGCGTAGCGGGTTACAGGCAGGACAGAGAGCGGCTGACATGAATCGTCGAACCGCGAAAGTCGTTTCTTTTATTATTTCGTTCATTATCGGCCATGATGATGGGGCCTTGGGAATCGCGTAGTTATTGGGGATATACTCTAATCGAGGTTCATATTCTTTGTTTGCTTTTGTTTTGCAAATCCATGACGCAGACGTCCAACCGCATGTGATAGATTGTAAAGTCCAATTAGTTAGTAAAAAATGAAGGAATGAAAGAATCTATGGAATTAACTCAACACATACTCATCTATCTTGCAGTGATCAATGTGGCTACGTTCTTTACGTATGGAATAGACAAATGGAAGGCAAAAAAGGCTAAATGGCGAATAAGAGAGGCGGCTCTATTAGGGCTGGCTGTGCTTGGAGGCAGTATAGGGGCTTGGTTAGGCATGAGAGTATGGCATCATAAGACTATGCACAAAAAGTTCAAGTACGGCATTCCTCTGATACTGTTTGCTCAGATAGCAGTACTCTTGTTGACTTCATGCAAGACCAAGCAGGCGGGAACCTTATCTGCTCCCATTCATGAACATTTGTATGAGCCAGAACATTCCCCAAACGTATTCCTTGTGTTGTATGAAGAGAAAGTGGGTAAAAACCCATTGCTGAAGGCTGTCAAGGAATACAATTGCGAGGTTGTCTATGACTACAAATTCATCAATGGAATGGCTCTGAAGAAGCCTGAAGCAAAGTCGCTTGAGGAGACGATGCAGTATTTCAAAAACGTTAAGGGAGTTCTGACAGTAGAATATGACCGTATCACCAGGCTCACAGACCCGGTAAAGCCAAGATTAAAGACAAAATGAACCAATATAAAAACAATGATGATTGACCAAATTATTGAGTACAACAGGACGTTCGTAGCTCAGAAAGGCTACGAGAAATACATCACGGATAAGTACCCCGACAAGAAGCTGGCAGTATTGTCTTGTATGGACACGCGACTGACAGAGTTGTTGCCAGCAGCGTTGGGGCTGAAGAACGGTGATGCCAAGATTATCAAGAACGCAGGCGGCTTGGTTATCTCGGCTTTCGACTCAGCGATGCGCAGCCTAATTGTGGCCATCTACGAGCTGGGAGTGGAAGAGATCATGGTGGTGGCTCACTCCCATTGCGGAGCCTGCCACATGAGCTTCGACCATTTCCGTCACGAGATGATTGCCCGTGGAGTGACGGATGAAACGCTTGACACGATACAAAAATGCGGAATAGACCTGCACCACTGGTTAGAAGGATTCAAGGACACACCAACGTCTGTGCGCAAGACGGTAGAGACCATCAAGAGCCACCCCCTCGTTCCAAAGGACATCGTTGTCCGTGGCTTTATTATTGATTCGGAAACGGGAGAATTGGAAGAGATTCTTCAGGAGTAATCAATTGTATAATAAAAGATAATACACATGATTACAAACGGAAAATACAGACATTCCTACACATCAACAGCTTCTCCTTACCTGTCATACGTACTCTACAGTTGACGGTAGTTACCTGCACAGTCTGACGACTTCTGCGGGCATAGTCGTGTGCGAACTCATCAGCCGTTGGTGGCCACAAGTGGAAACGGCCGATGTAAGTGAAGTACTCGACAGGAATTTGTAACTTTCAATAATACAATCACGCTCGAACCAATAGACATATCGTATGAAACAAATTGTCTTTTCAATCTTATCGATGGTTTTGCTTTTGTGTGCGTGCCGTCATAGCCAGGCAGATTCGTCAGAACCAGAAGAGATAACGTCAGAAATGGCGTATGAAGGAGTAAACAACTATTGCCATAGCACGTACGACTGGAGCTTTGCGTCAGAAAACCCATCCTTGATGTATTTGGAGATGGGAGAAGAAAATGACTCGGCGTATGAAGTGGTTTTCCGCAGTTATACAGGAGCAACCGTGCATTTCTATGTTGAGAAGAGAGGTGGTCACACACGGATTGTTGAGAAAGCGCCGATGCCTGGCCTTGAAACGGAAGCTGGCAGCATAGAGCTTTTAGACTACTTAGATGAGGGAAAATAATACTCTTCGGCGTTCACTTGTGGTGACTTTGTAATGAGTTCCCGAACTTTTTTGATTGTTCTTGAACTTTTTCTGTAGTTGTCGATAAATTGACTGCAACTGCTTGGCAAGGAAAACCTCGAGACGTTTCTGTTAGAATAAAGGTCTAGGGTCATTTTGCAGGGTGTTTTAGTTTCACGGCAGTACAAAAATAGGCAAAAATAGGCATGAATCTTCATATCCTAAAGGTTACATCATGATTATTTGACAACCTGTAGGGGTATTATTATTTCTGTAAGTAGCTGAAAATAAAAAAGGAAGAATCTAAAAAGACTCTTTCCTTCCAGTGATTCCGTTGGGATTCGAACCCAAGACCCACAGCTTAGAAGGCTGTTGCTCTATCCAGCTGAGCTACGGAACCATCCTTTTGTGATTTGCGGCTGCAAAGATACGGCGATTTGTGCGAATACGCAAATTTTTACTGCCCTATTTCTTGAAACGTTGAAAAGTTGAAACGTTGAAGGTTTCCCACTTGGGCATTTACATCAACGTTTCAACCTTTCATGGAGTTCACCTTACTGATGTTGCGGACGCAGGAGGTCGTTGACGGTCTTGACTGGATTGAAGGTCTCGAGCGGCACTTCGACGAAGATGGTGCACCAATCGCTCATGGCACCATTCCAGAGGCCTGGCAATTCGAGTGCCTTCAGTTCCTTGCCGCTCTTGCTCTTGAAGGAGATGAAGCCAGTGGCAGGATCCACATAGCGTGGCAAATCGAAACGGTTGCCCTTATAGTCACGGATGGCACAGACGAGATCCACCGGGTTGAAGTGTGTACCTCCCTGGAACATGGCCATATATGCCGGATTGTGGGTGTCGATCTGTGAACTTTCAAGAATTTGCGGGCTGACGCTTCCGTCTGCATTGAATGCGAGGAACGGCCCCCCGCCGGGTTCGCCCACATTCTTCACCATGCCACAGACGCGCATTGGACGGTTGAATTTCGCTTTCAGGGTGGCGATGAGTTCCTTTTCCGGCAGGTCGGAGATGCCTGGCACTTCCGTACAAAGGTCATGAAGCAGGAAGTGGCACATCTCTTCCAACTCGGCCCTGCCGCAGTTGCCCTCGTCGAGACGGCGCAGATAATCGAATGCTTGGCGCTGTGCGTTCACCAGCACACCAGCGATGACCTGCTTCCACAGGGTCGTAGCTGGCTTCAGACGGTCGGGCACCACATTGTCGATGTTCTTGATGAAGACGACCTCGCTTTCCAAATCTGAAAGATTCTGGATGAGAGCGCCGTGGCCACCTGGTCGGAACAGCAGGCGTCCGTCGTCTGTACGGAACGGCTCGTTGTCCAACGTAGCCGCAAGGGTATCTGTTGACGGCTTCTGTTCGCTGAACGAAACCGTATATTGGATGCCGAACTTCTTCTCATAGTCTGCTTTTACCCGTTGCACCAATTCTTCGAAGAGCTCGCGGTGTTCGGCGCTGACGGTGAAATGGACGTCGGCACGCCCGTCGGACGCTGCGTAAAGAGCTGCTTCCACGAGGTGCTCTTCAAGAGGAGTGCGGGCGGTGTCCTCATAGGCGTGGAACTGAAGGAGCCCTTTCGGCAATTGGCCGTAGTTCAGTCCTTCTTCATCAAGCATGGCACCTACAATATCTTTGTATCGTCTTTCTTCCATCAACTCGTCAGCCGTTTCGCCATACAGGACTTGGCAGGCATCGTCGAGCGCCGGGAAGAAAGCGAATTGATGGATGCTGTCAAAGTATGTCTTCTCGAAGTCTGTCGTGGGCTCGTCGGCATCGCCGTCGCGGAACTCAAACATGTTCTTGAACATGCGTGAGGCTGCACCGCTTGCGGGCACGAACTTGGTGATGTGGTGGCCTTCTGACTTGTAGGCATCCCAGGCTTCGACAAGGGCTTGGCATTCGGTGTCTGAGGGTGAGAAGATGCCGTTCCCGACGCCAGCCGCTGCGCGGAGTCGCAAATAGGGGAAGCCTTCCCGGAATTGTTGTAGCTGACTCTCGATTTGTTGCTCACTGATGCCTTTTGCGGCCAGTTGCTTTCTGTCTTCTGTGGATAACATGTGTAGCTCGTTTATGTTATTAAAGTTCAATTTTCTGCCCAAAAGTACTAAAAAAGCATGAAACGTAACAAATGTTTGGAGGAAAAAGTGTACCTTCGCGGGTGAAAAAGTGATTATCCTTTGTCGTACACTCGAAAATAGCAATCCTCAATGGACGAAAAGACCATCCTCACAAGCTCCGAACGCCAGCAGATGACAACGCTGACGGCAGACCTTTTGCGTCTGACGTCTGCCGAGTTGCAGGCCGATGATTATAATAAGGTGAAATACTACCTGACCGCAGCTGCCCAGACGCCAGCCATGCAACGCGACGTGTTTGGACTTCACCCGCTGTTGAACGACCTTCAGACAGCCTACATCGTGGCGACGGAGATTGGGATTACACGCGGCGCCATCCTCGGGGTCATGCTCGACGGCCTGGTCATCAACGGACAGACGACCATCGATGAAATCCGTAAGGATTTCGGGGACGACGTCGCACGCATCGTCCACGGCCTCTTGCGCATCCACGAGCTTTATGAGAAGAACCCCATCGTCGAGAGCGAGAACTTCCGACAACTGTTGCTGTCGTTTGCCGAGGACATGCGTGTCATCCTCATCGTCATCGCCTCCCGCGTCTGCCTCATGCGCCAGATCAAGGATGCCGAGGACGACAATGCCCGACGGCGAGTGGCCTCCGAGGCTGCTTATCTGTACGCTCCGCTGGCACATAAACTCGGACTCTATAAGTTGAAAAGCGAACTCGAAGACCTCTCGTTGAAGTACCTGGAGCACGATGCATACTATCACATCAAGGAGAAACTCAATGCAACCAAGAAGAGCCGTGATGCCTACATCGAGCGGTTCATCTTGCCAATCGAAGAAAAATTGAAAGCGGCAGGCCTGCATTTCCACATGAAAGGCCGGACGAAAAGCATCCACAGCATCTGGCAAAAGATGAAGAAGCAACGGTGTCCGTTCGAGGGTGTCTATGACCTCTTTGCCATCCGCATCATTCTTGACTCGCCGCTCGAAAGGGAAAAACAAGACTGCTGGCAGGTATTCAGCATCATCACCGACATGTATCAGCCCAACCCCAAGCGTATGCGCGATTGGCTCTCCATCCCCAAGTCGAACGGCTACGAGAGCTTGCATATCACAGTCATGGGACCCGAGGGAAAGTGGGTGGAAGTGCAGATTCGCACCGAACGCATGGACGAAGTGGCAGAGCGCGGATTGGCTGCCCACTGGCGCTATAAAGGCGTGAAAGGCGGCGAGGCTGGCGTGGAATCGTGGCTCCAGAATATCCGAAGCGCCTTGGAAGCAGGCGATGACCTCCAGCTGATGGACCAGTTCAAGATGGACCTTTACGAAGACGAGGTCTTTGTCTTTACGCCGAAAGGCGATCTCTTTAAGTTGCCACAGGGAGCCACCGTCCTCGACTTTGCCTACGCCATTCACACCAAGGTGGGCAATAAATGCACGGGAGGCCGCATCGGCGGCAAGATGGTCACTCTGCGCCAAGTGTTGCAGAGCGGAGACCAGGTGGAAATCATGACCCATGCAAACCAATACCCCAAGCAGGATTGGCTTTCCGTCGCAAAGACCAGCCGTGCCCGTTCCAAGATACGGCAGGCGCTGAAGGAGATGGCAGCCACACAGGCGGCCTTCGCCAAGGAAGAGCTGGAGCGCAAGTTCAAGAACCGCAAGATTGACATTGACGAGGCCACCCTCATGCACACCATGCACAGGTTGGGTTACAAAGTCGTGACAGAGTTCTACAAAGCCCTTGCCGAAGGTGTGCTGGAGCCGTCACAGGTCATGGATGCTTACCTCACACAGCAACGTCACGACCGTGGCGAGCTGGTCTCGCAGACAATGAGTGCCGAAGCCTATCAGGCTCACCTCGATGCCGAACAAGCGACCTCGAAGAAAGGTGATGTGCTGGTCATCGACAAGAACCTGAGTGGCATCGACTACTCCTTGGCCCGCTGCTGCCATCCCGTTTATGGCGACGAGATCTTCGGCTTCCTCACCGCCGGTGGGGGCATCAAAATCCATCGCCGCGATTGTCCCAATGCGCCTGCCTTGCATGAACGCTACGGCTACCGCATCATGGATGCCCGTTGGGCCGGCAAGGGAGCAAGCCAGTATGGTGTAACCCTGCGTGTCGTGGGGCAAGACGACCTCGGCATCGTCAACAACATCACCAGCATCATCTCCAAAGACGAGAAGCTCCTCTTGCGCAGCATTTCCATCGATTCCCACGATGGCCTCTTCTCAGGCACTCTGACCATCATGCTCGACGACACCACACGTCTGCGCCAGCTCATCCAAAAGCTCGAAGGCGTGCGCGGAGTCAAGGGCGTTACCCGCATTTGACGAGAACGCTTCGACGTGTGCACCTTCTGCCAGGAAAGTGCACACGTTCCATGCGAAAGTTGCACACCTTTCAAGCCGAAGGCACACACGTTCCCATGCCTTCGCACGTATGAATGAATTTTAAAGCGGAAGCGTGTGCGTTAAAAGGTCTTAATGAATTTCGTCACGTCGCAAAATAAACTTATATTTGCCCGAACTTAAAGCGAATTACATGCACAAAGCTATATATAAGATACTTCTTTCCATGCCCTTTTGCCTGTTTTCAGCCTTGCCGCTGACGGTTCAGGCACAGGAGATTACCATCGGAAACTTCACCTTCAAGGACGGCGGCGAATACCAAGGCGAGCTCTTCAAGGGGAAACCCTATGGAAAAGGCACGACGACCTACCCCAATGGCGATGTCTATGAAGGAGAGTATGTCAAAGGCAAGCGACAAGGTTACGGATCCTACAACTTCTCCGACGGCGAACGCTATGAGGGCGAGTGGTTCCAGGACCAACAACATGGCACCGGCACATTCTACTTCATGAACAACAACCGCTATGAAGGTCTCTGGTTCCGAGACTACCAACAGGGAGAGGGAACCATGTATTATTTCAACGGCGATGTGTATGTAGGCACTTGGGAGGAAGACAAACGTGTGGGCTTTGGCACCTACACCTACGCCAGCGGCGACTACTACAAGGGACAATGGAAGAATGACCTCAAGGATGGTGAAGGGCTTTTTGTCTGGTCCAATGGGGCATACTACTCCGGCTCGTGGCGCAATGGCAAGATGAATGGACAGGGCACCTATAACTACGCCAATGGCGATGTCTATAAGGGCGGTTTCAGAAACGATTCGCTTCAAGGGAAAGGCATCTATATCTTCAACAATGGCGACCGCTACGAAGGTTCCTACAACAATAGCCAGCGAGACGGAGACGGCATCTTCGTTTACGCCGGAGGCAACAAGTATGTCGGACAGTTCAAGAATGGCCTAAAGCATGGCCAGGGCACCTTCACCAGCACAGACGGAACCAGCTACACAGGTTCATGGCGCAACGACCGTAAAGAAGGGAAGGGGAAATATACGTGGCGAAACGGCGATGTCTATGACGGCGAATGGAAGAATGGCATGATGGACGGCGAGGGAATTCTTCGCCAAAAAGACGGCACGAAGTTCCGTGGGCAGTTCCGCCAAGGCGAGAAAAATGGCAAATGCGTGATGGAAACGCCCGACGGTATTCGCTTCGAGGGCACCTACAAAGATAATGAGCGCGATGGCAACTTCGTGGAGAAAAACGCAAATGGAGCCGTCATACGCCGAGGGCATTATACTCGTGGTGTCCTCGACAAATAGATGGATAGTGAGCTGTTAGACATGGTTTTTCTTCCGTAAACCCCATAACGGCATTGCATCGGAAAACTTTTTCTTTCCAATATTTTCACTATTCGGAAATTTTGCGTACCTTTGCCGCGCTAAATAAAAAAAGGTTATGATTATTGACCGTATCGAAAACCTACAGCATTATGCCGCACTGAACCCGCTCTTTGCAAAAGTGGCAGAGTTTATCAGTTGCCATGACCTTGCAGCCATGCCAGCAGGCATTCACAAGATTCAGGGCGACGACCTTTTTGTCAATATTCAGGACGCCCCCGTCAAGACCCGCCAGCAGGCACGGTTTGAGAGCCATCGAAGAATGATTGACATACAAATCCCCGTTACAGGAAAGGAAGAACACGGATGGACCCCCATGACCGACTTGCCCCACGCAGACTATGACGAGGCAGCAGACATGAGCCTTCATGATCCGCTGCCTCCCGCAACACCCGACTCAGTCGCCAGCACCTATTTCATGCTGCACCCAGGTCAGTTCGCCATTTACTTTCCAAAAGACGGTCACGCACCCGCCATTACACAAGTCCCGCTCCGCAAGGCTATTTTCAAAGTGAAAGCCTGATGCGGGGCTTCACTATTATAATAAGGTATAAATATAATAACAATTATAATGGCAAAGAAAGAAACTACAACATCTTCGGGCAACGCAACAACGGCCAAGAAGGCCACGGCCCAGGCCACCACCAAGAAGACCACCAAGGCCGCTCCTTCCAGGAAAGCCGCCGAAAAGAAAAACGAAACACCCTCAGTCCCCAAACAGCTGAAGCTCGTACGCGGCGACGAATGGCTTACACCTTTCGCTCCGGCGATTGAAGGACGCCACCAGCACGTACTCGACAAAATGGCCGAGCTCACGAATGCTGGCAAAATGAAGCTCACGGATTTCGCCACCGGCTACCTCTACTATGGTCTCCATCGTGAAGAAAAAAAGTGGATCCTGCGTGAGTGGGCACCCAATGCCACGGAAATCTACGTCGTCGGAGACTTTAACAACTGGCAGGAAGACAAGGCATACGCCATGCGACGCTTGCCCAAGACCAGCGGCGATTGGGAAATCAAGTTGCCCCAGAAGGCCATGCAGCACGGCCAATTGTTCAAACTTTCCATCCATTGGAACGGCGGACAAGGCCTGCGCATTCCCGCGTGGGCAACACGTGTGGTGCAAGACGACCAAACCAAGCTCTTCTCTGCTCAGGTGTGGTCACCTGCTCAACCCTACGAATGGAAGGTCAACAAGTTCAAGCCCGAAACTTCTCCGCTGCTCATCTATGAATGCCACGTAGGCATGGCACAAGACAAGGAAGGCGTGGGAACATACACCGAGTTCCGCGAGAACGTCCTTCCCCGCATCAAGCAAGATGGCTACAACTGCATACAGGTGATGGCTATTCAGGAACATCCTTACTATGGAAGCTTCGGCTACCACGTGAGCAGCTTCTTTGCGGCATCCTCCAGATTCGGCACCCCTGAAGAGCTGAAACAGCTCATCGATGCCGCGCACGCCGAAGGCATTGCCGTTATCATGGATATTGTTCACAGCCACGCTGTCAAGAACGAGAATGAAGGCCTTGGCAACTTCGCGGGTGACCCCAACCAATACTTCTATCCCGGCGCTCGGCATGAACATCCGGCATGGGACAGCCTTTGCTTCGACTATGGAAAGAATGAGGTGCTGCACTTCCTGCTTTCAAATTGCAAGTATTGGCTCGAAGAGTACCACTTCGACGGTTTCCGCTTCGACGGTGTCACGTCCATGCTCTACTACAGCCATGGCCTTGGCGACAACTTCATGGGATATGGCGACTACTACAACGGCAACGAAGATGACAACGCTATCGCCTATCTCACATTAGCTAACGTTCTCATCCATGAGGTCAATCCCAAAGCCATCACCATCGCCGAGGAAGTATCCGGAATGCCAGGCCTTGCAGCTCCCTTCAAGGACGGAGGCTACGGTTTCGACTACCGTATGGCCATGAACATCCCCGACTATTGGATCAAGATCATCAAGGAACTCAGAGATGAGGACTGGAAACCAAGCTCGATGTTCTGGGAGGTAAAGAACCGTCGTGCCGACGAAAAGACCATCAGCTACTGCGAGAGTCACGACCAGGCTCTCGTGGGCGACAAAACCATCATCTTCCGCTTGATAGATGCCGATATGTACTGGCACTTCAAGAAAGGAGATGAAAACTACAACGTCGAACGCGGCATCGCCCTCCACAAAATGATACGCTTGTTGACGGCTTCGACCATTAACGGTGGCTACCTCAACTTCATGGGCAACGAGTTCGGCCATCCCGAGTGGATCGACTTCCCAAGAGAGGGCAACGGATGGAGCTACAAATATGCCCGCCGCCAGTGGAACCTCGTGGACAACCACGAACTTTGCTTCCATTTCCTCGGGGACTTCGACCAAGCCATGCTCAAGACGCTGAAGTTGCAGAAAGATTTTCAGAAGACGCCCGTCACGGAAATATGGACCAACGACGGCGATCAAGTGCTGGCCTATCAACGTGGAGAACTCCTTTTCGTCTTCAACTTCTCCTACAACAGAAGCTACACAGGTTATGGCTTCATGGTGCGCCAAGGAACCTACAGCGTCTTGCTCAACACAGACGACACGGCGTTCGGCGGACACGGATTGAACGACGACAGCATTAAGCACGTGACCATGTTCGATGCCGCACTTTCTCGCGAAAACAAGGGTTGGCTCAGGCTTTATCTGCCTGCACGCTCTGCCGTTGTACTGACGCGGACAAAGGAAGATTGACCATTCCCGCTTACGTTTAGGGAAACTCCCATAAGCCTTTAGGTTTTTTCCTCCTTCTGGAGAAACCTAAAGGCTTTATCTTTGCACCATCAAAACAAAGAAAAAAGATTATTCACCCTAAAAAACGCAAGCCATTATGAAAAAGTACATCCTCTCTCTCGCATTGAGCTTCGGCTCCATCCTCTTCACATCGGCCATGAGCTATGAAGAGGCTCGCCAACAAGCTTTGTTTCTGACCGACAAGATGGCCTACGAACTGAATCTGAACGAACAGCAGTATAACGACTGCTATGAAATCAATCTCGATTATCTTCTGAGTGTGGAAACCGCAAGCGACGTCTATGGCAGCTACCTTGCCTATCGGAATGCCGACTTGCGTCATATCCTCTACGACTGGCAGTACACGCTCTTCGCCGCTGCCGACTATTTCCTGAACCCTCTGCGCTGGCACCGTGGAGCCTGGTATTTTACCGTTTATCGTCACTACGCCCGTGGTTACTTCTATTATAGCCATCCCCATGTCTATTTAAGCTATCGTGGCGGACACGGAAGGTATTATTATTCAGGCGGATTCTATGGCAGCCGTCGTCCTCATCACTGGAGTGGAGGGCTTCGTGGAATGGACCGTGGGGCCATCGTGCATCAACGTGGCGGTCACCAAGGCGGTCGAATCGAAGGTGGACGTATTGGAGGCGGACGCTCAGAGCATAGCGGTCGCATTGACAGGGGACATGTCGCCAGCCATCATTCTGAAGGGCGCATGGGAGGACAGATTAGCAGCAGTCGCTTTGGACATGCAGACAGAAGTCACTCCTCGTCAAACTACAACCACCCCAGTTCCACACGCACAACGGTCCACGCTGGCACTCATGGACGTCCTTCCGTTTATGCCGGAAGTTTCGGAGGAGCATCCCGTGGAGGCCATTCCATTGGCGCAAGCCGTGGCGGGGGCCAGACAAGAAGTGGTGTCAGCGGTGGCAGTCGTCGCGGACGTTAAGCCGCTGCCAAAGACAAGCATCAACGAAACATTCTCCGTCCCTAATCCAGTCTTTCAAGACGGACGCAGGGCGAAATCCCAGCCGCTCGAACAATCGGGTGGCTGGTTTGTTGCTGATGGCAATGATGGCATAGAGCTGTCGCAGGTGCTGGTTGACGGCAAAGTCCCATAGTCTTTCCACGGCCATTTGTCCCACTTGCTGCCCTTGGTGTTCGGGTAGGACGGCAAGGCTGATTTCGGCGCGGAGATGCTGAGGGTCGAAATTACATAAGTCGGCCAACCCCAAAGCCTGACCGTCGGAATGTTCTATCACGAAACGGATTTGCCTGTCCGCAAAGAGGTCGTTCTTTGTCTGCGTCAGGTATTGGCGCAACGCATAGCGAGAGTAGGGGACAGTCGTGGAACCGTACCGCCAAAAAGAAGGGTCGTTTTCGATGCGGTAGAGCAACTCGAGATCTTCTGGCTCAACGGCTCGAAGATGAATGTCAGCAGATGACATCATTTGGAAGAATCAAAGTTTGGGTTTTCAGGTTAAGCGTTCCCAGATGGGCTTTCTTACCAGCTTCACTGGCCTTGTTCATCATTTCGAGAATGCCTGCGTAGGTGGTTCCGGGAGCATCGGTTTGGAAAACGACATAGTTGAAAGGATTGGCATCCATCCGTTTGGCCAGTTGTTGGCCATCAAAGACAGGCTCAGGAGAACACAAGGCCACCAAGTTAGCTTTCCTACAGAGCGTTTCCATCAAATGCCACCCCTCATCGGTGCCGAAGAACAGAAGTGTTTCGGGCTCCGCCTCATGGCGATGCAAGTATTTATAGTAAAGACTTCCTACGTTCTGAACAGCCATCTCCAACATCCCTCGAAGGATGACTGCCAGCTCGATGATGACAGAAAGGACACGGTAGCGACGGGCAAAGTGTTTATTGAAGAAGATAAGCATTGCATTGTAGAAGCTGTGTACATAGCGGAAGCTGGTCTTCTGTGTGCTCTCGCCTTTGTAGTGGAGAATAGGGTAGGGTTGATACCAGTTCTGCCACCCACCTTGCAGCAGACAGTAACTCAGGTCGATGTCTTCGCCATACATAAAGTAGTCTTCGTCGAGCAACCCTATTTGTTCAAGCGCTGTGCGCCTCAGCATCATGAAGGCACCCGATACGACCTCTATCTGGTTGGCTTCTCCAACGTCGAGGTAACGCATGTAGTATTTGCCGAACTTCCTGTGGGTGGGATAGAGCGAACAGAGTCCTATAATTTTGTAGAAGGCCGTGGCAGGCGTGGGGATGCCACGTCGCGATTCGAAAGCGAAGCTGCCGTCGCGGTTGATCATCTTCGTGCCTGTTGCTCCGGCTTCAGGGTGTTCATCCATGAAGGCGATGCAGCGTTTGAGGGTCTCTTCGCCGACGATGGTGTCGGGGTTTAGCAACAGAACGTATTCGCCAGTGGATTGCCGGATGGCCTGATTGTTGGCACGCGCGAACCCCCTGTTATCTATATTCTGAATATAGTTCGCCTGCGGAAACAGCGGGCGCAGATAGTCGATGGTACCGTCTGTGGACGCGTTATCGACCACCCACACGTCAGCCTCCAGCCCTTCGACAGCACGGAACACGCTGTCAAGGCATTGCGCCAGATAGTGGCGGACGTTATAGCTGACAAGGACGACGGAGAGCTTCATGCTTCATCTTGTTCATAACTGAGCTGGCACTCGTTGTCCATCCGTCCGCGCGAAGGCCAGACGAAAAGGAAGGCCACAGCCGACATCAGGGCGAGGTACCCACAGGTGACGTCGAACTCTAAAAGGTAATACATCAAAAGATTATACAACAACGATGTTTCGAGCAAACCTATACGCACAAAGCTCCAAACGAGATACTTCTGTGGGTTACCCTGCACATCCTTACGGATGTAGGTGAAATGCATCAATTTCAAGGCCAAAGGGATGCAGATAATACCCAGCGCCACGCCAAGTATTTCCAGTGTGTAGGCCGACACGGTCTCTCCGGCCAGCATTCCACTGTCAAGCCAGCCCTCTTCAAAAGCCAAAGCGATGAGGCTCGGCACCAGCAAGGACAGGATGAAAAGGATTCTCGTTGCTTTAAGATTGTATGTCATAACAGAATCTTCTTGAGTTAGGTCGTTTATCGTCTTTTCCACATTATTACACCGAAAAGGGCCTCCGATCGACAATGCTGCGCCCGAGCGTGAGCTCGTCTGTATATTGCAGCTGGTCGTTCTGTGCCACACCGCGAGCCAGCGTGGTGATGGTCACGCCGACACCTTCAAGTTTGCGATAGATGTAAAAACTTGTCGTGTCACCTTCCATCGTGGGACTCAGGGCAAGTATGACCTCACGGATGCCGCCCGCCTGCACACGCTCCACCAAGGACTGAATCTCCAGGTCCTGAGGGCCGATGCCGTCCATCGGAGAGATAATGCCTCCGAGCACATGGTATGTTCCTGAGTATTGTTGCGTGCTCTCGATGGCCATCACGTCCTGAACGCTCTCGACGACACAGATGGTGGCGTGGTCACGGCTGGGCGTGGAACAGATGGCACACGTGTCTTCGTCCGAGATATTGTGGCAAACCTTACAGTAGCGGACATTGTGCGCCAGCTCGTTTAGGCTTTCAGCAAAAGCCTCAATGTCAGAACGTTCGCGCCGCAACAAGTGCAACACGAGACGCATTGCTGTCTTCCTGCCGATGCCCGGCAATTGAGAGAACTGACCGACAGCGCGTTCGAGATAAACGGAAGGTATTTCCATACGCGGGCGCAAAAATACAAAAAAAAAGTCATTCGATAACCTTTCTTCTCATTTTTCTTCATATCTTTGCCCGCGAATAACCAAAAACACATCAATTCACATGGTTTCTCTCTCACGCCTTCTGCTGGCCACATGCCTCCTGACATGTTCGCCCTGCTTGCGAAGCCAAAGCTTCGACCTCACTCAGCCCCAGCCCCTCTACTCTGAAGGCCAAGGCTACGGCTACGACATCTGTGCCGCTCCTCAGAAGAACAGCCAGACGCCATTCTACTTCTCTGTCCGCGTACCCGACGGCAACTATCGTGTCCGCGTCACCCTTGGCAGTCGCCGGAGAGCCTCGCAGACAATGGTGCGAGCAGAATCACGTAGGCTCATGGTCGAAGAAGTGAAGTTGAAGAAAGGAGCCACGGCAACCATCACATTCCTCGTGAACAAACGTTCACCTCGCATCAACGATGGGCAAAGCGTCGCCCTCAAGCCCCGTGAACACACTTACCTCAATTGGGACGACCGTCTGACATTGGAGTTCAACGGCTCGGCCCCAGCCGTACAGCACATCACGGTTGAACGTGACACCGTGGCACCGACGGTCTTCCTCTGTGGCAACTCCACCGTCGTCGATCAGGAGAGCGAGCCCTATGCCAGCTGGGGACAGATGGTGCCGCGCTGGTTCGGCGACCGTGTCTGCATCGCCAACTACGGCGAAAGTGGCCTGACGGCAGGCACATTCCTCGGTCAGCGCAGACTCGACAAGGTGCTGGCAGAGCTGAAACCAGGCGACTATGTGTTCTGCGAGTTCGGACACAACGACCAGAAAGAACACCGCGCAGGAGACGGAGCATGGTATCATTTTGCCCACAACCTTAAAATATTCATAGACCGCGTGCGTGAGGCTGGCGGGCGAATCCTCTTCCTCACGCCCACCCAACGCCGAAGTTTCGACGACAGTCGCCAGCACATCAAGGAGACACACCTCGACTATCCAGATGCCATGCGAGCCGTGGCCAAACGCGAGGGCGTTCCCGTCATAGAGCTTCACGACATGACGCGAACCTTCTTCGAGACCTTGGGCTTCGAGGGCAGCAAGCGTTCCTTGGTGCATTATCCAGCAGGCACTTACCCAGGACAAGACAAGCCTCTGGCCGACAACACCCACTTCAATCCCTACGGAGCCTACGAAGTCGCCAAGATGGTCGTTGCGGGCATCCAACAGCTCGATGCCTCCTTTGCCGATGTCCTTCAACGGGCTGTCAGTGAGGACTTCATGGGCTATGATCCCGCCCATCCCGACGACCCCGACTCCTTCCAATGGCCGTCCGCCATCATTACCGACACCACCAAACCCGACGGGAACTGACAGACGCATCAAGCTGCACGTGCAAACATGAGTCTCGGAAGGTGTACACATTCACCCCTGAATGTACACACCTTCCTACATACACGTATATACGCACCAGCACTTATGTATATACGTCCACGCATTTATGTATATACGTTCATGCATTTATGAATATACGTGCCGTGCGTTCCGTCAATTCGCTCTATTGATATGAGATTCAAAAGAGAAGCCCAGGACGTAGAAAGTATGGAATGTTGGTATGAGAAAGACTCGCCACATCCGTTACCGTAAATGAATCTGCGTCAAGATAAGTTTTTTTGAGCATTTTATTTGGTCGTGTGCAAGAAAAAGAGTAACTTCGCGCCATGTATTCACCATCAACCCAAATAATCAACAACTTATGAAGAAGTACAATTTCAACGCCGGTCCTTCGAAGCTTCCCCGCGAGGTGATGGAGGCCACGGCTGCCGCCTGCCTGGAGTTTGAGGGCAGCGGCCTCTCTCTCATGGAAATGAGTCATCGTGCCAAGAACTTCCAGCCTGTCGTGGACGAGACGGTAGCTTTGTTCAAGGAGTTGCTCGACATACCCGAAGGCTATAGCGTCATCTTCCTCGGAGGCGGTGCCAGCCTGCAGTTCTGCATGGTACCCTACAACTTCCTCGAGAAGAAGGCTGCCTACTTGAACACTGGCGTCTGGGCCACCAAGGCCGAGAAGGAGGCCAAGCTCTTCGGTGAAGTCGTAGAGGTTGCCTCCAGCAAGGACAAGAACTTCACCTACATCCCCAAGGAATTCACCATCCCGACGGATGCGGACTACTTCCACATCACGACGAACAACACCATCTACGGTACGGAAATCCTGAAGGACTACGACAGCCCTGTGCCTATGATTGCCGACATGAGTTCGGATATCTTCTCCCGTCCCCTCGACGTGAGCAAGTACGGCATGATTTACGGCGGTGCACAGAAGAACCTCTCCATGGCAGGTGTTACCTTCTGCATCATTAAGGAAGACTTGGTGGGCAAGGTGAGCCGTGCCATCCCGACGATGCTCAACTACCAGACTCACATTAGCAAGGGCTCGATGTTCAATACACCACCTACCGTGCCTATCTACTGCGCGCTGCAGAACCTCAAGTGGATCAAGAAGCAGGGCGGCGTGACAGCGATGGAGAAGCTGGCCATCCAGCGTGCCGAGATTGTCTATGGCGAGATCGATCGCAACAAGCTCTTCGTCGGCACCGCCGAGGAGGACAGCCGTTCACGCATGAACATCACCTTCGTTCTCAAACCCGAGTATCAGGAGCTGCAGGACGAGTTCATGGCTTTCGCCACCAGCAAGGGCATGGTTGGCGTGAAGGGACACCGCGACGTCGGAGGATTCCGTGCTAGCTGCTACAATGCAATGGACATCGAGGGCGTGAACGCGCTCGTGGAGTGCATGAAGGAATTCGAGAAGATGCATTAATAAGGCTTTTTTCTTCTTTTTTTTCTACATATATGAAAGTTCTTATAGCAACAGAGAAGCCTTTCAGCGGCGTTGCCGTGAAGGGCATTAAGGAGGTCTTCGATGCCGCTGGCTACGAGACGGTCCTGTTAGAGAAATACACCGAGAAGTCACAACTGTTGGAAGCCGTGAAGGACGTGGAAGCCCTTATCATCCGCTCTGACAAGGTGGATGCCGAAGTCCTCGATGCTGCCAAACAACTTAAGATAGTGGTTCGCGCAGGCGCGGGTTATGACAACATCGACCTTGAAGCAGCCACGGCGCACAAGGTCGTTGCGATGAACACGCCGGGACAGAACGCCAACAGCGTGGCTGAGCTGGTCTTCGGCCTCCTCGTCTATGCCAAGCGCAATTTCTTCAACGGCACCAGCGGCACAGAGCTGAAAGGCAAGCGCCTCGGCATTTTGGCCTTTGGCAACGTGGGTCGCAACGTGGCACGCATCGCCAAGGGCTTCGATATGGAAGTGCTGGCCTACGATGCCTACTGCCCTGCTGATGTCATCGAGGCTGCCGGCGTGAAGGCTGTGGCTTCGCAGAACGAACTCTTTGAGCAAAGCGACATTGTCAGCCTGCACATCCCCGCCACCGCCGAGACGAAGCAAAGTATCAACAAGGCATTGGTAGGCAAACTGCCCAAGGGGGGCATTCTCGTGAACACCGCCCGCAAGGAGGTCGTCAACGAACCCGAATTGCTGGAACTGATGGCCGAACGTGAGGACCTGAAGTACGTCACCGACATCAAGCCCGATGCCGACGCGGACTTCGCCAAGTTCGAGGGACGCTACTTCTCCACCCCGAAGAAGATGGGCGCACAGACGGCTGAAGCCAACGTCAACGCTGGCATCGCCGCCGCCCACCAAATCGTGGACTTCCTGGAGAAAGGCATCACGAAGTTCCAGGTAAACAAGTAAGCACATGGAACGAGCGCAAGTCATAGAGAGCATTCAACAAAAAGCGGCAGAGGTGCTCCCGAAAGGGAGTACCCTCTACCTCTATGGCTCGCGTGCGCGCGATGACTGGCATGAAGCCTCTGCTTCGAACGAGGCCAGCGACTGGGATCTGTTGGTGCTGATTGACAAGCCTAAGAGAGAGACAAGCGACTGGGACAACTACGCCTGGCCTTTCCAACTAATGGGATGGGATATGGGTGAAATCATCAGTGCGTTCGTCTATACGAAAAATGACTGGTTCGATGGTCCCCATTCTTTTTATTATTATAATGTAGAGGAAGACAAGAAAGTGCTATATGAGTCTTAAGGAACAAGACAGGCAGGTCATGGTCATCTTGCATTTGGGGAAAGTGGACAAGAAGCTCAGTGAGTTGAAAGTCTTACTTCATGCCCTGCTATGGGGATTGGCGGCCAACCGCCTCTATTATGCCCTTTTTCATGCTGTCCGTGCTCTGCTCATCAGCGACAAGCATGAAGTGGGAACACATCGTGGAGCCGTTGGGAGGTTCGGACTACTTTATGTGAAAACTGGCCTCTACACGAAAGAATAAGGACATCTGTATGCCCGTTTGCAATCCTTGCGTGAAGAGGGCGACTACAACTGTGCGATAGATGTTTCACAAGAGGATATAGAACGTTACATCGAACCCACACGGCTGCTGATTTCTAAGATTAAAGAAAATATCAATCATAAAAGTTATGGCAACGATTAAACCTTTCCGTGGCTTGCGTCCACCAAAAGACCTTGTAGAACAAGTGGAGAGTCGCCCCTACGACGTCCTCGAGAGCGAGGAGGCGCGCGCTGAGGCGGGCGACAACGAGAAGAGCCTTTACCATATTATTAAGCCTGAGATTAATTTCCCGGCAGGCACCAGCGAGTACGACCCGCGCGTCTATGAAGAGGCTGCGCGGCAGTTCCAGAAGTTTCAGGACAACGGATGGCTGGTGCAGGACGAGGACGAGCACTACTACATCTACGCCCAGACAATGAACGGTCGGACGCAGTACGGTCTCGTCATCGGTGCCTACGTGGAAGACTACATGAACGGTGTCATCAAGAAGCATGAGCTGACACGCCGCGACAAGGAGGAGGATCGCATGAAGCATGTCCGCGTGAACGACGCCAACATGGAACCCGTCTTCTTCGCCTACCCCGACAATGCCGTGCTCGACAAGCTCATCATGCGCTATGCCGCCACCGAGCCTGAGTACGACTTCATCGCTCCCATCGACGGCTTCCGCCATCAGTTCTGGGTCATCAGCGACAAGGATGACATCGCCACCATCACCGAGGAGTTCCGCAAGATGCCTTCTCTCTACATCGCTGACGGCCACCACCGCTCCGCAGCCGCTGCACTGGTGGGGGCAGAAAAGGCGAAGATGAATCCCTCTCACCGTGGCGACGAAGAGTACAACTATTTCATGGCCGTGGCCTTCCAGGCTTCGCAGCTCACCATCCTCGACTACAACCGCGTCCTCAAGGACTTGAACGGCCTCACCTCCGAGCAGTTCCTCGATGCCATCCGTAAGAACTTCACAGTGGAGGACAAAGGTACGGACATCTACAAGCCTGCACGGCTCCATGAGTTCTCGCTCTACTTAGACAGCCACTGGTTTGCCCTCAACGCCAAGCCCGGCACCTACGACGAGAGCGACCCCATCGGCGTGCTCGACGTGGACATCTCCTCGCGCCTCATCCTCGAAGACATCCTGCAATTGGGCGACCTGCGCAGCAGCAAGCGCATCGACTTCGTGGGCGGACTGCGCGGCCTGGCCGAGCTGAAGCGCCGCGTGGACAGCGGCGAGATGCGTGCCGCACTGGCTCTCTATCCCGTTACGATGCAGCAGATTATGGACATCGCTGACAGCGGGAAAATCATGCCGCCTAAGGCCACATGGTTTGAGCCGAAGCTGAGAAGCGGGCTCGTGGTGCATAAATTGAGTTAAGCATGAAGTCAGAGAAGCAGATAGCTGAGGCTGCTGCTGCGTTTGCTGTACGCTGGAAGAACAGAGGCTATGAGCGTGGCGAGGCACAACCCTTCTGGATTGACTTGCTGACGAATGTCTTTGGCATAGAGACTCCGTCCGACGGCTTCATCGCCTTTGAGGACCATCGCAAGGTGGATGCTTCCAGCTTCATAGACGGACGCATATTCTCGACGCGTGTGCTCATCGAGCAGAAGTCCTTGGGAAAAGACTTGCGAAAGGGCATTATGCAGAGTGATGGCTCCCTGCTTAATCCCTTCCAGCAGGCGCGCCGCTATGTGGTAAGCTTGCCCGTGTCGGAGCATCCCCGATGGATCGTGACGTGCAACTTCTCGGAGTTCCTCGTCTACGACATGGAGCAGCCGAACGGCGAACCTGAGCAGATTCTTTTGGAGAATTTAGGGAAAGAATACTACCGTCTCATGTTCCTGGTCGATGCCAAGAACGAACACCTCTCCAAGGAGATGGAAGTCTCGATGCAGGCCGGCGAGATTGTCGGCAAAATCTATGATGCTCTCCTGAAGCAATACGACGACAACTCGCCCGAAGCTCTGCGTTGGCTCAACATTCTTTGTGTCCGCATCGTGTTCTGCCTCTACGCCGAGGATGCCAATGTGTTCACGCACGACCAGTTCCATGACTATCTGGCACACTATGAGGCCGAGGACTTGCGCAATGCGCTGATTCGTCTCTTCGAGGTCCTGAACACACCTCTGGACAAACGCAGCAAGTACCTGAAAGACGACCTGAAGGCTTTTCCCTATACCAATGGCGGCTTGTTTGAGGAGGACATAGAGATTCCTCAGTTCACGGAAGAACTGAAGCTGACGCTGCTCCAGAACGCCAGCCTCGACTTCGACTGGTCGGATATCTCTCCTACCATCTTCGGCGCTGTATTCGAGAGCACGCTGAATCCGGAGACGCGTCGTAGCGGAGGAATGCATTACACGTCCATAGAGAACATACACAAGGTCATCGACCCGCTGTTTCTCAATGCTTTGCGCCACGAACTTGATAAGATTTTGGAGGAAAAGGTGGAGAAGCAACGTGTGCGCAAGCTAGATGCCTATCAGGATAAACTCGCCAGCCTCACCTTCCTCGATCCTGCCTGTGGCAGCGGCAATTTCCTGACAGAGACCTACCTCTCCCTGCGCCGCCTGGAGAACGAAGCCATCCGCGAACGTTATCATGGTCAAGTGCTGATGGGCGAGTTTCTGAATCCCGTCAAGGTCAGCATCCGGCAGTTCTACGGCATAGAAATCAATGACTTCGCCGTCACCGTCGCCACAACAGCCCTTTGGATTAGTGAGGCGCAGATGCTGGCAGAGACAGAACGCATCGTCAAGCACGACATCGACTTCCTGCCGCTGAAGAGCTATACGAATATCAAGGAAGGCAATGCGTTGCGTTTGCCTTGGGATGAATGGGAAGTCAACGAGAAACTTCCGACCATCATCGCCAAGCATACGAACATCTTTCCCGTGGAAGAGGAAGAGAAGCTGCCGATTGCTGGCGAGCCTGTAGTAGAATACGACGACATCAATCTCTATAGCGACGAGATAGAAATTCGTACTAAGCCCAAGGCTCCTAAGACGCGCCATGTGGATTTTGACTACATTATGGGCAACCCGCCGTTTGTGGGTGGAAAGATGATGTCGGCATCGCAGAAAGAAGACATGTTGGCCATCTTTGGGAAGAAATGGAGGAACCTTGGCAATATGGACTATGTGTGCTGTTGGTATAAGAAAGCAGCAGACATGATGAGGGGAACCGACATTGAAGCCGCACTTGTGTCAACCAACTCCATTACTCAGGGACAAGCAGTTGCGAGCCTTCTTGGAATATTGTTAGAAGATGGGTTCCACATCAACTTTGCCCACCGTACATTCCAATGGGATAGTGAGGCTTCGCTGAAAGCCCACGTACACTGTGTGGTCATCGGGTTTGGTTGGAAAGAAAGAAGGCAAAAGTATCTATACACAGCGGATAAACCTGTTGAAGCCAAGAATATCAATGGCTTCTTGGTGGATTCAAAGAATATCATCATTAACAACCGCTCTACACCAATATCTGATGTTCCCCTTATGGACTTCGGTAATATGCCGAACGATGGGGGGAATCTGTTGCTAAGTCCAGAAGAACGCGAGATTGTATTGCAAAAAGAGCCGGAGCTTGCTCCATATATCCGTCCATTCCTTGGAGCCGCTGAGTTTATAAACCGCAAAATGCGTTATTGTTTCTGGTTAAAAGGTGTAAGCCCCGCTACCATTCATCATAGCCGGATTCTTAGGGAACGAGTGGAGAATGTACGTCAGCTTCGTCTTGCAAGCACAGCTGCCCCAACTCGTGAAAAAGCAGATGTGCCTCACCTGTTCTTTTACATCTCACATCCCGATAGTTCATACCTGTTGGTTCCAAGTACGTCTTCCGAACGAAGACGTTACATACCGATGGGGTATATGGACGAGAAAACGATTACCAGCAATGCGGCATTGATAGTGGCTCATGCCAGTTTATATCATTTTGGGGTAATGGAAAGCAATGTTCACATGGCTTGGGTACGCGCAGTAGGTGGTCGGCTAAAGAGCGATTACAGGTATTCCAATAAATTAGTTTACAATAACTTTCCTTGGCCGAATCCTACGGAAGAGCAGCATGCGAAGATAGAGCGAACTGCGCAAGCCATCCTGAATGCCCGCGCACTCTACCCTGACTCATCATTGGCAGATCTATATGACGACGTCACGATGCCCGTTGAACTTCGCAAGGCGCATCAGGAGAATGACCGCGCCGTGATGCAAGCCTACGGATTCCCCGTCAAATCCTCCTTCACAGAAAGTCAGTGCGTGGCAGAGTTGTTCAGATTATATGAGGAAATGACAAAATAGAATACATGGAAGACTTTTTCAAGACCATAGCCTCTCCTTCGGAAGGACAATACACGGAGAAACGAAGCAAGTTTCTTGCCTTCGCTTTTCCTGTCACTACGGTCGAAGAAATTAAAGAACTCTTGGACGTCCATCAAAAAAAGTTCTACGATGCCCGCCACGTCTGCTATGCCTATATGCTCGGTCACGAGCGCCTCGTCTTCCGTGCCAACGACAATGGGGAACCCAGCGGTACAGCAGGAAAACCCATCCTCGGACAAATCAACTCGAACGAGCTGACAGACATCCTCATCATCGTCGTCCGCTATTTTGGGGGCGTCAAGCTGGGTACCAGCGGGCTCATACAGGCGTATAAGGCAGCAGCAGCCGAGGCCATCTCAGCTGCTACTGTCAT
Source organism: Bacteroidaceae bacterium (assembly GCA_017965425.1). Classification (GTDB taxonomy): domain Bacteria; phylum Bacteroidota; class Bacteroidia; order Bacteroidales; family Bacteroidaceae; genus Physcousia. The sequence goes on along the minus strand of JAGCPY010000020.1, from coordinate 8,588 downwards.
CGAGAAGACGGTGGACGAGCAAGTCTCCATCGCCTTCGAATATCCACTGATGAACTCAGTGATGCGCATTGTCAAGGAGGAGGAACCCTCCATCCTTTCCCAAACCTTCGAGAACGACTGCCTGATGACGCTCTCCATACGTGCTTCCCTGATGCCGCGCCTGCGCCAGCGACTGGAGAAAATCGAAGGGCTACGCTTCTACTACTCATAAATCTCTTCGAAAAGGCGTTCGTAGAGGCGGTGAATGCGGTAGCGCTGGTGGGAGCGCTCCGTCCATCCCAGATGCTTGTTGATGTCATCCCTCAGCGCATCTACCTTTGCTGCCAGCTCTCTGGCGTCCGCTTCGCTCACTCGGGACGGCCAAGGCAGATACCACTGTCGGAAGTCATGGCGGTTAGGCATGTAGTGGTTCAAGGCGTAGTCGCGCTGCAACTCCTCATCCACATTTAGAAGGTGTTTCAGTGCCACCTGCATCAACTTCAAGGCGAGCAGGGGATGGGAGCACTGCACGAGTGTTTCTCCCGCCTGAATCGCGGCACCGGCAATGGCACCCGGGTTGTTGGAGTGGAGAATCTGGCTTAATACTTCATCGTACAGACGGCGTACGTCGGCGGGATGGAGGGCTACGATTCCCTGCCGTGGGGTGCAGCGGCAGAGGCTGTTGACCTTGCGGCGGCGGTGCAAGTGAATAGTTTTTCCTTTCATACTCTGCAACAATTTTGAAATAAGACAAAGAACGTTACAGGCAGAAGCAGAGAGGCTTAAATCATAGGGACAGCTGCAGACGAAACGACGCAACAATCCCGCGTTGCCACTCGGCGTGGCCTGTCGGAATTGTTGCGTCGTAATGATTTCTGGTTGCAAAGTACGGGTTTTCTTCTTAATCCTGCAAACTTTTTGGGCATTATTTTCATCGGAACGCCGTAAAAGCCTTGCGGTCTCGCTTTTTTGTTGTACCTTTGCGCTCGCAAAAACGTATAGAACAATGATAACAGTCTCAAATCTTGCCATCCAATTCGGCAAACGTGTCCTCTACAAGGACGTCAACATGAAGTTCACCAACGGCAACATCTACGGTGTCATCGGCGCCAACGGAGCTGGTAAGTCCACCCTCCTGAAAGCCATCAGCGGTGAACTGGAACCTAACAAAGGTACCATCGAGCTGGGACCGGGCGAACGCCTCAGCGTGCTCTCGCAGGACCACTTCCAATATGACGACCAGACGGTGCTCGACACCGTGCTCATGGGGCACACCGTCCTTTGGGACATTATGCACGAGCGTGATGCTCTTTATATGAAAGAGGACTTCAGTGACGAAGACGGCATCCGCGTGGCCGAGCTGGAGGAGAAGTTTGCTGAGATGGGAGGCTATACCGCCGAGAGCGACGCCGGCGCCCTCCTCAGTGGCCTCGGCATCAAGGAGAAGAAGCACCAGATGCTCATGCGCGATCTCTCTGGTAAGGAAAAGGTGCGTGTCATGCTGGCCAAGGCCCTCTTCGGCGAGCCGGACAACCTGTTGCTTGATGAGCCGACGAACGACCTTGACCTTGACACAGTGCAGTGGCTGGAGCAGTACCTCTCAGAGTTTGAGCACACAGTTCTCGTCGTCAGCCACGACCGTCACTTCCTCGATTCAGTTTGTACACACACCGTGGACATTGACTTCGGCAAGGTCACCCTCTTCGCCGGGAACTACAGCTTCTGGTACGAGTCTTCGCAGTTGGCTCTTCGTCAGGCGCAGAACCAGAAAGCCAAGGCCGAAGAGAAGCGTAAGGAACTGGAAGAATTCATCCGTCGGTTCTCTGCGAATGTGGCCAAATCCAAGCAAACGACTTCCCGCAAGAAGATGCTCGAGAAACTCAACGTGGACGAGATTCAGCCATCCACACGCAAATACCCCGGCATCATCTTTACCATGGACCGCGAACCCGGCAACCAGATCCTCGAGGTCGAAGGCTTGAAAGCTGTAGCCGAAGACGGCACGGTGCTTTTCGACAACGTCAACTTCAACATCGAGAAAGGACAAAAGACCGTTTTCCTCAGCCATGACCCACGTGCCATGACGGCTCTGTTCGAAATCATCAACGGCAACCGTGAAGCACAGGCCGGCACCTACAAATGGGGCCTGACCATCACCACGGCTTATCTGCCGTTAGATAATACGGAATTCTTCCAGAGCGACAAGAACCTCGTTGACTGGCTGATGCAGTATGGAGACGGCAACGAAGTCTTCATGAAAGGCTACCTCGGGCGTATGCTCTTCTCCGGCGAGGAAGTGCTGAAGAAAGTCAATGTCCTCAGCGGTGGGGAGAGAATGCGTTGCATGATAGCACGAATGCAGTTGAAGAACGCTAACTGTCTAATCCTCGACACACCTACCAACCACCTCGATCTTGAAAGCATTCAGGCTTTCAACAACAACCTGAAATTATTCAAGGGCAATATTATCTTTGCCTCCCACGACCATGAGTTCATCCAAACCGTGGCCAACCGCATCATTGAGCTCACACCGAACGGCACCATCGACAAGCTCATGGAGTACGACGACTACATCAGCGACGAACGTATCCAAGAGCTGAAAGCACAGATGTACGGCGAAGAAACTAATGCGTAGAAGCGATTATCGTTTAACGTTTAGCGTTTAACGATTAGCGTTTACTTCCTTATCTTCTCTGACTTCTTTAGCTTCCACAATTATCGTATCACGACTTTTCGTCCACCCATGATGTAGAGACCTGGCTTCATCGCTTTGTTCATCTTCCGTCCTGCCATGTCATACATCATGCAGGTTCCGTTCTCGTTCTTTTTCTTTGGCATTTCTATGGAAGCGATTTCCGTCGTTGCGTCGAAGACGCTGAACCACTCATCTTCTCTGACTGCATTGCTTTCGTTGATAAAATAGGCTTCAAAGGGGTGCAGGGCACGAAGGTTTCTGACAAACACACTACCTACGGGATAATCACGCCATGGCTCTGTGTTCAATGCAAGACTGTTGCTGATTTCACCTCTTTGCAGCTGCTGATACACAGGATGGAATGACCGCTTCTGGCCTCTGCTGACGATGAGATTTTTCTCATCCGATGCTTTCACCTCCACTTCTGTTCCAGAGAACGATACGCTACCACCAAGACGATAATCCTCAATGTAAGCAGGATCGTTGGGCATGGAAATGATGTAAGGAGTGTTGGCTTTAAAGACAGAGACAGCCTTGAACTGATCATCCTCACCGTACTCATAGAGCCAGAAGGGACGGTCGTTCAGTCCCTTATCGTAATCATAGACGGCAAAAGGAGTGAGCTCTCCATTCCTGTGATGTATTCTGTCCACGTTAAACGGCAAGACGATAGCTTCCCACCCCCTGCATTCATCTTTATGAGTTTCCATGGAGAAGTAATGTTCGTAAACTATCTTCTTGGCTTGGAATGCACGTGGGCAATAGAAATCGTAATCTCCTTCTCCGTAAAGTATGATTTCCTTAGCTTGGCCTTTGACAATGACATTCTCTACAAATGTAGGTGCAAGCGAGTTATCCTCTACATAAACGAGTAGATTCGGGTTGCTCAGGACGCCGACACGCTGGCGAGTCATGCCGAACGAAGCATCCCAGATGATGGCCGCCAGCCTCGGGCATGTCGAGAACAGGTTGGAACCAGTATAGCTACTTTCCAATGACGACGGCAGATGCACGCTTCGTAGCCACTCGCAATCCAAGAAAGCCGTTTTGTCAATACCAACCACGGTCAGCGTCCGCCCAACGTACTCGATGCTTGTGGGAATGACGATGTCGCCCGTATAACCTTCGTCCAGAGGCATCAGTTTTAACTTATCGATTTCATTGTGGATTTCACCGAAGCATAGACCGTCCACCATGATGACAGGCAAGTCTTCAACGAAGATGACTTCGATGCTGACAGCTGTCGTCTGCGGTGGCAGTTGATAAGTGTTGTCATCTGTCACCTTGGCTGTCACATTTTCGCCACCTACAATCAATCGTCCTACACGCTGTCCTTCGCCGGGCAATAATTCTACGGTGTAGCCGAGGTCTTTGACAATAGCTACCGAACCCTCAACGCTGACAGTTTCACCACCGATGCGTACACTGCCAGATCCCGTCACTTGAATGTTGCATTCAATTGTCTCGGCTGCTGTCACAATAAGTTGTCCAACCTCGTAGCTGATTTCATAGTTCATAGCTTCTGCCCCTGCTACCGTGATGGTATAAGTACCTTGCTTGTTCGTAGAAGTGGCTTCACAGGTGAGAATCGGTTGCTTGGTCAGCACCTCGGCTGTTTCACCGTTCTTGAAACCTGTATACACCGGAACAAGTTCTGGCATCGACTCACCTTGCTTCACCTGATAGCTGCCGCCGCTGATGACTAGCGGTGCCTTTGTGATGGTCAGTGTACCGTTGACGTAATGATCGTTGTAGTTGGCAACACCACCTTTCTCAATAACGATGGGATAGATGCCTATGGGTGAGGTGGCTGTGGCTTCGCAAGTAATTTTTGGTAGTCCATCTACCTGAGCTCCTTCGTAAGTAAACTCCAAGACTGGGTTCTCGTCACCGTATTCACGGAAATAACTAGTTGCGGTCAGCGTTACGGAAATGGCTTCCACGACGGTGAATGAACCATTGACATGCGTAATCTCATAGTTTTCTGCTTCAGCTCCGTTGACGGTGATGGGGTAGGTGCCAGGCTCTGAAGACGACACTCGCTGGGTCAGCACCGTGGGTTGTCGCAACAATATATCTGCCGTCTCGCCGTTCTTAAAACCTTCGTATGTCAGCGTCAGCTCTGGGTTCATCTCGCCCTGTCTCCGTGTCTGATCATTGGCGATGATGATGAGTGGTGTTTTCGTAATGGTCAACATGCCTTCCAGATAGGTGAAAGCATAGTCGGGACTCTCTGCGCCAGCCACTGTGAGTATGTAACTGCCCACGGAAGATGTGGCCGTTGTTGCCGTCATCACGGTGGGTTGTTTGTCGAGTGCCTCTGCCGTCTCGCCGTTCTTAAATCCTATATATGTCACAGTGAATGATGGCTCTTCATCACCATATCGACGCGTCTGGTTGTCGGCAGTAATCGTCAGCGGTGCACGCGTAATCGTGAGCGTACCGTCTATATAAGTGATGTCATAGTTCGTGGCCTCGGCATCAGAGGCTATGATGGGATATTCGCCCACCGTCGTCTGCGGCGTGCACGCTGTGGAGAGGACGGGTTGCGCGTTCAGTACTTCCGGCGTTTCTTCAAGTTTAAAACCTGTGTATGTAGCGGTGAGCGTCGGATTCACTTCACCATACTCACGACTATAGCTGTCGGCAATGATGGTGAGTGGAGCACGTGTAATGGTAAGCGTTCCATTGATATAGCTGTCGTTGTAGTTGGTAACCGAGCCACGCTCGATGACAATGGGGTAAATTCCTACGGGCGAACCTTGCACAGCCTCGCAATGCAGGTTCGGCGTACCGTTGAGTTCTGCTCCAGTCGTCGTAAAACTGTATGTTGGCAGCGGTTCACCATATTCCACAGTGTAGCTTGTAGCGGTCAAGACAATCCGGGCAGCCACGTTGATGTCCACCGTGATGTCGTCCAGCGTGGTCTCTACTCCGCCCTTCGTGGAGAACAGCACTTCACTTATCTCTGCCGTCAGTTGATGTCCGCGCAACGAGTCATTGGCTTGTATGCTGAGTGTCATCAGGGTTCCAGACGTACCTGTCAGCGATAAACCTTCTGGTGAATAGCAGACGATAGCATAGCGGGTAGCCGTCTGCGCATGAATGGTCAGGGAACTGTTGATATCGTTGCGGTCTGACAGCTCACAGACATACTCGCCCAGACTGTCGGTTGCCAGTTCAAGGCCTTCTGGCAACGTAAGCACGAACTGATACACTGTCCATGCCTTATCCTCATCATTCTCTAAGCCCAGCGTAAGTAAAGCCGTATCTTCTCGCCCGAAGTTCACCGTCTCTGCCGTCAGGTTATCGGCATGAACAACGGTCGCAGTCATGAGTGCGACAAGTCCTATAATAATATGGTATATTCGTTTCATAGAAGCAAAACCTTTCATTTGAAGATAATCTTTTTGCCGTTCACAATATACACACCGTGTGGCAACTTGTTCTTGACAACCTTTCCGTCTGGCATTCTCCGACCGCCAAGGTCATACACCATGCCAGCCTCTCCCTTTCCTTCGCGGAAGGAGTCGGTGGAGAGTCTTTCGATGCCGTCAGACCCGCTAATCGTTAATGGGGCGAACTTGCACACCTCTCCGGCCTTCGTCACGAACACGATGTCATCCACCTGCACGTTATCGACCTCAGCAGCTCCGTCGCCGAAGCTCACCTCCAAGAGCGGGCCTTCGTTGCCATGCAGCGGACGGTTCTTGCCTGAATAGACGACCACATTCAGCCGTCCGTCGGCCAGACGTCCGCTGGCCACCACGTGGTCATGCCGACGTACAGCAGAAATCCGCACGTCTTCGGCCTCCACACCTTCATGTAATGTCAGCGCCATCTGGAATGCCGTGTATTCGGCTTCGTTTTGCAAGGCAATTTCCATTCCCTTTCCGGTCAGACAACCCGTGAGTACGTCATTATAACTTCTATCTTTTATCTCCTTTTTCTCTTCTTCTCTTTTCTCAATTCTCTTTATCCCACGTGGTACTGCTCCTGTGATGAAGTCCACGATGCGTGTCAGGTCACCCACGTTGATTTCTCCGTCGCTGTTCGCGTCAGCCTGTCGACGTATGAAGGGCGACGGCGTGCCGCCAATGAGGTAATCCACCGTCAGGGCGATGTCGGCTGCCGACACGCGCTTGTCGTTGTTCACGTCGCCCAACTTCATGAAGTCGGCCAATGCGTAGGTGACATCCACGGCAGACACTTCGCCAATTACCACCGTCAGCTGTCCGTCTGTAATTTGTGACGTCACGTTTTCCGTACCGTTCACCACCACGCTGTCCACCACGTAGCCTTCGTCGGGCGTAATCGTCAGATGTTGCCAAGTGCCGTCGAGGAAATTATAGTCAACCGTGTCTTCGCGAATTACGTCTTCATGCAAACCCACCGTACCGCCTTCTGCTGACAAAATGGTCAGGCTGCTGGCAGAGAGATAGAACGGACAGGCTGCTACGGAACTATACTTCTCATCATGATCCCAGACGCGCATTTTCAGGACATGGTCGCCTTCTGTCATGGTGTCGACGGGGAACTCCAGTTCGAAAGCCTTAGCTGTCAGCGTGCCGTTGACAGCATCTGTCATGTTGTCGTCGAACCAATAGCTGTACCTTCCGCCGTCAGTATAGCGTCTGTCTGCATCTGGTATCAAGGCGAAGGAACGGGTATTGATCGAAATCCACACGCCACGACTGTCCGCCACCTGGAAGTTCAAAAGATGGAACCAGCCCGTGAGTTGATTCACAGGGATGTCCAGCGGCAAAACCTTCGAGGTCATACTTCCTGTGACAGCATCTTCCTTGTTTTCGTCAAACCAGTAGCGATACTGTCCACTGGCATAGCGGTCAGCTTCAGGTACCATCGCAAAGGAACGTGTACCAACCGAACTCCACAAGCCTTCGTTATCGCGAACTTGGAAGTGCAGCAGATGGAGCCAACCCGTGAGTTGGCTAACAGGAATGTCAATCGGCAAGACCTCTGAGGTCATCGTACCCGTGACGACGGTATCGGCGTTTTCGTCGAACCAATAGCGGTATTGCCCTCCTTCATAACGGTTGCCTTCCGGCACAAGCACAAAAGCTTGTGTGCAAACGGAACTCCACAAGCCGCCTTGTTCACGGACTTGGAAGCGTAACAGATGATACCAACCCCTGAGCTTGTCCACAGGCAGGTTGACCATCCTATCCGCAGGCAGCACGTCCTCCTGGATGTTTGCCGTGTCACCGTCGAACCAATAGCGGTAGGTATAGGGCGTCTGTCCCCACGCCGAAGGGAGCGAGAAGAGACAGAACAGAAATAGGATACTAAACTTACGCATGTTCCTTTGGTTCTTATTTCAATTCCACCTGCACCTTCAGCTTTCCGTCAACGGGCTTCGATGCCACTTGCAACGATTTGATTTGTGGATTCGAGGGAGTAGAGTCGAAAGGAACAGTGCCGCCATAGATGCCAATCTGCGTGTCATCGTTGCCTAAGTACTTCGTCTTCGCTTCTTCGGTCAGTTCAAAGGTTTCCATGTCGTTGTAGCTGCCCGTGAATGTTTTGAAGAAAGCCGTTTCGGCAGCAACCTTGTTGGTCGTGTTGGAAGCGTTGAAGCAGAGTGAATCTGCGTTGCTCACATTATTATACAAAGAGACGGATGTTGGAAAAGGATTATATTCCAAACTATCCAACACGTAGACATAATTATTTCTTAGAGTCGAATTGTAAACGATACTTGGATTAATCTTATTATAAATAATTCAAGTTTCGCAAGTTCCTAACTTGCCAGTTTTAATTGATAGATTTCAATAAAATGAGAGAGTTTGTCCGACCTGTTCACGAGCATATCAAGGATCTGTTCATCCTCGATATTGAAGCACTCTGCGATTTCGCGGACGATCTCAAGTATCATATCCCAGATTCTCTCAGT
>JAGCPY010000019.1 GCA_017965425.1 Bacteroidaceae bacterium | reverse complement strand
TCTCGGAATTGCCGAGGGCTTTTTGTATGGCTTTTCCTATTTTTGCTGCCAAAAGCAACGAAGACAGATAGTGCCTTGGCATACGAGAAAAACAAAAAAGTGATGCCATTATTTGACTTCTGTCAGACTTCGTCGTATAATGGGTAGAGCAAGCAAGGAATGACTCAGTTAAATCGCGACATCATCACCCGCTGTCAACGTGGCGACAAGGATGCTTTCCGATGGGTGGTACAGACGCATCAGCGGTTAGTATTCTCGCTGGCGCTGAAGATGTTGTGCGACGAGGAAGAGGCTAAGGACATAGTGCAGGAGACATTCATCCGAGTGTGGCAGCGCATCAGGGACTACGACCAGGGGAAGGCTTTCACGACATGGATCTATACCATCGCCTCGCGTCTGTGTCTCGACAGGCTCAAGCGGACAAGTCGCATTGTACCGCTGCCAGAAGATGAACTGGTGCTTTGCCGTTTCGCATCCGACACGGACAGCCAACGGACAATTGAAAACAAGGAGTGGACTTCAATCGTAAGGATGATGGCTGAGGAACTGAGCGACAAGCAACGACTGGTGTTCACGCTCTGCCAACTGGAAGGACTCTCGTCGGATGAGGTGGAACAGATCACAGGGCTGGATGCCCGACAGGTGAGGAGCAACCTCTACGTGGCCCGCCAGACAATTCGTAAACGACTCAAGGAATTAGGATATGAATAAGACAGACCAGATACTGGAACGACTGAAAGGTCAGCAGCCCGTAATTGATGATCCCGACGTACTGACGGAGCGCATCATGAGCAGCCTGCCTGAGCTGACAACTGAACAGCCTAAGCCCGCACGACAGATCAGGCTTTACATCGTTTCGGCAATAGCCGCAGCCGCCAGTGTCCTGCTGTTGCTGACACTGCACTATGTCGAAAAACCGACCTCGGTAGAGGCTGTCGCAGATTTGCGGCAAGAAGTATCGACCTCAGTAGAGGCTGTCGCAGACTTGCGGCAAGAAGTATCGACCTCAGTAGAGGCCGTCGCAGACTCGCGGCAAGGAGCACCGACCTCGGTGTCCAAGGCCAATCACTCAATCGACTGCGGTCAATCATCCAATCGACCACGCTCGACTGAAGAATCGATCACGCTCGATGAACCAATCGAGTACGCTCGGCAAGCAAATCGGGTGCAGCAGGCTGAACCACTCACCGAAGTGCTGACTGAGCGCGACATACCCATCACCCGTCCTGAGAACTACAAGTACACACCCGAGGAAATAGCCCTCATGAAGAAGCAGGCCCTCGAGGCTTACCTGAAGTGGGTGGAACTGGAACTCGAAATCGCAAAATACAATCAAGAACAAACCGCAAATAATTATCGAGATTTATGAAAAGACTTATCATCATGCTGCTCATCGCTTGCAGCGCCATCACGCCAACATTGGCACAGTCAAAGTCCAAGACACAGAAAAAGGACTACCACCTTGTCATTGGGGATAACAAGGAATACCAGTATCCGCTCCGCGTATTCCAAAAGCTAAGGGAAATCCGTGACCAATTCGGAAAGAAGGTGGGGCAGGTCTATAGCGTCATCAAGAATCCGAATACGGGCATCATCGAATCCAGCGAGCGCATAACCCACTTTTCTTGTAGTATTGAAGAGCTCAAGACAATTGATAATGACTTTATGAACGACGAGCCTTCATCCTATCAGATTCTGCATATCCTGCCAGGCAGCACACAGCAATTTGCCATCAATGTGTTTTCCGAAGGCGGACAGCGCAATACCACTCTCCCCATCCGTACTAAGGACACACAGGAGATGTGGTTCCTTGCCACCAAGAATTTTGAGAATCCGCAGTTGCGCGACGTCTATGCCATCGTGTGGGAGACGGAAGATCTCGGTAATCTCGGTGAGACGGCCGAAGGAACCATCTATGGTATTTCCTCGCTCCGTCCAGACCTCTATACCAAGAGTCTGGAGACGTCGAAGAATACCTTCAGGATTGACGGCCGCGTAGGTTACGACCTGACGGACTCCCTCTACGTGGTCTATATGGCCGACACCAGCGAGGAACTGGATAAACTGGCCGACGATGCTTTCGTGGCATATATGCCTGTGGTGAACAAACGCTTTAATTTCAGCGTGGAAATCGACAAGCCCAAGGTAGGGCGTATTCGCACGGTCATGCCCGATGGCTCGCTCTGCCACCTGTGGACCAACCTCGACTTTGTGCCAGGCGAGACCTATCAAATCACCACCCATAATGGCTACTACGACGAAGACCGCGACTATGAGCATCGTGTGGGGCGCTATTCGGGCAAGAGCCTGCTTAATAAGCGGCAGGTACGTGGTATTGACGATGTTTCAATAGTCGATGAAGCCGATGATTTCCCCTCCTCCGACTGGGAACCATCACCCGTGCTGAAGAAGCAGTTGGAGACAAAGGGATTGGCTATGGAGGCTAAAATAAATTCAGTTGCAGCCCTTTATCAGTCGCTTGACCCCAAAAACAATGTTTCGTGGGTGAGAAAGGACCTCATCTTCGACCGGATTACCAAGCAGAACAAGGAGGTGGATGCGGCTTTTCATGACATGTTGAAGCTCATAAAAGACTTTGAGATTCCTGCTAATGAGAGAATAGAGATGCTTGGTGCTGGATATGAGAAG
>JAGCPY010000018.1 GCA_017965425.1 Bacteroidaceae bacterium | reverse complement strand
GCCATCTATCTTATCTCCGTCTCTGCCGTACAACATCGAAAACAGAAACTAAAAAAGGAAGGATTTGGCATCACTGATTCCGCGGTGTCCTTTGACCAGATAATAGCGAATTTCTAAACAATCATTCTTATGGATAATTATTTCTTTCGATGCGGAAGGCTCCGCATCCTGCCCTTACTGTGCCTTTTTCTTGGTACGCAGACCATACGGGCCGACATCATTCAAGGCCGCGTGCTCGACGCAGAAACTCACGAACCGTTGTACGGTGCCCATCTGGAAGTGACGGAGGCTGTTCCTGATTTCGTAACTGTGAACACCATCGTTTACACAGACTCGCTGGGATGTTTCAATTACAGTTGTTGGGGCGGGTCAAACATCACTTTCCGTGCAAAGTTCCTCGGATATAAGACAAATGTCGTCCGCATGAAGGGAACAGACGCGGGCGACACTATCCACATTGACGACATCCTGCTACAGCCCAGTGAGGTGCTGTTGAAGGAGGTGTTGGTAAAGGGCGCACAGCGACGCTTCTATATGCGCGGCGACACGGTAGTCTTCAACCCCGGCGCGTTCCACATGGAGGACGGCGACCGACTTGTGGACTTGATTCAGAAGTTGCCGGGCGTGACCATCGAGGAAGGCCGCTTGCTCTGGAATGGTGAACCATTGCAAATCAGGATGAACGGCAAGGAGGTGCTGAGCGAGGACCTGCTGCTGAAACGGTTGCCAGTGGAAGCCGTGGCGGACGTGAAAGCCTACGAGCGCAAGAGTGAACAGGAAGAACGTACGGGCGTGGCCGACGGCAACCAACAGCAGGTGCTCGACGTGACCATCAAGCCGGGATTCATGGATAACTGGTATGGCAGCATCGAGGCTACTGGCTACACAAGCAAACACTACGGCGCAGAGTTCGACGGCATGCGCCTAAGCGATTCCGACCCTGTGATGCTGTTCGGGCATGTGGGCGACGAACCCAAAAGAATTTTGACGCACACCATGGGCAGTTTTGGAGGAGAGAGTGGAGGAACCGCCGTGCGGCAGCAGATGGGATCCGTTGGCTACAAGCACGCCTGGCGACCGAACTACGAGGTGAAGGGCGACAGCTATCTGACCCTAACCGCTGGGGGCAATCATACTGACCGACCGCAAAGCAGTTGGGAGAACGTGCAGACCTTCCTCCCCGGTACCACCCCCACGCAGACTGACAGCCAGCGTGACAGCTACGAGCATCAGTTCAAGGCACCGCTCGACTTCTCGGCTTTCCTTAATCTGAGTCCCAAGAGTACGCTGTATCTGACGGCTCATGCGGGGTATGAAAGAGGCGAGACCAGCAGGCACGAGGAACAAGAGACGTTTGAAAGGCTACGGGTAGGCGACGGCACGTCGGGAATAACGCTTTCGCTTACTCCCGTCAACACTTCCACTTTCAGCTCCCTGTCGGCAACGAGACTGTTTAATGGCACCATCGACGGTAACCTGACTTACTACACGCCAAAAGGCTCCATCACAGCGAGAGCCAGCGTAGGCTACTCTGACGCAAAGGAGCACGGCAACTCCACAGGTGAATACCGCTACCAGCAGACGGCTACGCAGGCCACCGACCGCCAAAGCTACGAGGCTCCGAATCGCCACCTGAACGCCGCCGCACAGCTCGGCTTCAGTCACGGTTTTACCAAGCAAGCCATGTTTCATGCACAATGGATGTCGGCCTACGACCACAACTTCCGCGATGAGCAACGCCTGCGGGCCGATGTGATTGACGCGGCCAACAGCTTCCGCAGAGAGGATGACCAATGGCTGAACGAACTGAAAACCGATGCCAACCTGACGCTACGGAAGATTACGCTGAAGCCAGCCTTCGCACTGACGCACCGCCACGAGCAAACAGATTACCGCCGTGCTGCCCTTGACACCGTAGCCCGCCGTAACCTCTTGCTCCTGCGTCCCTCGCTGGAACTGACCTACCGCATCCGTCAGCAGATGAGCCTGAAAGGAAATGTCTCATACGACGAGCGCACTGCCGACCTCATTGACTGCATCGCCTATACCGACAACACCAATCCGCTGTTTATCTACGAAGGCAATCCGGGCCTCACGACCACTCGGACGCTCAATGCCAGCCTCCGCTTTAACTTCATGCTCACCCGTGGCAGTCAGGCTTTCGGCATCGCCGTGAACTCCGCCAAGACCTACGACCCCATCGGCATCGTACTACATTACAATTCGCAGACGGGTGGCTATCGGGCGCAGAAGCAGAACGTCAGGGGCGGCAACAGTTGGGGCGCGGAACTGAGCTACGACCGCACGCTGGCCAAGAACCTGCAATTCCAAAATACGCTGTCTGAGAATTGGAATGCGTCATACGGCATCCTGACGATGGTCGACGAGCAGACGGGGCTCAGCTACAACCGCCAGCAGTCCTCGCATCTGAGGGATAGACTGGGGCTTATCTATGAGATAGACCATCTGGCCGTCTCGTCCTTCCATGAGTTCAACTGGGAACGCTATGCTTACAGCGAAGCAGCGCAGGAAACGGAGAACATCTTCCGCTACTCCACACAGATGAACGTCCGCTATCACCTGAAGCAGTGGACATTTACGCTTGACCCGCACTTCTACCTGAATCGTGGCTACCTCTCCGATGCGATGAACAACAACCTGTTCGTCCTGAATGGTGAAGTCAGCTATAAGTTCCTGAAGAACCGCGCCGAACTCATCCTTGCTGCCCGCGACCTCCTGAACAAGGAAACCGACTACAGCTCCGCCATCACCGCCACTACTCATACCGAGAGTGGCAGGAGTTTCCTCCATCACTACGCCACCCTCACCTTTAGGTATAAACTGGAGGCAAAGAAAAAATAACACGTTTTTCCTATGATGTGTCCTTCCCGCTCGCCCGGTCGCGACGGGCGGCGGGTCTTATAGAATCCAATGGAAATACACATAAAAGGCAATCTCCAACACAATCGTTATGATTGACAGGAGGGAAAGGGAGCCGACAATGTAGAATATTTTTGCCGATAGCCAGACACCTTCGTTGTTCCTCACAATGTCCGTGAGTCTGTGACTTTGCTTCTGCCATAGCGTTTCCTGCTGTTTGTATTGGTCGGCAAGCATCTGTTTCTCCTGTTCCAGCCATTGGCCATGAAGTTCTTGTATCTTCTGCCAGTCAGTATCGCATACTGTTACGGTCACCTTCAACTTTGTAGGCGCATCTTCCATAACTTGGTCGATATGCTCATTGATAGTGTCGACCTTGTCGCTGATGGTATTCACAGCAGCACCGAGCACTCCTTCTTCACGCTGGGTTTGGCGGATAGAAGATTCCAAGGATAGCTTGGCATTGATGACGGCTGTTGTTGCCTTCTCAATGTTTGCACTCAACTGTTTAAGTTCTGACGCACGATTGACCACAGCATCCTCGGCATCCTTCTCCTGAATTTCCTCCTGAACATCGCCCCACATTTCATCGAAATCGGGCATATCCTCATGGTTCTTACTTTTTCTGATATTTGACATATGGAATTGATTTAACGGTGGAAACCGCGTTTAACTGATTTTGGTTTGTACAAGGAATGTGCCATCAATAGGCAACGACGGGCAAACATACGTTCATCCTCGTCATCCTTTTTGCCCCAGCCAGATTCAGGGGAGGAACCGCCACCGCCTCCGCAAGATTCGGACAAGGATGTGGCAGCATCGATGTATCCTGCAAAGAGAAGCATTGCAACGTGAGCAACATTCTCTGTTGTGATGGTATCATTACCTTCTGGAATCTGTGCTTCATTGAAGAAGATGTCCTTGACCGAGTTCGGAATCTCAAATGTCTTGCTGCCAATAGGTGTATCGATGTTGAACATAGTGAAGGAAGGTATCGGTTTCGAATGGACTCTAGGTTGCACCTTGGGCTGGGTAGAAGTCGGCATTGGAGCAATCGGGCGTGACGGACGGCTACTTGGCGTTACAGCAGGTGCGGCTGGCTTCACCTTGACCTGAGTAGGCGCTGGATGGAGCTTCTTCCATGTGGCTTCAAGCTGTGATGCCATGTATCTTCGACCAATCTCAGAAGCCTTGAAAACCGAGGCATTCATGCCAATGGTGTAGCCGACAAGTTTCTTGCTCTTGTCATAGCGAGGCGTAATCTCGTAGCCCTTCATGCGAAGCATCTTGAAGTAGAAGTCAATGTCAAACTCCTGCATCTTCTGAAGGGTGTATTCGCAAAAGTCCGCTATCGCCTTCTTCCTAATATCGCGTATCTCCTGTGGCTGTTTCCATCCATGCCGCATGTTGATGATTTCCGCGGCCATCATTGCCCTCTTGTGAATATCATGGACATCGTTGGTGTTGCCTTCAAGGTCAACACGGCAACAGTCCATGTGGAGGTGCAGCGTTCCCGACTTGGAATCAGAGTGAAGTCCACCCACATTCATTGAGTTGCGGAAATTGGTCTTCACTTCCTTCTTCATGCCCTTGGGGATGAGTCCGAGGGAGTCCATTGTTTCCAGACTTTCATCTTGAAGGTTCGCCCAGTCATTCATGGTGAAGTTTGCAGCCTCTTCCTTTGATGGGGAGATTACAAACGTGGTCATGAAGCGTTCCAACTTTCGTCCGACAGTCCTGTCCTGCTGATGCAGCTGGCAGTGATGCTTCATCATATACCAGATGGCGGTCGGGTCGATACCTACAGGCATG
>JAGCPY010000017.1 GCA_017965425.1 Bacteroidaceae bacterium | reverse complement strand
TCGGCTGCCCTCACAGCTCTAGCTCTGCTCGCCTCCTATATCGAGGAAATTAAGATCGCGATGGCCCGTGCCGACGTGATGATGCAGAATGTTAAAGGTGATCTCATTTCCGCTGCTGATGCTAACATCCCCGATTTTATGAATTACTTCCAGGTGAACCTGATGAACCCGAAGGTGCTTGTTGGTGCCTTTATCGGTGCAATGGCAGCTTTCCTGTTCTGTGGTATGACCATGGAGGCTGTAGGACGTGCTGCTGAGAAGATGGTTCAGGAGGTACGCCGTCAGTTCAAGGAGATTGCAGGCATCCTCGAAGGAACAGGCACTCCTGATTATGGACGTTGCGTAGAGATCTCCACCCGTGCTGCTCAACATGAGATGATTATCCCGTCTGTACTCGCCATCATCATCCCCATCATTGTGGGATGTGTGCTGGGTGTCGCAGGTGTACTTGGTCTGCTGGTAGGTGGTTTGGCTGGCGGTTTCACGCTGGCTGTATTCATGGCCAATGCAGGCGGTGCTTGGGATAATGCCAAGAAGAATATCGAGGAAGGTGCCTTTGGAGGCAAGGGCTCGTTTGCCCATAAGGCCTGCATCGTAGGCGACACGGTGGGTGATCCTTTCAAGGATACATCTGGTCCCTCACTCAATATCCTCATCAAGCTGATGTCAATGGTCAGCATCGTGATGGCAGGACTCACAGTCGCCTTCATGTAAGAGATGACATATAATCAAAAATAGCCGCTGTTCAGCGGCTATTTTTGATAGATTCAAAGCAATTGTTCGAGTTTCTTAATGCCTTTCTTCGTACAGAGTCCTCGTAACGAGACAAACGACAGACTGGTGAATAATTCCTCAATGCTATACAGACTGTAAAGACGCTGCTCCATAACATAGCTACTTACAGCATCAAAGATACGGGCTGCCAATTCGTAGTTAATATCGTCACGGAAATAGCCCTCCTGGACACCACGTTCAAAGAACTTCAGCAGATTCTCACGCGAATGTATCTTCTCGTGGTTCAGGTAGCGAAGCACACGCGGATACTTGATGAGGTCATTATAAAAAGCTTGTGAAGTTGTGTGCGACTCCTCCACCCTCATGCGATAATAATTCACAAACATATCCATCAGGTCTTTACCCTTGCTCAATTCTGCAAGTTTCTCTTTCTGACGCTTATAGGAAGTCTTCACCCCTTCATAGAGCAGTTCTTCCTTGGTAGCATAAATTTCATACATAGTACGTTTTGAGATAGAGAGTCTCTCAGCAATGTCATCCATCTTCACTGCACGGATGCCTTTCTCAGCAAAAGCCTTCATCGCCGTATTGAGAATCACCTCGCGCAGACCTTCTTTATAAGCAGTAATAGTTTTCTTTTCTTGCATATTCTTGCAGATTTGGCTACAAAGATACAAAAAAAGAATGAAAAGTACCAAAAGATATGTAAAAACAAAAAAATTATTTGTAATTTTGCGGGCGATTTGCAAAAATACTCATTTTTGAAGGATAATAATACACTATTAATAGCAACATAAAAATGGTAAAGATTTCAAAAGAGGCAGCCCTCGAATATCATCAGAGCGGAAGACCCGGTAAGATTGAAGTAAAGCCTACTAAGGCGTACAGAACACAAACAGACTTAAGCTTAGCGTATTCCCCAGGCGTGGCGTTTCCATGTCTTGAGATTCAGGAGGATCCCAACAATGCTTACAAGTATACTGACAAGGGCAACCTTGTTGCCGTTATCTCCAACGGTACAGCCGTTTTAGGGCTGGGCGACATCGGTGCCATGAGCGGCAAACCCGTGATGGAGGGTAAAGGTCTGCTCTTCAAGATCTATGGTGGTATCGATGTGTTCGACATCGAGGTAGCCGAGAAAGATCCAGAGAAGTTCTGTGAAGCTGTGGAGCGCATCGCCCCCACCTTTGGCGGTATCAACCTTGAGGATATCAAGGCCCCTGAGTGCTTCTATATTGAGGAGCGTCTGAAGAAGACCCTTGACATCCCCGTCATGCATGACGACCAGCACGGCACAGCTATCATCTCTGCAGCAGGACTGAAGAATGCGATGGAAGTGATTGGCAAGGACATCAAGAAGGTGAAGATTGTCGTTAACGGTGCTGGCGCAGCTGCTATCTCATGTACCAAACTTTATATGGCCATCGGTGCTCAAAAGGAAAACATCGTAATGCTCGATTCCAAGGGCGTTATTTCTACCGAGCGTCAAGACCTCAACGAGCAGAAGAAATTCTTCGCCACTTCACGCACGGATATCCACACATTGGCAGAAGCCGTGAAGGACGCTGATGTTTTCGTTGGTCTCTCCAAGGGTAATGTACTCTCGAAGGAAATGGTCAGGACAATGGCTAAGGATCCCGTGATCTTTGCATTGGCCAACCCCGTACCAGAGATCTCTTACGAGGATGCAATGGAAGCCCGTCCAGACGTGCTAATGTCCACAGGTCGTACCGATTATCCGAATCAGATTAATAATGTGATCGGTTTCCCATACATTTTCCGTGGTGCCCTTGACGTACACGCCACTGCCATCAATGAGGAAATGAAACTTGCTGCAGTTCACGCTATCGCCGACCTCGCCAAGCAGTCAGTGCCCGATGTGGTGAACGATGTGTATCATGTGAACAATCTCACCTTCGGACGTGACTACTTCATTCCGAAACCCGTCGATCCCCGACTTATCACCGAGGTGTCTGCAGCTGTGGCCAAGGCCGCCATCGAGAGCGGTGTGGCCCGTAAGACCATCGACAACTGGGAAGAGTACAAAGACTCACTGAGTGTGCTCTTAGGCCAGGAGACGAAGCTCACTCAGAAGCTCTATGCCACAGCCGCCGCCCATCCGCAGCGCGTGGTCTTCGCCGAGGCTGTACACCCAACCATGCTCAAGGCAGCCGTACAAGCTAAAGCCGAAGGTATCTGTCACCCCGTTCTTTTAGGTAACGACGAGGTTATCACCAAGTTAGCCAAGAGCCTTGATCTTTCACTTGATGGTATCGAGATTGTCAATCTGCGTCATCCTTCCGAGCAGGAGCGTCGTGAACGCTATGCCCGCATCCTTACCGAGAAACGTCAGCGC
>JAGCPY010000016.1 GCA_017965425.1 Bacteroidaceae bacterium | reverse complement strand
TCTTTGTAATCTCGAAGTAATCAAGAATGCCGTTGGGAAGCATGAAGCGCACCAACGTCTCGTAGTCGAATGATGAATGTCTCTTTGCCATGGTGCAAAGGTAACACTTTTTTCGGACATGAGTTCCGTTGCGCTAAGATACTTTGGTTAGGTGGCATGGGGGCTTATCCACGGACTTTTCCCCCTGCGCCCACTATTCTCAAATCTTCAACATGCCTTCAAGCGATCACGGCAACAGCTGGTATGCGCTACGGACCTTTCATGCCCAGGAATACAAGGTGAGCCTCCATCTGGAGCGTCACCATGTGGATCATTTCATTCCTATGGTGAATCATTCCTACCGCAAGGAGGACGGCACATGGGTGAAAGCAGAACGTCCAGCGGTGCACAATTTACTCTTCGTGCGCAAGACGGGCACCAAGGCAGAGCTTCGTTCCATTCTGGCAGAATGCGACTACCCCGTAAGCGTCTATCATCACATCGACGACGAACAACAGTGGTATGAGATCAGCGACAACGAACTGCTGGAATTGCGCCTGTTGTGTGACAAAGCATTCAGTCCTCAGTTTATCTCTCAGGAAGAGAGCGAACTGAAAATGGGCACCGAGGTATGCGTGAAACACGGCCCGTTCAAGGGTATAACGGGGAAACTGGTTCGTAAGAACAAGAAGTATTATTTGGTGAAAACGTTTGTAGGACTGGGTGTGATGGTGAGCGTCTCGCGCTGGTGTTGCGAGGCGGTGAGACGGCCAGAACAAGAAACAAGAACGAACAGCGAAACTTGAATTATTT
The DNA here is from genome assembly GCA_017965425.1 of Bacteroidaceae bacterium. GTDB lineage: Bacteria > Bacteroidota > Bacteroidia > Bacteroidales > Bacteroidaceae > Physcousia. The sequence goes on along the minus strand of JAGCPY010000016.1, from coordinate 7,182 downwards.
AACATTCAATTAAATATTATGATGAAATCAATGAAAGGAGAGGCAAGTCGGTTGCTGTTGGCAGCCACACTTTGCCTGTTGTCTGTGAGCCTTATGGCACAGACGAACGAAGAGACACGACAACGCGTTACATTGCACAAGGAGGCATTCTTTGACATCCGCATCATGGAGAGCGACCACGCCAGCAAGATTGCTGAAGAGGTGGCCGAATTCATGAAGACCCATGAGGACGTGGCCATCACCGTGATTGGCTATGCCGACCGCGAGACGGGCAATCCCACCTTAAATGTATTTTATGCTCGCGGGCGTGCGGAGAATTTTCGTCGCGACCTGATTCAGCGCTTCGGCGTAGATCCCAACCGCATCAGCGTTGACTCGAAAGGCGACCGCGTGCAACCCTTCAGCGAGAATGCCCGCAACCGTTGCGTCATCGTCGATGGATATGGTTACGTGCCCCGATCCCAGTCTGGCCCCATGATGGCAACGGCCACCATGACATCCGGGGCGCCCACGGCAGCTGCCCGCGCCACCGCACAGCGCCAGGAGTACATGGACACAAAGGCGGCGCAATATGGCCGTGAGATGGGCAAGGGAACCAAGGACACCATCGTCATCAGCCATGTCGATACGCTCTGGCTGGCTCAGGAACCGCTAAAGGAGGAACGTCCCTTTGGCTTGAACCGCGCCAACCGCTGGCGTAACTGGTTTATCACCCTCACCGGTGGCCCGTCTATCTTCCAGGGCGACCACAACATCGATGCCGTTTGGAAGGATCGTCTCTATCCGGCCTTCGACTTCACCATCGGTAAATATCTGCTACCAGCCATCGCCTTGCGTGCTGGCGTCAGCCTCGACTTCATCCATAGCTATTACAACGCCAACGCCAACTACCCCAACGAGTTGGCAGCAAAGTATGGAGAGTTCGTCCACGGAGCATCGCCCAACGAGCCTTACGATAAACGCCCGTGGCTCTATCGGATGGATTATAGAGCCTGGGACTTCCGCGCCGACGTGATGGTGAACTTCTCCAGCTTCATGTGGAAACCTTACACCCGCGTGTGGAACCTCATCGGTTATGCAGGCATCGGCTGCATCGCCACGTGGGACCACGGAAGCCCGGAGTGGCATAACCAAGATTGGTTCAACTACGCCACCTGCTGGAACGTGGGTGTCATCAACTCTTTCCGTGTGGCAGAGCATTTCGACATCACCTTAGACCTGCGCCTGAAGAAGTTCAGCGACGACTTCAACTGCTTCCGTCAGGGTCGCAGCATGGAGGGCATCACAAACCTCATGATTGGCGGTACGTGGTACTTCACGAAGCGAGGATTTTAAGAAGTGAGAGTTGAATAAGGTATCTGTCATTATTCCCATTTTCCGCGTCGAAGCTTTCATAGAGCGCTGTGCGCGTTCGCTGATGGAGCAGACGTTAGGCGAGGCAGAGTTCATCTTCGTGGACGACTGCTCGCCGGATGGGAGTATGGCGGTACTGGAACGGGTATTGAAGGACTATCCACAACGAGCGGGACAGGTTCGGATTATTCATCACGAACAGAACAAGGGTCTTCCAGCAGCCCGCAACACAGGTTTGGAAGTTGCCACGGGCGGCTATATCTTCCATTGTGACAGCGACGACTACATGGAGCGCGACGCGCTCAAGGCGATGTATGAGGCGGCAAAACAGCAAGATGCTGACATCGTCTATTCGGACTGGTTCTTGGAGATAGGCCCCTCATTGGGAAGGACACGCTATATGCGGTGTCCCGACTATTGCACCCCTGAGGAGGCATTGCGAGGCTTGCTGCACGGCACCATGAAATACAACGTCTGGAACAAGCTGGTCAAGCGGGAACTGTATAATGACATCCGTTTCCCCGAGGGTCATGGCATGGGCGAGGACATGACGATGATTCTGCTCTTTGCCAAGGCTCAGCACATTGCCTACCTTCCCAAAGGTACCTATCATTATGTGCGGCAGAATGAGAATGCTTTCACCGCTTCCCGCAGGACAACGGCAGAAGGCTATTTCGACGACCTGCTCTACAATGCGAAGCGTATTATCAAAGCCCTCCAAGGTGACGTTTCCGAAGAAGACTTGGCCTGCTTCAAGCTGAATGTGAAGTTTCCCTTCCTCATCAGCAACCAACGCGAAGACTACGACCGTTGGCAACAATGGTTTCCGGAGGCCAATAAACACATCCATAGCCATCGGGTATCAAGGAGAGCACGCCTGTTGGAGCGGTGTGCGAACGGGCATTTATTCCTGCCCATAAGACTCCATTTTTACCTCTTGCAGCACATATAAGGATGAAGCTTTTCAAAGGCATCGGCATCATACTCTGTGTCTTCATCACCAGCATGTTCTTCTTCCCCTTTGAGTTCAGGGCACTGCCAGAAGGCATGAATACGAAGAAGCTGATGGCAGCTGCAGCTCTGGTGATTCTTTTGTGGAAAATGGTGCAGAAGCATGAGCTGAAGATGAATAGGGACTTCCTGTATTTGTCCATCCTGGCAGGTCTGGTGTCCTTTTGCGGCGTCCTTTCCGTCACATACAATAGCACTGATGATTATACCTATGCCACCTATATCACCTCGTGCTGGGTGTGGTGGGGAGCGGCCTATACGGCCTGTCAAGCTATCAAATGGGTTCATGGACGCATCACCTGGGTGCATGTCGTTAACTATTTGACTGCCGTCAGTGTTTTCCAGTGCTTCTTGGCTTTGGCTATGGATCAGAACAAACCCCTGAAACAGTTTGTGAACTCCATCGCATTGCAAGAGGACCTGGTCTTTCAGGGTAATGTCCGTCGTCTTTATGGCTTGGGTGCTGAACTTGATGTAGCAGGCTCTCGTTTCGCCGCCGTTCTGATAATGATTGTATTCGTATTGACGACGACCAAAATACAGAAACGTTGGTATGAATACTTGATTTACTTGCTGGCTTTCGTCTTCATCACCATCGCTGGCAATATGATAGCACGAACGACTTTGTTGGGGCTCATCATCGGCTTCGCATATTTAGGTTTCCTGACAATCCGTCAGAAAAAGGATGCGGAACAGAACTTTTCACGACTGTGGAAATGGCTCCTTGGAGTTTTGGTCGTGGCTATTCCGTTAGCTGTCTATTCTTACAATACCAATCCACAAATCCGAAAGAACATGCGTTTCGGCTTTGAGGGATTTTTCAACTATTTCGAGAAAGGTAAGTTCACCTACGATTCCAATGAGACACTGAAAACCATGTATGTCTGGCCCAAGCACATCAAGACATGGGTCGTCGGCGATGGTTATTTCAATAACCCCGTTGCCGTGGATCCTCATTATACAGGTGAAATTACAGGGGGGTATTATATGAATACAGATGTGGGCTATCTGCGCTTCATCTATTATTTCGGGGTGATAGGCCTGCTTTTTTTCTCGTTTTATTTCATGGAGGTCGGTAGAGCCTGCATACATCGCTTCCCAGAGTGGAAAGTGATGTTCCTGCTCCTATTGCTATTGCATTTCTCTGTATGGGCGAAGGTCTCGACAGATATCTTCTTGTGCTTTGCACCATTCTTGTGTTTGGATAGCGAAGATGAAACTGGTCTATCTGATTGCCGGAACATTTAACTCCGGCGGTATGGAACGGGTGCTGACGAGCAAAGCCAACTGGTTCGCAGCACATGGACATGAGGTGGTGGTGGTGACCACCGACCAGCGTGGACAGAAACCTTATTTCCAGCTCGATGGGCGTATCAAGACCTACGACCTGGGCATCAACTACGATGAGACAAATGGTTCGCTGCTACGTAAAATGCTTACCTTCCCGGTGAAGCAATGGCGGCATCAACGGCGACTGACAGCGTTGCTGAAGCAACTGAAGGCGGATGTTGTCTTCTGCATGTTCAACAACGATGTCTCCTTTGTTCACAAGATACCGGATGGAAGTCGCAAGATACTGGAGATTCATTTTTCCAAGAACAAGAAGCTACAATATGGTCGTCGTGGTCTTTGGGCGCAGGCCGACCGCTGGCGCACACGGCTGGAAGAGAAGTTGGTCCGCAAGTATGACCGCTTCGTCGTCCTCACCCACGAGGACCAACAATTGTGGGGAGACTTGCCCAATATATGTGTCATTCCCAATAGTGGACCCACCCCCCTGCCCCTCCCTTCTATGGAGGGGAGTAGATACCTTTCCAAACAAGTCCTTGCCATAGGTCGGTTAGACTTCCAAAAAGGGTTCGACCGACTGATTGACATCTGGGGAAGAGTGAAAAGTGAAAGAGGGGAAAGTGAAAGAGTGAAAAGTGAAAAATCGGGCTGGACACTCGACATCATTGGCGACGGCCCTTTGCGACCAGTCCTCCAGGAACAAGTGCAGCGGCTGGGCTTGCTAGACAGCGTGCGGCTACTGAAACCCACCAGCCACGTGCAGGATGCCTACCTCTCAGCCTCCATCTTCGTGCTGACCTCACGCTATGAGGGTCTGCCCATGGTGCTCCTCGAGGCTCAAGCCTACGGACTGCCCATCGTGGCTTTCACCTGCCAATGCGGACCGCGAGACGTCATCACCGACGGCACAGACGGCTTCCTGATACCCGACGGCAACGAGGATTTGTTTGCAGAAAAGTTATCCTACCTGATGGAGCACGAGGACGAACGTGAACGCATGGGAACTCACGCCCGTGAGGCATCCGACCGCTTCTCAGAGCAACATGTGATGAGGGCTTGGGAGAAGCTTTTAGGAGAGCTTATAAATAAGGTATAGGACATGACTGATTACTCCAAAACAGATAAGTTAAGTAATGTCCAGTTATATGAAGTGAACTCATCGAGGCAGTCTCTCATTGTCGTCTCTGCTGTGAACCTCCGCAAGGGTGGCACGCTGGCCATCTTGCAGGACTGCCTTCAAGCCCTCTCGGCAATGGCTCTTCAAGGTGAGGTGCGCGTCGTCGCCTTGGTGCATCGACGTTCGCTTTGCGACTACCCCGGCATCGAATACATCGAGCTACCTTGGTCGGTACGCTCTTGGGTACATCGCCTGTGGTGCGAGTATGTGACAATGCATGGCATCTCCCTTCGCTTAGGCGATATTGACCTCTGGCTGTCACTACATGACACTACGCCTTGTGTCAAGGCCCGCCACCAAGCCGTCTATTGCCACAACTCATACCCCTTCTTCCGCTGGCACTGGCGTCACCTCTGGCAGAACTACCGTATCGTATGCTTTGCCTTGTTCACACGCTGGTTCTACCGCATCAACCTCCACCGCAACGACTTCGTCATCGTGCAGCAGTCATGGTTTCGGGATGAGTTTGCAAAGATGTTCTGTCTGGACAAGAACAGAATAGTGGTGTTCCCGCCAAAAGCATCTACACCATTAGACTTCCCTACCGCCCCAGCCTCTCTTTTCACCTTCCTCTACCCCGCCTATCCCGACGTCCACAAAAACTTTGAATGCGTGTGCGAGGCAGCAGAAGCACTGGAGCAAGAACTCGGGCGCGGACGCTTCGAAGTCGTGCTGACTACCACCCCGGAGGCCAATCGCTACAGCCACTGGCTGCACCGAAAATGGGGACATGTATCGTCCATCCGCTTCTGCGGCTTTGTGCCGAAAGAACAGCTCCTCACCCTCTATGCTCAAACGGACTGTCTCATATTCCCCTCCCACGTGGAAACATGGGGGCTGCCTATCAGCGAGTTTGCGGCCACGGGTCGCCCCATGCTCCTTGCTGACCTGCCATACGCCCACGAGACCGCTGCGGGAAGCCAACAAACGGCGTTCTTCAACCCCGACCAACCCCGACAGTTGCAACACCTCATGCGTCAACTGCTCCAAGGTGACACCAGCAGCCTACAAGCCTTACCTGTTCACGCACCACAGCCGCCCATAGTTCATTCCTGGCGTGAAGTCGTCAAAACCGCAATGTCGTGATGCCGAAATAACGTGAGAACGAAAACCTTATGCGAATACTTCAACTCGGTAAATTCTATCCTCTGAAGGGAGGCGTGGAGAAAGTCATCTACGCGCTGGCTGAAGGCTTGTCAGAGCGCGGCATCGATTGCGATGCCATGTTCGCCAGTAAGGATGGACGGACCGGTGACATCCAGCTCAATGAACACTGTCACATCTACGTCTGCAAAACCATCTTAGAGGCCAAAGCCACAATGATTGCACCCACGATGGTGACGACGTTGGTACAGATTCGCGACCACTACGATATCATCCACGTCCACCATCCCGACCCCATGGCAGCCCTCGCGCTCTATTCCTCTGGTTTCAAGGGTCGTGTCGTACTTCATTGGCACTGCGACATCATCCGCCAGAACAAACTCTTGAAACTCTACCGTGCGCTTCAGAGTTGGCTCATCCGCCGTGCCGACGTCATCGTGGGCACCTCTCCCATCTACCTTCAAGAGTCAGACGCACTCAAGGACGTCCAGCACAAGTGCCGTTGCATCCCTATCGGCATCTATGAGACCACCGCCGAACCCAACCTCGTCAACGACATACGCCAGCGCTATGCCGGTAAGCATATCATCTTCTCACTCGGACGCCTCGTTCTCTACAAAGGCTACGAATACCTCATCGAAGCCGCCCGGAAACTCCCCGACAACTATGTGGTACTCATCGGCGGTACGGGACATCAGCAGAAACATTTGACCAGCCTCATCGAAGCACAGGGCTTACAGGACAAAGTGAAACTCCTGGGCTTCATCTCTGACGAGAAACTGGGTTCCTATTTCGAGGCATCCACCCTATTCGTATTACCTTCCATCGATAAGCGCGAGGCATTCGCCATCGTACAAGCCAAAGCGATGCAGCACGGGCTTCCCGTCGTCTCCACCGACATCCCTGGCTCAGGAGTGCCTTGGGTGAACAAGAACGGTGTTTCCGGCATCACCGTACCAACGCGCGACAGCCAAGCCCTCGCACAAGCCATCCAAGACATCTGCACCAACGAAGAGACCCACAACCGCTATAGCCGGCAGGCGCGACAACGCTACGAGCAGCTTTTCCGCATGGAGGACATGATTACCGCCTGCCAACAGCTTTATCCTAAAATCCGCAACTAATAGTCATGCGGACTAATTTTTCCGTTTCGCCTTCCATCTGAGGAATCTCCAGCCATTATTGGTGCAATTACGTGTTGTCCTCGCCCAGTTTCCCCTTACCCCGTCAAGCATTACAGGGGCTTT
>JAGCPY010000015.1 GCA_017965425.1 Bacteroidaceae bacterium | reverse complement strand
TGACCCAGCTCATGTTCCCGGCGAGATTCTTGTGCGCGGAATGAACGTCATGTTGGGCTACTACAAGAACGATGAAGCCACCGCTGCCGTCATAGACAAAGACGGCTGGTACCACACTGGCGACCTCGGCGTGATGGATGCAGAAGAAAACATCTTCATCAAGGGACGCTCGAAGAACTTGCTCCTTGGAGCCAATGGACAGAACATCTATCCAGAAGAAATCGAAGACAAACTATCCTCACTGCCTTATGTGACCGAGTGTGTGGTCATCCAGAAAGGCGATTACCTCTATGGCCTTGTCTATTCCGACCCGGAGGATGTGAAGGCAGGTGGAATGTCAGAGGCCATGCTGGAGGCTCAGATGGAAGAGAACCGTCAGGAACTCAACAAAATAGTGCCTTCTTATGCGCGTATTCATGCCATCAAGATGGTGACGGAAGAGTTCGAGAAGACGCCAAAGAAGAGCATTAAACGCTATAAATACATGAACTACGAAGTCTGAGTTTGAGACTGAAGACTTACATATTCCTTCTTCTGGAAGTGATTGTCGTCACGGCAAGTGCCGAGAGCGACGGCGAGCACTTCCGGCTGACGAATCTGCCCCACGTCTATATTGAAACCTTCGATGGACGGTCTGTCACCAGTAAAACCAATGAGGTGCTGGCAAGAATGTGGATGGTGGATGAGCGGGATTCCGTGGCTTTTTACGACTCTTTGCTCATCCGTGGACGGGGAAACTCGACTTGGGGAATGGCCAAGAAACCATATCGCATCAAGTTCGCACAGAAGGAAAAGCTATTGGGCAAGGGATATGCCAAGGCTAAGAAATGGATTCTGCTGGCTAATCATGGTGACAAAACGCTGATTCGCAACGCCCTCACTTTCCACATGGGTGAGTGGCTGGGCGGCCTGCCGTTTAACCCTGTCGTGCAGTTCGTTGACCTGACGCTCAATGGCTCTTATGTGGGTAACTATCATCTTACCGACCAAGTGGAGGTGCGGGCTCATCGAGTCAACATCGAGGAACAGGACTTCCCGCTTACGGAGTCAAGCAACATCACAGGAGGTTATCTCTTGGAGGCCGATGACTCTAACGACTTCTACAATGGGCAGAATGGATTTTACACTTCGCGGAATAATGTTCCCGTGCGCATTCATTATCCAGATGAAGACGAAATAGACCAAAGTCAATATAAATATATACGCAGTTTCCTTCTGGACTTCGATACACGTCTATCTGCCCATAATTTCAAGGATCCCGACCAATGGCGGGCATTGGTGGATTCCGTCACTTTGGCCGATTGGTACATTGCCACGGAGGTGAGCGGCAATGTAGATGGTTTCTACAGTACCTATTTCTATAAGAATCAGGATGACGACCATCTTTATTGGGGGCCGCTTTGGGACTACGACATCGCCTATAACAACGACAATCGTACGAGGGCGGGTTCCAACAATACCACACGCCAACTCATGAAAGATGCCGGCTATGGAAATCTGCGTGCGTGGGTTGTGCAGATGTGGAAGGATCCTTGGTTTTCCCGCCTCATCAACAGACGTTTCCGCCAGGTCGTCAACAATGGGTTGGAGGATTATCTCATCGCCACAGTCGATAGCCTCGCGCAACTCATCGATGCCTCTCAACAGCTGAACTATCAACGATGGGGAATCCGTCAGGGAACCTTGCGTGAGTTGGTCTTGTATAGTACCTACGGCGAATATGTCAATGACCTTCGAAAATACATCCACGACCACATCCGTTTTCTTGGAGAGGCGTTTGCTAAGTTAGCTCCGGATGACCCAGAACCTGAGCCAGAGCCTGAACCCAAGAAACCAGGCTTTGTTGCCGATACCATGTCCTACTATGCTATCAGCAATAAGGGCTCGGGCACGTTCTTGGATGTCAACGCTGAAAATGGAACGATCGTATGCAATGCCCGTGACGAGAAGTCCGAAAGTCAGCAATGGCGAATATTCCCACTGTCAAATGGTTTCCTTTACGTCGTCAATCGTGCTACGGGCTATGCCCTCAACGATCCGACCGAAGGTGAACCTACAGCAACCACCCTTGTCGGTACACAGCTCAACATTGCGTCGGGAGATTCGCTTGACCTGCGACAGCAATGGGACTTTGTGGCTCAGACGGGAGACCATTTCAACCTTGTCAGTCGTTATTCGGAGCACGCAGCTAATCTGAATGGAGGCAACAGCGCAGACGGCACCACTGTCCTCAGTTATACAAGTGACAGCCGCAATGCTTCTTCAAACAATCGGCTTTGGAACCTTCAGGCAGTTGATGTGGTTGTGGAATCAGAACCCGACGGCGTTCAAGGCTTTGAAGAATCACCCGACTTTGCTTTGGCTTACGACCCTGTGAGCTGCCGTCTTCATTTCGGTGCCGATGACCTCTCGGTGTTGCGCTTCTTCGTGCGACTTTATGACCACAATGGTCGCCTCCTCCGCACCTTCCGTGCTTCAGACGGAACAAACTTAGGCGATTTGCCACAAGGGCTTTACCTTGTCACGTGGGAGTGGCAAGGGGGCAGCAGAACCGTTAAGTTTTCTCGTTAGTATTTGATATTCAATTCCTGCAGGATGCTGGAAATTTGTTCCATTGTGGTCAGTCGTGTGGGAACGAGGGGCAGACGCAGTTGGTTTTCAATCATTCCCATCGCATGAAGCATGGCTTTGACGCCAGCTGGATTGCCGTCCACGAAGAGCAACTTGAACAATTCCGTGAACTTGTGATGAATGTGTAGGGCTGAGGCGTAGTCGCCGTTCAGAGCCAGTCGAACCATGCGGCTGAACTCCCGAGGCAGTGCGTTTCCGATAACTGAAATGACACCGACGGCACCGAGGGTGATGAGCGGGAAGGTGATGCCGTCATCGCCAGAGATGACATCGAAGCCTTGTGGCTTGTTCTTGATGATGTCGTCCATCTGTGTGATGTTGCCACTGGCTTCCTTGATAGCAACGATGTTTTCGAAGTCGCGTGCCAGTCGCAGGGTGGTTTCCGCGGTCATGTTCACGCCCGTGCGTCCGGGTACATTATATAATACAACAGGTATGGGTGATGCCTGGGCGATGGCACGGAAATGCTGATAGAGTCCTTCCTGGGAAGGCTTATTGTACATGGGACAGACTGAAAGCACACCGTCGATACCGGTCCAATCGGTTTCTTGCAGCTCTTTCACGACAGAAGCTGTGCAGTTTCCGCCGCATCCCATCAATAGAGGTACTCGGCCCGCCACTCTTTCAACGAGTAGTTCCTTCAGCCATCTTTTTTCGTCTGGTGTCAGCGTGGGAGTTTCGGCAGTTGTCCCCATGATGCAAAGGAAGTCTGCACCGTTCTTGATTTGGAATTCCACCAAGCGGACGAGTGCATCGGTATCGATGCTACCGTCTGGACGGAATGGAGTAATAAGAGCGATGCCCAGTCCTTTGAATTTATTTTGTGCCATGTGTTGGTATGATGTGTCGGTTAAGCTTGCTTCTTAAAAAAGTATATGAATGTGGCGACACCTTCGAGAGCTGTCTTGCCTGTTTCCTTGATTTCAATTTTGAACTTGATGCTCATGCGGATGGCACCGCGCAGATTGGCCAAGGCTTCAAGATGGGTCGTCAAGCGAACACTCTGTCCACTCAACACGGGTTGACCGAACTTCATCTTATCCATGCCGTAGTTCACCAAACGCTCCAAGTTGTTGACTTGAATAATCTGATCCCAGAGGTAGGGTAGTAGTGAGAGGGTAAGGTAACCGTGGACGATGGTCTGACCAAAGGGACTCTCTGTCTTGCATCGTTCTTCGTCCACGTGAATCCATTGATGATCCAGTGTGGCATCGGCAAAAAGGTTAATGCGCTGTTGATCCACTTGTACATAGTCGGATACGCCGATATCCTGCCCGAGCAAACGCTCGAAATCTTCGTAACTATTGATGATGACTTTACTCATATCTGGGTTCGTGAATTGATGAGTTAATCTGTTTTCGGGTGCAAAAGTAGTTCTTTTTAGCCAAATAATCGTCTTTTTTATGGCAAAACTTGTTTAATCGCATGAATTCGTTTAATTTTGCGCGCCGAAAAAGCCAAAGATGAAAGAAAGAAACACTTTGAAACCTCTTTTTATTGCAGGACCTTGTGTCATCGAGAATGCGGATGTCCTTGATGTCGTGGCTGCCGAGTTGGTTCGTTTGCAACGCAAATATGACCTCGACATCTACTTCAAGGCTTCCTTCGACAAGGCCAACCGCACAAGCTTGAGTTCCTATCGTGGTCCTGGATTAGAACAGGGCTTGCAGATGTTGGCCGACGTGAAGACGCGTCATGGTCTTCGTCTTCTTACCGATATTCACGAATCCTCTCAGGCAGCACCTGCTGCCGAGGTCGTTGATGTCCTTCAGATTCCGGCTTTCCTCTGTCGGCAGACAGACTTACTGGTGGCAGCTGCCCGGACAGGAAAACCTGTCAATATCAAGAAGGCACAATTTCTGTCGGGTTTGGACATGCAATATCCTGTAGAAAAATGCCGCGAGAGTGGTGCTGAAGACGTGTGGCTGACCGAGCGAGGCAACTCGTTTGGCTACAACAACCTCATTGTCGATTTCCGCAATATTCCAGATATGCTGCGTTTCGTGCCCCGTGTCATCATGGATTGCACACACAGCGTCCAGCGTCCAGGGGCTGCCGGTGGAAAGACGGGTGGAAACCGCGAATTCGTGCCTTCGATGGCTTTGGCGGCAAAAGCTTTTGGTGCCACGGGATATTTCTTCGAGACTCATCCCGACCCCGACCACGCCCTCAGTGACGGTCCCAACATGCTGCGGCTTGAAGATCTTGAGAATGTGGTCAAAACTTTAATCAACTGATTCATATAGAACTCAATACAATACATGGTCAACAATATCAATGTCAAGGACGTCGCCATTCAATGCCTGAAAGACGAGGCAGAGGCCATACAGTCATTGATTCCTCAAATTGGTGATGAATTTGACCGCGTCGTCGAACTCATCCTCCATTGCCGTGGAAAGGTGATTGTCACGGGGGTGGGCAAGAGCGGACATGTCGGAGCAAAAATAGCTGCCACACTGGCCAGCACGGGTACTCCAGCCTTCTATCTGAATCCTCTGGATGCTTACCACGGAGATCTCGGCATGATTACCAATTCAGACATCGTCCTTGCCCTGTCCAATAGTGGACAGACAGATGAACTGTTGCGTTTTGTTCCGCAGTTGCGCGAACAAGGTGTCACCTTGGTTGGCATTTCAGGTAATGCCGACTCTCTGCTGGCACGCAACAGCGATTTCCATCTGCTTGTCCATGTCGAACATGAAGCATGTCCTCTTAACCTGGCTCCTACCAGCAGTACAACCGCCCAACTTGCGTTTGGTGACGCTTTGGCCATTGCTTTGATGAGTGTCAGGGGCTTCGAGGCACGTGATTTTGCGCAGTTTCATCCAGGAGGGTCATTAGGCAGGCGCCTGTTGACGACAGCCCGTGATGTGATGAGAACAGATGACCTTCCCATTGTGCCTCCTTCGATGACGCTCGGCGAAGCCATCATCCTCGTCAGCCGTTCCCGCCTCGGATTGGTAGTCGTGGTGGAGAACGACGTCGTAGTGGGCATCATCACTGACGGCGACGTACGGCGTTCTATGGAGCGACTTCAACAGGATTTCTTCAACGTCCCTGTTCAACAGGTCATGACGCGTTCTCCAAAGTGTGTTTCTGAGGATATGAAAATCAGCGATATCCAGCGTCTCATGCACAAGAACAAAATCCATGCCGTGCTCGTGATTGACCAGCAACGCCACCTCATCGGCATCGTAGATTCTTTCAGCTGTATGCTATGAAGTGGGGTAGGACGTTGCTGCTCATGCTCTGCTGTAGCCAATGGCTGTCAGCCAAAGAAATCGCTTCCTCCTCACCTTTCATTTCTGACACACTCGTGTGGCAGGCGTTGGAGCGCGACTTGGGCGTTCCATGCACAAGCAATAATAGTATCGTTCTCTTTCATACAGGGCGTGATAAGTTCTCGGCCATGTTCTCAGCCATACGCCAAGCCCGCCACTTCATCCACCTTGAATACTTTAACTTCCGTAACGACAGCATCGGACTTGCCCTCTTCGAGCTCCTTGGAGAAAAGGCGCGCGAAGGTGTCGAAGTGCGTGCGATGTTCGACAGCTTCGGCAATAGCAGTAACGACTCTCCTCTGAAGAGCCGCCATCTGCGCGCCATTCGTGAGATGGGTGTCCAAGTGGAGGTATTCGACCCCATCAAGTTCCCGTGGATCAACCACGGCTACCATCGCGACCATCGCAAGATTGTCGTTATAGACGGAGCAGTCTGCTATGCCGGAGGTATGAACGTAGCCGACTACTATATTAACGGACGTCCAGAGTATGGCGAGTGGCGCGACATGCACATGGAAATCACGGGCGATGCCGTGGCTCACTACCAGCGCCTCTTTGCCCGTATGTGGTGGCAGCAGACAGGCGAAATTCTTCTCAACGAAGTCTATGCTCCTCAGAGCCTGAATCCAACGGAAGCTGCAAAAAACACTTTTGCACCCCTCACACGCCCTGCTTCAGATTTCCAACTCCTTGCCGATACTACATCCACTGCTGGTCACAAGGTCGTAGGCGTTGTTGATCGTGGCCCTCATGAGCGTGCCAAAGTCATGCGTCGTGCCTATGTCACAGCCATAGATGCCGCCACCAGCCACATCCAGATTGTCAATCCATATCCCACTAACGTACGCAGCGTTCGCCGTGCGCTGCGGCGTGCGTTGCGTCGTGGTGTTCGAGTCGAAATCATGGTGTCTGCCAAGAGTGACGTACCCATCACGCCCGATGTCGTGGCGTTGGAAATGAAGAAGCTGGCAAGTCGTGGTGCAGAGGTCTATTACAACCAGACAGGTTTCCATCATTCCAAGGTCATGATGGTGGACGGCAGCCTCTGTACCATTGGTAGTACCAACCTCGATGCTCGGAGTTTCCTTTTCGACTACGAAGTCAACAGCTTCATTTTCGATGCCGAAACCACCCGACAGCTCACTACCATCTTTGAGGCAGACAAGCAGCAATGCACTATCTTCCGTGCCGAGGACTACCGGCGTCAGTTCAACTTCGGCCATCGGCTCGTTGGTCATTTCTTCTCCCTCTTCAGGGGGTTCTTCTGAGGAAGCTCGCGAACCAAACAATCATCCTTTGTTGTTTCTTTTCTTGGCATTTGTCAAACTTCAACGTGGTGCAGATGTCATCTTGAAGAGCATAACGTCATTGCATTCACCAAAGAGAAACCAATCGAGTAACTGATCTTATGGACAGTTGCAGAATATGAGGAAATGTTCAGAAAACGGTGAGATATTGTTGGCTAGTGGAAAAAAACTTGATGATGGGTCGTGATAGTTCAGAGAATATGTGTATCTTTGCGGCCAGATAAAGATATTCTGGAATGAAAACGAAACAGGAAATCGTGGAGAACTGGTTGCCACGCTACACCAAGCATCCACTGGAAGACTTCTCCAACCTTGTATTGCTGACCAATTTCAACAACTACGTAGATCTTTTCTGCGAACACTTTGGAATTGAGCCTCCTGCCTATGACGCCAATATGCGCATGGCTACCTCCGATGGTATTACCATGATCAACTTTGGCATGGGGTCGCCCAATGCCGCCATCATCATGGACCTGCTGAGTGCCATCAAGCCTCGGGCATGTCTCTTTTTGGGCAAATGCGGTGGCATACCTGCCAAAGTGCACATGGGAGACCTTATCCTTCCGCTGGCAGGCATTCGTGGCGAAGGTACTTCTAACGACTACTATCCGCCAGAGGTGCCGGCACTGCCTGCTTTCATGCTTCAACGTGCCGTCAGTTCCGCCATCCGTGATGCAGGGCACGACTATTGGACAGGCACCGTCTATACGACCAACCGACGCATCTGGGAACACGATGAGGGGTTCAAGGACTATCTTCGTAAGACACGTGCGATGGCTGTTGATATGGAGACTGCTACCCTTTTCACCACTGGCTTTGCCAACCATATTCCTACGGGAGCACTCCTTCTTGTTTCCGACAATCCCATGACGCCCGATGGCGTGAAGACTGCCCAAAGCGACGAGCGTGTGACCACCGACTTCGTCAACGACCACGTGCTCATTGGCATTCAGTCGTTAGAGAAAATCAAGAAGGAAGATAAGACCGTTAAGCATTTGAAGTTCGACTGGTAGGCACAATGGCGAAGAAGGTTGGCATCACCTATGAGGATATCGTGCGGCAGGTGCGCGCACACGACTTCAAACCCATCTACTACCTGATGGGCGAGGAGAGTTATTACATCGACCGCATCTCCGACTACATTGTCCAGCAGGCGCTCACCGAAGACGAACGTGACTTCAACCTCACCATCCTCTATGGCTCGCAGACGACAGGCGAGGAGGTGGTCAACGCTGCCAAGCGTTACCCCATGATGGCTGAACGACAGGTGGTGGTGGTACGCGAAGCACAGAGCCTCCCTCATAAGGAAGTGCTTGCTTTCTATGCACAAAAACCGTTGCTCTCAACAATCCTCATCCTTTGTCATAAAAACGGTACGCTCGACCGCCGTACAAAGTTGGCAACCGAGCTTCAGAAGGCTGGAATCGTCTTTGAATCCCGCAGACTTTATGATAGGGAACTGCCTAATTTTACAGCCAATTACGTCCGTCGAAAGGGGCTTGAGATTACGCCAGACGCGTGTCAGATTCTTTGTGAATACGTAGGCGCAGATCTCAACCGCCTTGCCGGTGAACTTGACAAGCTGGCGTTAGCACTCCCTCAAGGGCAGGGCGGAGCTGTCGCTCCTCTACGCATCGACGCCCAGTTGATTGAAGACCACATCGGCATCAGCAAAGACTATAATGCTTTCGAACTGGTGGCTGCCCTCTCAATCAAAGACGTGATGAAGGCTAATCGTATAGTGAAATATTTTGACAGCAATCCAAAGAACTTCGCTTTGCAACCTGTGCTCTCCAGCATCTTCAAGTTTTTCTCTGATCTGATGTTGGCTTATTACTCACCCGCGAAGACAGAAGAGGGGATTGCAGCTTGGCTAGACCAGTCTTCCTGGCAAGTCCGTCGGAACATCCTTCCAGCCATGAGATGCTATACTGCCACGAAAGTGTTTAATATTATAAGTGAAATACGCCGAACAGATGGTGCCTCGAAGGGGGTAGGCGGGCAGAAAACTACCGACGGAGACTTGCTGAAAGAGCTTGTTTTCTTCATTCTTCACTGATTCTGTCGCTCTTTTGGGTCATTCTGTGTACACGTTTTTCTGCCCCTATTTTATTTTCTTCAAGTCTTTTAGCTCATATTTTGGTGCCGTGAGATTCGCGTAGAATAGTCATGGCAGACGCCCTTCCAGGAATTCCTCAGTCGTTTAATATTTCGTGCTTGCAGATTCGGGTTTACATTTCTTTGCATTCTGTTTTTATGAACGGTGCGAAAAGGTGAATTTTAAAATATGAATTCGTAAAGTCGTAGAGGTCGGTTTTCAAACCCGTAAAGAGCCTTTTGGGAACCATTAATTCGCAAATCAAAAATGTGAATATCGTAAATCGAAAACGTGAATGAATAAATAATAGTCTGGATATTCAGAATGAAAATAAGCTGTATTACAACTATATATCATGAATATAGGCATCCTTTTTAGCGTTTTGATGTAAGAATGTCGGAAAATAGGCTCTTCGGGAATGGAAAGTGGGGATGAATAGTGTGATAAGTGTATGTGTACTATTGATTTGCGGAATTTGAATAAATCACTTTCTTGAAGGATTCGGAAATACGATTGTTAGTGTTTGTGTTTACGAATCTAAATCTTTGTGTTTATGAATTTATGTTTTTGAATCCATGTTTTTAAATGAAGGTCGAAAAGATAAATTGCAGATTTCTGTTTCAAAATTTGCACGAATAAAAACTTTTTCATTACTTTGCACCGCCTAACAGAAGCAACCTGTCATGGGTTTGCCCAAAATGAGACCTAATCATAGAAGATGAAAGAGCGTATTCGAAAGATCATGCAACGTGAGCAAATGACCCAAACCGATTTTGCGCAAGCCTTGGGAATTTCGCCATCATCGCTATCGAGTATCTTCAATGGGCATACTTCTCCGACGAACAACCATGTACAGGCTATCCATCGTCGCTTCCCTGAAATCAGTATTGAATGGCTGATGTTTGGTGAGGGCGATATGATGGTTTCTGCTGAAGGCAACGGCACTGTTTCACAGGCACAAGACAAAGGTGGTGCAGATGCCAAGAGCCAGATGCAGATTAAGGGTGATAATAGCTTGTTCACTGACGACGGTGATGCTCAGGCTTATGCTCAGGCTGCTGTTGGCGATGGGGCGAAAACGAGTCCAGTAATCATTCGCGAGATTGTGAAATATGCTGACAAACCTCAACGCCGCATCATCGAGATTCGAGTCTTCTATGACGATGGGACATTCGATGTCTTCGCCGGAAAGCAAGACCGATGACATCCAAGGTGATTAATTCTGAAAACATATTCATATATCACTTTTACCCAAGAAATGCTGGCCGCAACTTACTCCGTTTCTACTCCTTATTTTCTTCAGCGGCCAAAAGGGGGCTCCACCCGTGAGGGCACGAGTTCCCCTTTTTTATGTCTAAGATTCATTCTTTACTTGATATGAGGAAATATATTTTAGATCTTGTGCTTCGCCGCACATCTGAGCCCTGTCCCGGCTATGTCCTGCTGCAACTGACCGATCCCGAGCGGCCATTGCCCGATATGCTTCCGGGTCAGTTCGTTCAGGTGCGTATTGATGGCTCTCCGTCCACTTTTCTGCGTCGTCCAGTCAGCATCAACCTTGTCAGGCGTGAATGCAACGAACTGTGGTTGCTCGTCCATGTCGTAGGTGCTGGCACACGTGCATTAGCAGGTTTACGTGAAGGTGCTATGGTGAATGTCCTCCTTCCGCTGGGTAATGGCTTCACGCTGCCACGCCTTTCCGATGACCGTCTATTGCTGGTTGGAGGCGGCGTGGGCACTGCTCCTTTGCTCTATTTGGGACAAGAGATGCTGCGTATGGGTGTTAGGCCGGTATTCCTGCTGGGAGCACGTTCGGCGTCAGACTTGCTTCAGCTCGACCTTTTCCGTCAGCTGGGCGATGTCTATTTGACAACAGAAGATGGTTCGGCGGGTGAACGTGGTTTTGTTACCCAGCACAGTATCTGGCAGACCTCCCAGTTCTTTTCAGCTCCTGCCAGTACCTCTTCGCATCCCTTCACCCGCATTTGCACCTGCGGACCAAAGCCGATGATGATGGCTGTGGCCAGATTGGCACGCGAGAAAGGCATCCCCTGCGAGGCATCGCTTGAGAATCTGATGGCTTGCGGCCTTGGTGCTTGCCTCTGTTGTGTAGAGGACACCACAGACGGACACCTGTGTGTCTGCACTGAAGGTCCTGTATTTTCCACCGATAAACTGAAATGGTAATGGCAGACTTGACAACTCATCTGGGTGCGCTCACCCTGAAGAATCCCGTCCTGACCGCATCTGGTACTTTCGGCTACGGTACGGAGTTCGCTGACTTCATAGATCTTTCACGCCTTGGCGGCATCATCGTTAAAGGTACTACGTTAGAACCACGTGAGGGCAATCCTTATCCCCGAATGGCCGAAACGGCACACGGTATGCTCAATTGTGTGGGGCTTCAGAACAAAGGGGTTGATTATTTCTGCTCGCACATCTATCCCCAAGTGCGCGAGATTGCGACCGCCGTCCTCGTCAACGTCAGCGGCAATAGCCCCGAGAACTATGCCGAGTGTGCACGTCGCATTGCTGCGCTTGACAACATCCCCGCCATCGAACTGAACATCTCCTGTCCCAACGTCCGGCAAGGCGGAATGGCTTTCGGTGTTACGCCTGAAGGTGCAGCTTCGGTTGTGCGTGCCGTGCGTGCCGTCTATCCGAAGACGTTGATCGTGAAGCTTTCTCCCAACGTGACATCCATTGCCGACATCGCCCGTGCCGTCGAAGCAGAAGGGGCCGATGCTGTATCGCTGATTAACACTTTGATGGGCATGGCCATCGATGCCGAGCGTCGCCGTCCCTTCCTTAGTATTGGGACGGGTGGTCTTTCGGGGCCTGCCGTGAAGCCTGTGGCGTTGCGTATGGTGTGGCAAGTCTTTGAGGCGATTCAGATTCCCGTCGTAGGTCTTGGCGGCATCATGAATGCAACCGATGCTGTGGAGTTCCTCTTGGCAGGTGCTTCGGCTATTGAGATAGGCACCGCCAACTTCATCGATCCGACGGTAAGCGTGAAGGTGGTCGATGGCATCAACGACTATCTTGCTCGCCACGGTTTTGCCTCCGTTTCCGACATCATTGGCATCGCCCATCAAGCCTGAATCCATGTTTCTCCGTCGTTCAGATCGTCGCGCCCTGCTGTTTCTTTTTGTAATCATCGTTGCCGTGTGGGGTGGCATCCTTCTCGACCGCTGGCTATGGCAACCACGTCAGCCGCTGGCCTCGTTAGATGAGGCGGCGATGGACTCACTTGACAGCAGAGTGGGGGAGAGCGGCTATTGGCAACCATCGCAGGGAACCTCTGCCGCATCCAAGTCCTACGCTGTTCCTGTTCAGGAGGCAGAGACCTTTCCCTTTGATCCTAATACCGCTGATTCTACAACCCTGCTGCGTTTGGGTCTCACCTCTTGGCAAGTACGTAATATATATAAGTATCGTGCGCGCGGAGGCCGATACCATGCGTCAGAGGACTTCAAGCGCCTCTACGGGATGACACCAGAACTATGGAACCGTCTTTCGCCCGTGATACGCATCGGTGAACAGTTCCGATACTACACCGATGCCGATTATGCCGTTGACGATGCACGTAGGCAGCAACAGCGGCAACGGCGTGACAGCCTTCGTCAAGCCCGGCACGATTCGCTGTCTTCACGCTATCCCCGTCAGGAGAAGTTTGAGGAGCTGACGCAACTGGATTTGAACACCGTGGATTCTGTAGAGTTGAAGAAAGTACCAGGCATCGCTTCTTACCGTGCACGCCAGATTCTTCGCTATCGTGACCGTCTTGGTGGTTTCGTCAGCACCGACCAACTCTTCGAGATCGAAAACTTTCCTGCCGATGAGCTGGCGGTGTGGTTCAAGGTCGAAACAGGAATCCTGCGCCGCCTGAACCTGAATACTGCCTCTTTCTCTGAGTTGAGTCGCCATCCCTATATTGGCTATGCCCGTGCCCGTGCCATCGATGCCTACCGTCGCAACCAGGGCACCATCCACTCTCTTGACGACCTACAGCTTTTACCCGACTTCTCCGACGATGTCCGTCGCCGTCTGGAACCTTACGTGACTTATTGAAAGGGTGAGATGATTCGTGCACACGTACCCCCCCTAAAATAAAACTGTCATCTGTCATAACTGTCATCGACAGGGGTTTTCAAATGCATGGCACGGCCTGACTGGCAATTCTACTGACAAGGACTGTTGACAGGATTGCTGACCTCGTCGTCCTCACTCCTTTCCGAGGATGATGTTGACAAGCGTTGTCACGTCGGAAATGTTGACCTCACCGTCACCATTTACATCGCCGCGCAAAGGTTCTTGCCCCAAAATGATACTCACCAACGTTGTCACATCCGAAATGTTGACGACACCGTCGCCATTCACATCGCCACGCAAAGGTGCCATTTCCACAATCTCCTTGAAGTCTTTCCAGTAATCAGCTGCCTCGTAGGCTGATTTGCTGCCAGCAGGAACGAGGAGAGTGGCGGCAGAGGAATTGAAGGTATAGGGGAAAATACTAACAGGTGTTTTCATCCCCACGGTCACGGAGGTAAGACCATAGCAACTGGAGAAGGCATTGTTGCCGATGCTCGTCACGCTGTTTCCTATGGTCACGGAGGTCAGGCTGAAGCATACCATGAAGGCCATGTTGCCGATGCTCGTCACGCTGTTGGGGATGGTGATGGAGGTCAGGCTGGAGCAGTTAAAGAAGGCCATGTTGCCGATGCTCGTCACGCTGTTGGGGATGGTGATGGAGGTCAGGCTGGAGCACCCCCTGAAGGCTTCATCGCCAATGCTCGTCACGCTGTTGGGTATGATGGTGTTCTTGCAACCGGCAATCAAGATATTTGACGCTGTTTCTATGATGGCATTGCAGTCGTTGCGGGAATCATAGGTCGTATTATCGGTATTTACCTTGATGGAGGTCAGTCCGGAGCAACCCCTGAAGGCTTCCCTATAGATGCTCGTCACACTGTTGGGAATGGTGATGGAGGTCAGGCCGGTGCAATCCAAGAAAGCAGCATAGCCTATGCTCGTCACGCTATTGGGAATGGTGATAGAGGTCAGTCCAGAGCACTCATCGAAAGCATAATCGCCTATGCATGTTACGCTGCTGGGGATGGTCGTGTTCTTGCAACCTGCAATCAAGGTGTTTGTTGCTGTTTCTATGATGGCATTACAGTCGTTGCGGGAGTCGTAGGTGGTATTACCAACTTCTACATTGATGGAGGTCAGTTCGGAGCAATCCAAGAAGGCCATGTTGCCGATGCTCGTCACGCTGTTTCCTATAGTGACAGAGGTCAGGCCGGTGCAATTATAGAAGGCTTCGTCACCGATGCTCGTCACATCATAAATGACACCGTTGTAGGTAACAGTTTCCGGGATGTTGACAACACCACTATACCCCTCACTCTTACTGGTTACTTCGGCTTGTTTTGTTTTGGCAACTAAATTGTACCAAATACCGTCGATTTCAACTTCATCGGCGAAGGCGTTGATGCCTGCAAAGAGGCAGATGCACAAGAGAATGTGCTTGAAGGAGGACTGCTTCTTAATCAATTTCATCATAAGGGTTGTTACTTGTTCTTTTCTGCCACAAAGATACGAAAAACTTTGCAATCCACAAAATTTATTTGACAATAAAAAACACAAAAAGGGACGTTTTCCCTATCTGACATGTAATGGCCATATTATTTCGTTTAACGTTTTACGTTTAGCGTTTAGTATTCATCAATCATCATTCATCATTCGTCAATCATCAATAAAGCTTCATCAATAAAGTCATCATTCATGACAGCTATGACAGTTATGACAGATGACAGTTTTTTTTAAGCATGGTCTGCACTCTTTTTCGTGTTCACAGAAACAGCTTCTGTAGAAGTGTCTTTTTATTTATTTAATTCTATTTAAATAATAATTAAATAATATATATAATAAAGTTAATATATATAAATAATAATGATTATCCTTGATGGGAGATGGCGATGAGGGTACCCTAAAATCCGCAACTAATAGTCATGCGGACTAATTTTTCCGTTTCGCCTTCCATCTGAGGAATCTCCAGCCATTATTGGTGCAATTACGTGTTGTCCTCGCCCAGTTTCCCCTTACCCCGTCAAGCATTACAGGGGCTTT
>JAGCPY010000014.1 GCA_017965425.1 Bacteroidaceae bacterium | reverse complement strand
TACCTCAAGTCGCATCGTGGGGTAAGGGGATGGTGGCTACATATTGATGTTGTGCTGTTGCTTTTTACTGAAAGCTGCTACTAACGACTCATAAATCTACCCTTAATCGTGTATTGGATGATAGTTGCGGATTTTAGGATAGATATATAATGGGTAATATAAAGATTATTGGCGGTTCATTTGACACAAAACTGGAACTGGAACATGCTGGAGTAGCGGCAGGATTCCCCAGTCCGGCTGACGAGTACAGGCACGAGACGCTGGATTTCAACCGTGACTATATCCGTCACCCCGAAGCATCGTTCTATGGCGACGTGGAGGGGGATTCGATGAAGGATGCAGGACTGCTGGACGGTGACCGGGTGATCATAGACAGGGCGGTGGAGCCACATAACGGCTCAATCGTCGTGGCATGGTGGGATGGTGGTTTCACAATGAAGTTCCTTGACCTGACACATAGGAAAGACGGCTACATCGAACTGCGTCCTGCGAATCCTGAGTATCCAGTCTTCAAGGTCAAAGATCCAGAGAACTTCCAGATTTGGGGAACTGTGATACACTTGATTCGTACCTTTGAAAAACTGTAGAAACGATGTATGGTATAGCCGACTTGGACAACTGTTACTGCTCATGTGAGAAGGTTTTCCGTCCCGACTTGGAGGGAAAACCGATTGTCGTATTGTCGAATAATGACGGTTGTGTAGTGGCTCGTTCCAACGAGGCTAAAAAGATGGGGATAAAGGAAGGAACACCGTATTTTCAGTTGGCTGAGTTGTTCCCTGGTCAGAAGATTGCCGTATTCTCTTCAAACTACGAACTCTATGGAGAGTTGACAGGTCGTGTGGTAAGCATCATCCGCCAAGAAACCCCTGCCTATTTTCGCTATTCAATAGACGAATGCTTTATGTATCTCGACGGCATTGAGTTGGATAAGTTGCAGACGTGGGGCGAGAACCTGCACAAGCGGGTGAAACGTGAGGTTGGTTTGCCTATCAGCATCGGTCTGGCTCCCAATAAGACGCTGGCTAAGATTGCCTCTAAACTGGCTAAGAAATATGCAGCCTATCGCCACTGTTGCATGATTGATACGGACTACAAGCGGGAGAAGGCTCTCGAATGGTGTCCCATTGAAGATGTGTGGGGCATCGGGCGACGCTATGCTGCCAAACTTCAGTCTTTAGGTTGCAAGACAGCCCTCGACTTTGCCAAGCATCACAAGGACTGGGTGCGAGTGACGTTCAACAATATCAACATCGTGCGTACATGGCAGGAACTGAACGGTGAGGATGCTGTGCCAAATGAAGTATTGGCAAAGAAGAAAAGCATCTGCACCAGCCGTTCGTTCAATGGCATGGTGAGCGACAAGGACATCCTGCGCACGCATATTGCCAACTATGCTGCCCGTTGTGCCGAGAAACTGCGGATGCAGCAGACGGTGGCTACCACCGTTGGCGTGTTTGTGAATACCAATGCCTTCCGTGAAGACCTGGCACAATACTGGAACTTTCAGGAAACACGTCTAATTACTCCAACCAGTTCGACGATTCCCATTGTTCAGGCTGCTCACGAGGTGCTTGACCGCATCTTCATTCAAGGCTACCAGTATAAGAAGGCGGGTGTCATTGTTATGGGTATTACTCCAGACTCACCCATCCAGCAAGATTTGTTCGACCTTAATGCCGAACAGATTCAGAAGATGAAACGTCTTGATGAAGTGATAGACCGCATCAACCGCCTGAACGGGTCGGAGACGATAGTCATTGGGGCACAGCAATACACGAAAAAAGACGGTAAAGGTAAAGCTGAAGTTTTCGCTAATGCCATCAAGCACGATTTCAAAAGCCCAAATCCGACAACCAGATGGAAAGATATAATCCGGCTCAATGTGGGTGACAAACCCGTTAAAGAATAGCATGAAATAGTTGTCGGCGATGGATACGCCAAAAAAGGGACAGCGGTTTCTTTTGCTTCGTTTCTTTCTCGCCCCCTGCTCATGAAAGAAACGAAGTCGGGCGGAATTTTCGTCCGTCCGACTTGCTCGGTTAGTTCGTCAGTCCTTTTTCTCTGAGCCATTCGTCCCGCTTCGCCCTGCATTGTTCCAGTGTCGGGCGAACGATGGTGAACAACTCGCCAGTCTCTGCGCTTCGGTAGTCGTACTGCACTGCCTTCCTTTTGGGTCGGGTGCTTACTACAAATGTTTCATACTGCTCCTGCCCTTTTTGGGTAGTGCTTACTCCGTTGATGGTCATTTTTGTTGCCATAATCAGTGGTGTTAGTTTAGTTGATAAATGTCGATGATGGTATCTTCGTCATAATGGAGTGAAATGGTCGGCTCAAACTTGCCGATGAAGTTGAAATGCTCCCTCCTTTCACGGTAAACATAGAGGAACTTCCCCAAAAGGTCTTTGTTCTCTTGTGCGCCAAGGTGTACCGAAGTGTTGAAGTCCTCGGCTACTCCCCAAACATCGTTTGCCACACCTTCACGGCAAACGGCATCAATCAATTTGAATGTCTCTTGTGTCATTGCTAAATAGTCTAAAGTGGTGGGAGTGCCGAATGCTCCCACCTTGTTTATATTATGCGTGGTAGAAGTCGGCTTCAACTACCTCTGCTGCTATGCCAAATTCGGGATGGCTTGCGAAATATGGCTGTTCTATGCCCGTCCAGTCCACCATATAGCCGTGTGGAAAGTTTGCTTCGATAAAGCCGTTTACTAACTCAATGTCTAAGTCTGTCAGTCCCGTGGTATCGCCATATTCCAACATCGGTATGGCATAGGTCGGAATTTGGAATGTTCCTGCGTGTCTCATAATGCGCTCTCGTTAAAATTCAACTATCAGTAATCTCTTGTCGGCTGTGCTTCCGTTGTAGGGACAGCGTTGCACTGCCCAAAGGTGACGGCTTCCCCATCCCCATAACAGATGTTTCCGAAACTGCTCCTTGAAAGGAGAAAAGTCCAGTGCCTGCTCCAGTTCCCTGCGTGTCTTGGCAAGGGTCAGCAGGTTGAGGAAACGGACAATGACTTGGTCTGTCTCGCTGTCCCACTGGTTGATAACGCTCTCAATCTTTATTGTCATAATCTTGGTGTTTTAGCGGTGGGAGGCTCTTTGCTTCCTCCCACCTTGGTTATACTTATGCTGCCTTTTTCATTCTCTGCCGTATGGCTTCTGCGTTGCTGTTTACAAGGCTGACAATGCGGTCGTGATACTCGGTGTTCCTGTTGCAGACACCTCGGCTTTGTACTACTCGGAATTCGTCAAGGCTAAATTCCACTGTCTCCACTCGCTCCCCATTGATGGTAGCAGAGAAGATTAGGCTTTCCTCGTTGAGATAGTAGGATGCGCTGAATACGCAATGGTGCATGTGGTTTCCCTCCTGGCGGTGTTCCTCCACACTCTCCAACACACGGACATTGATAAGCCCGTCCGTGAACAAAAGACCGAAGAACTTGCCTTTCATTGCCTTGAACTTGGCTTCGCTCTTGGCTGCTCTTTCCATGTCTTCGGCTCTGCGCTCACGTTCTGCCTGCTCGTCTATCTTCTTCACCAACTTGTCGTGTGTTGCTTGGAGGTCGGTGGGGCAAATGTAGTGTG
>JAGCPY010000013.1 GCA_017965425.1 Bacteroidaceae bacterium | reverse complement strand
GGCCAAACTTGACGAGACCGCCGACACATGGATTGGAGCTTGCTTCTTCGCTAAGAACGTAATGAAGTTCCTAAGGGGACTTCTGCGTCTCTTTTTCGGAATCCTTGGTCAGAAGCCCTTCATGGGGCAATTATACAACAACGAGGTCTGCCTCGTACCTGTTTGTGACTGGCATAGACAATGGCACCTGCCAATAAATTAGCGAACCCTAATTAATAAGTTATATATAGATATAAGAGCTCGTGTACCCAACATTACCCCTACTGAAATACTGAAACGCTGAAACGCAAGGCTACGAAAATATTGTCTTAAATGAATGAATATCAATTAGAAGCACGATATTACAAAGTCAACAGAGTCCGAGATGCCTAACCTCAGAAAGGGATAAAATGCATTTATTGGCTCCTCTAACAAGCCTCAAAAGAAACACTAGCCCCTCATTCCGATGTTTTTCCCCGTACTTGCGCACATTTCTGCTGTTCGGAATTTCAGCATCCAGACCTCACATGGAAGGAACTTTGTGGCAAAAATGACCAGTCCAACCCCTCTTAGGTGTCCACGCGAGGACACTTAGGAGGGTAAGGCGAGGGACATAAGAGGGTAAGGCGAGGGACATAGGAGGGGTAAGCAAGACAGAAAGATAGAACGTTCGTTGATGGATTGTGGCTTTTCAGGAAAAATTACATGAGAGGAGGTGAAATGTTGATATTTCATGACAATTAAGGTTATTTAACGCATCAAAGGTGGCGGTTTTAAGATTTCTTTGTAACTTTGAGGCGTTTTTAAACACATTTATTACCTTTACCACAACTTTACCATTACTTTACCAAAGTAATTCTTAACGTTTGAAACTATTTATTATTAACCTCTTTTTATCCCTAAACAACATGAGAAAACTATTCCTCACAATGAGCCTGTTGGTGGCCACAGTGGCCGCATGGGCATGGGACGCGCCCGACAACAATCAGAGCAATTATGAAGACCGTATGGTATTGCCTCTGAATATCACGGTGACAGGCGCCGACAATGCTGTAGCAGCACCACGTATAGAAGTTGCTGCTTTCATTGACGGCGTATGTCGTGCGGTCGTAACCGAAACGACCAGCTACGATGTACAGAAAGGTGATGCACCTTTGTACGTCTACAAGCTGGACATCTACGGCACTCGCGAAGATGCGGGAAAATCGGTCATCATCAAGGCGATGTACAACAGTCTGGCATACTTGTTCCCGACTACTTACTCCTATGAGTATGCAACGTCGGCTGTGCAGGACCTGACGTTGGATCCGTTGGCGGGTGTGGAACTGACCAACCCCATCACGATTGAAAAGGCTCTGCCTGCCGAGTATGACCTGTCGAACGACTTTAGACTCGTCTATGGTTCACTTGAAAAGCCTGTCTATAAGCCTGCTGCGATGATTGATGAGACAGAGACTCCGCTGTCTTACGTATGGGATGCTGCAAACTCTGCCCCTTATTTCACGGTGGGCACAGATACGAACCCCAACCTGTTGCAGACGACGGAAATGGAAACTCCCGCAGAAGGTGCAGGCTTGATCCTGAATGTCAATACTGCGGCTGGCACAATTGTCACAGGTTGGACGACGGTGATTGTGAAGAAAGCGACCATAGCCGTGGAAAGCATTATCATCAATCCCGCTGCCATCACGCTTCAGGTCGGAGAAAACTTAGAGGAAGCTCTTCGTAAAATCGAAGTGACGGTTATGCCGGAAGAAGCCAGCAACAAGGACTACAGATGGAAATTCCAGGATGGTGAAGAAGCGTGGGCTACAGAGGGTGTCGTTACGACAGCGGGCACTCATCACGTTGTATTCTATGCCCTGGGCGACGAGTCGAAGCAAGCCATCCTCACCGTAACCGTTCCCGAACCCGTTATCTTCACTTATCCTTCAACAATTGTGCTTTCCTTGCTCAGCGACAAGGTCATCAACCTTGAGGAATTCCTCACCTTCACATCCGGCAAGGCAAACTGCGACTACACGAAGGTAGAAATCATGCCAAATGATGAATTGTTCAATGGCGACTCTCCCTTCAAGGCCGAAGCGAGCGAGGACGGCAAGACTTGGACCTTGCGTGGTAAGTATACGGGTGAATATGCTTTCATCATTACATACGACGGCAATGATATGAATCCCGAAAACTCCGATGAGAGCGGCAAAGTTGTCATTCCTGTCGATATTCCGCTGGCCAGTGGTTGGAATTGGATCTCTGCATACGCTATTGATGGACGCAGCTATGCTTTGAAGGCCAACGGCGATTATCAGGCACAGGTGAATGCTCTGACTGAAATCCGTTCTCAGAGTAAGATTCTTTTCAAAGATCCCAGATATGGTTTCTTCGGGGATCTCGAGAGCATAGAAGTTGGCAATATGTATAAGGTGAACACCCCTGAAGCCTGTGATCTTACCTTTGGCAGCATCGGACTTTCACAAGCCCGCGACCTCAGCTATACCTTCAATCCGGGTTATACATGGTTCGCCTATCCTCATGAATTCGATCTTACGCTTGAGGAGGCACAGGAAATGTTTGCCGAAGTGGAGGCAACCGAAGGCGACCGCATCATCGGTAAGGAATCCTTCCTCTCCTACAACGGGCAGCAATGGGAAGGAGCTGTCGACTTTAAGCTCGAGGCTGGCAAGGGTTACATCTACTATAATGCAGGCAAGAAGACCATCAGCGACGTTTCTCTCTATTTCAACGATGTGCCCTCTTGTTATATCGAGGAGCCTCAGGGTAATCCCACCCGTATCAAGGCAAAGGAGCTTGTCCATGTGTGGGACGTACAGTCTGCCAACTTTGCCGACAACATGACCATCATCGCCACCATTCAGGGTCTTTGCAATCCCGAGAACTATCTCATTGGTGCTTTTGTCGGTGACGAATGCCGTGGCGAAGGTTCCGTTGCCTCGGGCGACCTGATGTTTATCACCATTGCCGGTGAGGCTGGAGAAGAGTTCTCGTTCCGTCTCTACAACAAGTTCACGGGTGAAATCTCTGCCATCAGCGAACGCATAGCCTATAGTCACCATACAGGTTCCTTCAAGGCTCCGCTTCGCCTGTCTGCCCCGACCGCCACAGGTATCAGCCACGTGAAAGCCGCCTGCTGCGATGACAAGGCTGTCTTCAACATGGCCGGACAGAAGTTGTCCACACCACGCAAGGGCGTGAACATCATCGGTGGACAGAAAATTGTGTTCTAACATATAACATCTAACTTACGGCTCACGGTACGACGAGTTTCGTCCCGTGAAGCCGTGAGCCGTAAGTCTTTCTTCTTTCATCCTCAACAACTGACATTCATGCATAGAGCCTTGAAACTAGCGGCGTTGATGTTCCTCTGCGGGTGGACTACTCCCCCACTCCATGCTCAGGACATCTCACAGATCGCTCAGAGTGATCCGCTTATCATCACAGGTGCTGTGGGCACACAGAACACCTATCACTATTCCTCGGCTGGCAACGGTTATGCGTCGCCTTTCAGCAGCATGTTCTATGCCAACTTGAACGTCAGCGTCTATGGATTCAATATGCCATTTTCCATCTCGTACAGCAACAGCAATTGGGAGTATAACTATCCTCATTTCACCTTAAGTCTGACACCACAATACAAGAACTGGACAGGTTATATCGGACAGAGTTCGATGAACATGTCTTCCTACGTCATGAATATGGGCTTCAACGGCATTGGCGTTGAGTATCAAGGCGAACGTTTCCGCGCGGGTATTTTCTACGGCGTGCTGCACAAGGCCATCAACGACGACCCCACCGATCCCTTCGCACGTTCTCCTCAGATGAAGCGCGTGGGCTGGGGATTCAAAGTGGGCTATGGCACCAGCACCAATTATATCGACCTCTATCTGCTGCGTGCCTACGACCAGCCCAACTCCATCGACGAACGATGGCGCAGCCGTGTAACTCCGGAAGAGAACATCGTGGTGGGTCTCAAAGGTGGCGTGATGCCTACCAAGTGGCTGTCCTTTACAGCCAATGCTGCCGTGTCGGCGTTCAACACCGACCGTACAGCTCCCAAAATTGAAACTGACGAAACCCAGCGTTTCGACAAAATATTCTCCACACGTTATTCTTCATTGGCACGCTTTGCGGGAGATGTAGGTGCCAATGTTTCTTTGGCAGGCATCAATGCCAGCCTCATCTACCGCCTCATTCAGCCCGACTATACGTCGCTCGGTACCTATTACATGAGCAACAACTACCATAGCCTCGGACTCACCCTCAGTACCGTGCTTTTCAAACGAGTTGCCCTCTCTGCAACCTTCTCCGGTCAGGCTGACAACCTGACCAAGCGTCAGCTCTACACCACCAACGGCTATGTGTATGGAGCCTTCGCTTCAACCCGTCTGGGGCAGCACTTCAACCTGTCTGCCTCCTACAATGGCTACCTCCAGAACCAGAGCGACGGAACGGCACAGGTCACAGACAGCACCCGCGTGAACCGGCGGATGTCGTCCTTCACGTTCACACCCAGCTACAATACCGAGAGCGAACATCTGGGTCATACGGTATCTCTTTCCACCGCCTATACGTCTAACAAAGACCTTAACAAATATGCAACGGGAGAAAGCGACGTAAAGAGTCTCTCCCTCGGTCTGGCCTACGACCTGGGTGTCAAGGCGTGGGAGGTGAACTTCATGATGTCGCTGAACCATCAGGAATCACGTGGCTATAAGACCAAATACTCCAGCGAGATTGCCACCTTGGGTGCTTCCCGCTCGTTCTTACAGCAAAAGAACCTGACTCTTTCCGCTTCATGTTCGCTTTGCTACAACGAAGTGGAGCACCAGTCCAAGAGCCTGTCTATGGGCGGAAACCTGAACTGTTCCTACATGCTGAAAGAGGTACATGCCTTCACGGCACAGGCCTGTTTCAACAAGTACGGCGACGTGAATATCACGAAAGTCCGCAGTCATCTCGACGATACGGATATCAGCGTCAGCTTCAGCTATGCCTATACCTTCTCGCTGCTTCACATCAAGAGCAAAGCTACCAAGCAACGGGAAGCGGAAGAGAAAAAGAAATGAGTGAGTATACCTATATATAATATATAAAGAGAAATCCAAATGAATCATATAAGGAATCCATTCAGAGGAATATCCATCGTCCTTTTCTTATTGCTCTTTGTTCTTCGAGGCATTGCGCAGGAAGTCATTGTCACCGTGGCTCCGGCTCAACCCGTATTACCTCCACAGGCTTTGCTCTATCTGGCCGACCCTGGCAAGTATTTCACCATCCAACTGACCAATACAACCTCTCAGCCACAGGAGGTACATCTGGGAATACAGATTGAACAGATTATGCCGAAGGGCGACTTGGCCATTTCCACGCCACCCCAACGGCAACCAGCTCAGCCCCTTACGGTACCAGCCAACGGACAACTGGCTCTTACGACAAACGACATGAAGCATCTCTTTGACCACATCCCGGCCAGCGAGATGAGTATGCCGTCCAATCTCTTTGAGAGCTACAGCAACGGAGCTTTCGGCCTCCTGCCCGAAGGACAATATCAGATACATGTCACAGCCTACCGTTGGAACCGGAACAATACGGCTCAGCCCATTGTCGTGAGCAATCCACAAGGTGGTGTGTGTCTTTTCACGGTCTGCTATAGTGCACAAGCTCCGTCTTTCCTGCTTCCCACTACCCTTGGTACCAAGGAGATGGACGTCGCAGAGATTGACCCCTTCAATGCTCAATTCACTTGGACCGAGCCCGTCGTGACATGTGCTGCCAGATCCATTCGCTATGAATATTCCTTCCGGGTGGTTGAGATTCCACAGAATTGGACACTCGACCAGGCACTCGACCACGGTCCACTTGTCTACCAGATCAATAGTCTGTCCGTAGCACAATGCATCATCCCGCAGAACATCATCACCGGTCAATTCACTATAGATAAACGCTATGTCGCTCAGGTGACAGCTACCAGCACCAGTGCCAACCCGCTGGACTATGTCATGATTGCCAATAAAGGCAAGAGCAACCCGCGTATATTCCGCATCAAGACCAGCGACGAGCCTAAGGAGCCCAAAGCAGATGAAAAAGTAGAAGAGAAGAAGGAAGAGGAAAAGAAAGAGGAAACAGAAGAGAAGGATGAGGAGAATGAAGAAGAAGAGGAAGAGGACATCTATGCCATCATGGGTAATGCGATGAGCAATGATAGCCTGAACACCGACTCGCTCTATACCTTCCGCAATCCCCGCATTATACAGCCATTCTTCCTCTCCACAGAAGGTGTCCGCAAGCAGTTCATGGAGAGTAACATCAAAGTGGAATGGGATCCCATCCATTTCCTCGGCGGTGAAGGTCAACGCAGCGATACCATTCAGGTTGACTATGATGTACAGCTCTTTGACGGCGGACAGACCCCAAATATTGAAGAGGCCCTGAAAGGACTCCCGATTTATACAAATCGCATCAAGAGCAAGGACGGTTTAAAAGACTCTATACCTTGGAAGAACATAAAGGACAAAGTAAAGGAGTACGACTATCTCGTTCTCCGCATTTTACCTGTCGTCACAAAAGGTCATTCTATCGCATTCACCAACGATTCCGTCAATGTGCTGGACTTCGCGTTGTCCAAGCGATTGACTAAGACCTATTTCCAATGCTCCAATGCGGTTGAGATCACCAACGACAAGCCCACCACCAAATCTGCTGACGAACTGAAGGGAAAGACCGTAGCTATTGGTGAGTATGAGCTGACGATTGACAAGATTAGCGGTACGGGCAGCGGTGGCTTCAAAGGTGAAGGACGTGTGAAGTGGCAACCTATGGGTGCTACCATCATGGTCTGTGTGAAGTTCGACAAGCTGATGATCAACACAGATGATATCGTCTACGAAGGCGAATGCCTGAGTTATTCCGAGAACTCCATGAGCGATATGCAAGTCGTGGACAAGCTGTTCTCAGACTGGGGCATCGACAATCTCATAGGCGACACAGGCATTCCCTATGCCGATTATCTGCAATCCACAGCCACAAATGCCGTCAAGGACATCGCCAAGCAAGTTAATCTCTCGAAGTACTATAGCTACGTTAAAAAGGGGAATGCCCTGAAGAGCTTGATTACAAAGGGCAAGATTGACAAACTCTACATGCCCGTGGCCCTGCCAAAGGAAATCAATAGCACGCCCGTAGACATCCAGATTGCTCACATGAAGTTCGCGGCGACACACGCCACGATGGATATCATCGGCGAGTTTACGTTGCCCAACACCAACTGGACGAAGAACGACATATTAGTCTTTGGCGCGCCACGTCTATGTATCTCTCCCCAGCGCATCCTGCCGGAAAGCGGAACCATAGCCTTGCTTTCTGATTTCGGTATCAAGGACCCGAAGTCTACCTACGAAATGACCTTCAAGGCTCCGAAGGACGTGATGAAACCACAGGATGGTTGTTACATCTCCTGGCACGCCGACAAGTTGGAACTCTTGGGTATCGATGTGGACATGATCATACCCAAACTTGTGAAGGATGTCAATGGTACCGCCACGAAGGAGAAGCCCATCTTGAATGTAACTGCATCTATTGGCTCTTGGGACGACTGGATGGTGGACAATGTTAGCATCGACCCCTTCCAAGTCGAAGACCTTCCTGGATGGACGTTCACGGCACAGAACATCGTGTACGACCACTCCCTCTACCGCAACTCGCCCAAAATGGGTTCCTTCCCGAAAGCATACGACAAGAAGAAAGCCCAGATTAGCGACAACGTCAACAAGTGGCAAGGTCTCTACATCAATAAGATTGGTGTCATGTTCCCGAAGTCGTTGGAGTTTGGTACCAATGGCAAGGAACGTCTGGAGATTGCGGCCACCAATATGTTCTTTGACAACACGGGTGCCACGCTTGATCTTGGAGCTGACAAGGTTCTCTCAGCCAAGACTGGCAAGGTCGGTGGCTGGAGCTTCTCGCTTGACAAGGTGGGGCTTTCGTTTGTACAAAGTGATTTCAAAGACTGCCACTTCTCTGGTAAGTTCAGCGTACCGTTGCTTTCAGGTAAGATAGCATACAACTGCCAGATCCTCAAACAGACATCCAATTCGTCAAAAGCTGGGCAGTATGCCTATGTCTTCAAGACGCAACAAGTGGATGGATTGTCGCTCGACTTTTTCCTCGCGGAAGTCAAATTCAAGAAGCAGCAGACCTACTTCCTCCTTGAATCCGTGCCAACCAACAGCGGTATGGATACAAAGGTGGAACTCATGATGGGCGGCGACCTTACTATTGGAGGAACCGATTACTTGAACAAGAAGATCAAGAACTCCAGCCTGCCCATGAAGTTCGAGATTCCTGGTGTTCACTTCTGCGGAATGCGTCTTGCTAACTGCCCGAATACCTGGAAGTCGAAGTATGAGAGTGGAATGCAGTCAGATGCAAAGAATGCGAAACTCTCTGGCACAACACTATATCAAGGCAAGGAGATACAGCTGGCCAGTGGCAAAATATATTTCCACACAGGACGATGGTCATTGGCTTCCTTATCCAAGAAACTCGGCCCCTTCGACTTCTCTTTGGACAAGTACGATTTCAGCTACCAGAGCCAGAACCTGAAAATCAGTCTTGAAGGCAGCATAAAGCTTATCAGCAGCATAGAACTGAGTGCCGGTGCAGGCTTCAGCATTTTTGCCAAGGTCAATCTGCCCAAGGATCTAAGCAATATTACTGACGTCTCAGCCAGCTACAATAAGACTGAGTTTGACAAGGCTTCCTTCGGCAGCAAGTTTGCAGGCATGGAGCTCAGCGGATCTCTCACGGTGGAACGCAACAGCAACGACCGCGAAGGCTATGCTGGAACGCTGAAGTTCAAGATGCCGGGTGACCTCTTCCATATTGATGCCACTGGTGGATACTTCAAGAAGAAAAGCGGGAACAAGACCCAGTTCACTTATGGCTGGTTCTATGCTTCGGCTGGAGGTAAGGCTGGCATTCCCATCGATCCAGTCAAGATTCATCGCATTAGTGCAGGCTTCTATTACAACTGCAAACGCAACGGTAGTAGTGCCGACCCGGAAGAAGGGGTGATAGGTGTCATTGCTGGTATCGGCCTCTCGACTTCGGCTGGACAAGACATGATGAGTGGCGACTTCGATATGACCGTCGTCTACGACACACAGAGGAAGCGTCTGAGCACCATGCTCTTCACGGGTAAGCTTCAAGCTTTGAACGATTTGGTGAAGGCCGAGGCCAACATCCTCTACCAAAACGACAATACCAATCAGTTCCTCCAGATTGATGTCACCGTCGATGCCACAGCAGACTCCGAGAAGCTCACATCGAAGATTGCTGGCAGCAACGTCACCAAATCACTTGGCGATTTGAAGCAAAAACTGAACAGCAGTTATACCAAGCTTACCAGGAAACTGGCAAAGGACGGTCTGGAGGGAAAGACCGACGACAAGAAGACCAACAGCAATCCATCTACTTCCGCCCCGAGCAAAGGCTCTAACCTCAGCGCCAGCGCGGGAGCGACCATCAGCTTGCAGGTGAAGATTACGATGAAGGAAAAGGGCAAGCAGCTGAACAAGGTTAAGTGGCATGTGTATTTGGGCGAACCAGACTATGCGAAACGATGCGTCTATACTTTCCTGAAGATCAACTCGTCTATTCTCAAAGTGAATATCGGAGCCAATGGTTATGTCTGCGTTGGCAACGAACTGCCCAACAATGGCAAACTGCCCGATATCCCCATTGAAATTCGTAAGTTCCTCAATGGCTCCTCTAATGGTAAGGGAGTGGAAAGTGCCGACGTAAGCAAGGCTAATCGTGCGCGTGACCTTTCCCTCAAGGAATTCAACGACCAGATTGGCAGCATCGGCGGTGGTGTCATGTTCGGCGGTCAGGTCTATGGCTACTTCGATGTCGACCTCGGCATCTTCTACATGGATGCAGGTGCCACGGCAGGTTTCGATGTCTCGCTCATCAAACTTCCCGCCAATGCCTATTGTGTCAACCTCTCAGGCAAGCCAGGTTGGAAAGGCTGGTACGGCTACGGACAGCTCTATGCTTATCTCTATGCCAAGTTCGGCATCCGCATCAACCTCGGCTTCTGGAAGAAAGACTTTGATGTTGTCGATGCAGGCATCGGAGGCGTGTTCCGGATGCAAGGTCCTAAACCCACTCACTTCGATGGTGAAGCTCGTGTGAAGCTGAAACTCCTCGGTGGCCTGATAGACATCAACCGTAAGTACCAGTTCTCTGCTGGTGACGACTGTGACCTCTTCATGGGTAATGCTCTTGACAACTTCAAGCTCTTCGGCGACCTCACCATTGGTTACGACAACAAGGAGAAGGGCTGGGCAGACAAGAACAAAATTGATCCTGATTTGCTTTCACGTCCGTGCTTCTACACCGAAGCCCCATTGAAGGAACCGTTCCGTGTGCTCGACGAAACTGAATTGACACGTCTGAAGAAGAACTATGACGGCGACCCGTCCGACCTTGAGATGGAAGCCAGCCGCACCTTCATCTTCCGTTCCAACGTCGAGAGCAAAGTGACGCTCAAGGAGTACACCTCCAAGAACAGCAGCTACTACAACACCCGCACCTTCTACCTCAAGGGACAGAGCCGCTATGCCAACTATATCGACATCACCAGCCTCAATCCCAACTGCTATTACATCATGGAGGTTAGCGGCTATGCCAAGGAAATTGTCAAGGGTAAGGAACAAGACCCGCTGAAGTACAACGAACGTTCCAACCGATACTATCCCGAGGCATGGAAGCAGACAAAGACTTACTACTTTGCTACGGGCCCAAGAAAGTCTATTCCCGATGTGCCCGAACTGCAGGACTACATAGCCATTGCCTATCCGTCCAAGTATAACCAGATTATGCATCAGTCGGACGACAGGAATTATATGTATTCACACAAGAACGACGTGATGTACCCGACCTTCGCCCTGACTACGAACCTCAAGAACAAAGCTTTCAAGAAAGGTACACTGAAGTGGCGTTGGTATGACTCCTACAACAAGCTTCTTGCCACCCGCGACAACGTCTGGGTGACCACCAGCAATACCTGTAATATGCAACCCTCTTCAGGATACACAGGTATTAAAGTCGATGGCTACTACAAGATTAAGTTAGAGTATGAAACCTCTACCCGTGTCAACAACAAAGCCGTCACGAATACCGAAGTTATTGCTGACATTTGGGTCATCCCGACCAATACGAACTGGAAGGAAGGACGCAACGGTTCATCCATTTCATACGAAAGACCTTTCGTGGGTTGTCGTATCAACAGCGTATCATGGAATGATTCGAGAAATGTCATTGAGGACTACCATGTAGCTCGCGATCCCCGCTATATGCTCTTCGATCCCTACTGGTATATTGGTTATCTTAGCAACTACGCCTTCCCTGGCGGTTGGGAGTTCGATGCCGACCGTATCGATATGAATGTCACCACGGCACAGTCTGTTGTCTATACCGATAAGGGTGGCGTCTATGAAGGCAAGCTGGGTGGTACCCGCAATGCGATGAATGCAGGTAATGACCATGATAAGATTATGGCACTGTCCATCTACGACAAGAAGCAATGGAGCAAACTCTGTAAGTATCCGTTGCCCGTTATGACGGGTCAATCAGGCTATGCCCTCACTGGTCTTGAACGTGCAGCTGTCTATTGTCCCAGCTCCAAACGTTATGTGCAGGTGCAGAACTACATTAAGGATATGTATAACGTCTATCAGGTGGCTGAGAAATTCAGCGACCGTCTCTACACCTTCGTCAAACAGATGGATGATATAGATGCTTCCAACAAGTCGTTCACAAATGAGGCAAATGGTATGGAACGGTGGTATCAAGCCCGCCGTGGACAGTATTGCTCATCCTCCTTCGGGTCAGCCAAGTTGCAGGTACCTTGCTATCAGTTCCCGATGATCTGGGGCTCTCAGCTCTCCAATTCTGGTTCGAAGAAGAAGCTGACCATGTGGGGCACGCTCAAGGGCTACTCCAGTCAATGTAAGAAGTTTGACTATGCACGTGGTCATGAAAATATCTCTGAGTGGGTTTTCTGCGGCTTCATCGGTAGCGAGAACATGCGCGGTGACAGTTGTGGCAAGAAGAACAAGCACTCGCGTGATGCCTTCAAGAATGACAACAACATGAAGAAGCGAATGAAGAGTGCCAACTTCTCCATCTACCGCGTCAACGCCTACGACTTCAACGACTGTAACTACACTATCGTGAATCAAGCCAACGGCGGCTATGAGGAGAGCTTCGACCTCAGCAACCCGCTCACTTATTACAACCAGAAATAAGACCGAATGACCGATATGAATCATAAGACCGCTATAAAAACACTGGCTTTTGTGACCGCTGCCTACCTTGCGGGGTCAGCATGGGCGTCGCCGGAACTACGCATGGCAATGCGTGCTGACGACGAAACCGATACCCTCGTAGTCGACACCACTTCTGAACCTCTCAAGAAGTTCTTGCCAGGTGAGATTCGAGATACAGCTGCCTTCAACGAAGAACAGCGTGCCAAGGATCGCCTCCTCTATCATTCACCCATCAGATTGCTGGCCCGCACTTACGGCGATAGCGTTGTTCTCCGCTGGTCGGCACCAGACTACGTGACATGGCGTCATCTCAACCATGTGGGTGTCAATGTCCTGCGTATGAGTGAAGGGTCTGCCGACATCGACACATTGGCACTGGCCTTCAAACCAACGCCACTCGAAGAGTTCCGCCGCCTCTATCCTGAGACCGACTCCTTGGCACAGATGGGTTTTGGTTCCATCTACAACCAAGACCGACCCAACCCTAACCTGACAAAGGACGATCCCGGCACGATGGGTTCTCTCTTCGACATCCACCAAGACCAGATGATGGCACTCGGTATCGCAGTCCTCGTGAGCGAATGGCGTCCAGATGTAGCCAACCACATGGCCATGCGTTGGGTTGACCGCACGGCACAACGTGGAAAAACCTATACCTATTCTGTCATTCCTGCAGAAGATGATACAACGATGACTGTAATGCTCGATGCCGGCGTTGTTGACGACGTGGAGAATGTG
This sequence comes from Bacteroidaceae bacterium, assembly GCA_017965425.1. Classification (GTDB taxonomy): domain Bacteria; phylum Bacteroidota; class Bacteroidia; order Bacteroidales; family Bacteroidaceae; genus Physcousia. Next base: position 5,862 of record JAGCPY010000013.1, on the reverse strand, counting down.
CCGACCAAGCCCGCTCCTTTTGACGTGCAGATAGGTGACAGCGTCACGCCACCCGATGGTGTACGCATCTGGTGGGAGAACCGACCTGAGTATTCCAGCTATGAGATTGAACGTCGTCGCAAGGGTGAGACACAATGGAAGCGTGTGAATCAGCGTCCCTACCTCGTCATGCTGCCTGACCTGGGCGGTGAGGACTGCTTCTATGGCGACAACATCTCACAGCCTGGCACCTACGAATATCGCGTGTTGGCTCACGACCCCTTTGGTGAACTGACCGAGCCTTCAACAACATTGACCGTACAAGTCGGTGACATGATACCGCCCAGTCCTGCTGAGATTACCTGGATTGAGATTATCCGTCCACGCGAAGATGCTCCAGCCGATGAGGTCTGGGCAGAGATACACTTCGAGAAAGACACGATGGAAGCTGACGTCTCTGGCTTGATGCCCATGTACTACCACGAACGTGTCACCTCTGGTGAATGGCGTCCGCTGCTTGACAAGCCATTGGCACCCACCGATACCGTATGCCGCATTGACGTGACCAACCTCACAACGGGTGATGTGGTGATTGCCACATACGATACCGCTCAGAACGTGAGCTACGGCATTCCACAGCTCCTGCGCGTCAGTGACATGCGACCGCCCAAGGCTCCTAGGGGACTACATGCTGAGACCGAAGCCGTCGTGGGTACGATTACCCTCACATGGGATGCCTTGCCCGAAACCGACGACATAGATTATTACGAAATCGTCTTTGCCAACGATACCACCCATAAGTTCATGACACAAAAGCATGGACAGACGCGCGATACCGTATTCGTTGATACGGTCTCGATGGAAACCAACCAGAAGTATATTTATTATAAGGTTCGCGCGATAGATTTCTCGCAGAACATCGGTGACTTTTCCGAGACCCTGCAAGTCATTCGCCCCAGCAACGTGCCGCCGTCATTGGCTCACCTCGACTCGGCTGCCGTCACCGAACAAGGCATCTACATGCGATGGATAGCCGGTGACGATGAACTGATGGCACGCCACCACGTTCTCCGTCGTTTAGAAACACAGGACGAATGGACACTCCTGCGTGTCTGCAACGCCGATTCTGTCAAGGCGGCAGGCGATGTTATCGAAGTCTTCGATACGCCCGACGTCAATGCAAACGCACAATGGGTTTATGCCATTGAGTCCTTTAACTATAGCAATGTTTCCAGCGGCCTGAGTTTGCAATACATGGTCAGTTTCTCGGGTGAGATGCTTTTCTCCTGGCCCATCAAGCTCTTCGGTAACTATGCGTCAGATACGGGCGAGACCCGTCTGGCATGGGAAATGGATGCCAATCCGCCCTATTCAGGTGAATGGTGGTTCTGCATCTATCGCAAGGGACCGGACGACGAACAGCCTCAGTTCCTTATGTCCGCACAACCAGAGGAGCGTGCCTTCGACGATGTGCTTCTCAGACCTGGCGAATCTGCTGACTACTATATCATGATTCAGTATGCCGACGGACGCGCCAGCGAACCCTCGAACACCATCACGGTCACAGCACCAAAAGCCCAATGAATATAAGATATAAAATATAAGATACGATGATGACCAAGACTTTCTCCACCTGCCGTAAGGCCATACCCAAATGTTTGGCCGAACGTTGGCTGTTCTCACGGCCATATACGGGGGTATGGCCTTGCTTCCGCTTGACATATATCATATTGAGTACCTTCCTCCTGACCTCCTGCGGCCTCATAGACTTCGATTTCAACGAAGTGAACGAAGTGGCGGCGACGTTGGACTTAGGTCGTGACACGGTTTATGTTATGAAAGGCGAAAGCTACGACTTCTCTCCTATTTTCACCCCCGATACGATTGCCAACAAACAGGTCTTCTTTGAATCCAGCGCAGATACCGTGGCACGTATCGTAGGCAGTACCGTCGAAGCCCTCTCCGAAGGATGGACGATCATCCACGCCACCTCCGTTTCCGGTCGTCTGCCAGACAGTTGTGTCGTCTGTGTGTTGCCGCAGTGGCAGCCGTCGGAACGTGTCTATCCTTACGAGACTGTCATCTATACCTATGCCACCGTACGTGGGAAACCTATTACTGACGACATGGTTATTGCAGCTTTCTGTGAGGGAGAGGTCAGGGCCATTGGAGAACCCTTTGAAATCGAGACCAAGGACAACCAGAAAATACGCTTCCTGCGCTTCCGCGTAGGTTCCACTCTCAGCGAAGATCAAGAGGACTTGGAAGATGATGAGGACGACGGCGAAGAGGACATCGGTACCAACGAGGTATATCGCGAACGCATCTCTTTCCGCTGTTATGACAGATCACGCTTCGACCTCTATATCAGCCCCATTCGATTTGTCTTCGACGGAAAGACACATGGCAAGCCTTCCGAGCTTGTGGATTTGAAACTCTAACGATAAAGATAAACCTAATAATAACTTAGACCTATGCGACATTATCTTTCCATCATATTCTTCTCACTTCTCACGGCCAGTTGTATGCTGTCGATGGAGGAGTGGGTCGTTCCTGAAGAAGAACAGGGCTTTGAGGAACCTGTGACCGTCGAGAACGACTACGGCACGGTGACCTATCAGTTCAACGAAGGCGTGCTCTACGTGACTGACCGCGTACAGGAATACATTCAGTTGGTGGAACACGATAGCATCCTCTATTTCCTGGACAACGTTCCTTCCCAATGGCGTCCGGAAGTGGGCATGAAACTGGCCACAGGCTGTTCCCACAAGCTGCCTTATGGTCTCAATCACCGTGTCCTCTCCGTAACAGATGTGGGCGGAATGCTAAAAGTCGTCTGCACGAAGGTGCCTTTGGAAGATGTCTACAAAGAACTCTCCTATTGCATTGATGCAGGTCTCTCTTATCCCGCAGGCATCGAGACCTTGGACAGTACGGAGCTGGCCGCTTTGGGCTTTGAGATGAAGGACTCCGTCATCATGGCTTGGCATGTCTATGACTCCATCCGTGGCATCAAGCCTGTGACCCGAGGGGACGATGAGATGGAGGAAGTCAAGGTCGAACAAGGCGTAAAGACCACCAAGTCTGAGTTCATCAATTGGACATTCGATTCACGTGACATCCTGAAAGCCGTCCGTGGAGCTGGCAAGTCATACCAAGCCTTCAAGTATTTTGAAGATGCATTATTGTCAAGGCTAATTGATGAAGCCTCTGAGAAGAATAAAACCGTCGGACAGAAGATTAAAGCAGACATCAAACCATACGCTGCCTTCGGACTGAAAATCACGCACTTTACATCGGTTCATGCAGAGAAGGACAAGGCACGTGATTATGAAAACAATTACACCGACACATGGACGGAAGTCGAGGGGAGGTTACAAGCTGGCGTAGAATATAAGAAGACTTCCGGTGAAAACGTCACGGCCAAAGGCATCGGAACCGATCCCCAGACCTACGATACCGGACTCCACAAATGGATTCAAGTCACCACTTCGGCTGGCTACAAAGACCTTCGTGCAGACCTGGTTCCCAACCCGAAGCAATCATGGAACAATGCCATCATCAGGTTTGTCTTCTGGGCCGGTCCTGTACCTGCCGCTGTTATCTTCACTTCACGCCTTAGCCCGGAGATCAGCATCGGCGGCAGCGTTTGCGTAGCTGGCAAGCTGACCACTGCCAAACACCGATGCGGCACCATCACCCACGATGATAAGGAAACTAAAATTGACGAGGACGTAGAAGAGGGTAGCTTCAAATTCAGTCACGTATCTTTGGACGGCCATTTCAAGCTGGGAGCCAACTACCGTGCCGCAGCTGGTTTTGAGATAGCCGGTGCTCTGGCTGTCACCATAGGTGCGAACGTTGATGCCTTCCTCGAAGGAGAGGGACACATCAAGGTCATGGATGGCACGCAGCCGGATGGGCTCTTCTGCTTCACGCCGTCTGGCCTTGTCAAGTTCTATGTCACATTCTATGGGGACGTGCAGCTTCATGTTCAGCCGTTGGGCATACACCTCTGGGACAAGCAGCTTGCCAAGTTCTGGGAACACAAACTTGTGGACTTCTCCACAAAGCTGCAACCAGACGTCTACTTCGTCAGCGGTAATTGCGCCAGTTCCGATGGCTATTGCTTCGGTCGTGCATATTATCAATTAAAGAGTCTCGGTGCAATGAATGGGAATTACCGTCCTGGAATGCGTATGTACTTAGGCCCCATCAAGGACGGTAATTACTGGCAGATGGTGAAGGACGATGATGAAGTTTCTGGAGAAGAATATGGAAAAGCTGAGAGCAAAAAGACCTACTACTTCAAGGTTCAAGGACCGTATGAACAGCTCGTGGACGAGGTGCATTTCATGCCTTGTCTCTACACGTTGGACGACGACAACAATATCGAGAAGGAACTTCCCTGTGAAGATGCCGAGCAGGTGGTGGAAGTGGGAAATCCGAGGATCAAGACAGAAGTTGCCATTCAGACATTCGGAGGCCGCAATAGCTTTGACTTCTCCAACTCTGCCGACAACGGCGTCGTCTATACAGAAGGTGGAAATGGCGGTGACGAAGGTGGTGGCGGACAGTCCATCGATGTCAGTCAGCTCAACAAGTTCAAAATCCTTGGACGCTTCCTGGTACTCAATGGTTCGCGCATCAAGACATGGGGTATCAAGGTACACATCTTCAATGCTAAGGGCAAGCGAATCCTTCGCAGGAAAATCCCCATCAACAAATGCAAATCGGGTGTCTACTCCATCGTCCTCTCCTTCCTCACCAACTGGGAACCGCCAACCGCCTCTGTGTCTGGCGACGAGGGTAAGCTCTCGTACCGTATCACCCCCTATTGGTCATACGAATCAGAATTCCAGCGAGCCACCATTGACGAAGAGGCAAAGGATGCCATCTCTACCACAAAATTCAAATTGAATTATCCTGTAGACGACATCACGCCAGACTTCAACAGCAACAAAGGCTATTCATCGGAGTGGGGCGAAATCCTGCCAGAGAAAGAACTTTAATGAATACGTTGGCCTAACATGGAACGTATAGACATACAGGGCGGAAGGTAAACATCTTCCGCCCTGAACGTGTACACCTTCCGGCATCAAGGCCGTTGCAAGTCAACAACATCATCCTAAGAAAAGCCCATAAATGTCTCAATCCCTCACCGAAGGACATATTATGTTGTGAGTAAGACGTTTACAGGTGAGGAATTGGTGAGGGAAAGGTGAGGGATGGTGAGGGAATGCGCAAAAAACCTCACCATCCCTCACCTTTCTCTCACCATTCCCTCACCAACAAGTCATTTATAGTCAGAAAGATATGCCCTTGGGTGAGGGATTGAGGCTTTTTGAGTGTAAACACGAGGGAAGAGCAGATGACGCCTTATTTACAAGGACTTTCCGTCTTCTTTTCCATGGTATTCCATTGTTTTAAGGTAAAAAAGGATGTTCATTTCAGAATTTTTAGGCATATGGCTCTTTTTTCGACTTCCGTGCGTTCCTGAATATTCGATATATTGCTCGCAGAGAGGGAAAAACGTTGTTCTCAGAATAAGACGATGCGTGAAGAATGAAACCATTGTCGCAAATCGCTGTGGTGGTTTCCTGGATTCTTCATTCTTCATTTGGTGCTCCGCGCCACACCCTTATAGGTTTCACCCAGAAGCCCTATAGGTTTTGCCCAGAAGCCCTATAGCTTTTGCCCAGAAGCCTTAAGGGTTTGAGCCACTTCTCTTGGTTTGACAATGCAAAATTACTACAACCCAGCGCGCCGCAATCGCCTTTCATGCACCATCATCATGAGACATCAAGATAAAGAACAAAAAGGGACAAACAGGGACGATAAAACCACCGCAATGTTTTGTCGTTCAAGCAAAAACAACTATCT
>JAGCPY010000012.1 GCA_017965425.1 Bacteroidaceae bacterium | reverse complement strand
TTTATTGTCAGTTGTTCAGGCCATGGATGTTTATGATGGTTCAAAGACGAAGAATTTCAAGCAATTCACAACGACATTTGCCAGCGTAAACAGCACGCCGACGATGTTTATGATGGTTCAAAGACGAAGAATTTCAAGCAATTCACAACGGCGACAAGGTCACGGCGCGTATCGAGCTGATGTTTATGATGGTTCAAAGACGAAGAATTTCAAGCAATTCACAACGCCCGAATGTAAAGACCCAACAAGCGGAAAGATGTTTATGATGGTTCAAAGACGAAGAATTTCAAGCAATTCACAACAACAAGCGGAAAATACGATTGTGAACGCGGATGTTTATGATGGTTCAAAGACGAAGAATTTCAAGCAATTCACAACCCAACGACATCTATGTAGTGAACCAACTCGGATGTTTATGATGGTTCAAAGACGAAGAATTTCAAGCAATTCACAACTATCCACTATCTTCTTCGTGACCTTCCGTGGATGTTTATGATGGTTCAAAGACGAAGAATTTCAAGCAATTCACAACTCGACGCCCGACTTGTCAATGACGAGTATGGATGTTTATGATGGTTCAAAGACGAAGAATTTCAAGCAATTCACAACTGATGTCCTTCAACTTGTCGCCCATCATACGATGTTTATGATGGTTCAAAGACGAAGAATTTCAAGCAATTCACAACAAAGGGGGGCAACAACACAAAGGGAAATAACTTCTTGTTTGAATAGAGCTAAGGGAATTGATTATTCCATCATCATGGAATGATTGTTCCATCATCATGGAATGATTGTTCGATGGTCATGGAATGATTGTTCGATGGTCATGGAATGATGTATGAAGTGAGGTGTGGGAGGGGGAAGGGCTAATCATCTGAACCCGCACCAATAGATTTGGGCTCTTGATCTGTATGATGGATCTTCGGGGAAAAATTTATGCAAATCAAGAATGGGTCAATATGTCAAAGAGCGTATTTGTCTTCAAAAGATGCCACAAAAGTATGCAAAATAGGGGAGATGGCATCAGAAAAAAGGATAAAAATATGTGCGAGACGAAAAAAAGATGTATTTTTGCAAACACTAAGGCCAACTAACATGAGAAAAGAAGACTGCATCCTCCTGTTTCGACAATGGATGAAGAGCCTATTACCGCCGAACAATCGTTGTATGGTGAAAAAGAACAAAAGCTATTCTGCCATCCTGTCTGCAGCCACATTGGTGGCTATCATCGGCTTGGGCAGCTGCAAGGACAAGTATGCCCACATTGGACAGACGGAGGTGCTGATAGAGACCTCCGAGGGTGACATCCGCGTGCGCCTCTATGACGACACGCCACTACACCGCGACAATTTTATTAGGTACGCGCGCGAAGGAGCCTTTGACGGGGTGGTGTTTAACCGCATTGTGCCAGAGATGGCTATCCAGGCTGGTGGGCATGACACGGTCAGCGTGCCGGCCGAGATTGTCTATCCCAAGCACTTCCATAAACAGGGAGCGTTGGCTGCCGCTCGCGAGCCAGACAGCATCAACCCCGAACGACGTTCCAACGCCTTGCAGTGGTATATCGTCACGGGTAAGAAACATACGAGTGCAGAGCTGGCAGAATTGAAAGCCGTGCTCTATGAGGCCAAGGTGGCGGCTCTGTTCGACCGCCTGCAACGGGAACATGCTGAAGAGATTGCCAGCCTGAAAGCCACGGACCACGCTGCCCACCAAGCGTTGCTGAACCAACTGCAAGTGGAGGCTGAAGAAGCCATTGCCGCCAACCCACCGCGACCTTTCAATGAAGTTCAGAAACAAGCGTATGCCAAAATCGGCGGAGCACCTCACCTTGATGGTGAATACACCGTCTTCGGAGAAGTCGTGGAGGGAATGCCCATTGCTCTGCGCATCGGCCGTACACCCGTGGATGCCAAAGAGCATCCGCGAAAGATCATCACCATCAAACGAGTCACCGTCAAAGAGTAATGCTGAAGCGCTTCTTTCTTCTGCTGGCTACGATGCCACTGTTGCTGCACGCCCAGTTTCGAGTGACCAGCCTGACCGTGGAACATACGCAGGATCCCGCCGTCGTGGATGCAGAGCGACCTCGCCTCTCATGGGTCAATGAGCCAAGGGACGAGCGCATTAGGGGTGACAGACAGACGGCTTACCGCATCGTCGTGGCTTCCACAGAGGAAGACCTACGACACGGACGCTATGACCTCTGGGACAGCGGGCGCGTGCCGTCAGACCAGTCTGTGCTGGTGCCCTATGGAGGAGGCCAACTCTCCTCAGGACTGGATTGCTACTGGCAAGTGCAGACTTGGAATGCCCGCGGCAAGCGTTCGCGTTGGAGCGCCGTGGGGCATTGGGGAATGGGGTTGCTGCATGATGCTGACTGGCAAGCACAATGGATTGGTGCAGCACAACAGACTATGGGGGCTACGCTTTTTCGCAAGAGCTTCATGCTCAAAAGGAAGGTCAAGAAGGCCAAGGCTTTTGTCACGGCTGGCGGCTACTTTGAGCTCTACGTCAATGGCCAACGCATCGGCAACGATTACCTGGTTCCCAACTTCACGAACTACTCCACACGCACTGGGCTCGACAAAGGCGGCATCGCCCTGGATCCACATTTCACCGCCTACCGCGTGATGTACCTTGCCTACGACATCACGGCTCAGCTCAACGCTGGTCGCAACGCTGTAGGTGCCATACTCGGCAATGGTTTCTACCACACCGAGAGCTGGCGGGTGTGTTCCTTCGGCACTCCCTGCCTGTTATGCCAGATGGAAATCATCTATGAAGACGGTTCACACGAAACGATTGCTACAGACCAGACGTGGCTCACACGTCCATCGGCCATCACTATGAACGGCATCTACGAAGGAGAGACATACGATGCCCGACAGGAAACGCCCGCCTGGGCAGAACCCGACACCAATGAAAGTGGATGGCAACAGGCTATATTGGCCCCACCGCCCACAGGTAAGTTGACCGCCCACACCGCACCCACCGACCGCATTACAGAAGTATTGAAACCACAAAGCATTGTGCGAACAGACAGTTGCTTCGTCGTCACCTTCGAGAAAGAAGTGGCTGGATGGGTGCGTCTGAAGAACTTCCACGGACAGACAGGACAACACGTGTGCGTGAAGTATATCAGCGAGTCGCCCCTCGGCAAGCAGGAATACATCTGCAAGGGAAATGGTAGAGAAAGCTATGCCCCACGCTTCACATGGTTTGTGTTCTCGCAGGTGGAAGTGAGCGGACTGGACAGCCTTACACCAGAGCAAATACAAGCCGAAGCCGTGAACACCGACGTGCGCCCCTGGGCCGAGTTCCGCACCAGCAACCCGCTCATCAACAGCATCTACCAGATGTGGGTGCGTTCACAGCTCGACAACATGCACGGCGGCACGGCCAGTGACTGTCCACACCGCGAACGCCTGCCCTACACGGGCGACGGCCAGATTGCAGCGGCGATGGTGATGCTCAATTTCAACGCCGCTGCCTTCTATCAGAAATGGATTCGTGACATACGCGATGCGCAGAACCCGCTCACCGGCTATGTCCCCAACGGTGCTCCCTGGCAACCAACCTGCGGAGGTGGCGTGGCATGGGGAGCTGCGTTAAACACGATGTCCTGGGAATACTACCTGCAGTACGGCGACCGTCAGATACTGGAACAGGCTTACCAACCCATGCGTGCACAGTTGCGCAACATGCAGACTTGGCTGACATCGGACAGCACCATGCATCTGCAAATGCTGAATGCAGAGTCGGGCGAACTATGCTACTGGTTGAACCTCGGCGACTGGGTACCGCCCTACGGGATGCCGTCGGACGAAATCGTCCACACCTTCTACCTCTGGCTCTGTGCCACGAATATCGCCCAGACGGCTCAGATTCTGGGGGACGAAGCAGGAAGACAGGAGTGTGATGCCATCGCGCAACGCACCAGGCGTGCCTTCCATCGCAAGTTTTACGACGAGGCCACTGGCAGCTACGGCGACTTTGGCCCCAACGTGCTTGCCCTCCACATGGGAGTGCCCACGGAGCGCAAGGCAAAGGTCATCGAAGCCCTACGCCACGAAATCATGCAGACACACGACGGACACATCAACACGGGCTTCGTCACCACCAAGTTCTTCTTCGAGACGCTCACCGACAACGGACTGCACGACGTAACCACCACCGCCATGCTGAAGACCGACTACCCCAGCTACGGTCACTGGTTGGCACAAGGTGCTACGGTCACATGGGAGCAATGGGACGGCCAAAACTCCCACAACCACCCCATGTTTGGGGGAGGCCTGACATGGCTGCCCCGCAGATTGGCAGGCATCAACGTGACACCCGACGGTGCTGGCTACCGCCACTTCGACGTCCACCCCTACCCTTCCCTCGGCATCGATACCGTTTACTACAGCCTCCCCACTCCCCAAGGCCTCCTCACCTCACACGTCATCAGCCACGACGGGCACCTCCACCGCCTGGAGCTCCGTGTGCCCGTCGGCAGCACAGCCACTGTCCACCTCCCCGACCGAACGGTGCAGGTGGAACAAGGAATGTACATCTTCAAAACATCAAACAATGGCAAGTAATACAGATTTCGTACAATATATCGCAGACCAATGTAGTGGTGCTGGCGACATCGTAACCAAAAAGATGTTTGGCGACTATGGCATCTATTGCGACGGCAAAATCTTCGGCCTCATCTGCGACGACTGCTTCTTCCTGAAACCTACAGAAGCCGTTCGGCCTCTGCTCAGAAAGGAAGAACTTCGTCCACCCTACGAAGGGGCAAAGACCTATTTCTACATCGCCGACGTGGATGACCGTGACTATCTGTCGGCGCTCGTCCGCGAGACTTGCAAGGCTCTTCCTGAACCGAAGAAGAAAAAAGGTCGTGAATGAAACGGTTCTAGGAGCTTTTGAGGCAAATTGGGCAGCGGTTCTGTATAAAACATCTCTCCCCCGATGCAGAAGAGCAACGAGGGAGAGGAAAAGATGGGAAGCGCACGCTATGCGCTCATAGGAGACTGGTGATTATTCCTTGCCGAGCAGGAGCTTCATCATCTCGCAGGCAGCCTTGGCCACGGAGGTGCCGGGACCGAAGACGGCAGCGACACCGCTCTTGTAGAGGAAGTCGTAGTCCTGGGCGGGGATGACACCGCCGGCGATGACCATGATATCCTCGCGGCCGAGCTTCTTCAGCTCTTCGACGAGTTGCGGGATGAGGGTCTTGTGACCTGCTGCAAGGGACGACGCTCCTACTATATTTACGTCGTTCTCCACAGCCTCGCGGGCTGCCTCGGCGGGCGTCTGGAACAGCGGTCCCATATCAACGTCGAAGCCGCAGTCGGCATAGCCGGTGGCGACGACTTTAGCGCCACGGTCGTGACCGTCCTGACCCATCTTGGCCACCATGATACGAGGACGACGGCCCTCCTGTTTTGCGAACTCTTCGGTGAGACGGCAGGCTTCCTCGAAGTCTGCATCGGCCTTGCTTTCTGAACTATACACGCCTGAAATGGTTCTGATGACTGCTTTGTAACGGCCCACGACAGCTTCGCAGGCATCGCTGATTTCACCGAGGGTGGCACGGTGGCCGGCGGCAGTGACGGCGAGGTCGAGGAGGTTGTGCTCGCTCTTCTTGCCATCGGCGAACTCCTGCACGCAGGCGGTGATGGCAGCGAGGTCCTTCTTGACCTGCTCGTTGTCGCGCTTGGCACGGAGTTCCTTCAGGGACTCCTCTTGCTGCAGACGCACGGCGGTGTTGTCAATCTCGAGGATGTCGATGGGATCCTCGTGCTCGAGACGGTACTTGTTCACACCTACGATGGTCTGTACACCTGAGTCGATGCGAGCCTGAGTGCGGGCAGCAGCCTCTTCGATACGCATCTTGGGCAGACCCGTCTCGATAGCCTTGGCCATACCGCCGAGCTTCTCGATCTCCTGGATGTGCTCCCAGGCCTTGAGGTAGAGTTCCTGCGTCAGCTTCTCAACGTAGTAGGAACCAGCCCACGGGTCGATGTGCTTGCAGACCTGCGTCTCGTTCTGGATGTAGATCTGGGTATTACGGGCGATACGTGCGGAGAAGTCGGTAGGCAGTGCGATGGCCTCGTCGAGGGCGTTGGTGTGCAGCGACTGGGTGTGACCCAGCACGGCAGCCATAGCC
>JAGCPY010000011.1 GCA_017965425.1 Bacteroidaceae bacterium | reverse complement strand
TTGTGAACCACTACCTCCTGACCTATACCGTTGATGGTGACACCTTGCAAACCGACTCCATCGCCTATGGCACATAACTGACCTTGATGGACGAGCCCACAAAGGATGGCTACACCTTCAGCGGTTGGAGCGAGATACCTGCAACGATGCCAGCAGAGGATGTGACGGTGACGGGAACATTCACCGTAAACAAGTATTTTATCCGCTACTACGTTGGTGATGAACTTGTAGCTGAGGACGAGGTAGAGTATGGTACTGAGGTGGTACTACGCAACTATATACCAGAAGATGCCAGCCGCTACAGCTTTGTCGGATGGGAAGGCGAGAAGTATGAGACGATGCCGGCTCACGACATCGAGTATCATGCCAACATCGCAGATGGCATCGCTGGCCTGGCTGGCATGAATGGCGTTGAAGCCTTCTACGATGCATCTGGTCGGAAGGTGGCAAAACCAAAGCGCGGAGTTCATGTGCTGAAGATGAAAGACGGAAGCGTCAAGAAGTTGATAGTGAGATAGCATCATCATCTCGATTGTAAAAGGAAACTGCCGAACCCGCACTTTTGATGCGGATTCGGCAGTTCTTGATTCTGAAAACCTTCTTTCTGCTATTTGAAATCAGGTGAAGTTGATTATTCGTGAACACTTCCGAGGTGGAAGCAGCAAGCGTCCATTTTGAGTACTCTTAGAGGTTCGGTAAGGAATCCTGTCTTCAAATGAGTACGGCGGTGCCGCTACATGACACCATGAGCATGGAGCTGGATTGACCGACGGTCTCGTAGTCAAGGTCAATGCCCACGATAGCGTTAGCACCCAAGGCGTGTGCCCGCTGCATCATTTCTTGCATGGCTGTATCTTTGGCTTCGATTAGCACCTTCTCGTAAGAACCGCTGCGCCCTCCGAAAAAGTCGGTCAGGTTGGCCATGAAATCCTTAAAAACGTTGGCACCGATGATGGTTTCACCAGTCACTACGCCTTTGTACTCTCGCACGGGATGACCTTCGATGGTCGGGGTGGTTGTAAGTATCATAATTCTCAGTTTTTAGTGTGTTAAACGATTTCTTTCTGCCCTTTATGCACTATTCCATACTGATGTGACCCTTTGCAGTCATCTTTCTTTTTAGGAAGAGGTTCAATTACTTATAAAGGGTCCAAATGCGTTTTCTTTTTATACCCCTGATACCCCTTCCATCGTTTTAAGTTTCTCTATCTCGGCACCCACCTGTTGATGGGAGCGGAAGAAGTTGTTCAGTTCAAGCCTCAGATAATCATCTATGTGAGGAATCTGCGGGATGAAGAGAAAGGCGGCCTTGCAATGGACATCCATAGTGTTTCTTGTGTTGTCGATGGAGAAAACAGTAGTTGCGTTGCTCCTCCAATTGGCCTCGTTGATGGCCTTGCGCAAGCGGGATAATTCATCAATGTCGAACAGCTCCAAACTCCTCCAGGCATAGTCATAAACTTGAATGTAGTGGTGTTCGTTGTCTGCTGCGACGAGAAAGTGCTCGCCTTGATAGACGAAGTGGATCCTATCGTCCTCGCCCTCGCCAATCTCATACTGACATCCTATACGTGACAGTGTTTCGAGCAATAAGTCTCTCGTACCTTTCCACGGCAGTTCTATATTCGTTGCCAATGGGGTGGCCACGGTGTCTGTTGCTGTTTGTTCCGGAGCAGTCACTATCGATTTGTCGGAATCGCATTTTTCCGTCGAACTCGTTCCATTTTTAATGGCCGATTGCAACTTATTGTACGTATAGAAGATAAGGCCGATGATGACGAGCATCAATAAAGCACATACATATTCCATATTGCAGCATTATTTAGGGTATATTCTTTCCCTATCAATATCCGTACCATTCACTTCCAAGAAACAGCTTTGTCAGTCATTCTGTCGTTTTGTCAGTCAAGAAAAGGCTTCCTCAAGCTTCATCCTCAGCCCTCAGTTCTTCCATTTCCAACGTGATACACTGACGTGCATAAGCAAATTCATCCAAAATACATCTCAGATAAAACTTTTTGTCTGGAATACACGAATCGAAATAGAACCTGTGTTTTCCTCAAACATACATTTTCTTTCTACGTCGTTGATTATGTAGAAGGTCGAGACGGTAGTCACTTGATTGGCCGTATTGATGGTTTTTCGCATTCGCAAGACCTCGTCAAGGTCTTCCAGGTCTATGTTCGTGAGCCATCTCACTTAGGTTAGTTGCTTCACACACCTAAGTGAGATGGCTCACGAACATAGGTTCATTCGGAATAGCTGGAGGGTGTGTCATAATTGGCTCTCTCCCACCAGCGTGCTGAAAAAATGATAGTTTAGCCAGCCTGTCTCATCCCATGTTTAAGGGATGAGAAATCTTATGATGTGAAAAATCAGATAGATATAGTCTGGTAACTTAAATCTTTAATGGCTATTATTACTATTTCACTATCACTTTGCGTGTCGTCCCATCATCCATGCGCAGGATGTTGATGCCTCGTTGCGATGCCGCGGACAATTTGCGTCCGTTGAGATCGTAAACAGAAACCATACCACGCCCAGAACCTTCTATATCCTCAATGCAAGTTATATCAATCTCTACGATTGTCCGAAACTCCTTCCATCCATCAGTATTCTCATATAGTTCCTTCGTACCTTGAGGAACGTACAGTGTGGCGGAAGTGAATGTGCCATGCTGTGTTTCTTCTTCACCGGGGAAGATTAACTCGTTGATGAATACCTCTGAAATAGGAAATGGATTCATAATGAAAGAGGTAACGGATGCCAAGCTCTCGCAGCCAGCGAAAGCGGCTATTCCAATATTGGTGACGCTTTCTGGGATGGTGATAGATGTCAAGCTGCTACAACCTCGAAGATTCTACCATGAGCCTCTGTGACATTATCGGGTATGACTATCGATGTCAACGCCGTACATTTAGAAAATGCTGCACCTTTGATTAATGTCACACTTTCAGGGATAATAATCTCCTTAATGTAGTCGTTGTCATCACCTTCATTTATTCTGTTTATTTCGGTAACCTTGTAGGTCTTCCCTTCATAGACAACTGAAGAAGGAATGTTGATGACCGACATTGTATAGGGATTCCTATAGTCACAGGTCACCTCTACTTCCGTGTCACTTCCCCATACCTTCAGATATAAAAGTCCATCAACCTCAAAATCGTATGCTAAGACGCTTGTGCTTGCACATAGCCCCAGCAAGATAAATAAAAAAGTAAAAAAGTGTTTCATACGTTTCTTTGTTTTGGAAACGAAAAAGGCGTGAAACCATTTGAGAGCTTATTCTCAATTCTGGTTACCGCCAAGTGACCATACCCTAAACAAGCAAGAACAGTTCACGCCCCTTACGGACGTGAACCTTCTGAACTGCTTGCTCTCAGGGTGAATATTGGCGGTATTCGAATTGAGAGAGACAAGAGCAGAAAGCTCAAGTTATCAATAAGACTGCGAACGGGACATCAACGTACTTCTCCGTTTGGATTAATAATTTGAAGTTTGTGGTTTGCTTGTTTGTCCCTTGGGAGTGTCGCACATTCAGAGGACAGACTCCCCGTCAGTTGTTATCTCATAGGCAATATCATTATTTTGTAATAAGTATCTTAGTATTGTTTATCGTTGGTTTATTTGATTGGTTATGAAACCTGTTTGTCCATCATACAATGATTGATGTATAGGAATCAATTGTGCTCCAAAGATAGTACGTTTTTGTTTTCCTCCCAAATATTTCTGCAAAAAAGTGAAAGTTGGTTGTATGGAGATTAGGAAATAGCATTTTGACCACCATTGCTATTTCGGCTGTGCAGTGAATGCTCAAGCGTAAACGGCTGGCGTTTAGGCTGTATTTTGGAGGTAGCAAAGGAGGTCATCCCAGGTGTCTGCGATGAAGTCGGCGTGGCAGTCGATCATTTCCTGTCGTGTGGCATAGCCTCCCCAAAGGATGCCGACGGCGGGAATGCCGACTTCATGAGCACCTTCAATGTCGTAGAAACGGTCTCCTATCATGAGCGCTGTGCGTGTGTCGTCAATTTTCTCTGTGGAGAGTGCGTGACGCAGCACGTCGGCTTTGGTGTGGCGTATGCCGGCTTCGTCGCGGGCGGCTATGAAGTCGAAATAACGTGCAAGGTCGAAATGGTGTAGCACCTTATGCACCATCGGCTCATTCTTGCTCGACCCGATGCCCATGCGAAAGCCGCGATGTTGAAGTTCGGAGAGTGCTTCGTGGGTGCCTGGATAGACTTCGTTCTCATAGACGCCCGTGGTGAAATAGCGTTCGCGATAGACGCGCACCGCCTCATTGGCTTGCTCTGGTGTGAAGCCGTAGAACTGGATGAAGGAATCTTCCAAAGGAGGTCCTACGAAAGGGCGCAGCTGATTGAGGTCGTCCACATGGATGCTGAAGTGGTCGAGGGCGTATTGAGCACAGCGTAGGATGCCGAGGCCGCTGTCTGTGAGCGTGCCGTCAAGGTCGAAGATGAGGGTCGTGGGGTGAATCATGGGCACAAAGATACGGAAAAGTTTGTAGAAACCTCTGCTTCCGAGGCAGAAACTTCAAAATAATTCACTACCTTTGCACCGCAAAACGACATCCTCATGGAGATAAAGGAACTTTTGGCACTTTACGCACGGCATCCGCAAGTGCGTAAGTTGGTTGTTGCGTTGGAGAAGGACGCTTGGCGTACGTTACAGGTTTCGGGGTTGCAAGGCAGTTCCGCTCCTTTGGCTTTTGCTGCTGCCACGCCTGTGCCGGCAACGAAGCCTTTTCTTTTCATCTTAGATGATGCGGAGGAGGCTGGTTATTTCTATCATGACTTGATGCAAGTGCTGGGCGAAGATCAGGTCCTTTTCTATCCATCATCTTTTCGTCGAGCAGTGAAGTTTGGGCAGCGTGACTCGGCTAATGAAATTCTTCGTACAGAAGTTCTGGCGAGGATATCTTCATATAGAGATTCACAGCAGGCTCCATTTGTCGTCACTTATCCTGAAGCGATTGCAGAGCGTGTGGTTTCGAAGAAGATGTTGGATGATTGCACGCTGCAGTTGCGAGTAGGTGAACATGTCGATATCGGGTTTGTGGAGCAGACGTTGTTTGAGTTTGGTTTCCAGCGGACAGATTATGTCTATGAACCAGGTCAGTTCGCTGTCCGAGGTTCGTTGGTGGATGTCTTTTCTTTCAGCTCGGAATATCCTTTTCGCATCGACTTCTTTGGTGATGAGGTAGATTCCATTCGAACGTTCGAGGTTGAAAACCAGCTGAGTCGTGGACAGCACGAATTGATTTCCCTGGTGCCCGACCTTGGCAAAGAGCAGGAGGATTGTGTGCCAGTGGCCACCTTGCTGCCTGAGCAAACGGTGATTGTCTGCAAGGATATTACATACGTGGCTGAGCGTATCGGGCAGATATGGGAAGAGGGGTTCAGCCAGCAGGCCTTGCTCGAAGAGCAGAGCCGAACCCAGGCCACTTCCCGTACCATCACTGCGAGGGAGGGAGTGAGTGCTTCTGCACTTAGAAAAGAACTGGCGTTAATTGATGCACCGACCTTCGAGCGAGGCTTTTCTTCTTTCAAACGTGTTGAATTCTCTGTATCTCAAATACATCCCGTCTCATCCCCAAAGGGGAGGGTAGGGACTCCCATCTCTTTCTCCGTCACTCCCCAGCCTATCTTCCATAAGAACTTTGACCTTGTCGCCTCTACCTTTGAGGATTATCTTGCAAAAGGCTACACCATTTATATCTTAGCGGATTCATCGAAGCAGACAGACCGATTGAAAGCCATCTTTGAGGAAAAAGATGCTTCGCTTTCCTTCACTCCCGTTTCCAAGACTCTCCATGTCGGTTTTGCCGACAACGACCTGAAAATATGTCTATTCACCGACCACCAGATTTTTGACCGCTTCCACAAATATAACTTGCGCAGCGACCGTGCACGCGGTGGCAAGGTGGCTCTCTCTTTGAAGGAGTTACAGGAATTTGAGGTGGGTGACTATGTGGTGCACGTCGATCATGGCATCGGACGTTTTGGCGGATTGCTGCGAGTACCACAAGCCGATGGCCACATGCAGGAGATGATTAAAATCACGTACGACCACGATGATGTGGTTTACGTCAGCATCCATGCCTTGCATAAGGTTTCGAAATACAAGGGCAAGGAAGGCGAGCCGCCACGCATCAGCCGTCTTGGCACGGGTGCATGGGAACGCATGAAGGAGCGTACGAAGGCCAAAATCAAGGACATCGCCCGTGACCTTATTCAGCTCTACAGCCGTCGTCGTGAGGAGAAGGGCTTCAAGTTCTCGCCCGACAGCTATATGCAGCATGAGCTCGAAGCCAGCTTCCTCTATGAAGATACACCCGACCAGCTGAAGGCCACCAACGAGGTGAAAGCAGACATGGAACGCAGTCGTCCCATGGATAGGCTTATCTGTGGTGATGTGGGCTTTGGCAAGACAGAGGTCGCCGTTCGTGCTGCGTTCAAGGCAGCCGTGGATGGCAAGCAGGTGGCCGTGATGGTGCCCACGACGGTGCTGGCCTATCAACATTATCACACCTTCTCCGAACGATTAAAGGACTTGCCAGTGCGAGTGGATTATCTCACCCGTGCCCGCACGCCCAAGCAGACGAAGGAGATTCTGGCGGACCTTGAGGCTGGTAAGATAGATATTCTTGTCGGCACCCACAAACTCATTGGCAAGGGCGTGAAGTTCAAGGACCTGGGGCTGCTTATCATCGACGAGGAACAGAAATTCGGCGTTGCCACCAAAGAGAAGCTGCGCCAGATGAAGGTCAATGTCGATACGCTGACGTTGACCGCCACGCCCATTCCTCGCACGCTGCAGTTTTCGCTCATGGGAGCACGCGACCTCAGTGTCATCCAGACACCACCGCCCAACCGCTATCCCATCCAAACAGAGGTTCACACCTTCTCGGCAGAAGTCATTGCTGAGGCTGTGAACTTCGAGATGAGCCGTAACGGACAGGTTTTCATCGTCAACAACCGCATCAGCGGGCTTCCAGAACTGGAACAACTGGTGCATAAATATGTTCCCGATGCCCGCGTTGCCGTAGGGCACGGGCAAATGCCCACTGACGAGCTGGAACGAGTGATGATGTCTTTTGCATCCTACGACTATGACGTGCTCATCTCCACGACTATCATCGAGAGCGGTCTCGACATTCCCAACGCCAACACCATCATCATCTGCGGAGCTCAGAATTTTGGACTTGCAGACCTTCACCAGATGCGTGGTCGCGTGGGCCGAAGCAACAAGAAGGCATTCTGTTATCTGCTGGCACCGCCGCTGGCAGCCTTGCCCCAAGAGAGCCGTCGCCGTCTGCAAGCCATCGAGAACTTCTCAGACCTTGGCAGCGGCATCCATATTGCCATGCAGGATCTCGACATCCGTGGTGCAAGGAACCTCCTTGGTGCCGAGCAGAGCGGTTTCATTGCCGACCTCGGCTACGAGACCTATCAAAAGATTCTCTCCGAGGCTGTGAAGGAACTGAAGAACGAGGAATTCAAGGAACTCTATGCCCAACAGGTGGCGTCTGGCGAAGTCACCAGTGGAGAGGACTTCGTGGACGAGTGTCTTTTGGAGAGCGATCTCACCATGTCCTTCCCTGACAGCTTTGTTCCTGGCAGCACCGAAAGAATGCTGCTCTATCGGGAATTGGACGGGCTGGAAACCGATGAAGCCGTGGAGGCTTTCCGCCAGCGGCTCATTGACCGTTTCGGCCCTATTCCCGAAGAAGCCGAGGAACTGATCCGTGTCGTGCGCCTGCGCCGTTTGGGTAAGTATTTTGGTGCCGAGCGAGTCATTCTGAAGAGTGGTCGTCTGCGCCTCTACTTCGTAAAGGACGAAGATTCGCCGTTCTTCCAGTCGCCAGCTTTCGGACAATGTATTACCTACTTCTCGCTTCATGTAGCCGACTGCCAGCTCGAAGAGGTCAAGGGACGGCGCACGATGCTCATTCGTGGCATCGGCACCGTCAAGGCTGCCTGTGAAGTATTGGAAGAGATGAAGGCCATGTCGTCTCCTGCGGAGGTGGGTTGATGGTTAGAGGTTAGGGGTTAGAGGTTAGAGGTGAGTGGTTAGAGGTTCAGGTTTAAAGTTTAATGAGAAATCTTCATCAACCTCTCACCTCTCACCTCTCACCCCTCACCCCTCACCCCTAACCTCTAACCGTCATTCCGCCTTTTGTCCTCACTCTTTCCCCGAAAAGTTTGGACAGTCAGCAAATACTGACTATCTTTGCGGCGTTAAACCATTGAAATGTTGTAATCTTATGGGCAAATATATCCGATTTGACTGAGCCGCGAAGAACATAGGTCTCAAAGCCGAACAAATAGAACAATTGTGAAATTCACAATTATCAATTCATAATTCACAATTATCCATTATACATCAAATTACAGCAACAGCACAACAGAATGTGCAAAGAAAAATGAACGATATACAAATCATCCAACAAAAGATACATGAGATTCGGGAACAGCGTGTAATCCTTGATCACGATTTAGCAGAATTGTATCAAGTCACGACTGGCAATTTGAACAAAGCTGTAAAAAGAAATATACGACGGTTTCCTTCCGATTTCATGTTTCAACTGACAAGGGACGAATTTGATTCGCTGAAACAAAACTTGATATTCCAATTTGGAAGTTCAAGATGGGGTGGCACACGTAAATTGCCCTACGCATTCACGGAACAAGGCGTTGCCATGCTCTCTGGTATTCTCAACAGCTCTATAGCTATAGATATGAATATAGCTATTATGCGTGCTTTTGTCGCAATCCGTCGCATGGCCTCATCTTTGCCTCCTACAAAAACTGTTAGCGACTTAGCTCAGTTGCGCCAAGACTTCGAAGACCTGAAACTCGACATTGAAGACATCCTTGCAAATCAAAATGACATCAACGAAGATACCCGCACACAGCTTGAACTTATCAATCAGTCACTGGCTGCGTTGCAAACAACCCATCGTCCACCACGGCGACCTATCATTGGTTTTAGTATTCCAAAGGACAACAAATAATTGTCCATTATCCATTATCCATTGTCCATTATCCATTATATATGCGCCTACGTCCACGTTTTCATTTTTTTTCTGTGTGAACGGCAAGTACCTGAAGCAATAAAAAAGAAATAGACCAATAAAAACATATTCATTATGAACAAGGAACGTAACTATTCCATTTCATGTTGTGGGCGGACAAGAGCTGTCCGTGTCCTACTTCCATTCCTCCTTGCGTTATGCCCCCTTTGGGTGTGGGCGGACGAATGGACAGACCCCGAAACGAATGTCGTTTACGCGTATGAAGCTGGCGGAAGCGAGGCGGCTGTCACAAGTTCACCCAATGTAGCGGGTGACGTTGTGATTAAGTCAAAGATTACTGTTGACGCTCAAGATTATACCGTGACTATGATTGGCGAGTATGCGTTTTCTTTTCGCCGCAGCCTAACCTCCATCACGATCCCAGAAAGCGTGATCAATATCAGCGGGTATGCCTTCCAGTATTGCAGCGGCCTGACCTCCATCACTATTCCATCTAGCGTGACGAGCATTGGATACAATGCTTTCTGTGGTTGCTACGGCCTGACCTCCATTCAGGTCGAAAATGGTAATACGGAATATGACTCTCGTGACAACTGTAACGCCATCATTGAGACGGCAACGAATACGCTGATTTCAGGCTGTGAGAACACTGTGATTCCTTCAAGCGTGACAAGCATTGGAAGCAGGGCTTTCCTTGGTTGTATCCTGACCTCTATCACTATTCCAAAGAGCGTGACAAGCATTGGAAGCGGGGCTTTCCTTGGTTGTGTCCTGACCTCTATCACTATTCCAAAGAGCGTGACAAGCATTGGCGACGCAGCGTTCGGCTGGTGCAACAGTCTGACTTCCATTCAGGTCGAAAGTGGTAATACCGTTTATGACTCTCGTGACAACTGTAACGCCATCATTGAGACGGCAACGAATACGTTGATTGCCGGTTTTAAGAACACGGTGATTCCTTCCAGCGTGACGAGCATAGGATACAATGCTTTCTATCGTTGCGGCATGACCTCCATTGACATTCCCACCAGTGTGACCAGAATCGAAAAGTTTGCTTTCTATGAATGCGGTCTGACCTCCATCACCATTCCCTCCAGCGTGACGAGCATCGGATATGGTGCTTTTGAGTGTTGCTACGATCTGAACTCGGTGACCATTCCCTCTAGTGTAACGAGCATTGGAGATATTGCATTCTATTTATGCTATAGCCTGACCTCCGTCACGTCCTATATCGAAGAACCATGTAATGGTGATATTTTCAGCGAAATCAATGACGCTTGTGTTCTTTATGTTCCTGCAGGGACGAGGGACAAGTATCTGGCGGCTGGGTGGACGGAAGAAGTCTTCAAGGGCGGTGTTGTGGAGATGGGGACAAGCAATAAGACTTATCTCCTGCAAGAAGAAGTGGAAGGAATAACGTATGGACTGTACAAAATTATAGACAATAATGATGTGCGATATAACGGAGATTCAACTCCTTGGTACCGGGGACGTCTTCTGCTGGATGTCAGCAAGGGAGGAGAAGAACAGTCATACGAGTTAGGCGATGACTTGTATATGTCGGGTGGTGACGACCATCCCTCATGTATGTTGTTTGACCGTGACAACAGAATGATGGTTATCTTCGTCAACAGCAAGGCTTCAGATGAATACTATGGCATGAATGGTTATGCCTTTGTGTCGTCGTTGGATGACCTTGACTTCCACAGGGAAGTCGTGTTCGAGTCCGCCAACTGGGGATGGTACCCCTATTTTGTTCCCACTGCGACCAGCCAACCCTATACCGTGTCTCATTTCAGCAGTGCTGGGTATTATTCGATGCGGTCGACACGCAATTCGGATGGTACATGGACGAACAACAGTGTAGGTAACTCCAGCCACGAACAAGCGGCTGAGGACTTGGCCAACAACGATCGCACACTTGTGATTGGCGGCTCGGACGTACCTGTAAATCCTGGGTCTTGGGAGCAGATTGTGATGGAGAGGAAGTATCTGGTTCATCATGGAGGAAGTTATAACTATCCTAAGGTTAACTTTATATTTGATAATGACGATGACCGACGTCTATCAATTTGCTATTACAATGCAGGATGGTGGTATGCTTCATATAGCTACTCTATTAATGGAATCTACATCTTATCGGATGAACCTAATAGTGATAACCATACTGATAATGGGTTATATAAGGAATGGTATATCGCTCCAGTTATACTAGACGAGTGGGTAACAGAGAAGCTTATCATCAATTCTGATGGTCGCGTTCAATACTATATGAACGACCAATACATGGGAGAAGAACGCTTTGATGCATTAAATATGCAGAATTCAACAAGCATGGTCGTTGAAATAAGTCCTTGGGGATGGTGGACAGGTCACTATATGTATATGGATGATTTCAAACTGACGATTGATGGCACTGTTATTATCAATGATGACTTCAACGATGGCGTTATCAATCTTGATAGTTGGCAGGCACCAGTCAATCCTGATGGCGTGCGGGAGGAAGATGGAATCGTGAAGATGGAACAGCTTCGCACAGATCAGAATTTCAATATGTATACTTACCCCATTCCATTGACATCCAACCTTACCGACAGTCTGGTGGCCGTTACTGTCCAAATTGACGGCTTCGGCAGCCTGCGCCTGGCTGACGGACATGAGCTGGACGAGGAAGAACAGACGGTGAACGTTCCGAAGGGTAAGGACGTCGTGCTGACCTGCCTGCCAGATGAAGGCTATCGTTTGGGCAGGCTTACGGTTGGAGAGACGGATGTGGATGCCGACCCGCAGACAGGGATCTATGTCATTCCCGCCATCCAGACCGACACGCTCATTTCAGTCATCTTCGTGGAAGACGTGGAGTTCTTCGTGGAAGGAGGAATCAAATACGGCGTGTATCCAGAGACGAAGAACGTGAAGGTGCTGCCGTACCGTTATGAGGACGAAGTGCGCATTCCAGAGACGGTGGAGCATGGTGGAACGACGTGGAAGGTCATCGGATTGGCCGCCAATGCCTTCGCCAACAACAGCTGGCTCTACTACGTCAGCGTGCCGAAGACCGTCACGGAAGCAGGCGGCGACCTGTTCAAGCGTTGCACGCGCATGGCAGCCCTGACGTGGAATCCCGAACAGACTCCGCTCACCCAGCAGATGGTGAACAACCGCGTGAGGAACCGCAACATGCTGTGGTTCGTCAAGGAGAGGAACCTGATGACGGCAACGCCCATCGGCAACGTGGTGGTGAACGGCAGGGCAGACCGCGTAGAGCTGGCGGATGACGGCTCGGAGCACGGCTTCTATAATCCCGTGGACTTTACGGCAGGCAGCATCCAGTACACGCACAACTACAAGCTGGAAACCACACGAGGGCACTCTATGGGATGGGAAACCATCAGCCTGCCCTTCGACGTGGACGAGTTCTACAGCGTCACGCAGTCGTCACGCATCTATCCCTTCGGCCTGCCAGAGACGGCAGCCGAAGAGGTGGAGAAAGGCACACGTCCCTTCTGGCTCTACAATTACGATGAGTCGGCAGACGGCTTCAAGGTAGCCACCGCCATCCAGGCCAACACGCCGTATATCATCTCCATGCCGAACAACGAATTTTATCAGGACATCTACATGCTGGCCGGCAACGTCGTCTTCCGCACGCAGCGGGAAGTGACCGTGAAGGCTTCCGACAACCTGAACGTTGTGACGGGCAGCAAGAGAGCCTTCTACCCCTGCTTCCAGACACCCTACATGCCTGACGCGATGGGCATCAACCTACAGGGAGAGGGCTACAGCGACAAAGGCAGCATCTTCATGCTCTCCGGCCGCCTCTACGACGACATTCAGCCCTTTGCCGCCTACTTCCGGTATATCGATGGCTCTACCAAGGAGTGGTTCAGCATCTTCGAGGAGATGGCTGACGGGATAGGAGAAATTAAAATTGAAAAGAGAAAAGAGAAAGATGAGGCTGATGCCGTGTATGACCTTGCAGGCCGCCGCGTGAAGGACGTACGTCGAAATGGTATCTACATCGTGAACGGACGGAAGGTCGTAGTGAAATGATACGTGTAAAGAATAAGTTGGTTTCTTTCTAACGTTAATCACCGTTAATTGGACATTAATGATTCGTTAATCATATCCTGAAAGTAAATGTATTCATGATGAATTAACGTATAATTACACGGAAATTAATGTTTCAAGATAATCCCAAGTTACATTTTAATCATTACTTATTCGGAGGGTGTACACGAAACGACAGGAACGTGTACACCTTCCGCCCTTTACATGTTCACCTTCCCGCAGCATGGCCTTTGCAAGTCAACGACATCCCCCTAAGAAAAGTCGTTAAATGCCTCAATTCCTCACCGAAAGGCTTATCGTTCTGTCTATGAATGACTTGCAGGTGAGGGAGTGGTGAGGAATAGGTGAGGGATGGTGAGGGATGGCCCCACACACCTCATGCATCATTCGAATAAGGCGCTCATTATCATTTGTTTGCAAATAATGATTACAGTCAACGAATCATGAATAAATCATCAATAGGGCATTTATACGTTGAAAAGATATGGGTTTAACCCTAAAAAATGGATGGAGATATGATCATTAGCGTTCGAAAAAGCGCTTCCATTGTCAATAATAGGTCATTATTTGGGCCTTTATGCGCAGAAAAGACGGGATGAACGTAAACTGAATGGACAATTATATGAATAATAACGTTGAATGCTTTCCCTAAATAGATTCATTATTAGCTGTTTATCTGAGTCCTATGTGGGAGGTGTAGAGCAATCCCTCACCATCCCTCACCAATCCCTCACCACTCCCTCACCTGCAAGTTATTCATAGACAGTACGATAAGCCTTTCGGTGAGGGAGTGAGGCTTTTTCGGTGAAAATAGAGGGGTAGCGACTAACTCAAGTTGCAGAAGTATGATACGCAGCAACGAAGCGCCCCAACGGGGCAGCAGGCACATAGCCCAGGGCAGCGCCCTGGGCTATGTGCTTATTGGCCTTTTAGGCCGCTTTTTTAGCGGACACCAATAATTCAAGATAAATCCTCTGCCTCGGTCACCTCAACGGCTTCTGCCTCAGTGATGGTCGTTTCGGGCAAGGGCTGGTTTTCAATGAGCCGCTGGAAGCGGTAGAGACGCACACCATAGAAGAATTCAGTGACACCATATAAAATATAAGCGATGCCGAGAATGATGAAGGGCAGAGAAGCCGCCTGCATGGGATAGCAAACCACGATGATACCAGCGACTGCCACGAGGATGGGTGTCACAAACAGCGAGAATGACAGTGGCGCGACGCGGCGGAAGCTGATGAGCAGGACAAGTTGATAGAAGCCCAGCAACACCAGTAGCGCACCAAGGACGTACATGAGGATGTGGATGAACAAAGTGGGTTGCAGCATCAGGAACACGCCCAGTGCCATGGAACCGACCCCCACGACTAAGCTGATGGTCGAGGGTGAAGGGATATGAATGTCATTCGCCGACACATCGGCAAGGGCGGCCAGACGTTGGCGTGCACGCTTGGTGCGATAGCTGTTGGCGAAATAGCCCACAAAGGCCGTCAGGCCTGAAAAGATGAAGAGGCCGCCGATGATTTGAACCAGCAGGCCGGTCATCTCAGTGGGATTGCTGACAAGCAGGAACCCCACGGCAAGAGCGCATACGGCGCGCAGAATGTAGATGGTAAGGCGCATACGATTTCAAGTTTTTGATGGGTGATATGCAGATTATTTAGTTCCTCCACCAAGAGCGATGTAGAGGGCGATGACAGCCTGAGTGCCATTGTACATGTTCATGGCTTCGCTCAGCTGCGAACTGAGGAGCGATTCTTGTGCCGTGAGCACTTCGAGGTAGCTTGCTTTGCCGTTGTCCATCAGTTCGTGAGTGCCGGTGTAGGCATCGTTGAGCACTTGCACTTGACGGTGGTAGAACTGCTGCTTTTCGCGGGCTGCCATGCAGTCGGCAAGGGCCTCGTTGACCTGGTTGCCGGCCTCGATGACGGTTTGCACGTACTTTTTCTTCAAGTCTTCTTCGGTGAGTTGCGAGATTTTCAGGTTGGCTTTCAGTTTTCCTTGGGCGAAGATAGGCTGTGTGAGCTGTCCGAGAAAGGAGAGCAGCAACTTTCCAGGGTTGAGTTCGATGCCACCTGCCGAGTTCGTCCAGCCAATCGTTCCCGCCAGGGTGATGCTGGGGAAGAAGGCGGCGCGGGCGGCCTGCGTGTTATAGAAAGCTTCTTCCAAGGCGAAGTTAGCCATACGGATGTCAGGTCGCAATTCAAGAAGATTTGCTGGTACGCCAATCTTTAGGTATTGGGTGTCGAACATGCGCTGTCCCATGTCGCCTTGTGCTTCAGGATGATGCAGTTCAGAACTACCCCATCTGCTACGCTGGATTTGCTGCGGTGTGATGGCCAGCAGGCGACAGATGGCATTCACGGTGGCACGGATGCTGCGGTGTGTATCGACAATCTGTGTCTTCACGTTCAAGTACGACGACTCCATCTGGTTGACGGCGGTGGAGTATGCTTTTCCGTTCTCCCAAAGTGACTTCTGTATTTCGAGTGAGGCGTTCCACAGGCTGTCTGTCATGGTGAGGATTTCCAATTGGCGGTCGAGCACCTGCAGCATGTAGTACTGCTGGGCTGTAGTCGAGATGAGGTTGGCTCGGATGGCCTCTTCACATATCTGGGTTTGCATGAGAACGGCCTCTGCGGCGCGCTTCTTGTTGGTGATGCTTCCGAACACATCGAGATCTACAGACAGTTGCAGCGGCAGGTTGTAGGTCTTTGACCACGGGTTGCTGTCGAATTTGGCGAGTGTCCCCTGTGGTGAGAAGTAGAGCGACGGCAGGTAAGCCATCTTTGCCATCTTTAACGATGCCTCGCTCTTTTCCATGGCGATGCGGGCGGAGTTCAGGTCAGCGTTGTTGGCCAGCACCTGTTCTATGAGCGATTGCAGCATGGGGTCAGTGAAAAACTCTCGCCATGAAAGCTGAGCGATGGACTGGCCGCCCTCGGTGGTCGTGACATCCTGTGTGGTGCCAAAGACATTGGCGGGCGACTGCGTCTGCTGCTCGTATTTCTTATATAGGCCACAGCTCGTAAGCAGGAGGCTTACGGCTGCAGCGATGATGATATTCTTGAAATTTTTCATATTTAATGCGTTATTGCGTGATTCCGTTATTCCGATATAACGAGATATCGTCATTACCCCATTTCTCATTCTTCACTTTTTTCATTCTTCACTTCCAGCTGACTGCCCTGGAACTTCTCATGCAGCCCCTGGAACACGATGAAGAAGGCCGGGACGACAAAGAGCAGGGCGATGGTGCCGATGCTCATACCGCCGATGACACCAAGGGCGAGGGCACGGTTGCCGTTGGCTCCGGCTCCTCCTGCTATCACAAGTGGAATCATACCGATGATCATCGTGAGCACCGTCATCAGAATGGGGCGCAGACGCTCCTTGCATGCCTCGAAGGCTGCATCCTTGATGCTCAGGCCCTGGGCGCGGCGCTCGGAGGCGAACTCGGTAATCAGGATGGCTGTCTTCGCCAACAGACCTATCAGCATGATGACACCCGTCTGCAAATAGATGTTGTTGTCCATACCAGGCAGGCCCTGTGTGTAGCCAAGGTAAGCAAATACGAAAGCACCCATCAGTCCGAAAGGCACACTGAACAGCACAGCCCACGGCGTGAACCACGAGTTGTAGAGAGAGGCCAGGATGAGGTAGATCAGGATGGCACAGATAAGGTAGATGATTGCTGTGGCATTGGAGCCAGCAGCCTCCTCCAACTCACGCGACATGCCGCTGTACTCGTAGGAAGCGGAACTGGGCATCTCCTCCTTGAACACCTCGGCAATGACCCTGTGAACGTCGCCCTCGGTGTAGCCGCTGCTTGGTTTCGCGTAACAGCTGATACTCTGGAAGAGGTTGAAGTGCTCGATGTTGGCCGGACCTACAATCTGCTTCAGCGAGACAAACTGGGAGATGGGGGTCATCTGGCCACCCTTCACCTGCATGAAAATGTTTTGCAGCGACTGCGGGTCGAGGCGGTACTCGGGCGATGCCGCGGCCATGATGCGATAGACCTTACCAAACTGGTTGAAGTTGCCGATGTAGGCACCGCCGCAGTAAGCACCCAGCGTATTGAGTACGTCTGCCGGTGACACCCCGGCACGGTCGCACTGAGCTGCATCCACGTCCACCTTATACTTCGGGAATCGCTCGGAATAGGTGGAGATGGCAGAGGCTATCTCCGGACGCTCGGACAACTTGGCCAGGAAGTGCTCGGTCTGACGGGCGAACTCCGACAAGTTGCCGTCCGTAGGATCCTCGACAGAAAAGCCGATATCGTTGCTGGTACCATAGCCTGGAATCTGAGGCATCTCGAAAGGTATCACCACCAGATTCTTGATGTCCAGACAGTCATAATAGAAACGCGCAGCGACGAGGGCAAGCAGATGGTTCATGCCCGAACGGTCGTCCCAGTTCTTCAGACGGACAACCATCGTGGCGTAGTTAGAACCGGCACCCGTCAGCATACCGTAGCCACAGGATGTGGAAAAGCTCTCCAACTCGGGAATCTTCTTCACCTTCTCCTCCACCTGCTTCACCATCTCACGGGTCTGCGCCAGCGTGGTACCTTCCGGGGCAGCAACCTCAACGAGGAACACGCCTTGGTCTTCCTGTGGGACGAGACCCGAGGGGAGGCTCTTCATGAAGAACCACAGCAGGACACCGGCCAGCGCCAGGAGAATCCATGCGATGACGGGACGCTTGATGAACTTCTGAACACTCTTGCTGTATTTGTTGTAGATGGCGTTGTAGCTGGCGTCGTAGGCCTTCTTGGTGTAGTAGGTCAAGCCCTTGCCTTCTTTCTTCCCTTCGGTCACACGCATCATGATGGCACAAAGGGCAGGGCAGAGCGTCAGGGCCGAGATGCAAGACAGACCGACAGACGAGGCTATCGTCACACCAAACTGGGTGAAGAAAGTGCCCGAAGTACCTGGCATAAACATCACGGGGACGAACACCGCCATAAATACTAAGGTACACGAGACGACGGCCACCGACACCTCGTTCATGGCTTCGCGGGTGGCCTCGCGAGCATCGCTGATGCCATTCTCCATCTTTGCCATGACCGCTTCCACCACCACGATGGCATCATCCACCACCGTACCGATGGCCAGCACCAGCGCGAAGAGCGTCAGGATGTTCAGCGAGAAGCCTGCCATCTTGACAATGGCGAAGGTTCCCAACAGCGACACAATAATGGAGATTGATGGAATGATGGTTGCCTTGAAGTTCTGCAGGAAGATGAACACCACCAGCACCACCAGGATGATGGCGATGACAAGTGTCTCCACCACATTGTGGAAGGCAGCGAAGAGGAAGTCGTCGCTGGTCATCATGGTCACGAATTCCAGTCCGGCAGGCATATTGTCCTTTAAGTCCTCAAAGGTCTTGTTGATGCGGGCATTCACCTCCGTGGCGTTGGCACCTGGTGCTGCAAAAACCATAAAGAGTGCTCCTGGACAGTCCTGAATATTCGAGGCGAAGTTGTAGCTCATGGCACCAATCTTCACTTCAGCCACGTCGCTCAGGCGTAGCATACCGCCACCGCTGGTGCGCAACACGATTTCGTTGAACTCCTCGACACTCTTCAGCGTACCCTTGTACTGCATGGAATACTGGTAGGAGTTTTCGGACTGCTCGCCCAAAGAACCTACAGCCGCGACGAAGCTCTGTCCGCCGATGGCTGCGAAGATGTCGTTTGGAGTCAGACCGTACTGTGCCATCACGTCGGGCTTCAGCCAGATGCGCAGCGCATAGGTGTTGCCAAGACTCTGTACGTTGCCCACGCCGGTGATACGCATCAGACGCGGCTTCACGTTGATATCGACGTAATTCGAGACAAAGTCTCCGTCGTACTTGCCGTCGGCGCTCCTCACAGCAAAGATGCGCAGGATGTTGTTCTGGCGTTTTTCCACTGTCACACCTACCTTGTTGACATCTGCGGGCAGCAGAGCCTGTGTGCGGGTTACGCGGTTCTGAACGTTCACCGTCGCCATGTCGGGATCTGTTCCCTGTTTGAAATAGACAGAAATCTCCGCACTACCGTCGGAGGAAGCCTTGGAGGTCATGTAGGTCATGTCCGGTACCCCGTTGATGGCCTCTTCCAGTGGCTGGATGACCGACTTCATCACCGTATTTTCGTCGGCACCGGAGTAGCTGGTGGAGACCTGTACGGTAGGTGGTGCGATATCCGGATATTGCTCTACAGGCAGGGTGCTCATGGATATGTAGCCTACCAGCGCTATCACAATCGAGATGGCACAAGCCATCACGTATTTATTGATAAATATGTTGTTCTTCATATTGCGGAAGCAAATAAATCATTGATTATTTATCACGCTGTTCTTCCTCGGGAAAAAGGACCTTCTGTCCTTCTACCACATTGTTGGCTCCGACTGTTACAATCTGGTCGCCAACGTTCAGACCACTTCTTATGATGAAGTCTTTGCCATTGCCTACATCCTCTGTCGTTACATCAACAGAAGTGGCCGTGCTGTCGGCTTTTACCTTATATACCAGTGACTTGTCTTGAAGACGCACAACAGCGTTTTGAGGAATCACGATGACATCCGTTTCTGAGTATGGCAACACGACCGTGCCTTGCACACCAGAATAAAGATGGCCGTCGGGGTTGGGGAATGAAGCCTTGCAAGACAAGGAACCTGTGGCGGTATTGACCACACCCGTCATGCTGGTGATACGGCCCTTGTGAGGATATTCTGTTCCGTTCTTCATCACAAACGTAACCTCGGGAAGGTTGGCAATATACTGTTTCTTCTGTTCCGTAGAGATTCCAGACTGCACCAGTTCCTCAATAAGAGCCTCTGTCAGAGAGAACTCGGCGTCAATCGTCGTATTGCCGCTCAGCATGGTCAGTTCGGTCAACGGTGACACTTGGTCGCCTGTGCGTACGGGAATCTCGCCTATGATACCTGTCACGGGAGCCGTGATGGTGCAGAAACCGAGGTTCACTTTCGCACGGTTCACCGCTGCACGAGCTTGGGCAACAGATGCTTGCGCCTGTTTGTAAGAGTTCTCGCTGTTGTTCAGCATATAGATACTTATGATCTTCTTTTCAAACAGGTTCTTATTTGATTCGAACTCCAGCTTTGCTGAGTTCTCTTGAGCCAGTGCTGCCTGTAGGTTAGCCTCAGCGGCCTCCAGTTCCAATTGAGCGTTGCGTGAATCAATCACGAATAGGACTGCACCTTTCCTTACCTGCTGACCTTCGCTCACGGCTATCTGCATCAGCTGTCCACTCACCTGCGGAGTAATCGTCACGTCTGTCTTTCCTTTCAGCCTTGAGCTGAATTTCAGGGGAATGGTGATGTCCTGTTTCTCAACTATCATCGTCTCAAACGATGAGTTTTTCATTTCAGGCATTTGCAGGTTGCAAGAAGCTAAACCAAAAATCATAGTGCTGAGCACCATAATCCATTTGATAGATTTCTTTTTCATATTATTTGTTGTTAATTTTATGAATTATTTGCATTTGAACGAAGTCTGTTGCGCAGAGATTGCGGAAAAAGCAGATGTTGAGGATGCGCAGAGCGTTTTGAAGATACATTTGGCGGCAAAAATACATAAAAAGATTGAAAAAAGAGTACAGGAGTGAAAAAAATGTCACTTTCTCCTCCATCTTTCGTGTTTATTGCTTACCTTTGTCCCCGAAAAATATATCCGACGTGAAAATCAGGGAAATCATTGCCGCCCTTGAACAGTTCGCGCCTCTGCCCTTGCAGGAAAGCTACGACAATGCTGGCTTGCAATGTGGATTGACGGAGGCGGAGGTTTCAGGGGCATTATTGTGTTTAGACGTGACCGAGGATGTCCTGCATGAGGCCGTCGATCTTGGCTGTAACCTTATCGTGAGCCATCACCCGTTGCTTTTTCACGGCTTGAAGCAGGTGACAGATCAGACGCTGGTGCAGCGATGTCTGCGATTTGCGATTCAGAATGAACTTTGCATCTATGCTGCTCACACGAATCTGGACAATGCGGAGGATGGTGTCAATTATCGCATGGCAGAGAAATTGGGGCTTATTGATGTTCAATTTCTTGAACCGCGTACGGTGCTTCTGCCCAGTGGTTTCCAGATTAAGGCAGGCAGTGGCGTGATAGGCTATCTGCCAGAAGCCGAAGATTCGTTGGCGTTTCTTCAACGGGTGAAACAGGCCTTCCACGTTGAGGCTTTGCAACACAATCAGTTGCTCGACAGTCCCATCCAAAGTGTTGCCATTTGTGGCGGAGCCGGGGATTTCATGCTGGATGCTGCCATTCGTGCTGAAGCTGATGCATTCCTGACGGGCGAGATGCATTACCACGTCTGGTTTGGTCATGAACAGAGAATCCAGATTGCCGTGCTCGGGCACTATGAGAGTGAACAATACACTCGCGAGATTTTTCGTTCCATCATTGAAGGTGCTGCCCCACAATTGTCTGTATATGATACAGAGACAGTCACCAATCCTATTCATATATTATAAACTTTTTTTACTAAACATAAAACTATTGCATAATGGCAAGAGAATCAAGAAAAGACCCTCAGGATTTTTCCGTTGAGGAGAAGCTGAAAAACCTTTATCAACTTCAGACGATGCTCTCGGAGATTGACAAGATTAAGACGTTGCGTGGCGAACTGCCCCTTGAGGTGCAAGACTTGGAAGACGAAATCGAAGGTCTCACTACCCGCATCGAGAAAATTCAGGCTGACATCGCATCGCTAAAAGATGAAATGACACGTCGCCGCATCACTATTCAAGACAACAACAGCAACATCGAACGTTATACAGGTCAGATGGACAACGTCCGTAACAACCGCGAGTATGAGAACCTGACGAAGGAAATCGAATATTTGCAACTCGACAACCAGCTCAACGAAAAGAAAATCCGTGAGGCTGGCGAAGCCCTAGAACGCAGACAAGAAGAAATCCGCCGTTGCTCTGACACGGTGACAGAGCGTCGGACAGACCTCGACATCAAGAAGAGCGAGCTGGACGAAATCATCTCCGAGACTCGTGCAGAAGAAGAGAAACTGCGTGAGCGCAGCAAAAACTTGGAGGCCACGATTGATCCTCGTCTGCTGTCTGCCTTCAAACGTATCCGCAAGAACTCCCGCAATGGTCTCGGTGTCGTTTATGTCCAGCGTGATGCTTGTGGTGGCTGCTTTAATAAGATTCCACCTCAGCGTCAGCTTGATATCCGTATGCGCAAGAAAATCATTGTCTGCGAATATTGTGGTCGCATCATGATTGACCCCGAACTGGCCGGCGTGCAGACCGAGCAAAAGGTGGCAGAGGAAAAGCCCAAGCGCCGTCGTCGCAAGGCTACTGAGCCGAAAGCAGAAGACTAATTGGACAACAAAGATGTTAATGATTCATGTCTTCATTGCAGTCTAAACTTCGGTGTGCCTTATGGCTCGTGACTTTGCTGACGACTTCTTTCGAACTGTCGGCTCAGACGTGCTCGCCCACGGCTACGTTTTACTATACGACTCTGGAAGACGGCATGACAAAAGAGGTGGAGGACCATTTGAGTGACATGGAAAGTTACTCGGGTTCTGCCCCTCTGCGTTTTTTCTTCTATGCGAATCCTGAGAACGTAGGCGACTATGACGCCCGCTATGAATGGAAAATCTTCTTGGCGGGTCAGGAGTCGTCTCCTCTTGTTCACCGATTTGGGGAAGACTTGGAGTACACCTTTACCCAAAGCGGCTCTTTCATTGTGGAGCTGACGGCCACGTTCGTTCACGGGACAGATACTGTTTCTTATCCTGATGAAGGCGAGGAAGGTGGGCGTTTTACTGTGACAGTGGCTGAATCGAAGTTGGAAATGCCGAATGCCTTCTCTCCCAATGGCGATGACCACAATGATGTTTATCGTGCGAAACCTTTTCCTCAAACCCAAAGCATTGTTGAATTCAAGGCAACCATCTTCAACCGTTGGGGGCAGCGTCTCTACTCGTGGAATGATGTCAATGGCGGATGGGATGGCAAGGTTAATGGCAAGGTTGTCAAGGATGGTGTCTATTTCGTCAACGTCGTCGCAAAAGGAGCCGATGGACATGAATACAAGATACGTAAGGATGTCAACGTGTTGACTAGTCTCAATCGGAACAACGAAAGTTCGGGAAGCGACGAATGAGTCAGCAGGACAGCATCAACATTTTTGGCGCGCGTGTCCACAACCTGAAAAATGTGGACGCGGCCATTCCACGCCATAGCCTCACAGTCATCACGGGACTTTCAGGTTCCGGAAAGTCATCGTTGGCTTTCGACACGATTTATGCCGAAGGCCAACGGCGTTATATTGAGACCTTCTCGGCTTACGCCCGCAACTTCCTTGGAGGCATGGAGCGTCCCGATGTGGACAAAATAACGGGTCTTTCGCCTGTTATCAGTATAGAACAGAAGACGACGAACAAGAATCCGCGTTCTACTGTTGGGACGACCACTGAGATCTTTGATTTCCTCCGTCTTCTGTTTGCCCGTGCTGGTGAAGCCTTCTCTTGGCAGACGGGTGAACCGATGGTCAAGTACACAGAGGATCAGATCGCAGAATTGTTGTTGCACGACTATGCAGGGCGACGCGTGCTGTTGCTGGCTCCTCTGGTCAAGAACCGCAAGGGGCACTATCGTGAGCTCTTTGACAGTGTACGGCGTAAGGGCTTTCTGCGTGTGCGTGTTGACGGCGATCTCATGGAAGTGCAACCGGGCATGAAGGTGGATCGCTATGTGAACCATAGTATAGAGGTGGTGGTGGATCGTGTCGTGATTAACGAGCCAACTTCAGAAGGGGACGGAACGTCCCGTCTTCGCAAGAGCATAGAACTCTGCTTGAAGATGGGTGAGGGATTGATGATGGTGCTTGATGCAGATAGTGGACAGTTAAAACATTATAGTCGCCGTCTCATGTGTCCCACGACGGGCATGAGCTATGCCGATCCTGCACCTCATAACTTTTCTTTCAACTCTCCACAAGGTTGGTGTCCTCGATGCAAAGGGCTCGGTGTCGTCAATCTCATCGATGTCAATAAGGTTATTCCAGACCGTTCGCTTTCCGTGAAAGAAGGAGGCATTGCTCCGTTAGGAAAGGCCAAACAGCAAATGATTTTCTGGCAGATGCAGGCTTTGTTGGAGCGTTACGGTTGCACGTTGGAAACACCCCTTGCAAACGTTCCAGAAGAAGCCATTGATGAAATTCTTAACGGTTGTCCAGAACGTTTGCGTATTCCTGCCACCATCACTCACACCACAAACGATTACTACATCGAGTACGATGGTCTTGTCAAATACATACAGATGATGCAGGACAGCGAGGCCAGCGCCACTGCACAGAAATGGGCGGAGCAATTTTCCAAAACAGCCACATGTCCAGACTGTCACGGCTCTCGTCTCAATCGTGAAGCATTGCACTTCCGTATCGCAGGCAAGAACATCGCAGAACTGGCCGATTTGGATATCAAGGATTTGCGTCAGTGGCTATTGGAGCTCGACTCAAAACTCACGCCACGACAACAGCAGATTGCTCCTGAAATCCTCAAGGAGATACGCGCCCGCATCCAGTTCCTTTTCGATGTGGGACTTGACTATCTCTCGCTCTCTCGCAGCAGTATGAGCCTTAGCGGTGGCGAGAGCCAGCGCATCCGTCTGGCTACACAAATCGGCTCGAAGCTTGTGAACGTCCTCTATATCCTCGACGAACCAAGCATCGGGCTCCACCAGCGTGACAACCGCCGCCTTATCAGCTCACTGAAGGAACTACGCGACACTGGCAATACCGTTATCGTCGTAGAACATGACGAAGAGATGATGCGAGAGGCCGACTATATCGTGGACATGGGGCCTTTGGCAGGAAGAAAGGGTGGGGAAGTGATGTTTCAGGGTACGTATGAAGAGCTTATGAACTCTCATGGAGAGGGGACAGTGTCATTAACCCACCAATATTTAATAGGTACGCGTGCGATAGAGGTTCCTCTGGTTCGCAGGGAAGGCAATGGCCGTTTCATCGAACTGCGAGGTGCCCGTGGCAATAACCTCAAGTGCGTAGATGTTCGTTTCCCGCTTGGCACGTTCATTTGTGTTACAGGGGTCAGTGGCTCGGGCAAGAGCTCACTTATCAACGACACTCTACAACCGATTCTCTCGCAACATTTCTACCGTTCCCTGCGCGACCCGCTTCCCTATGACAGCATCTTTGGGTTGGA
The DNA here is from genome assembly GCA_017965425.1 of Bacteroidaceae bacterium. Classification (GTDB taxonomy): domain Bacteria; phylum Bacteroidota; class Bacteroidia; order Bacteroidales; family Bacteroidaceae; genus Physcousia. The sequence continues at coordinate 19,508 of JAGCPY010000011.1, read as the reverse complement.
ACATGTTGACAAGGTCGTCAATGTTGATCAAAGCCCAATCGGACGCACACCGCGTTCTAATCCTGCTACCTACACGGGCGTGTTTTCAGACATACGTGACCTCTTTGTCGCCCTCCCTGAAGCCCGTATCCGTGGTTATAAAAGCGGACGCTTTTCGTTTAATGTCAAGGGCGGACGATGTGAAGTCTGTGGTGGAAACGGCTATAAGACCATCGAAATGAACTTTTTGCCGGATGTGATGGTGCCTTGTGAGGAATGTCATGGCAAGCGTTACAACCGCGAGACACTCGAAGTGCGTTTTAAGGGTAAGAGCATTGCTGATGTTCTCGACATGACCATTAACCGCGCTGTGGAGTTTTTCGAGAATGTGCCTAATATTCTCCAGAAAATCAAGACACTGCAAGATGTAGGTCTCGGATATATCAAGCTCGGACAATCCAGTACTACTCTCAGTGGCGGTGAGAGTCAGCGCGTCAAACTTGCCACCGAGCTTGCCAAACGCGATACGGGACGCACTTTCTACATCCTCGATGAGCCCACGACGGGACTCCACTTCGAAGACATCCGCGTCCTGCTCGGCGTCCTCCAGCGGCTGGTGGACAAGGGAAACACCGTCCTCGTCATCGAGCACAACCTCGACATCATCAAGTCTGCCGACTATCTCATAGACATGGGCCCCGAAGGCGGACGCGCCGGCGGGCGTATACTCACCTGTGGCACGCCGGAGCAAGTGGCCGCTTCCTCCGAAGGCTACACACCCGTCTTCCTGCGCCAAGCGTTAGGACGATGACTTGATAGAAGTATAATCGTCGGTAAAAAAGTGGTGACGTCAGAATGAAAAAAGGTAGCAGGATACCTTATCCCACTGACGTTTCTTTAGATGCTTTGGTTGAATAAGGTAGTTCAACGTGCCGCAGTCGTGGAAGATGAGGTTCCAGCGGTCTTCTCCGTCGATTTGCAGTAGGGAGAGCGCACCGGGCACTGCCTCGCTTACCTCTTCTATATAAGGCTGGCCCAGCAAGCGCAGACCATCAGCAGCCTCGGAACAGGTTGAGAACGTAATTGCTTCGGCTGGCAGCGTGGCAGGTGAATTATCGGGATAGTTCAGGTGGTGGGTATGCAGTTCGGTACACGATGGTGCATAGAGCACGCAGAAGTATTCGGGTTGCCACCGCCCCATTCCCGGATACGCGGGTGTGTCGAAGTCGCCCAGAAAATAATCCAAGGCGGCAAAGAAGTAGAGCATTCCCTCATGCGGCAAGAGTTCCTCTGAGTCCAGGGCGGCAATATCCTCACAACGTATCTGACAGACAAAAGTCAGCGGGTCGTGATATTCCTCGCCGTCCTCGTCTGTCACTGTGATTTCCGGCCAGTTCAGTTCTTGTGGCATATCAGGCTCTCCCCACCACTTGCTCTTTCCTGTGAGGGGACTGTCCGCCGGTTCTGTCTGGAGCTGAATCATGGAATGTGGTAAAGATTGAATGTCTTTTCAAGCTCAGCCTTACATGTGCGTCGGATGTGCTGCCGGTCTTCCTCGTTGAGTTTCTGTTCGGGATAACGTGGTTCGAAAGGCATGTCGTCCTGCCACGTTCCCTCGAAGCGGAAGTACCAGAATTTCGTGCACACACCGTCGCGGTAAGAGCCTTCCGGGTGTTCGGGACGAATGAGCCGGCCGCAGTCATACTCGCCCTCGGAGTACCACTCGTAGCGACTGGCCGGCCTGAGCATCAGCTCGGCCAGATAGCCCTTGCCCTGTCGCACACCGTGCTCGAAATGGCCTTTATAGACCATTCTGCCCACTTCTCTATAATACTCTTTCAGGTCGGGATACTGCGGGAAAGGTATGTGCTCCTCATCCACATAGTATTCCAAATAGCCCTCACCATGCGGCAGTCCGTCAGCATCTCGCTCGCCGTCGTATTCCAATCGGATTATCTTTCTTGGTTCCATTGTTGGTTGTTTCTCAGAATTTTCAGAATATTCAGATTAATCAGAATAATCAGAGTATTCAGAATCTTATTCTACTATCCACGTCAGTTCCAGCGAGTAGTCATCGCCGTCATAGACACAGCCGTCGCTATACTCATCGCCTTCAATCGACTCCGACAAGTGCAGGGGATGGTCAGGTGTGAGCGTGTAGGTCTTGTCGTAGAAGGAGATGGTGATGGCTTCCTGGGTGATTTTCGTAATCTCATAGTTCCAGAAGCCATCGGCGCCCAGCGTACCCAGCTTGGCCTCCATGTCGTACTCCTTATACTTCCACTCGCCATCGCTGTAAACCGTCCAACTCTTGTGACCGCTCTTGGCGTGCAGCATGACCTTACCCGTAAACGTCTCTTCGTCGTTGACGTATTGGCCATCAATGAATATGCCCTCATAGCGGCGTTTGCCATGATAGTCATCGCCCACGAGCACGCCCTGTCCGTCGGGGCGGTCGTTCTTCACCTCGCCTTCATAGACCCACTCGTCGTGGTTGTAACTGATGTGCCCGTCTGCCCACACGTTGGCCGTCATCTCTGGGCCTATTCCCGTGGGGTTGGGCAGTGTCAACCGCTTGGAGGCACTCCAGTCGCGCTGCCATTTCTTGGCCTCCACCCGTTCGCCTTTCTGCCAATGTTCACTGCGGCACTTGGCTTTCTTGGCACAGTGTACTTCCACGTAGCCGTCGTAGGGCTTGAAATCTTTCACGTCGTCGCCATAGTGGTCGATGGAGTCGCCATTGGGCAGCCAGAGCGTGGCGCGGGTCGATAGCTCGTAGATGTAGTTGCCATATTTGTTGGACTCATAGTCGCCGCCGCGCTGCTCCACCTTGTATATCTTACCATCGATGGCGCGGAGCGTCAGGCGAAGCGTGATGCAGTCAACCCGGCTACTCTCGTCCAGTTCCCAGTCCAGCACCTCATACCGGAACAGGTCGTCAGGCCCCTTGTAGCGGACGATTTTGTCGCCGGCGTACCACTCTCTCACCCAAGGCTCCACCTTGCCCGAGGACGTCTTCTCCAAAAACAGTTCGAAGCCATAGCGGCGGCCACCGTGTAGGAACATAGCGATACTGTCGGGCAAGCCCGCCGACGGACAGTCTGAGGAGCACGGCGGACGCTTGATGCGGAACACGCCGTGCAGGCCCCACCACTCCGGTTTCTTGTCCTTCGAGGTGTTGATCCATGCGTGCTCGATGTAGCTGCCGTCGGCAAAGGTATAACGTCCCTCTGCGGCGTAGGCAGGTCCGTTGATACTGGCATAGCTCAGGTGGAACGTGCCCTTGAAGTGGTCGCCATTGGGATAGAACACCTCTCCGTCGCCGATGGGTCCTGCCAGTTCCTGCCGGATGGTGTCGCCCCACTGCCAGCCGCCTTTATAGATGATTTCTGTCGCAAGGAGACTGACGCAATAGCAGTTGCGGCTATAGACTCCCCCGCCAACATGGTGCTCGCTGCTAGACACCTCCACCTCCTCATCAATCTTGATGGTGTAGGTCTTTCCGTACAGCGCAAGCGTGATTTGTGCGCCATCGTAGGCCGTCACAGTGTTTGTCGCACACAACTTGGGCAGCGGTTTGCCCACTACAATTTCACTCTCGTCCACTTCGTAGTGCTCACGAGGGATGGTAGTCACCTTGGAGCCACGGTCCATGTGGCTGTTATACACATTGATGAAACAAGCTACTGACATAAATATAATTTAGAGATTTTACAAATTACGATTAGACTAATCAAACATCACACGTGGGTTGAGTTCATGTGGCGACTGCCAAAGGATGCCGCGTTCGGCAAGTACTTGGCGCAATGTGCTCCAGTAGGCAAAGCAGAAGCCCATGCCACGTGGCGTGTTGCCCAGTCTGCGGTCGCATTCCTTCTCCACTTCGTAATAGTTCTCTTCCCACAACGGCGTACGCTCGATGGGTGCCGACTTCAGGTGGCGGTTGTATCGCTCCCGGAACTCCCCATCGCTGATGTGCTCCGTGTCGATATAGTCCTCCAACTTGCGGATGGCCTGCTCCAGTTCATCCTTTAAGTCAGGGTGCTGCTTCAAGTCATCTTCACTGGCCAAAGCCAACTGCTGTTGCTCATAATGGCGGATGTCGAGCACCTGTCGGGGAATATCATATTCAGGCAGTTGTTCCACAATGGCCTCACAGGCCATCACCTTCCCGATGCCCTCCTCTTCTGGGTCTTCAATGGCTTGCAGCAGTTCCATACATTCTGCGCCCAGCGGCACGTTCCGCCACATCCGCATCTCTTGCGAATTCTTACGCATCTTGTCCACAGTGGCCACCAGACATTCTATTCTCTTCTTGTTATTCATTGCAGTATTTCATTTTCACTTTTCACTTTCCTACGCCCAAGCGTCATACCGCCCGTCATCGTCATCCAGTTCTTCCTCTGGCAGTTGCTCGAACAAAGGCATCCAATAGCGCTCCATTTCCTCCTTGTGGCGCAGCAGAAAGGCGGGGTCGTCTACACGCCGCAATTCACTCAACGCTTCTTCGTCGTCTGGGCAGTAGCGAGCGGCCTTGAGTGCGAGTTCTCCTATTTCCGTGGGTGATAGTGTCCTGCTTGGAGGCAGACAACCGGCACGCGCCTCTGTCACCATCTGCTTGATGCAGGTGGTGTCGGCCAGCCGAACCCCATCCTCCAGATAGTCGAAAGCTTTTTCCAAGTCCTCGGGAAATCCCAGCTCCCCATAATAATGGTGATACCACAAATAATAAGCACAGGTGCCGTCACCCAACTCCAGTCCTCGGTGCAGACGCTCATCGATGTTCTGATGGATCTTGGCCTGTTCGGTTGCATCCAGCGCATTGAAATTCTCTTCGCTCATATCCGCTTGGTAGAACATGCACAAGGCACAGTCCTGCCGTATGCCCTCCTCCATATATTCCTCATACAAAGCCATATTACCACGCTGCAGATAGGTTGCTGCCAGAAAGAAATAGGCATCCTGCTCACCACGGCCAAGGGCCTGTTCATAGCATCGGATGGCATCGTCCTGTCTGTCCATCTTTTCGTAGGCTAAGGCCAACAGGCAGAGCCACAACGTGTCGTAGTCAATCTCTGTATTGATGAGCTGTTCTACCTCGTTGGCCACTTTCGCAGGTTCCGCTTCGCAGTAAATACCGAAAATGCGTTTGCGTGCATCGGTCATGGCGGCATACGTGCTACCACGTCCTATGGCTTGACGAAGTAGCTGTTTGCTGCCTTCGACATCCATATCTGACGGACGTGTCACAGAGGTCTCGCCATAGCGTAGCATCTGGGAATAAGCTGCCAAGCTGTCGGACAGCACGTCCTTGGAGCGGTCAAACAAGACTTCAGCTTCTTGAATAGCTCCTTCAAATGGATTCTTGAAATAAAGCCAGCGCCCATAGCCATACTGAGCATAGGCATCGCCACGTTCAGAAGTCCGATGCAACATCTCGACCTCTTCATGAGAGAGTCGCATCACACGTTCTTTGGTGCGAAAGCGTCGCAAGAAATGTTCGTCGTGTGTATTTAAGAGTGTTGTAGTCATCGGCAATTAGTTATGGTAACATCTATTTTGGTCCAAAGATACACTTTTTTCTGCAGATGAGTGTGTTTCTTCCATTTTTTTTGTATGTTTGCCGCCAAAAGAACCTAAAACCATAGTTATGTGGACTGCATTGCAAAGAAATATTCATCAACTTGTTGTCTTGTGCTTGCTATTGATGACGAATTTCACCATCCAGGCACAAACCTACCTGAGCGATGTATATAAGCCAAGCGAGGAGAACGGATACAAGGCCTACCCCACAAAGGGCGAGGACGTCATGGAGATAGCCACCCACAAGTACAAGGGGGGCTTTACGCTCGGCAGCTATATGCACGGTGCCGAGAAGCCCAACTTTGCACAGTTCGACTTGAACGGGAACTACGAGAAGCTGAGTTTCGTGATTGGCCCCGTCAACTGGTTCACCAACAGCGATAAGGGTAATGCGCTCATAGCAATCAGGGCCGACGGCAAGCGTGTGTTCGACCGCGTGGTGTGGCGCCACGACGCCCCGACGGAACACGTCATCGACGTGAAGGGCGTACGCCAGCTGCGCATCGAAATGCCCCGTGGCGACGAGCAGGTAGGCTTTGCCAGCGTGAGGCTGTGGAAGGCCGGCGAGACCTTCCGCCCTGCCCCCGACCCCCTGCGCCACATCAACAGCTCCGACCGCGTGCAGCTGCTGGGACAGCTGGAGCCCTACTGGGGGCGAATAGGATGGATCACGTCGAAGGACAAGGTGATTGCCCGCGTCCGTCCCGACGGCTCTGACATCAGCATCAACCGCGTGAAGTACAAGACAGGCGTACAGTGCACATGCACCATGACGCTTGCCGGTGAGGACGAGGGCAGTTGGGTCTATTTCTGGCTACAGAAGAAGTACAAGAAGGTGTCGTTCATCGTCGGTCCGCGTGACAACCAGGCCAGTGCGGCCTCGGCATGGCTGACGGTGAAGGGCGACGGCAAGATTCTCTACGAGAAGCGGGTCACGCAACAAGACCTGGCCGAAATGGTGGTGCTCGACGTGACGGGCGTGGAGCAGCTCTCGTTCCACGGCGTACTGGACGACAGCCGCTTCATCGGTGGCATGACCTTCGGCGTGGTCAACATCTTTGCCTATCCGCCTGCCTACGACGTGGCCTCGCTGCCCGAACCGGGCAAGGTGAACGCCTCGAAAAGCCGCCTGGCTAAGCTGCCCGACATGTGCAAGCTGGTGTCGAACATCCCTCCCTACAGCGTGCAGGGCATGGGCAGCTATGGGCAGACGGTGTTCACGGACGAGAGCGAGTTCTACTCCTTCTCCATGGGCGGCGAGCGGTTCACCGAGGGCTTCATCCTCACCAGCGGCAACACGCTGCTCGACGAGCACGTGTCGGCCTACTACAAGTTTGACCTGGCCGGAGAGTTCGACTACATGTCCTTCACCGTGGGTGCACTCACCAAGCGGCGCACACAGTCGGACGACAATATCCGCATCCTGTGCGACGGCAAGGTGATGCTCGACACCATCATACACGTCACGTGGCCCAACCAGCGTTTCGTCATCCCGCTCAACAAGTGCCGCACCCTCACCTTCGCCAAGCCCGGCACCGCCGAGCAGAACAACAGCTACTTCGGCATTGGCGACGTGACGCTCTATCGCGGACAGGTGCAGGACAACAGCGGGCTGTTCTCGCATCCCAAACCAGAATGCCCGGACAGCATCGACCTCATCGACCTGTGCAAGGCACCCTACTACCACTACGTGGGTCGCTGGCTGAGCGTGCTGACCAACTTCGATTTCAACGACTGCTTTCAGAACGGAGAATCCAAGCGCCGCTTCTTCCAGATGCACGACGGCTCAAAGATATATAAAGGTGTGATGCTGGAGACCAACATCCCCTTTGCCCTTGAGAACATCACGCCGCTCAATGCCGCCTTCATGTTCCTCACGGGCGTCGGCGGAGCCATCTCCGAGGGCAGCGACTTCGGAGCCTACTCAGGCACCACGGCTGGCGACGGCGGCGTGGCCGGTATGATGGGAGCCGCCGTCGGGGCACAGCGGGGCGACTCGGCATCTGTCACCAAGCTACGGAAGAACGGCTTGAACTTCGGGGTCTTTTCGCTTTTCAGCGCAGGAGGACAGCAGTCTTCGGCCTGTGCCTTTAACCCCTACGGCGAGTACGACGAACTGACGTTCACTGTGGCTTGTAAGTCACCATACGTAGATCCGATGGTGAACGCCCTCGGCGGCAACGCCAAGGCCGATTCCGTACGCCTCGACGTCTTTGCCGACCAAGTGAAGGTGGGTGAGTTCATGGTGTGCAACGAGATGAAGCCAACTACTTACACCGTACCCATCAACCGCTGCCACCAACTCATGTTCTGGCTCGAATGCGGCGAATACCGTTCAGGGCAGTACGTGCTCTATGACATGAAAGTAAAGAAAACAAAGAAATGAAGAAACTGTCTTATCTCCTCATCATTCTCGTGGCAGGTGCCTGGCTCTACGGCAAATGCAGCCACAAAGAAACTGATAGCCCGGATGTGCTGAAACAAGTGAGAGTGGCCGTCAAGACCGCCAACCTGCGCACGGGACCTGGCACCAGCTACGGCTTCGTCCTCGACGCCAAGGGCAATAGACGACAGGTGAGCAATGGCACCGTGCTCGACGTGGTGGCAGAGAAGAAGGGGTGGTACGAAGTGCGGCTGAAAGGCGACTCCGTCATCACCGCTTACATCAAGCAAAGTCTCTGCACCGACCTGAAGCCTTCCACGTCTCGCAAGACGGGTGGCGCAAAAGGAACTGTTAAACGATCAGAATCACCCTCTCCATCAGTCCAGGAGCAACCCACGGAAGAACCACCGTCTTCATCCACTCCTCCACCTGCCGACGAAGTGGTGGAGGAAGTCACCAATGGTAGTGTCTCTCAGGACGATGTCATCTTCTAAACCATTGTGCGAACAACATTCACATCCACGCCTTTCCGTATCCCATGGAAGGGCGTTTTGATACGTGTGTCCGGCTTCCGGCTGGTCTCGCTTCCGTGCAGGTGTCTTCGTTAGCGTTTGACACCCTTTGTACGGATGAGATCGAAGAGATAAGAGGCTTTGATGTAGATGGCTCCATTCGCAGAACGGCCAAAGGGGTCTTTCTTGCTGTTGTTGAAGATGTCAGAAAGACCGTAAAAGTATCTGCCTTCAAGGAGAAAATGACCAGCGTGGCGGGTAATGATTTCCACCCCGGCACCTCCAGCTATGCCGTATTCAAATTTGCGTTGGATGGCGAGGTCATACTGCGACGTCACATGGTTGGGACGCAGGGAGAGGGTTTGTGCGCTCCACTCGCCGCCGCGGTGTCCTGTTTCGCCCAGGCAGAATCCAATTTGTGGACCGACAAGGATGAAGAACTGTGCACCTTTTCGTTCCCGTCCCCATGCCATGCGGGCAAAAAGGGGAACTTGGATGTAATGCATATCGCGTTTATAAGTGTCGTCGCTGGTTTCGATGATTTCCTGCCATCCCAGATTGGCATAGTTCAATTCGGCTTGCAATGCACAGATGGCCGCAAAGTATTTTTCGCAGGTGTAGCGAAGGGTAACACCATAAGTCTGTCCGCCTTTCCATGCTTGTTTGATGGTCGGGTTGAAAGAAATCCGGTTCATGACATAACCACCATTTACACCAATGGTAAGGTCGTTCCGTCCTTCGCCGACTTGTGCCTGAATGGAGAGAGGAAGTGCAAAAAGTAAAAAGGACAATGGAAGAAGATGGAAAAGGAACAGAAAAGGTTGAAAAACTTCTGTGTCTTTTCTGAATAGTTTCCGTGTCTTTATGCTGTCCATCATGTTCTTTATCGATTCCTTGAAATCAGCTCGATGGTTTGCAAGGGGGTATAGTGAACGAGTTCAACAAAGGTGTTGATGAAACCGTCGTTGTTGCCTTGGCGCTCAAACCAGAAAGGTGTCTGGAATGGATAGGACGGCACCTGGCTGAGGTTGTCTTCAAGATGATCTCCGTAAATGGACAGTCCCCTGAGAAAGAAGTAGGTGAGGTCAAACCCCATCAAGCCGTAACGCGGAAATGTCGCCTGCATGGGATGATGGAACCATTGTGCAAAAGTGCGGTCGATCTCCTGTGTGCGTGAAGCCAATGGGTTGCGATAGAAGGTCGTGTAGATGTAGGTGTCCAGTTCGTAGAAGTCGTTGAGCAGCTGTTCCGTATAGGTCTGCCAGTTGGGATAGCCAAAAAGAGAAATAGCCAGCTCGGGGTGCAGGCGTTTGTAGTCTTTCAGCTTCGGAAGGAACGTGTTAAGAGCCTTAACAGATGTGGACTTCAGTACGACAAGATTCTTGCGCAGAGGGTTGAAAGCCTGTTGGAAAGAAATCTCGTCGGCGTTGATGTTGAGCTGTCGCACATAGACTCCTTTCTCGCTCATCCCAGAGCGGAGTTGTTCACCGAAAGCCATGCCCTCCTCATTCTGTTCGTTGCAATCGACCAGGATGATGTTATGTTCGGCAAATTGGTCTTTGATGTACCAGACAGCTTCACGCTGGATCGTTGCACGTGGTGCAGTGGCCATGTAATAGCGTGGATGGCTGGCCACTTGTGTGGCCAAAGGAGAGAAGGGGCAGACGAGCCGCACGTTGTGGATGTCGCAATAGTCGGCCAAGGATGGCAGTTGGGCTACTTCGAGTGGACCGAAGACGACGTCGCAGTGGGCCAGAGACTTGGAGTTGACGAGGACGTCCATCTCATGGGCTGTTGTGCCGCTGTGGAACGTGTTGACCTCAATGTTCAATCCTTCCCGCTTCAGGCTGTCCACGGCAAGAAGCATTCCTTGGTAGAATTCCACCATCTTGGCGCCACGGCTGTTCTTCTCTTTCAGCGGAAGCACGACTCCCATGCGTACCGTCTTTTGGTTCTGAGCGTACGACGGTTGGCTATGTAGAGGAACGATGAGGAGCAGGAAGGCAACAAGAACCCACATGATGACATTTCAGCGTTTCGGTGTTTCAAATCGTCTTAGCGCAGTCGGTCGAGTGAACGCACTAAGGCTTCGTCTTTGACGATGGCTCTGAAGGCCAGATAGGAGAAGATGCAGGCGATGGCGGGAAAAGCTGCCCAAGGGGTGGGAGAGAAGTCGGCATTGAAACGTGCTTCCAACATGAAGGAGAAAGCCACGTAGGCTGCGTACCATCCGATGAGCAGAATGCAGCAGAGCATGGCCAATCGGCTCTGCACAAGGCGTGTGCGATAGAGGAAGATGCTGAACAGCAATCCTGTTGCAATGATGACTAGCAGGGCAAACAATGCCCACGGCGTGAACAGGTGTTGGCCGGCTGCCACTTCTGCCAAGACAGGTTCACCATCAACGGGTGCCGTGGTAATGGTGGAACCGACAGGGCCTGCATAGGGAATGTGAACCCAAAGGTTGTACAACGTAGAAATGGTGTCGCCCGAGGCGTCCGTAAACTGGCCGATGGGCAAGCACAGGCAAGCGATGCACAAAAGGGCGGCAACGACCAGATAGACAGATTGGATGCGTTGGATCATGATGCTTAGAAGTCCTCGTCCTCCATCTGCTCCTTGGAAGGATTGCGATAATAGATTTTGCCGTCGCGGAATTCCTGGGTGGCGATGAGGCTGGGTTTGGGCAGCTTCTCATAGAAGCGGCTGATTTCGATTTGTTCGCGGTTCTCGAACACTTCGTCCAAGTTGTCGCTCGTCGAAGCGAACTCTTGCAGCTTCTTGGAAAGTTCGGCTTTCAGGTCCACGCTGATTTGGTTGGCGCGCTTGGCGATGATGGCCACGCTTTCATAGATGTTGCCCGTCTCCTCACAAAGGTCGAGGATGTTCTGGGTGACGGTGTTGATGGGGGCGTTTGTCTTTTTGTAATCCATTTGTTTATATGATGTTTTTTTGTTGTCAAACGAGGATGACGGTCTGCGTTCAGTCGCCTTCAATAACTTGTCCTTTGAGGGCACGTTGGCTCTTTTCGCGATAACCTTGTGCTTCACGCAGAAAAGTACTTTCGGGAAACTCGTTGTAGAAGAAGTCGTAGTCGTCGAGTGTCTGGCGGAAGCGTTCGAGGCGTTTTTCCTCAATGCTTTGCCGTGCCAGGTGGTAACGGGACCGCAGCACCAGCAGCCTGAACTGTTCACGTCGTTCGGCAGAGGCGTAAGGAAAGTCGCGGAGTGCATTCTCCGACGTGACGATGCAAGCTTCATAGTTGGAGCCGCCAAAGTTGCAGTTGAGCATATAGCTACCGAGGTCGTAGTAGAGCTGTGCTGCAAGTAGTTCTTTCTTGACCAGCTGATCCTGAAGCTGCAAGATCATGTCCTGTGTCTGTGCCTTCAGATGCGTATCGGGGTAGGCATCCAGGAAGCTTTGCAACTCAGCCACCGAGAGGCTGGTCATTGTCTGGTCGAGTCTTGGGTCGGGTACGCTGTTGAAGAGAGAGCGGCCACAATAATAGTGAGCCTCCTCGGTATAAAGTCCTTGTGGATAGCTTTGGTAGTATTTCCTAAAGGTCGCAGCGGCTGTTTCCCAGTCACGGTATTTGTAGGCACTCATGGCCATCAGATAAAGGCATTCTTCGCCATAGCCTGAACCTTTTGTTGCCACGAGCAAGTTGCTGAACATGTCTTGTGCATGGGAATACTGTCCACGGGCATAACATGCTTTGGCCACTTCATATTTATATTCCGTATCGCCGTATTTAAGGGCCGCGTTGTACTCTTGGCAGCTGCTCAAGGCCATGGACATGACCAACAACAGAAACGGGATTCTTGTTTTCAAGATGCGTGTGCTCATAAGTGGCCGCAAAATTACGTCTTTCTGCTGAAACTGCCAAACCTTACAACGTATTTTAAAGAAAAATGTGCGCGCAGGTGCGAAATGATGCGTTTTTTTACAGAAATATGCAGGAATGTTTGGCCATACACGTGTTTTGAACTACCTTTGCGATTCCAACCCTAAAATCATCTTCCTTGGACTTTCAGCTTATTTCCCAATACGAGCCAACGGGCGACCAGCCCGAAGCTATTGAGCAGCTCACTCAAGGTATTCTTGACGGAATGCCCGCACAGACACTTCTTGGCGTGACGGGCTCGGGCAAGACGTTCACGATTGCGAATGTCATTAAAAATGTCAATAAACCGACACTCGTCCTCAGCCATAACAAGACCCTTGCAGCACAGCTCTATGGCGAGATGAAGAGCTTCTTTCCTAACAATGCCGTGGAGTATTATGTGTCCTATTATGATTACTATCAACCCGAAGCCTATATCCCTTCGACGGACACTTATATCGAGAAAGACCTGGCCATCAATGACGAAATCGACAAACTGCGTTTGGCTGCGACGTCTGCCTTGTTGTCGGGACGTAAGGATGTGGTGGTGGTGTCTTCGGTTTCCTGCATCTATGGCATGGGGAACCCTGCTGCCTTCTATGAAAATGTAATAGATGTGGTGAGGGGTAAGAAGATGGACCGTAATGTGTTATTGCGCCGGTTGAACGATTCGCTTTATACGAGAAACGATGTCAGCCTCGGACGTGGGGAGTATCGTGTCAAGGGTGATACCGTGGACGTGTTCCTGGCCTACTCCGACAACCTGTTGCGTATCACGTTTTGGGACGATGAAATCGACGCGCTCGAAGAAGTGGATCCTGTTTCCGGCACAAGGCTTGGGGAGTTCATGGATTATAAAATCTATCCTGCCAACCTCTTCATGACCACCAAGGAACAGACGCTTGCCGCCATTCGGCAGATCGAGGACGACCTGGCCGAACGTGTCAAGTATTTTGATGAAATAGGGAAGCCGCTGGAGTCCAAGCGCCTCTACGAACGCGTAACGTATGACATGGAGATGATCCGTGAGCTCGGACATTGTTCGGGCATCGAGAATTACAGCCGCTACTTCGACGGACGCCCTGCAGGCACAAGGCCCTATTGCCTGTTGGACTTCTTTCCCGAAGACTATCTGATGGTGATTGATGAGAGCCACGTTTCCGTGCCGCAGATCTCGGCCATGTATGGAGGCGACCGAGCCCGCAAGGTCAACCTCGTTGAGTATGGCTTTCGGCTTCCAGCGGCGATGGACAACAGGCCATTGACCTTCGAGGAGTTTCAGAAGCTGACACATCAGGTCATCTACGTCTCTGCCACGCCAGCCGACTACGAGCTGGCGCAGAGCGAGGGCGTCATTGTCGAACAGGTCATCCGCCCCACGGGGCTTCTTGACCCGGTTATCGAGGTGCGTCCGTCGATGAATCAGGTCGATGACCTCATGGAAGAGATACAGCAGCGCATCGAACAGGACGAACGCACCCTCGTGACCACGCTCACCAAGCGCATGGCGGAGGAATTGACGGAGTATCTGCTGAACAACGGCATCAAGGCCAGTTATATCCACAGCGACGTGGATACGCTTGCGCGCGTACAAATTATGGATTCGTTGCGCTCGGGCGAGTTTGACGCGTTGGTCGGTGTGAACCTCCTGCGCGAAGGGCTGGACCTGCCCGAAGTGTCGCTTGTGGCGATCCTCGATGCCGACAAGGAAGGCTTCCTGCGCAGCCACCGCTCACTCACGCAGACGGTCGGACGTGCTGCCCGCAATATCCACGGAAAGGCCATCATGTATGCCGACAACATCACAGGTTCCATGCAGCAGACCATTGACGAAACCAACCGCCGGCGAGAGAAACAACTGGCCTATAATGAGAAACATGGAATCACGCCTACGCAAATACGCAAGGGACGGACGATGGCCGACCTCATTGCGGTGAAACAAGAACAGACGGCAACGCGCGACCGCCGTGCATACATAGAGCCTGAGCGTCCAGCGCTCATGGTTGCTGAGATGGAGGCCGAATACATGACGCGCGACCAGATGCGCAAGGCCGTGGAAAAGCTGCGCCGACAGATGCAGGAGGCAGCCAAGAAATTGGACTTCATCACAGCCGCACAGCTGCGCGACCAGATGCTCGGGCTCATGGCCAAGCTCGACGAGACCGAAACTTGACCCGGCCTCACGTCTTTTCGATGCTACTCATGCTTTTTCGCTCCAATCCCTCATCTATTCCTCATCTGTTTCTCACCTGTAAGCATCTTGATTTCAGACGAATATCGAAAAAAGTGAGGGTTTGAGGGATTTGAACGGAAAAACGATATGTTGGAGGTGTGAGACAGATAACAATAGATAACAATAGTTGGAAGGTGTACACGTAAAACTCTGAACATGTACACCTTTCACCTTGAATGTCAGTCCCTTGTGGCAGTCACGTCAATTCCCGAATGTCCATTTCATCGCAATGGTCGGTATGAAATAAAAGCGGTTGTTCAGGCCGTCGGTAGGCCAAACGAAGTTGTTCGAGATTTCCCATTCTGTGCCGACGCTCCATTTGGCGTTGTCGTTGATGCGCGGCAACTTCCAGAGGTTCACCCAGAACTGCGGCTCGCTGAGGAGGATGAGATGGCCGTTGACACCCTTGTCATACCAAAGGTCGCAAAAACCTGAGAATGTCAGCAGCCCTTTGGCCAGTTGCAAGCCCCAGACTCCCGTCAACTGAGCACTGTGGTTGGTGCCGCCATGACGTTCGCGGTGAGACAGGTATTTGTACATCAGCTGCACCGAGAACGTGCGGCTGAAATCCTTGTTGTGCCAGTTCCAGGCAGGTCCGATGAGGTAGGCATTGTCGAAGCTGCCGCTCTTGCCGTTCAGTCCGCCGTCGAGTTCGATGTGTGCCGCAAAAGGTGCTTCCCAGAAGCGAAACTCACGAGAGATCTCACCATAGGCACTCTGTACCATGTTGTCCCCAAAGTCGGCATCAATGAAGAAAAAGGTGCTTCCCCACTTGTCGGGCGTGAAATTCTCGACGGTTGCGGTCAGACGTGGCCTGTTGGAAAGTTGAGAACCGTAGAGGTCGTGTCCCAGGTCGTAATGTAGTTGGACGTTGAGCTGTGCCATCGTGGAAATGCTCACGAGCAAGCTTGCCATCAAAAGAAGATTTCTTGTCATGAAATAGTTGTTATAAATGCGTCGAATGTGAGTCTTCATTAGAAAAGCGGGTGCAAAAGTACATTTTTTTGCCCACTCTGCAAAAAAAGTTGGAAAAACATTTGGCTGTTTCCTGAAAACACACTACCTTTGCACCCGCTTTCGAGAAAGAAACCTCGCAAGAGTGCTTGCAGACATGGTCTGACTCGGAAGGGCGCTTAGCTCAGCTGGTTCAGAGCATCTGCCTTACAAGCAGAGGGTCGGCGGTTCGAATCCGTCAGCGCCCACAGGATGGCTCCTTAGCTCAACTGAATAGAGCATCTGACTACGGATCAGAAGGTTGTGGGTTTGAATCCCGCAGGAGTCACTTCTTTGAAATGATGGAAGGGCGGATACCAGAGTGGCCAAATGGGGCAGACTGTAAATCTGCTGGTTGTTACCTTCGGTGGTTCGAATCCATCTCCGCCCACATCTGCGGCAATAGCTCAGTTGGTAGAGCACGACCTTGCCAAGGTCGGGGTCGCGAGTTCGAGTCTCGTTTGCCGCTCCACACGGTGCGTTAGTTCAGTCTGGTTAGAATACATGCCTGTCACGCATGGGGTCACGGGTTCGAGCCCCGTACGCACCGCGAAGCTAAACAACTCACATCAAGAGGGTTACATTTGCAAAAGTGTATCCCTCTATTTTTTTTGCTGGTCGGTTCACCCGCCATTCCTTGACCCGCTGGCCCCTTACGGGGAAGTGCGCATAATTCGTCGTGAAGGGAAAAAATGGGATGAGAAAAGAGGGCTTCTGATTATTTTTAGTATCTTTGCGCCCAGAATCTCAATTCACAAACCATGAAAGAAACCAGGAGAAGAAAACTATGGATGCTTGCCGCCATCCTCATCATTTGCTGCTTGCTCGGCTTCGTCTGGTTTCAGACGAAGGTCGTCAATACGCGAGCGGACGAAGAGGCTGTCTTCATCCCTCAGGCTCCTGACTACTCCGACGCGACGATGTGGGTGACTGCCAACGCCGACGCTGAAGGCGATGGCGCCGACATCTTCTACATGGTCTCAACGTGGGAGGAGGACTGGACGACGGAGGATGGACGCGTCTGCCACTATGCCGACGTGTGGAACGTCAGGCACCGTGAGCACATGGCGAGGGAAATCAACAAGGTGGCGGCATATATGTCGCATGAACACCCAGAATCCAGTGAGAATGGCGATGGCAAGGGCAAGAACCGCTTCCATGCCCCCTACTACCGTCATGCGACCATCGAGACTTTCATGATGCACAGTGAGGACAGCATCCGCAGCCGCACGCGCCTGGCGATGCGTGACGTATGCGCGGCCTTCGACCTCTTTCAGGCACAGCGCGACACGACGCGACCGCTCATCCTCGCCGGCTTCAGCCAAGGAGGCTTGGCTGTGGTGGAACTGCTGAAACACATCGACGACGAGACCTACCGCCAGCTGGCAGCTGCCTACGTGCTGGGTTACAAAGTGACGCCGGAGGACACGCTGAACTGCAAGCATATCAAGGCCGCACAGGGAGAGACCGACACGGGCGTCACCATCTGCTACAACACGGTGAAGGACGTGAAGTACATCCAGCCCGTCATCGCCGCCACATGCATGGGCATCAACCCCGTGAACTGGCGCACCGACGCCACGCCGGCCACCCTCCACGACACCATCACCGTCACCCTGTCGCCCGAGTACCACGTCCTCGTGGTCAGCGGCTACAGCGGCGCGGAATACCCTGCCTACAAGAATTTCCTCAATGTGGGCGACATCCACAGCTGCGAACCTTGGCTCTACAGCGAGTGCCTGGCAAAGAACATTCGAGTGAGGGCCGACGCATGGCGAATGAAGAATCCAAGACAAAATAATAATCCTTAATTGAGTCCATTTGAAAAAGTCCTGAAAGGACTATAAACACCCGCTTATGGTGTCGCTTCGGATGATAATCAACAAGATATATCTACGCCTTGAACGGACAAAAGCATAATAGACTTCTTCAAGTGGACTCATTAACTTATCGTAATCACATGTATGTCACAACTTGATCCTTTGATAGCCGACCTTGCGCTCATTCTTATCTGCGCTGGCATCATGACGCTTCTTTTCAAAAGCCTGAAACAGCCTATCGTGCTTGGCTACATCGTCGCTGGATTTCTTGCTTCACCCAACATGTCCTATATGCCCAGTGTTACAGATATGCACGGCATTCACACGTGGAGCGAAATAGGTGTCATCTTCCTGCTCTTCGCCCTCGGCCTTGAATTCTCTTTTAAGAAAATTCTGAAGATGGGTGCCGCACCCATTATCGCCGCCGTGTCCATCATCCTCTGCATGATGTATGTAGGCACTTGTACGGGTTCGCTCTTCGGATGGAGCAATATGGACTGCATCTATCTGGGCGGAATGCTGGCGATGTCGTCAACGACCATTATTTTCAAGGCCTTCGACGACATGGGCCTGCGTAATGAACGCTTTGCAGGCCTCGTGCTCAGTGTGCTCATCATCGAGGACATACTTGCCATCGTGCTCATGGTGATGCTCTCTACTCTTGCCATAAGCAAGGAGTTTGAGGGAACACAGATGCTTCTCTCCATCACGCAGTTAGGCCTCTACCTCGTGCTTTGGTTTACCGTGGGGCTTTTCTTCATCCCCATCGTGCTGAGAAAGTTGAAGCCCCTGATGAATGAAGAGACGCTGCTCATCATAGCCCTCGCCCTCTGTTTCGGCATGGTGGTGGCAGCTTCCGCAGCTGGCTTTTCTGCTGCTTTCGGAGCCTTCGTCATGGGCAGCATTCTTGCTGAGACCGTCGAGGCCGAGAAGATTGAACATCTGGTGAATCCTGTCAAAAACCTCTTTGGTGCAATCTTCTTCGTGTCCGTCGGCATGATGGTCGATTTGAACCTCATCATCGAGTACATCGTGCCTATCCTCTGTATCATCGCAGCCATCATGCTTGGTCAGACCGTTCTGAGCACTTGCGGTTTCCTGCTTTCCGGCCAGTCGTTGAAGACTTCTATGCAATGCTCCTTCTCCCTGACACAGATTGGAGAGTTTGCCTTCATCCTGGCAACGCTCGGCACGTCATTACATGTCACCAGCGACTTCCTCTATCCCATTGTCGTTGCCGTTTCCGTCTTCACCACTTTCACCACGCCCTACATGATTCGTTTGGCAAATCCTGCCTACAACGTGGTGGCACGTATCCTCCCTGCCAAGTTGATAGAAAAACTGGAGCGCTATGAAAACGAGAAAGAGGAGAAGGCGCCCGATGAGTTGAAGCTCATTTGGAATCGTTGTTTTAAGCGTTACGTTTTAACCATCCTGATCAACAGTGTGCTGTGTATAGCTATCATGTCCGTCATGTTATATTACGGCCAGCCACTCATTGCCGAAATTGTGCCCGAGCAATGGGTGCATTCTCTCACAGCCTTCATAGCTCTCATTCTCTGCACCCCGTTCCTCTGGCAGATGTTGCGTTCAGGTGCCGATTCTCCCGAAGTCAACAAACTGTGGGAAAGCGGTGTTCGCTGGCGCATCAGAATTTCAGCTTACGGAGTGCTGCGCATCATCATCACTGCCGTCTTTGTCAGCTACTTCGTTGATTATGCGATTCCAGGCTCCACTTGGCTGGGTATGTTTGCACTCGTAGCCATCATGATTCTAATCTTCTACTCATCCGTCTTGAAGACGCAAAGCAATAAGATGGTGCAGAAATTCACCGACAATCTGACAGCACGTGAAAAGATGAAAGAACTTTAAAATGAGATGTTCTCTCTCAGATTCTCTCACACAGAATATTTGTTACCAAGCATCAGCAACAGACGTAAGAGGCTAATGGTGAAAAGATAAGTAAATGCATAAAAATAGTTTATTCAAGTTTCGCAAGTTCCTAACTTGCCAGTTTTAATTGATAGATTTCAATAAAATGAGAGAGTTTGTCCGACCTGTTCACGAGCATATCAAGGATCTGTTCATCCTCGATATTGAAGCACTCTGCGATTTCGCGGAC
>JAGCPY010000010.1 GCA_017965425.1 Bacteroidaceae bacterium | reverse complement strand
TGTTCGCCCGACATGGGCATAGTCTAACGGGTGCAAGTCCCGAGCGCGGCCTAATAGCGGCAAGCGCACAGCCAAAGACAAGGTGCCAATGGTGACATTGGGTCTGAAGGAAGTCGGAGGCAAAGCACTGGCCTGACGTATAGAAACTTGATAGCAAGGCGTTTGCCCGTGGGTGAGGCTGCATAAGAAGTCAAAGCCCGATAGCTATTCGGAACGGGGGGCGTAAATCAAGCAGGTATAAGTGTGAAAGACTATGCTCTTAATCGGGGAGGTCTCACGGACGCGGTGGCGACCGAATAAAACTCAAAGCTGCGGAGTAAAGCTTGCCGTGAGAAGTCAGCCGAGGTCATAGTATGCTTGGAAACGAGCCTGCATGAAGGGAAAAAAAAGCAGGAAGCCTCACACGGAGCAGAAGGACTGAACCCAGCCGAAGTGTACACCGACAAAGACTATCGTATGAAGGAAAGAATGCAGAAAATGTCAACGGAGAGTGACAGCTGCCCGCAGCAGAGTAGGCCGGAAGCCAAGGGTACTGTGGGAGTGCAGACCTTCATGCGCGTGGTCGACGGATGTCTCACTACGGAGCAACCTACGCGATACCCTCTGATGGAGCAGATTCTGTCTCCCGCCAACCTCGATGCTGCTTACCGTCAGGTGATGCGCAACAAGGGGGCGGCTGGGATAGACAGAATGGACTGCGAGCGTTTGCTCAGCTATCTGCTGGCGCACAAGGACGCATTGGCAGAGAGCATCCGTCAGAGGACGTACCGTCCAAATCCCGTCCGCAGGGTAGAGATACCCAAGGACAACGGCAAGAAGCGTCTGCTGGGCATCCCCACGGTAGTGGACAGGATGGTACAGCAGGCCATTGCCCAAGTATTGACCCCCATCTATGAACGCCAGTTCAGCGACGGCAGCTACGGCTTCCGCCCGAATCGTGGAGCGAAGCAGGCATTGGTACGGGTGACGGAGATAGTAAACGATGGCTACCGCCATGCGGTTGGCATCGACCTCGAACGTTTCTTCGACACGGTGAACCATGCCAAGCTGATAGAGATATTGCAGCGCACGATAAAGGACGATGCAGTTATCTCGCTCATCCACCGCTATCTCAACGCGGGTGTGATGATTGGCACGAAAGTAGAGCCGACCCGCGAAGGTACTCCGCAAGGTGGCCCGCTGAGTCCCCTGCTAGCCAACGTGCTGCTGAACGAGCTCGACAAGGAGCTTGAGCGGCGCGGCCATCCCTTTGTGCGCTATGCCGACGACGGCCTTATCTTCTGCAAGAGCCGTCGCGCAGCTGAGCGCGTAAGGGAGAGCATCACCACGTTCATAGAAGGCAAGTTGAAGCTGAAGGTCAACCGCGAAAAGACCGAGTGCGCCTATATAGGCAAATTGAAATACCTTGGCTACGGTTTCTATGTGAGCAGAGGCAAATGCCGCCTGCGGCTGCATGAGAAGAGCGAGGCCAAGTTGCGCTGCAAGCTAAAACAGCTTACTTCACGGAGTAACGGCATGGGCTACGAGCAGCGCAAGACCGCCCTGCGGAACTATCTGCAAGGGTGGACGGAGTACTTCGATTATGCCGACATGGGCAGCAAGGTCAGAGAGATAGACCAATGGCTTCGGCGCCGTCTTCGCATGTGTATTTGGAAGTCGTGGAAGAAACCACTTACAAGAGTGAAGAACCTCATCCGATGCGGCATAGACAGATGGCACGCCTACCAATGGGGCAACACGAGCAAAGGTTATTGGCGTATAGCTGGCAGTTGGATACTCACCCAAGCAATCAGTGACGAGTCACTCCATAAGGCAGGCTATAGCTGGATAGGCTGTTACTACAGCGCGTCTACGCTGTCGAAAGGCTGAGGAACCGCCGTATGCGGAACCGCTTGTACGGTGGTGTGAGAGGACAAGTGAACACGAAAAGAGGTGAACACCTCTGATTAGTGTTCACCTCCTACTCGATTATTCCCCATTCTGGGAAATTAACTTAATTTTAACTTAAACCACCCTGTTTTTATGTTAAAATAGAGAATATTGGCGCAAAATTGGCGCAAAATAGCCGCAAAAAGTCACTACCCCATTTATGTCCACTTCTGTGACCCATTTCACGCTTTTCTTATTTCCAAAAATGAATCTCATATCCAAAAATGGAAACGCAAATTGCAAAGACACGACATTCAGATGTGTATTCTGAATGTTGCGATAATCAATAATGATTCTTTAATTACTCATATTTCCGCTTCCGTCCCGACGGCGATGGACGTGGAAACGATGGTCTTGCGATGAAAAAAGTCAATCATCAATTTGGCAATCTCCGTATGGTGGCTTTCAAGTGCGAAATGTCCGCTGGGTACGAAATGTATCTCGGCATTTGGTACGTCGCGCTTGAAAGCTTTGGCACCTGCAGGGATGAACGACGGGTCGTTCTCTCCCCAGACGGCCAGTAATGGGGGCTGATAAGTACGGAGGTACTTTTGGAAATCAGGGTAGAGGGCCACGTTGGTACGATAGTCGAGAATGAGGTCGTTCTGCATCTCATCACGGCCTGGCTGGCAGACATAATAGTAGTCGAGTGAATAACCGTCGGGACCTACTGAGCCTTCGGGCGTGCCGGAGGTGTATTGCCCGATGATGGTTCCAAGGGCGAAGGCCGACGAGAACTGCCGGCGTAGTTCGTCTGTAGGATTCTTCCAATACTCCTTGCGTGCTTCCCACTTCTTGCCCAGTCCTTCTTCGTACATATTGCCGTTTTGGGAGATGATGGCGGTAATGCGCTCAGGGTGCCACATGGCCAGACGGTAGCCGATGGGAGCACCGTAGTCAAAGGCATACATGGCAAACTTCGTCAGTCCGATAGCCTCTGTAAACTTATCGACGATACGAGCCAGGTGGTCAAAGGAATAGGTGAACTCCTCACGGCTGGGTGACTCCGTTTGCCCAAAAGCGGGGAAGTCGGGTGCAATCAGGTGGAACTCGTCTGCCAACTCAGGCATCAGTTCACGAAATATGTGACTGCTGCTGGGGAAACCGTGCAGTAATAGAATGGTTGGTTTCTCAGGATTACCAGCCTCGCGATAAAACACGCGGCAATCTTCGACTTGGATTTTGTTGTACTTCATTTCGTTGTTCTTAGTTTGTGCCCACATGCTGATGCAGCCCAGCAATAGGGCGGTGATAGCTAATAATTGTCTCATTTCTATTATTTTCCGCTGCAAAGTTACGACAATTCACGGAAAGTTTGTATATTTGCACCAAGGATTATTTAGATGATTATCATTGATAAAATCGATTATGGAACTGAGACATGTATATCCGCAAGGCCATGCAGAAGTTTATGGAGCTTATATAGAATTGGATGTCCTCATACTTGTTCGTGCTTAGTCATGATGAATGAGAGTAGCATGGACATCGCAAGAAC